>NZ_BMFV01000029.1 GCF_014639255.1 Pullulanibacillus pueri
AGGAATGGGCTTGATCGTGCTGCACTCAGGTCACTTCTCTAAGATTTTCAAAAAGCTGATGGGAACATCATGTGATTTGAAATGGCGTGAAGCTGGCGAAAATGAACGCCTATGGGTGGTTCAGCCGAATCATCCGATTGCCGAAGGTATTGGTGAGACGATTGAATTGGAGCATGAAGAGATGTATGGTGAGCATTTCGACATTCCAGTGCCCGATGAACTTGTGTTTGTGAGCTGGTTCAAAGGCGGCGAAGTGTTCCGCAGTGGGTGTGTCTTTAACCGAGGGCAAGGGAAAATCTTTTATTTCCGACCAGGTCATGAAACCTTCCCTACTTATTATCACGCAGATGTGCAACGCGTCATTAAAAATGCCGTCAACTATGTTGCCCCAACCAAGCGTGAGCAACCGATTCGCGGAAATGTCCAGCCGCTTGAAAGCCTAGATTAAGAATCTTTGAGATTTTTAGCTCCTAAAGTCATTTTAGGGGCTATTCTTTTTTACAATGTGAAATAACTTTTCTACTTCTAGGCAATGCAAGAAAGGGAATTAGAGTGAATTTTAACCCAGTACATGAATCATACCAATATTAATGAAAAGGCTTTGAAAGAAGCGTTTAAACGTTTATACTGAATCTATATTAAATTATTTTATTAAGTGGGTGATGAAGACGATGAAGGTGTCACAAGAAGTTTTTGGGCAAGTGGATGGAAAGCCAGTCCATCAATTTACAATAGAAAATGAACACGGAATGGTTCTTTCGTGTCTTGATTATGGATGTATTATTACTAAACTTATAGTCCCTGATCGTAAGGGCATATTTGAAAACGTTGTCCTAGGATTCGATACCCTTGAAGAGTATCAAAAGTATTCACCGTATTTTGGTGCCGTTGTCGGCCGAGTAGCTGGTCGGATTGCAAATGGGGCTTTTGAGTTAGATGGGGAAAACTATCAACTTCCCAAAAATGAGAAAAATAATCATCTTCATGGTGGACCTCATGGCTTTAGTCATGTCCTTTGGGATGTAAATATTATCGAAGAACAGGAATCTGTGAGTCTTGAGTTCACCTATCGAAGTCCCGATGGTGAAGCCGGATATCCCGGAACAGTTGATGTTAAGGTGACGTATATTTTCAATGAGAAAAATGAACTACATATTCATTACGATGCCACAACAGATCAAACGACGTTAGTTAACTTAACCAATCATTCGTATTTTAATTTGAGTGGTAACTTAAAACGGGATGTTTTAAACCATACTTTATTCTTAGATAGCGATCAGTTTATAGAATTAAATGACGAATTGTTGCCAACAGGTCAACGATTAAATGTTGAAGGTACACCTTTTGATTTTCGGGCGAGTCGAAAAATCGCTGATGGACCTAAATCTAGTCACCCACAAAATCAATTAGTCGGCAAAGGGTATGATCATCCCTTTTTATTGAATAAGCAGCAGAGTGAAGAAATTAAATTAACAGATGAAGCGAGCGGGAGAGCACTTATCGTGGAAACCTCGGAACCGAGTGTCGTACTCTACACTTGTAATCAGCTTGAAGAGGGATTTGACATTAGAGGAGTTCCGTCTCGTCCCTATTTAGGGGTTTGTCTGGAAACCCAGTCTCCACCAGACTCCATACACCATTCTCATTTTCAACAATGTATTTTAGAAAAAGGCCAGGACTATCATACACACACTCTTTTTAAATTCATGGTTAAAGATGAATAGCAGGAATAAGAGGCCGAGATTAAAGTATATAAGACAAAGGAAAAACCGAACGATTTTGAAAGTCGTTCGGTTTTTCCTTTGTACGTAAGGTCGCTCCGTCAAAATCCTTCCGCGGACACGGTCTCAGCCCACTCGGGATTGAAATATGTTATCCCGAGTGGACCTTCAGCTCGTCTATTCCCGCAGGACTAAGGAAAGCGACTAGGAGAATCATCTTCGCAGAAAAAATCGTGATTCTTACGATTTTTTTGAGTCTACGTATTTTGACTACGCTTATATTTGCGTCATGACACTTACTCATATTTAAAAATATGATTGTTCATCTTTGACTTGGATTATTTCGTTATGTCCCGACCACTCTATTTTATAACGTTAAAATGAGAGCTTAGTAGAAGAGCTTATAAGTGCAACTTTGGCTTTAGCCGTAATGTTTGGAGATGAGCTAAGTCTTCTAATAGAATTGAAAAATTCCTGGGTCTTTGCAGCAATACAAGAAAATACATTATCCATACAAATTCATAAGAGAACTCTTTCTTTTCTTGTGGGATGTTTTACTAGAGTGAGAAAGTGCTACTGACATTCCCTAAATTGTTTAGGAGATTGTCCAAAGTAACTTTTAAAAGCCCGTGAAAAGGAATAAAGGTCGGAGTAGCCAATCGATAGCGCAATTTCTGTAATGGTATAATTTGTTGCTTTCAGCATGTGTGAGGCTTTGTTCATTTTAAGCGATAGGAGGTATTGTAAGGGCCCCATATTCATTTTTTTGATAAAGGAACTCGTAAAATAGGAACGATGAAGGCCGACGTATTTTGCGACATCTGTTACAGAAATCCCCTCTGCGTAGTGTGTGTTCATATAGTCGATACTACGTTTGAGCCAATTCTGTGACGTGATTTTTTTCACAAGATTCTTTTCAAGGGCTCTATTAGAGAGTTGATAGAAAAGCTTATAGATTAAACTAATGCGATCAAGAATCTCGCTTTCCTTTAGATCAGAGAATTTATTTCCAAGATCCTCAATAGTGCTTCTTACTTCTTTAGAAATTAAATCAGCTATAAAGGGAGAGTGCTCATTTAAGCCGATGCGTTGTAATAAAGACTGGGCTTGTCTACCATCAAAGGCAAACCAAAACATTTGGAGGCAGTGTTTAGGATCCGTGCGATATTGATGCGTTTGTTTAGGGTACAGGCAAAAGATATCTCCTGGACGCAATGTTTTTTTAAAAGCCCCTTGAGAAAATTCACCTTTTCCATCTAAAACAAAATGCAAACTATAGTAAGTAATAAATCGTGGGCCAATCTTATAATGGGGTTTTGATGAAGTCCTTCCTGCTCTTATTGGCCAGATTCCGCTTGCTTTCTCGAAAGGAGAGGGTGTATAAAACCAGTGATCTGCATATTCATGTGAGTATTCCTGCAATTTGGGTCACTCCTCTAAAAAATGTGATAGCTAACAAAATGATAACCATCGACTAACATCAAAACATTTAATTTTTACTGAAACACAGGTATTTTAGGGTGGAAGACGTTAATTATCTTTATTTTATTTTGAATAAGGAGGGACATCAAGTGAAATCTGAAAATGAGAAACCTAATATTTTGTTCATTACAACCGATCAGCAGCATTGGAACACCATCCAAGCCCTAGGGAATGATGCTATTCAAACACCAAATCTTAATCGGTTGGTGAATGAGGGTGTGGCTTTTGAACGCACCTATGTGACGAATCCTACGTGTTCACCGAGCCGATCCTCTATAATAACCGGTCATTATCCTTCTCGACACGGATGTTGGAATATTGGTGTTGCACTGGATAAAAAACATAAAACAATGGGAGAAATCATGTCGGAGAATGGTTATCAAACAGGATTATTTGGAAAAGCTCATTTTCAGCCAGTTTTAAAAGAGGGAAGCTTTGAAGGGCGGCCCAATATTCATCAGCGTGAGTTCTGGCGGGATTGGAAAGGTCCCTATTATGGATTTGAAAAAGTGGCTTTAGTTCACGGACATGCTGATGAAGATTCCTCTCATGGTATGCATTATGGTGCTTGGTTAGAGGCGCAAGGGATTGACCCGACACAATATTTCGGTCCAGGAGGCGGATATCGAGAAGGGTCTTGGGATCTTCCTGAAGAATTACATTATACCCGTTGGACAGCCGATCAAACGATGACTTTCCTTGAAACAGCTCAGAAAACAGAGCCAGATAAGCCCTTTATGGCTTGGTGTAGCTTTCAAGATCCTCATAATGCTTTTCTTTGTCCGGAACCATGGAACAGTCTGTATGATCCTAATCAGTTGCCTCCATTTAATGAATTTGAAGGTGAGATGGCGGATAAACCGAAAATTCATCAATATATGATTGAGGATCGTATGGATGAGCTTGATATAAACGTGACGAGTGACCCTGGTCATGATACAGGTGGCATTCAATGCTTAGGCCATACTAACACTAAATTAGGCTATGAACGCGCCCGGAAATGGCTGGCGTCTTATTATGCCATGATCAGTTTAATCGATCATCATGTCGGTCGATTATTAGACAAATTAGATGAACTTGGAATAGCTGAAAATACCTTGGTTATCTTTACTTCGGATCATGGTGACTATGCGGGTAACCATGGTTTGTGGCTAAAAGGACCCATTCATTATGATGATGTTTTACGTGTGCCGTTCATTGTAAGATTGCCAGGAACTATTCCTGAAGGAGTGAGATCTCGTTCACTCTTAAGTTTAGTAGATATTGCACCGACTTTACTGGATCTATGTGGCATGCCTGTCGATCCATCAATGCAAGGCATCAGTCAGCTAGAGACATTCAAAAATCCCAACAAAACTTCAAGAGAATGGTGTCTCGTTGAAAATAGGGCTGAACCAGACTTTTACGTAAAAACACTTGTTAAAGGACGTTATAAGCTTAATTATTATCTAAGCCGTCATGAAGGTGAGTTGTATGATTTGCAAGAAGATCCTTTTGAATTTACGAACCTTTTTAACAAGGAAGAGTATGCGCCTTTACGAATGGAGATGTTTATGCAACTCATCGATATTTATGGAGAACTAGAAAATCCCTATCCATTGAGAGAGAGTTTCGCATAAAGCACATGTTCTTACTTAGCATGACAAGGAATTGAAGAAGTGAATGTACTGATTTAAGCAAATTAAAAGAAAAAATAAATTTAAGTATAGACTTCATATACTAAATAAGATATCATAATTGACAATAACTTATTAGTAAAGGTCTATCAGGCTACTGAAGGCTCCTTCACTCATACAAAATTAACTTGTAAGAGTTATAGGAGTTTATTTTTTATCCAACCGAAATAGAAAGGGAAGGTCTTCATTTTTTGTCTTAATTCACACTATGCACATCGGAATAATTGTATTATGGGAAACATACGACTCAATAAAGAAAAATTTAGGTAGCAATGATGGTGAGTCATGCAGTGAAATATCTGGGAGGAGTGCGATAGGATGGCCAAAGTGACAAAGGAGAAATTGAACAGTATTATTCATGCGATGGAAGTCTTAGATTTTGGTTCAATTTTAGTTACTATTCATGAAGGTGAAATTACACAACTTGACGTCACTGAAAAAAATAGATTTCCCCAGAATAAAAAGAAAAAGGAAGATAGACAGAATAAATCAATCCGTTAACGCATTCAATATTAGTCGATTGGTCAACCAAAGGCTCATGCTGATTTAAGCAGCATGGGCTTTGGTGTTTTCTGAGACAAAAGGGGTGAGTCACATGTTCAGAGGATGACGATGGTTCGTAAAGAGAGTTATAGAATTAGACGTTTTGTGTGACATAGCTAACAAAATGCCAAATCAAAACTAACATAATGATATTAAAATTTTCATTCTTTTTAGTACACTGGTTGTAAACCCTTACAACTCTGGGGTGTTAATATTCCATTTTTTAAAGGGGGGATTACGCTTCATAACGCTATGATAAGAAAGTGTGACTGGGAATTTTTTGAATAAAGGGAGGCAATGAGGATGAAAAAGAGCGTTATTGTTCTGGTATGTATTGCTTTTATCTCTATCCTATTGAGTGGCTGTTCAAAAGGAAGTTCAGCAGGGGAGGATCCATCAAAGGGTAAGCCACCAGAGGGATTTAATAAGAGTGGTTTTCCGATAGTGGACAAGCCTGTTACGATGACGATGTTTGCAGATCGCTCGGCAGCGAATGGGCCGTATAAAGACATGTCAATGTTTCAAGCTTATGAAAAGAAGACCAATATTAAAGTTAAATTTAATGATGTCCCTGATGTTTCATTCGCAGAGAAGAAAAGCTTAGTGTTCGGTTCAAAGAACCTTCCTGATATCTTCTTTAAAGCCAACATTTCTCCATTGGAAACTGTTAAATATGGAACAAATGGTGTTCTTATCCCATTGGAAGGCCTGATCAAAAAGTATGCACCGAACATTGAGGGGCTTTTCGAGAAGTACCCGGAAACGAAGAAGGCTTTGACCGCTCCAGATGGGCACATTTATACACTATCTGATATTGTCACCCTGCTCAGTGCGAGAACCAACAAGATTTGGCTGAATCAGACAATGCTTAAAGGGGTTAATATGAAGGAGCCAAAAACAACAGACGAGCTTTACACTGTTTTGAAGGCTTTTAAGGAAAAATATCCAAAAAACACACCGCTTTCCGCTTCAAGTATCGGGGATCTGATCAATGGATTTGGTGGAGCGTGGGGATTAACACAACAGATGGGCTATAACATTAATGTAAATAATGACAAGGTTCATATTTGGACAGCCGATGACGAGTACAAAGAACTCTTAACCTATTTACACAAATTGTATCAAGAAAATTTACTTGACCATGAGGTCCCTACACATACTTACGCACAGTACGTTGCTAAAATGCAATCAGGAAAAGTAGGATTATTTTTCAATCAAGCATCAGATGCTTTTCCACAGGTTGCCGATCAATATGCGGGCATAGCACCGCTTAAAGGACCTGAAGGGGAGCAAAAATATACTGCTGGTCCTATTACTCGCTCCTTCGGTGAATTTGCGATTACATCTACAAATAAAAATCCTGAGGCGGCTATACGATGGATTGATTATTTTTACGGTGATGAAGGCTCTATTTTCTTTAGATATGGTGTTGAAGGCAAAACTTTTAACTATACAAAAGATGGTGTTCCAGAATACACAGATGATGTTTTGAAATCATCAAAAGGTATTGGTGCCATGACACCATGGCCTGGTGGTGGTTCGCCAGAATTAATCAATGAAAAGAATTCAACCGCTATCAATCCACCTGAAGTTCAAAAAGCGGCAGATAAAATCCAACCTTATATCTCTAAACAGATCTATGCGGCTCCGCTCTTTGATGCTGATACTGCAACAAAGGTTAATGACTTAAAGAACGATATCGATACCTATGTTAATGAGGCAACAGCAAAGTTTATTACTGGGGATCGCAGTCTTGATACATGGGATAAATACGTCTCTGAATTAAAGAAAATGGGGTTAGATAAGTTAGAGAAATATTATCAAGACGCTTATGACAAACAATATAAATAATGGCAGTTGAGTGGCAATTTCTTTGATTGCCACTCGCCCTTTTCACATATGGAGGTGTAAGGATGGGCTTAAGAACAGAACGCGCACAAAAAGGGGCAAAAAAAATAGCTCCCGCCATAAAACCAAAGAAACGTCTGTGGAAGCAAATCATCAAGCGGTATGACTTATACTTAATGCTGATACTGCCCTTGGCCTGGTATATTATCTTTCAATATGGGCCAATGTATGGATTACAAATTGCCTTCAAAGATTATCTTCCGCTTAACGGGTTCTGGGGGAGCAGATGGGTAGGATTTGAATATTTTCATCGCTTCTTTTCTTCCTACTACTTTTGGAGACTGATAAAAAACACGGTGCTTATTAAATTAATCTCACTTATTTTTGCCTTTCCGATCCCCATTTTATTAGCGCTACTCGTGAATGAAATTAAGAATAATAGATATAAAAAGTTTCTGCAAAATGTGACCTATATTCCGCACTTTATTTCAGTTGTAGTGATCGTCGGTATGCTCAACCTGTTTTTAGACCCTGAAAGTGGGTTAATCAATATTATTTTAGAGCATATAGGAATTCACCCTGTTGCCTTTATGGAAAAGGCCTCCTGGTTTAAGCCTCTCTTTATTAGTTCCAATATATGGACCAATATGGGCTGGCAATCGATCATTTATATTGCGGCGTTAAGTGGGATAGACCCACAGTTGTATGAGGCAGCCCGAGTAGATGGGGCAAGTCGCTTGCGGAGAATTTGGCATATTTCGATTCCAGGCATTTTGCCCACCATTATCATTCTGCTCATATTAGATATTGGCCACTTCATGGATATTGGCTTTGAAAAAATCCTGTTGATGCAGAACGATCTCAATATGGCCTCTAGTGATGTCATTGCGACCTTTAATTACCGAACGGGTATTTTGAATGGGGAATACAGTTACACCACAGCTATTGGTCTATTTGACGCTATAATCAATTTCGCTCTTTTGATTTTAATCAACCAGATTGCTAGGAAGAAGACATCAACCAGTCTATGGTAGAAGGAGGGGAATCCCTTGAATTTAGCGAAAAGAAAAAGTGTGGCAGAGGATCGCGTGTTTAATATTGTTATCTATACGATAGCTGCGGTACTTATCATTATTGTGTTATATCCCTTAATTTTTGTGTTAAGTGCCTCATTCAGTGATCCTAATCAAATTATTAATGGAGGATTGTGGTTATTACCTAAAGGCTTTACTTTAGATGCTTATACCAAGGTCTTTCATGATGCGGATATTTGGAACAGTTATAAGAATACGGTCTTATATACTACGGTAGGAACAATCATAAATATCATTTTAACGACTTTAATTGCTTACCCGCTTTCAAGACGAGATTTACCCGGACGCAATCTATTCATGATCATCATTACCTTCACCATGTTCTTTCAAGGGGGGATTATCCCAACATACCTTATTGTTCAGAATTTGGGCATGGTCAACACGTTTTGGGCGATGGTCATTCCCAATGCGATAGCGACCTATAATGTTATCGTGATGCGGACCTTCTTTCAAACGAGCATCCCGTGGGAATTGCAAGAAGCGGCTCAGATTGATGGCTGCACGAATTTTAAATTATTTTTAAAAGTGATTTTACCACTCTCAAAACCGATTATTGCAGTCATGGTTTTGTTTTATGCAGTCGGACATTGGAACTCTTTCTTCGATGCTTTAATCTATCTCCAAGACGATACATTATATCCACTGCAGCTGGTTTTGAGAGAAATTCTCATTCAAAATCAGGCAGCTTATTTAGATGAATTAGGCTCTTTTGGTATGGCGGATCAGGCCTTGCTCGCTGAAAGTATGAAATATGCGATTATAATTATTGCGAGTTTACCCGTGCTTATATTATATCCGTTTATTCAAAGACACTTTGTTAAAGGTGTCATGATCGGCTCGATAAAAGGTTAGAGGTTTAGGGGAAAGGAAGGAAAAAACATGTCAAAAACAGCAACGATTCAAATCAAAGGGGATCACATCAGTCAAGATAAGATTAATCCCTACATCTTTGGACACTTCGTAGAAGATATAAGGGATCATATGGATGCGATGCTCGCTTATGGCCTTCAAGGGATGGATTTTGAAGCGGAGGATCACGAGAGGAG
Source organism: Pullulanibacillus pueri (assembly GCF_014639255.1). GTDB lineage: Bacteria > Bacillota > Bacilli > Bacillales > Sporolactobacillaceae > Pullulanibacillus > Pullulanibacillus pueri. The sequence continues at coordinate 9,411 of NZ_BMFV01000029.1, forward strand.
AGGGATTTCTGCCCCTTGGTATCCAATGACCAACGGAAGAAACACACGCTATGCTTTGGAGCCTGCTGCGCCAAGGCATACAGGACATAGTCAAAAAATTAGAATCTATAATGACGACCAATGCTATGCGGGAATCGCTCAAGCCGTGTCTATTAAGGGAAACGTCAACTATGAGTTGAAGGTGTTTGCAAGAGCGTCATTAGAAATTAAATTTGTAACCATTGAAATTGTAGATCGAAAAAACCAAGAAAAACTATGTACGACCCAAATAGAGGTAACTAGCCATGATTGGCGAGAATACCACGGGATATTAACAGCTGATAGAGACTGCAGTGACGCTGAATTTAGAATTTTGATCAGTTCAGAAGGGGAAACATGGCCGGATGCTGAAGCGACGGGGATGCTCTGGCTTGATCATGTCTCCATCCTTCCAGATGATCGTGTCGGGATTGTAAAAAAGAGTGTTGTGGATATGACTAGGGCGTTAAATCCTGGCATTATGCGATTAGGTGGAAATTATATTAGTGCTTATCACTGGGAGTATGGCGTAGGACCAATGTATGAACGCCCGGTTATGTTAAATGAAGCATGGGACACGCTGGCGTGTAAGACATTCGGGACTGATGAATTTATTCACTTTTGTCGACAGACAGGGGTAGAGCCCCAAATCTGTGTAAACGATGGATCAGGGACACCTGAAGAGGCGGCTCGTTGGGTTGAATATTGTAACGGTGATGCGCAGAGTGAAATGGGCGCCAAACGAGCGGCGAATGGTCATGAGCAACCTTATAAGGTGAAATACTGGGAAATCGGGAATGAGGTTTGGGGGCCATGGCAAGTGGGGCATTGCAGTGCTGAGGTATTTGCCAAACGATGTGTTCAATTTGCCCAAGCCATGAAAGCTGTTGACCCTGAGATTGTTTTACTCGCTTGTGGTCACACCGATCCGGAGTGGAATAGAGTGGTTCTTGAGATTGCCGGTGATGTGATTGATATTTTAACCGTTCATATTTATCAAGGCTACAATCACTATGGACTCATTCATCAAAGTGCGTCTAGAGATGACCGCTATCATGCCATCGTCTCCTATCCAGAAATGACAAGGCACTTTCTCGATCAAGTCAAGGAAAGTATGAAAGGGCATCCTCATGTGAAACTGGCGGTTACTGAATATAACACGATGTATTATCCTAACAACTTAAGAAAAGGGCTCCCTAATGAACATAGTTTGGAAGCCGCGGTTGCCAATGCAGGAAATTTAAATGAATTTCTAAGGAATAGCCATGTCCTTGAAATTGCCAATTTTTCGGATCTTGTCAATGGATGGCTAGGTGGGTGCATCCGAGTCGGTGACTACTATGCCGACCAATTTAGGGGCAAACAGCCAGGCTGGAGCGGTCATGGGGATGTAGTGTATGGCACGCCAACTTATCACGTGATGAAAATGTATGCCAATCGTGATATCACTTATCTTGTAAATAATGAAGTCGAATGTGACACCTTCAATGTTATGGGAAGGAAAAAGGAACTCATTTTTGAAAAACTCCCAGAACTCGATGTTGTGTCGTGTCTCAATGAGAATAAGGATCTCTTGACGGTTTTCGTAGTCAATAGAAGTCTCGAGGATGTAAAGGTTGACATCCACCCTGACTGTTTTGAATGCAAGGGGAAAGTCAACGTAGGGAAAATCACTGGCCCATCGGTTGATAGTGTAAATGATGTGTTTCAACCTGAAAATATTACGGAAAGCTTTGAAGTGGTTGAAATAGTAGAGAACAAGATCGAGTATCAGTTAAAAGCCCATTCGGTCTATGCTTTTGAAATAGCCAAGCGCTAAACCTCTCTAGTTCGATGAGTAAACGACCGAAATCAGGACTAAACACTATCGATTATTTTATGAGCAAAGGTGAGAGCGTATCATAGATGAAGAGTATCCATAAGGAAAACAGGGGATCGGAGGGAACAAGTTGGTCAAAAGCAAACCCAATATACTTTTAATTTTAACCGACGACTTAGGCTATTCTGATTTAGGGTGTTTTGGTGGTGAAATCAGGACACCAAATTTGGATCAATTAGGGATGGAGGGTCTGCGCTTTACACAATTTTATAATTCTGCTCGCTGTTGTCCGAGTCGTGCTTCACTCTTAACCGGACTATATCCGCATCAAACGGGTGTCGGAGAAATGACAGGTGATGATGATTTGCCGGGGTATCGAGGCTTTTTAAATGATCAATGTGTAACATTAGCAGAAGTATTAGGCCAAGCAGGCTATCATACTTATCTTTCTGGAAAATGGCATGTAGGAAAGAAAGATCCTATTAAGCGAGGATTTGATGAATTTTACGGGATGCTTGGTGGCTTTGGGAGCTTTTGGGACGAGGAACTCTATGTCCGCTTACCAAAAGGGCGACCACAACGCCATTATGAGCAAGGTGAATTTTATGCCACAGACGCTATTACAGACCATGCCCTAGATTTTATTGAAGATTCGCGCCAGGATGACCAGCCCTTTTTTCTTTATCTTGCTTACAATGCACCCCATTTTCCACTACAGGCGCCAAAAGAGGAGATTGCGAAGTATGAAAAACTTTATGAAAAGGGATGGGATCATATCCGGGAAGATCGCTTGGATCGGATGAAACAGCTGAAAATTATTGAAGAGGACATCTTACTACCCCCGCGGTCCGAATATTGGAACCGTGACCGTGATTTAAGTGGTACGAATCCAGCCTGGGAGACCATTGATCCTGATCGAAAAAAAGATTTAACACGGCGTATGGCCATCTATGCGGCGATGGTCGATCGCATGGATCAAAATGTAGGGCGGATTGTCAATGACTTGAGGGAAAAAGGGGAGTTAGAAAACACTTTAATTCTTTTTTGTTCGGACAATGGGGCGTGTGCTGAATGGGATCCTTGGGGATTTGATGATTGGATCACCACCTCAAATATTTTACATCGAAAAGAGGACCTTGATCGTATGGGTGACCCCGACTCTTATCACAGCTATGGATCAGGGTGGGCCAATGCGTGTACAACACCGCTTCGTCTTTATAAGCACTATAGCCATGAAGGGGGAATCTGTACCCCATTACTTGTCCATTGGCCGGAAGGTATGAACCGATCTGGTGAGATTGACCACCGTCCAGGTCACTTTATTGACTTTATGGCCACCTTTGTGGATATCGCGGGTGCTGATTATCCAAAAACCTATAAAGGACATGATATTCTTCCCATGGAAGGTGAAAGTTTCATGCCGGCTCTTCAAGGCGAGACACCAGCGACACGAACATTTTGTTTCGAACATGAGGAACACTGTGGCATCCGCCAGGGAGAATGGAAGCTTTCGAAAATTAAAGAACGAGATTGGGAGCTTTATAATATTAATAAAGACCGAACCGAAATGAGGAATCTCGCCGATGATTATCCAGAATTAGTGGAAGACATGCGGAAGACCTGGGAGGCCTGGGCGGAGAGGACCCATGTTTATCCTCGGAGGGAAAATCGATGAATTGAGAAGAAAAAATAGTTGGGCAGCTCTCATACTGATGAAGGGCTGCCCTTTGTCAAAATATAAGAATGTATAAGATTCTGGTCATCAGGAGGGTGTGGATTTACGCTTCAGAACGCTCGCTTTCCTCGGGCACGGCCTCAGCTAACTTGGGATGATAAACGAGTTTCCCAAGTGGATCTTCGGACACGTGCTGTTCCCGAAGGAGTCTCGCGTCTTCCGCTCCAATCCACTTGATCTGACGAAGCATTTTGGTAAAAAAGCTTTTTAATGCCCAACTGAATGAGGACCGGGCATGCATTTCGCCCGGTTTTTCTAATTAAGAAGAAGCAGGTTTCGTAGAATTTCTAATCACTAACTCAGGCTCAAAAACAATAGAGCCGCCGGCGTCTGGGTTTTTGTTTTCAATAAGATTGATCAAGACCTCAGCCGCTGCTCGCCCTAATTCTGTTTTAGGATGCTTCACGCTTGTGAGTTGAACTTCAGAGGCTTCTGTAAGATGAGAATCATCAAAGCCCACGATGGAAAGGTCTTCTGGGACTTTCATGTTCAATTTACGGATGACATGAAGAATACTTAAAGCAGTTTCATCGTTATAACATACGATCGCTTCTGGTCGGTTTTCCTTTTTTCGCGTCAGCATGGCTCTCACCTGCTCTTGTAATTTCTCCCCTTTTTCCTCAGTACTAAAAGAGATCACCATATCAGGAAAGGGAAGGAGATGATGTTTTCTATGGGCATCGATATACCCCTTCATCCGATCAATCCCTTGGAGATCATCCGTTTTAAAGAGGCCAAGGACCTTGGTGTACCCCAGCTTAATTAAATGCTCGGTTGCGATAAATCCCCCTTTTTCATCATTCAAAGTAATGCTAGGGCCGGCTAATTCAGAGTAGGAGGCATTAATCATGACATAAGGGATTTTGTTTCTTTCCAGATTAAGATAGTAATTTAAATTAGGGTTATGATAAGTGCTTTTAGTGGGCTCGACGATAAGGCCATCGATATTGTTGGTCATGACATTTTGCAAACCTTTTTTTTCCAAGTCTACATTGTTGTTTGTGCTGGTTAAAAGCAGGCTATAGTCATTCTCTGTTGTATAGGATTCTATGCCTCTAATGATATAAGGGAATATATAATCGGAAATATAAGTGGTCATAACGCCAATCGTTTTTGTTTTCATCGTACCATGAGTATCAGATTTACGGCGATCCTTACAGTAAGTTCCCCCACCTTGAACCGTATACAGCCAGTCTTCATGAACAAGTTCTCCAATGGCTTGTCTTATGGTATGGCGGCTCACATTAAATTGCCCCATAAGGTCACTCTCAGATCCTATTTTTTCACCTGGGGTGATTCTTCCTTCTAATATCCAGGCCTTTATCGCTTCTTTGACTTGTATGTATTTAGCAACCATACTGTATCCTCCTAGCAACTTATACGTACAAATATAATACCATACCCTTGGATGGGAAACCAAAAGAATTTCTTTAGTGGGAAAATAATATAATTTTTTAAAAATTCATTGACACTATTGAGAATTGAATATAAAATGTGCGTATAATTTAATAAGAAAGCGTTTCAATTATTATTTGTACGGATTAATTTTTTAGTATTTAACGGCAGAATAACAAAAATAATAGTATTTCCTAAGGTAAAGGAGCGTGTTTTATGGCCAAATTAAAAGCAAAAATGACGCTAGACAAAGCATACAAAGTAGCGGAGGTCGATGATCGCCTCTATGGTTCATTTATTGAACATCTAGGAAGGGCCGTCTACGGGGGGATTTACGAACCCGGTCATCCGAACGCTGATGAGCAAGGATTTAGAAAGGATGTTATTGAACTCGTCAAGACCTTGAAGGTACCGCTGATACGATACCCAGGCGGTAATTTTGTATCGGGATATAACTGGGAGGATGGCATAGGTCCTGTTGAGAATAGACCCAAACGCTTGGATCTCGCTTGGAGGACGACCGAGACCAATCAACTAGGGACGAATGAATTTATGGATTGGGCGAAGAAAGTCAATGCTGAGGTCAATATGGCGGTGAATCTAGGGACAAGGGGCGTGGATGCCGCGCGAAATCTTGTCGAATATTGTAATCATTCCTCAGGGTCCTATTGGAGTGATTTGCGGATTTCTCATGGCTATAAAGAACCTCATAGAATTAAAACGTGGTGTCTAGGAAATGAAATGGATGGTCCATGGCAAATTGGTCATAAAACGGCCCATGAATATGGAAGACTCGCTGCTGAAACGGGTAAAGCGATGAAATGGGTGGATCCAACCATTGAACTGGTAGCTTGCGGGAGCTCAAATAGGGAGATGCCGACTTTTGCTGAATGGGAAGCTACCGTATTGGAGCATACATATGAGCATGTTGACTATATTTCTCTTCATAGCTATTACGGTAACAGAGAGAATGATCTCGGTGACTATCTCGCAAGTTCATTAGCGATGGAAGATTTTATTCAATCAGTAGTTGCCATTTGTGATTATGTCAAGGCAAAGAAACGCAGTAAGAAGAAAATGTACCTGTCGTTTGATGAATGGAATGTTTGGTTTCATTCTAATGAAGCAGACCAACAAATAGCCCCATGGCAAGTGGCTCCACCGCTCTTAGAAGATATCTATAATTTTGAGGATGCTCTAGTGGTAGGTACATTGCTTATAACACTCTTAAAAAATGCCGATCGTGTAAAAATTGCCTGTCTTGCACAGTTAGTTAACGTCATTGCCCCTATTATGACAACTCAAGGTGGCGAGGCTTGGAAACAAACAATCTACTATCCTTACATGCATGCTTCAGTTTATGGGCGCGGTACCGTGTTAAATCCAGTGATTTCTTCGCCAGTGTATGATGCGAAGACATTTACCGAAGTTCCATTCCTAGAGTCAACATCTGTCTATGATGAGGAAAATGGAACCTTAACTATTTTTGCAGTTAATCGTAGTCAAGACGACAATCTCTTATTAGAGACAGATATTCGAAGTTTTGAAGATTATAAAGTGGTGGAGCATATTGTCTTAGAAAACAGTGATATAAAGGCGACCAATCAAGAGCATCATCACAATGTCACACCCCATTACAGAGGGGGATCTACTATAGAAGAGGGATATTTGACAGCTGAGTTACCTAGGTTATCTTGGAATGTCATTCGTCTTGCGAAATAGAGAAAAAAATAGGAAGAGAGTCAGGTTGATCTCTTCCTACATTTGTGTAAAAGGAGTGCATGTATGGAAAGAAATCAAATGATTATCAATACGGATATTGAAAAGGGAACAATTAATAAAAATATCTATGGTCAATTTTCAGAACATCTTGGGAGATGTATTTATGAGGGGCTCTGGGTTGGTGAAGATTCTCCGATTTCCAACACGAAGGGGATTCGAAATGATGTGTTAGAAGCTCTAAAAAAATTAAACATCCCAGTATTGAGGTGGCCAGGTGGCTGTTTTGCAGATGAATATCATTGGAAGGATGGTGTTGGACCACGCGAAAACAGAAAACGAATGGTCAACACGCACTGGGGCGGTGTTGTTGAAAACAATCATTTTGGAACTCATGAATTTTTACTTTTATGTGAGCTACTCGAATGTGAACCCTACATTTGTGGCAATGTTGGTAGTGGAACAGTCCAAGAAATGTCCGAGTGGGTGGAGTACATGACTTTCGATGGCGAGTCACCCATGGCCCATTGGCGCAAGGAAAATGGTCGCTCGGAACCGTGGAAAGTGAAATACTTCGGTATAGGTAATGAAAACTGGGGCTGCGGTGGCAATATGCGCCCGGAATATTATGCAGATCTTTATCGGCGTTATCAAACTTATACAAGAAATTATGGTGACAATCAGCTCTATAAAATTGCCTGTGGAGCAAATGTAGAAGATTATCATTGGACAGAGGTGTTAATGCGTGAAGCCGCACGGTTTATGGATGGACTAAGTCTACATTATTATACCGTTCCAGGTGATTCATGGGAGCATAAGGGATCGGCTACTCAATTCTCTGAGAGTGAGTGGTTTGCCACATTTAAGAAAGCGCTTTATATGGACGAACTCATTACGAAGCATGGAAAAATTATGGATCAATACGATCCTGAGAAACGAGTCGGCTTAATTGTGGATGAATGGGGGACCTGGTTTGATGTAGAAATTGGAACGAACCCAGGATTCTTATATCAACAAAATACTATTCGTGATGCACTTGTTGCAGGTGTCCATTTTCATATCTTCCATAAACATAGCGACCGTGTTCAGATGGCAAACATCGCTCAAATGGTGAATGTCCTGCAAGCCATGGTGTTAACCGAAGGGGATAGAATGCTACTTACTCCAACTTATCATGTGTTTAATATGTTTAAAGTCCATCAGGATGCAACTTTGTTGGCGGTTGATGCCAATATTAATGGATTTTCATTGAATGAAGAAATGATACCACAAGTCAGTCTTTCAGCATCAAAAGATAAAAATGGGACGATTAACATCAGCCTGTGTAATTTAGATCCTCAAAATGAAGCACCCATAGATATTCGTTTAAGAGGACTATCGTACGCTATCAACAACATTTCTGGTCAGGTGCTTTCAGCAACCAAGATCAATGATCATAATACCTTTGTAAATCCAGACAAGGTCAAGCCTGAGCCCTTTGCTGGAGCGACATTAACGGGTGAGAATATTTCCGCTACCTTACCCCCTATGTCTGTTGTGCTTTTATCAGTCGATGCATGAAAAGGGTGAACATGTAATGGCACATGTAAACGAGTGCAAAGGATGTAACCAAACGGTGATGGTTCCTGAGGAGGCTATTGAAAAGATGGTGGACTCTATTCCCCAAGATCAAGTGAATAGAGTTAATGAGCCCACTTACGAAAAGAGAATAAGGGCTTGTTATCACTGCTCATCTCTTTTATATAAAACGACCTGCAAGCATTGTGGGTGTCTAGTGAAATATAAGGCAAAGTTTGCAGACAAGGAGTGTCCCCATCCGCAGGGTTCAAGGTGGTAAGCTCAAGACAAGCAAAGTTTTTCGTACAATACGTCAAAGATTCTCATACCTGACTGAACGGTGAAAAGGATGCTATGAACAATGGATTAAACCAAAGGAGGATGTCATTCATGGAAAATGTGAATAAGACTAAAGAAAGTTTTGTGAAAGTTACTGATTCCTTTTGGAGAAGCCGCATGGATGTTGTCCGTGATCAGGTCATACCTTATCAATGGGACGCGTTAAATGACCGTATTCCGGATGCAGCACCCAGTCATGCCGTAGAAAATTTTCGAATCGCCGCTGGAGAAGCAGAAGGTGAGTTTCAAGGGATGGTTTTTCAAGATAGTGACCTCATGAAATGGCTTGAGGCCGTCGCATATAGTCTTGAAAATGACCCTAATCCAGAATTAGAATCCCAAGCGGATGCGGTCATTGACCTTTTCGAAAAGGCTCAACAAGAAGATGGCTATTTAGATACTTACTTTATCGTGAAAGAACCTGAGAAACGATGGACAAATCTCCGGGATTGGCACGAGCTGTATTGTGCCGGACATATGATAGAGGCCGCAGTTGCCTATTTCAAAGTGACGGGAAAATCGAAATTTCTGGACATTGTTTGTCGATTTGCAGATTATATTGATTCCGTTTTTGGTCCAGAAGAACAAAAATTGAATGGTTATCCTGGGCACCAGGAAATTGAACTTGCCTTAGTGAAACTTTATCGTGTGACAGGGAATGAACGCTATCTCAACCTTAGTCAATACTTTATTGATGAACGCGGAAAACAACCTCACTATTTTGATATTGAAAAAGAAGCACGGGGGGATAACAGGAAGTTTTGGTGGAAGGATGATTATGGGTATCTCCAAGCTCATTTACCCGTTCGTGAACAGACCAAAGCTGTAGGTCACTCGGTTCGAGCGATGTATATGTATACAGCCATGGCTGATTTGGCGAAAGAAATCCAGGATGAATCCTTGTGGAAGGCCTGTCAAACCTTATGGGACAATGTGACGAAGCAGCAGATGTATATCACAGGAGGGATTGGCTCTCAAGAATTTGGAGAATCTTTTTCCTTTGATTATGATTTACCCAATGATCTTTGCTATACGGAGACATGTGCCTCGATAGGACTTGTCTTTTGGGCAAGGCGAATGCTCGAATATAAGGTTCATCGTGATTATGCTGATGTTATGGAAAAAGCTTTATATAATGGCACGATGAGTGGGATGGATTTAGACGGTAAAAGGTTCTTCTATGTCAATCCACTCGAAGTGTCTCCAAAAACGAATGCAGAAAGAAAGGATAGAGAACATGCCAAACCGGTTCGACAAAAGTGGTATGCTTGTGCCTGTTGTCCACCAAACCTCGCACGACTTATTGCCTCCATTGGGCATTATATTTATTCAGCAAATGATCAAGAGGCCTTTATTCATTTATATGTCGGAAGCCAAACGGAATTAGACCTAGCAGGCCAAAAAGTTCTCTTCTCCCAGCAAACCAACTATCCATGGGATGAAACTGTCAATATAAAGGTGACCCCGGAGCATCCGGCGCAATTCACCGTCGCGGTTCGTATTCCAGGGTGGTGTCGAAAAGCCACTTTGAATATTAATGGTGAAGAGATAGATTTAAAGGCTTGTCTGAAAGACGGTTATGCTTATATTCATAGACTTTGGACCTCAGGTGATCAGATAGAGCTTTATTTACACATGCCAGTGGAGCGCATGAGAGCCAATCCCAAAGTAAGGGCGAATGCTGGAAAGGTAGCCTTGCAAAGAGGACCGGTTGTCTATTGTCTTGAGGGAGTCGATAATGGGGCAGATCTGCATAATATTGTCATTCCGAGGGAGACGGAATTCAATGTTGAATTTAAACAGGAATTTCTTAATGGGCTTGCCGTCATAACCTGTAAGGGGCAGCGTATTAACGCAACCTTATGGGAAGATGACTTGTATTCCTATCGAGAGGATCAAGTAGAGGAAATTTCCATTACAGCGATACCTTATTATGCATGGTGTAACCGCGAGCCTGGGGAAATGATGGTGTGGGTAAGTGAGAAGTAGGAACGCTAACATTAGAAAGTAGGGATAGTTTTGGGAGCTGGACATGGGTAGTCAAATGTTCAGCTTTCTTTTTCAAAAGAGGTACAAAAGGTATTGACAGAAAAAACATTCAACTCTAAACTATAGTTGTACGTATGAATATTGTATTTTTAGCGAATATAATCATCTTTGTACGAATAAATTTTTAGGGGTAAGTTGAGAAAATCAGTTTTGAAAAAAACGGATAATAAAGAGCACAGAGTAGAAATAGTAAAGTCAAATAGGCTTAATTCATCGGTCTATGGGGATTGCTTTTTTAGGAAATTGACTCTTTCTGTGGTGGACTAAGTGGTTTAAGCATTGCATACGCACGGGAAAAGGTGGTCTTTCTTAGGTATAGGGGAAAAAATTAAGACTTTTACCCCTTTATGCGAGGCATTAGCTTAGCAAAAGTGTAAGGTCCTTTTTTTAGCTTCTAAAAACTGAAATCAAACCTCTTTGAATATATATTGAAAAAAAGGAGGGTGTGTACATTGATAAATCTTGAAGCCTTTAAGACACTTTCTAATGAAATGAATGGCAGGCCGATCGATGTTGAAAAAGTTTTAATTGAGGTTGCCGCTTTAGAACAAGTCCCTAAGTATATAAAAGAAAAAGCTTTTCACCACGTTATGATTGTCATGGACGATAATACAGAGAAGGTGGCGGGACAAAGGTTAGCGCAATTATTTTTAGAGGCGGGGATTAGAATGACCTGTCATAAGCTGTCTGCCAATAGCCATGGTCAAGTGGTTGCTGATGAAGAGACGCTTATTGAGTTGATTCTCGCCCTCAAAAATGAAACCGATGTCTTAATTGCTGTTGGATCAGGGACGATTCATGATATTGTCCGTTTTGTTGGAGCGAAGACGAATAAACCGTTTATTTCTGTGCCGACGGCGGCTTCGGTGGATGGATTTACCTCTAAGGGAGCCCCTCTCATTATAAAGGGTGTCAAACAAACGATTCAAACCGAGTCCCCTATTGCTGTCTTTGCAGATATTGAAATCTTAGCAAAGGCTCCGACGGAAATGACTGCAGCAGGATTTGGAGATATTTTAGGCAAGTATACATCCCTTGTTGATTGGCAAATTTCTCATTTGATTGCTGATGAGCCTTATGTACCAAAGGCCGCAGAGATGACTCGAAGTGCTTTGGAAGCCTGCGTCTCCCATGTCGTTGAGATCGCAGAGAAAGACGAGAAAGGGATTACCCTTTTGATGACAGCTTTAATAGAATCGGGTTTAGTGATGTTGGTCCTGGATCATTCCCGACCGGCATCAGGTGCTGAGCACCATCTTTCTCATTTTTGGGAAATGGCCTTACTCAAAAATCATGAGCGGCAACGGTTACATGGCGCTAAGGTCGGCGTAGCGACAGGCATCATAATCCATCTATATAAAGAGAAGCTACAAAAAGTAAGGCATGAGCATCTCCGGTCAGTGAGCAGCCCTTACGCCGAGCAACTCTACAAGCATTGGTCTAAGATTGCTTGTTTAATAGAGGAACTGCCTGATCCCGAAGAAATACAGGCGCTTTTAAAAATCATAGGCGGTCCGACAACACCGGAAGAATTAGGTCTTACAGAGTCGCTAGTTCAAGAGAGCTTAAGAGAGGCCCATCATTTGAGAAAGCGTTGTACAGGATTATTTATTATTAATGAGAGTGACTGCAATCTATCAGAGAAGGTGTGAACGACGATGACGACATACTCAATCGGAGTAGACTATGGAACAGAATCAGCAAGGGCGGTCCTCGTAGATCTCCGTAATGGCGAAGTGGTAGCCTCTGCTGTGAAAAATTATCCTGATGGTGTCATTGATGACCATCTCCCAAGAACTAACATTAAACTCGAGGCGGATTGGGCCTTGCAAAATCCCAATGATTATGTCGAGTGCTTTATATCTACAGTGGGTGAAGTTGTCAGAGCGGTTAACGGAAAGATCGCTTCTGAAGACATTATCGGAATAGGCATTGATTTTACAGCGTGCACGGTTTTACCCGTTAAAGCAGATGGAACACCATTGTGCAATGTTCCCTCTCTTAGAGATCACCCTCATAGCTGGGTAAAACTTTGGAAACATCATGCTGCACAAGAAGAGGCCAATCGCCTTAATGCGATTGCCGCAGAACAGCCTGACTCCTTTTTATCGAGATACGGTGGGAAGATTTCCTCAGAATGGTTATTTCCTAAACTATGGCAAATTTTAAATGAAGCCCCTGATATTTATGAGGAAATGGATTGTTTTATAGAAGCAACGGATTGGATTATTTGGCAGTTAACAGGAAAAGAAACAAGAAGTTCTTGCACTGCAGGCTATAAGGCCCTATGGCATAAACAAAAAGGCTTTCCTGAATCTTCGTTTTTTAAAGCACTCGATCCTCGGTTAGAACATGTTGTTGATGAAAAATTAACGCGACACTTCTTGCCTGTCGGCTCAAAGGCAGGGGGCTTAACGGCAGCAATGGCTCAGCAAACGGGCTTATTAGAAGGGACGGCTGTTGCCGTGGGGAATGTTGACGCCCATGTTTCTGCGCCACCTACAGGGATCACAGAACCAGGAAGCATGTTGATGATTATGGGAACGTCGACGTGTGATATTTTGCTGAGTAAGGAAGAAAAGCATGTGCCTGGTATATGCGGCGTTGTAGAAGATGGCGCCATTCCTGGGTATTTTGCCTACGAATCAGGACAATCCGCTGTAGGCGATATCTTTGCTCGGTTTATCAAAAATGCTGTTCCGGATGCTTATTTTAAAGAAGCTTCTGCTAAAGGCCAGTCGATTCATGAGCTTCTAGAAGAAAAGGCAGCCAGCTTAGAGGTTGGTGAAAATGGTCTTCTTGCACTCGATTGGTTAAATGGCAATCGTTCGATCCTTGTTGACGGTGATTTATCAGGACTAATATTAGGATTGACACTTAGTACAAAACCGGAGGAGATTTATCGCGCCCTGATTGAAGCAACAGCTTATGGTAAGCGCTTAATTATTGAGAATTATGAGGCTAATGGCGTACCTGTTAATGCTCTGGTGGCCTGTGGGGGGTTACCCCATAAGAATAAGATGTTGATGCAGATCTATGCGGATGTCATAGGAAAAGAAATTTCGATTGCTGAACACCTACAAGCACCGGCTGTCGGAGCGGCGATGTTTGGTGCGGTGGCTGCGGGGCAATCGGAGGGTGGCTATGAAACGATTGCTGAGGCTGCCGAATATATGGCAAAGCTGAAGGACGAAAAGATTAAACCGATCCCGAAAAATACTCAGCGCTATGACATTCTTTATCGAGAATATAAGAAACTCCATGATTATTTTGGACGTGGTGAAAATGATGTGATGAAGGTCTTGAAGACTTTTAAAAAGTAAGGAGGAACTGAGGATGCTAGAAGCTCTTAAAGAAGAAGTCCTTGAAGCCAATTTAGCCTTACCAAAGTATGGATTAGTCACTTTTACTTGGGGGAATGTGAGTGGCATTGATCGAGAATCCGGATGCGTTGTCATTAAACCGAGTGGTGTTCCTTATGAAGAATTGAAGATTCAAGATCTTGTTGTGGTGGATTTGGAGGGGCGTACGGTCGAAGGCGAGTTAAATCCTTCTTCAGATACACCTACCCATCTTGTATTATATCGAGCGTTTCCTGATATAGGAGGGATTGTGCATACACATTCTTCCTGGGCCACAAGCTGGGCACAAGCGAGCCGTCCGATTCCAGCTTTGGGGACAACACAAGCTGATTATTTTTATGGAAGTATTCCATGTACACGACCGATGAGTGCTCAAGAAATAAAGGGAGATTATGAATTGGAAACGGGCAACGTCATTGTTGAAACGTTTAGAGAAATGAATCCTCAACAAGTGCCTGGCGTATTGGTCAATAGCCATGGTCCCTTTGCCTGGGGGGAAAATGCAGACAATGCGGTTCACAATGCCGTGGTGTTAGAAGAGGTGGCAAAAATGGCGTACCGAACGGTCACCTTAAATCCCTCAATAATGCCTATGGATCAGCATCTCCTTGACAAACATTTTCTGCGCAAGCATGGTGAAAATGCTTATTACGGTCAGTAAGAGGATGGCTTTGTGATAAAAATGGGCACGCCAAGCGACATTAATTTTTTGTGAATATGAATATACCAAAAGCGAGACATCCAAGCTTGTTTACTAGAGTTAAAGATAAAGGAGACAGAGATTATGTTAAAACTAAGACCTTATGAATTTTGGTTTGTCACAGGAAGCCAACATCTTTACGGGGAGGAAGCACTTCGGGAAGTTGAAGAACATTCAAAAGAGATGACCGTAGGCTTAAATGAAGGAGAGTCTCTCCCGTTTAAACTTGTCTTTAAGCCCGTATTAACAACACCAGATGCAATCAGGAAACTGTGTCTTGAAGCCAATAGCGATGAAAAGTGTGCAGGAATCATGACCTGGATGCATACCTTTTCTCCTGCGAAAATGTGGATTGCCGGTCTCTCAGAATTAAGGAAGCCGCTGCTTCACCTACATACTCAGTATAACCGGGATATTCCTTGGGATGAGATCGATATGGACTTTATGAATCTTAATCAATCCGCTCATGGGGATCGTGAGTATGGCTTCATGGTGACAAGGATGGGGCTTTCACGTAA
Organism: Pullulanibacillus pueri; assembly: GCF_014639255.1. Lineage (GTDB taxonomy): Bacteria > Bacillota > Bacilli > Bacillales > Sporolactobacillaceae > Pullulanibacillus > Pullulanibacillus pueri. The sequence continues at coordinate 24,622 of NZ_BMFV01000029.1, forward strand.
AGTCATCGTGGGTCATTGGCAGGATAAGACTGTCCGCGAGCGGATGGGCCACTGGATGCATACCGCTGTCGCTTTTAATGAAGGAAAGCAACTAAAGGTTGCCCGTTTTGGTGACAATATGCGTCATGTTGCCGTCACTGAGGGAGATAAGGTAGAAGCCCAGATGAAGTTTGGCTGGTCCGTTGATTATTATGGCATCGGTGATCTTGTTCAAGATATTGAGGCCGTCACCGATCAAGAGGTTAATGCTTTATATGAAGCGTATCGTGAGCTTTATGATCTTCCAATGGAGGCCAGTCAAGAAGGGAAAATTCAAACTTCTATCAAAGAACAAGCTCGCATAGAAATAGGATTGAAACGTTTTCTTGATAGGGGGGGATACACAGCATTTACAACGAACTTTGAGGACCTCCACGGTATGAAGCAGTTGCCAGGTCTCGCTGTTCAGCGGCTTATGGCTGAGGGCTATGGTTTTGGTGGTGAAGGAGATTGGAAGACGGCTGCTTTAACAAGGATGATGAAAATCATCGCGGACAATAAAAGCACTTCTTTTATGGAGGATTATACTTACCATCTTGAACCGGGAAATGAAATGATTTTAGGGTCGCATATGTTGGAGATCTGCCCAACGATTGCTGCCACTAAACCTAAGATTGTTGTGAATCCACTGACCATGGGGAATAAAGAAGATCCTGCTCGACTTGTCTTTGATGGCCAGGAAGGTGCTGGGGTTACGGTTTCGCTTGTTGATTTAGGAAACCGCTTCCGAATGGTGATTAATGAAGTTAAAGCAGTAAAGGCTGAAAAAGAAACTCCAAAACTTCCAGTCGCAAAAGTATTATGGAAGCCTGAGCCCTCTTTAAGTGTGGCGACTGAGTCATGGATTTACGCTGGCGGTGCTCATCATACGGTCTTCTCACTGCAAGTGACAACAGACCAACTCTTAGATTGGGCAGAGATTGCTGGTATTGAATGTGTGGTGATTGATAAGGAGACAAATTTACGCCAGTTGAAGAATGAACTCAAGTGGGGAGATATAGCTTGGAAATAAAGGCTTAGGACTGGGACATTAATCAAAAAGTTCACTATAAGGAATTCTGTTTTATGAGTAAGGTTGTATTTTTGTAGCAGCTTGAAATAGCGATGGCTTTGTGCGAGAGATGGCTTTAGCTTACGTCATAGGGATGTACTCCCGTTGGCGTTATTACTGAACCAGTTTAAACAGAGTCTTCCCTATTTCAGCTGCTTAAATAGATGTTCTCTCTTCTCAAGTCCGTCCACTATATTTTTAATGGATAAACTTCATATAGTTTGCAAACTTGGATGACTCTATACGGGAACTACAACTAGAAAAGAGGTTTTACAACATGTCCGGTGGTTTATTTCATCTCAGTGCAATCGACTATTTTATCATTATTGCTTACTTTGCTTTTGCTCTTATTGTAGGTTTTATGTTACGTAAGCATACGAAAACAGGAAAAGACTTTTTTTTATCAGGGCGGTCCTTACCGACTTGGATTACAGGGATTGCCTTTATGTCTGCGAACCTCGGGGCCACTGAAATTATTGGCATGAGTGCAGGAGGGGCAGAATACGGCATGATCCAGGCCCACTTTTATTGGATCGGTGCCATTCCAGCCATGATTTTTATGGGCCTTTATATGATGCCCTTCTATTATGCTTCAAAAGCACGCTCAGTTCCAGAGTATTTAAAGCTGCGTTTCAATGAGGCGACTCGTGGGGTCAATGCGGTTGCCTTTGCAGCAATGACACTTTTGGTTTCTGGGATCAGCTTGTATTCTATGGGACTATTATTTAAAACATTATTAGGATGGTCTTTGACAGGGAGTATTCTATTATCTGCAGCGATCGTTTTGGTTTATGTTGTCTTAGGAGGACTGACTTCTTCAATTTTTAATGAAGTGACGCAGTTCTTTTTAATTTGTCTAGGTATTCTTCCCGTAACAATTATAGGGTTATATCATTTAGGGGGATGGAGCGGTTTAGTCGCGCAAATACCTCATGGTTTTGAACATACCTGGGGAAGCTTGGGATCTTCAGACAATTCCTTAGGTGCAAGTTGGATAGGTGTTGTTTTAGGGCTTGGCTTCGTCACCTCCTTTGCTTATTGGACTACAGATTTTCTTGTCGTCCAGCGGGCGTTTGCGGCGAAAAGTCAACGTGCAGCCCAAGTCACCCCGATTTATGCTTCTTTTATTAAAATGTTTATTCCAGCGATTACGATTGTTATTGGTTTAATTGCTCTGGCCGTCTTTCCTCATATTGGGCATGGAGACACGAGTTACAATCTTGCTTTACCGATGCTCCTAGCTAAATATTATCCTGTCGGTATGGTGGGGATTGGGGTTACCGCTCTTATGGCGAGTTTTATGAGTGGGATGGCAGGAAACATATCCGCCTTTACAACCGTTTGGACCTATGATATTTACCAAGCCTATTTTAAGAAGGATGCTTCAGATAGACACTATGTCTGGATGGGAAGGGTGGCTACCGTCGCTGGGGTCATTGTTGCCATTGCGGCTTCTTATTTAGCGGCAGGTTTTCCTAGTATTATGGACTACATGCAAACCCTATTCTCCTTCTTTAACGCACCTATTTTTGGGGTATTCTTACTCGGGATGTTCTGGAAACGCATGACACCCTGGGGAGGATTCTGGGGACTTGTCTCGGGAATCGCTTTCGCTTTTATTTTTTATTTCCTCATTCCCATCGACTTTGCGACACCAAATGCCGGGAATTTCTGGAGATCCTGGTGGGTATGGGTTGTTACTACAGTCGTCGGAGTGGGTGTCAGCTTGATCACAAAGCCAAAGCCGGTCGAAGAATTAAAAGGAATCGTCCTTGGGGTTGGCAAGTATCGTTCTTATAAGGGATTCAGTTGGTACAAACGCCCAGGTGTTCTTGGTATTCTCAGTCTTGTTGTCTTTGTCATTCTGAACATCATCTTTTGGTAGGAGGGGATTGGTATGGAAGAACAGCAACAACAGAAGTATTTCGACCTTCGGCGCTTAATCGGTATATTATTGACGCTTTATGGCATTGTTCTTGGCGGGTACGGTTTAATCTTTAATCCACAGACAGACGCTATTTCTTTCAACATCGACCTCTGGTGGGGACTCCTCATGCTGGTGGTCGGGGTCATCTTTTTACTTTTATCGCTGAAAGCTCCCAAGGTGGATGAAGAAGAGGAGTAAATTAGTATAGATAGTCATGGTCAAAAAGGGCTACGGATCCGTAGTCCTTTTTGAAAGAATGAACTTAAGATTGCGGTTAACTTGAGCTGTCAGCGAGCAGTTTTGAAAGAAAATGGATCACCTTTTTTTTAAGGGTGGGGACCTTATTTAAATTTTTTTCCCAAAGGGTTTGATTTTCAAGAATGGTATTCACCACTGCTTCCATTTTTTCAGAGGTGTCATCATAATTTTGCCATGCTTGTTCTAGAAATTTTAATGTTTCATTATTTTCTTTCAGCGGGTAAGTTTTGCCTTTCCACTGGCCGTAAGCTGTATCACCCTCATAATAGTGAACGCGATAGTAGAGTAGACTTGCAGCAAATGAATAGCTTAAGATTTCAGGGACTTGATGGTATTTTTCAATATAATCAAGGAGAGTAGGTAGGACTCTGACTCTGAATTTACTTAGACCATTGAGCCCTATATCAGATAATTGATGATGGTTAAAAGGATTAAGAAAACGTTGGATGACAGATTCAGCAAACACTGCTTTTTCTTCATCACTCGTCTCTAGAACCGGAAAGATTTCTTGTTGTAGACAGTGGTCAATCATTGCTCGTAATGCGTTATCCTCCATGACTTCAAGGACTGTTTCCTTTCCCTTGAGGAGACCAATTGCATACATCATCGTATGGAGCCCATTTAATATTCTTACTTTTAACTCACGAAAGGGTTTGACAGAGGTCCATTGGATGTTTAGTCCCACCTGCTGAAAAGGGAGGAGCTCTTCCATAGTTATTGGACCATCAATAACAAACAAATGATAAGGTTCTCCGATGGTCAAAAGCTCATCTTCATAATGGAACGTGTTATAAAAGGCCTCAACCTCACCATTTGTCTTTGGAAAGCCGGTGACAATGCGATCAACAAGTGTGTTATAAAAATGGTTGGCGGATTCTATCCAGCTTCTAAATGCCTCAGGAAATCCGAAATCCTGTGAGACTTTTAATACTATTTCCTTTAATAGATCGCCATTGTTTTCAACGAGCTCACAGGGGAAAATGTAAAAGCCGCTATTTGGGTCGCCTTGCGCTGATTGAAATCTCTCATATAGAAAAAGGGCCAGTTTCCCTGGAAAGGAAGGGGGGGCCGTTTCTGGCTCGTACTTTTCCTCTTTATAAGCTAAGCCTGCTTCTGTTGTATTGGAAAATATAAATTGGATGTCTTTATTTTGGGCAAGGCTTAACACCTCTTGCCAATCCGAATAGGGATTAATACCACGACTAATCGAAGTCACTACCTCGGCCTGATCAATCACTTGATTCTCTTGAATCCCTCTGAGTACGGTGGTATATAAATAATCTTGTCGCGCCAATTTTGGGAGAATCCGGCCATGAGGCGTCGGTTGTATGGCCACAATACTCCCATTAAATAGTCCTTGTTTATTCATTTGATGGATCATCCAATCAATGAATCCTCTTAGGAAGTTTCCTTCCCCGAACTGTACAATTTTTTCTGGCAAAGTTGGGCGTTGAGTGAGTACATCATTACTTAATCTCTTCATTGTGTCACCTCTAGCATTATAAAGTTACACCGGTTTTAAATATCGCAATTTCTTTAAATCCAAACTTTTCATTGTTTGTTTGAGTATTCCCAGACGCTATATCAAGAACGTAGTTAAAGAATGCCTGCTTGAGCTGATCCATATTTTTATTCTCTAAAAGCTCTCCGGCATTAAAGTCAATCCAGTTTTTCTTTTTAGTGTAGATCTGTGAATTGGTTGAGATTTTTACCGTAGGCACTGGTCCTCCAAATGGGGTTCCACGCCCAGTAGTGAATAAAACAATATGTGCCCCAGCAGCTGCTAAAGCAGTCACTGAAACAAGATCGTTTCCTGGACCTTGAACGAGATTTAACCCTTGCTTTGACACTTTTTCTCCATAATCAATAACATCTACCACCTCGCCTATACCGCCTTTTTGGACGCAGCCTAAGGATTTCTCTTCTAATGTTGAAATACCTCCTTTTTTGTTCCCAGGAGAAGGATTTTCATAGATCGGTTGTTGGTGTTGGATAAAGTAGTCTTTAAAACCATTAATGAGATTAACAGTTTTTGAAAAAATCCTCTCATTTGCGGCTCGATTCATTAAGATTGTCTCAGCGCCAAACATTTCTGGGACCTCCGTGAGAATGGTCGTTCCTCCATTTTGGATCAAGAGGTTAGAAAACTCACCTACCAGTGGATTCGCGGTAATTCCCGAAAATCCATCAGACCCACCACATTTCAATCCGACTTTTAATTTTGAGAGAGAAATGGGTTGCCTTTTGTCTTTTTCCATTTCGCCAATGAGCTCGCCGATTAAATCAATACCATCGGCGATTTCATCGTCCACCCATTGACTTTCTATAAACTTGACTCTATTTTCTTTATAGTCTCCGAGGCTTTCTTTAAACGATTCAATAAAATTATTTTCACATCCGAGTCCAATAACGAGGACACCACCGGCATTGGGATGGTTGACAAGGTTTCCAAGTAATTTTTGTGTGTATAAAAGATCATCCCCCAATTGTGAGCACCCAAAGGGATGGGGGTAATGATAAATGCCATCGATATTTCTATCCTTGTATAGGTCTCCTGCTAATCTCGCAATGCTTTCGGCGGTTTTATTAATACACCCTACTGTGTTAATAATCCATACTTCATTGCGAATACCGACTTCACCATTTGGACGGAGAAACCCTTGAAAAGTCAGGTCTGTCGTTCCTGCCTGGATACGATTTTCGTCAGGTGTGTAGGCATAGTTCAATGGCCCATCTAGAGTGGTTTTAATATTATGGGTATGGATCCATTCCCCTTTTTCAATGGGTTCAAGGGCCACACCAATCGGGTAGCCGTATTTCATCACTTTCTCCCCAGTAGGAATCGCTTTAAGAGCGACTTTATGACCTGAGGGAACGTCACTTATGAGCGTAATGTGTTGCTCATTTACATGGACAACGTCACCAGCAGATAAATCTTCTAAGGCAATAAAAACGGAATCGTTAGGGTGAATAACCATGGCTCGGTTATTTGCCATTTTATTTTCCTCCTTATTTAAAGCTAATTCATAAAATGACAGACATAGCGATGGGTGAGCTATGTCTGTAAGAAATAGAAATCAACTTATTTATTCAACCATCTATGGTCGGGATCTTCATAGGGATTGAGTTTTCTACCGGTTGGTCCCGCCATAAACCACAGATAATAAACTTGATAACCGCCAGCACTCCCAACTGGATGGTAGCCTTTATCAATCGCAAAACTTGCTCCTGGTCTAATGGTGTAGGCTTCATCAAGTTCACCATCCTTGGTATATAAGAATTGAACACCAAAACCTTGCTCCGGGTTCACCTGGTAATGATAAATTTCCTCTAAGTCCGGCTCTTCAGGAGCAAATTCACCATCATGTTTATGCGGAGGATAACCTGACCAGTTTCCAGGGGCATTGAATGTTTCCCCTAGAACGGTGCGTTGAACTTTCCCCGGGAAATCATTGTCTTCAATAATGTTGTGAACGACCCGTTTCCAAGTCTCATCTCCACGTTCGTTTACAACAATATGTTCTGGGCCTACGACAAATGGTTCATACTTTTCTTCTGCCTTTACTTTGCAGACTGCAACTTTTGTATCTGTCTCAGCCGTAACTTTGTAGGAAGAGTGACAAGGGATGTAAATGGCTGTGGCCTTTCCGTCAAAGACATTTTGCCGCCCGCCGAGATGTGTCCATTCCTTTCCTTCTGAGCTGACGGAGAGTTTTCCGTTTAAAATGACTAGAGTCGTTTCAAAGTCTTTAGTTGCTGCTTCAAAGGTTTGCCCCTTTGTGAGTGCAAGCTTTCCAAAAGCTAAATATTTTAGGAGATCACCATTTTCAGGGAAAATATCTTCATAACCGTTGATCGGTCGACCTTTAACAAATCGTTCCATCTCATCAATCCTTTCTCACTTTGAGACTACTATGTATTCAATGCTGGTGGGAATAGTCTTTGCCATTAGATTCTTGAGTGAATGTAAAACACATCACTATATTAAATGCGTTTTCTAAGGTGCTTAAATAGAGTCTTTTTGAAGACTGTTGTTTTTCTCAGAGGCATAAAGTTTAGGAGTTGAAGGATATTGCGACGTCAATCATAAAACACCGCTACGGAAATACACTCCGCTTTCCGCGGGCGGCTGGTGAGCCTCCTCGCGCTCCGCGCTCCGGGGTCTCACCTAGGCCTCTGCTCCCGCAGGAGTCTCCGTGTATTTCCTTCGCTAGCTTGGGTGCATAGCAAAAAAAAGAAATTCATTGAATTAATTCCTGTGAAACCGCTCAAAAGCTTCGATTGCCATCAAGTCGATTGGAGCGAAAGGCGCGAGACTCCATCGGGAACAGCACGAGTCCGAAGATCCACTTGGGAACAAAATAGTCCATTCCCAAGTTAGCTGAGGCCGTGCCCGAGGAAAGCGAGCGACCTAGAGCGGAAAGCCACCTACCCGTTACGTCGCAATCTATAGCAATAGTGACAAATGAATGAAGGGACCTTTAAGTATACGTCAACGTTATGAAATAAGTATATGCATTATAATGGACTATATCAATCCTGTTTTTTGATTATTCTATCTTATTTAATGATATATTCGGCCATTAAATTTAGGAATTTTCTTATACAAAACCACTCGGTGGCGAAGAGTGGTTTTGCTCTACTTATTTGCATTACCCGTTATACTCTTTATAATTGGTTAAAGTGATGGTTTTTCCTTTGTTAGCCCAGGAGACATTCATTTCACTAGGCAAGACCCCTTGGTTATAGGCTTCTCTAAAGCTTTCACTCAGACCTTGGACCCAAGTGAGCTCCCCATTGTCATCTTTAATCTGATTTTGTGGGAAAGTCGTAATATCTGGGACGGAATCCTGCATGCCATTAATGCTTAAGATGTGTGAATAAGCGGCTTCAGGTCCGCATAATGCGGTAGCGCGACCTGAAGAGACAGCCTCTATACATGCCGGCAATTTTTGAAAGTGCTGCTGTTCTGGATCTGAATAGACCTTCTTATCGCCATTATGGAAGCATGCAGTGATAGTCTCCCCTTTAGAATAAGTGAGCGTTGCTTTCTCAAACTCATAGACAAACGTGGGTTCCAATAACTCTGTAACCGCGTGCGAAGCATAGAAGAGAACCTCTACATCATCCTGTGTAAAAATCCGCGCTGCGCAGGTGTCAAAGTTTTCAATGGCATTGGCCCGATAGAGTTCAGCGGTGACCGTTTTTAAAGGCGCGCTTTTGTTACTATCTTCACCCAGTAGATAAAACATGTTATGCAAGAAATGGGCAGTGGCATTACTCGCTACACTATCTAAAATAAGTTCACCTTTATTACTCCACTTCCTACCAGCCCATGGTGCACGAGTAAAGTAGGAATGGTTTCTGGGCCAGAGGACAATGGTTTTCAACTGCTGCGCTTTTCCGAAAGCACCCTCCATGATATCTTGCTTTAATTGTTGAATGGAAGATGTAAAGGACCAATTAAAGCCAATGGCAACATATTTACCGGTGGTCTTTTGGGTTTCGATAATTTTTCTAGCGTCCTGTACGGTTGGACTGATCGGTTTCTCACATAACACATGGCTGCCATGTTCTAGTGCATAACAAGTATGGCTGGTGTGTAAGTGGATGGGTGTTGAAATAATCGCTAAATCGGCATTGGAATTTTTGTAAAAGGCTTCAATAGAAGAGAATATGGGTATATGCCTTTCTATGAGTTGTTGATAATGCGGACACTTTTCTGGATGGATATCGACGACACCGACCAAAGTGGCATTATACTTTTGTTCTAAAATGGCCTGAACATATAAATCTCCATATCCGCCTATACCAATTAATACGATGGATACGTTTTGTTTCATCCTATCTTCTCCATTTTAAGATCTGACTTTTTTATAATCCTTATTTATACATACTCCAAAAAACGTTCTTTAATCCGTTTTAAAGTCTCTTGGCAAGGGTGTTGCCAAAGCTTATCGTTTAATATCTCGACTTCAACGGGACCTTTGTAACCTGCAGCTTCAACAGCCTCCCGGATGCGGCGTATTTCAATAACACCATCACCCATCATCCCTCTTGAGGTAAGTGGATCTGTGACTTTAATCCAATCATTCACGTGAAAGCCGAGGATATGACCTTGGGATCTCTTAATCTCCTGATAAAGGTTAGGGTCCCACCAGACATGATAGACATCAATGACGACGCCGACTTGAGGCGAAGCGAATCTCTCCACAATATCATTCGCCTGACCTAGTGTGGAAATCACAGAACGGTCCCCTGCAAAAACAGGGTGGAGGGGTTCGATCCCAAGTCGAACATTAGCCTCTTCAGCATAGGGGATTAATGCTTCTATCCCTGCCTCAACCATTGCCCGTGCCCCTTGAATATCTCGATCGGGAGAAGGACCACAAACGAGAACAAGCACATCCGTACCAAGTTCTGCGGCCTCATCTATCGCGCGACGATTATCATCAATGCGCACTTGACGTTCGACGTGAGTTGCAGCCGGAAACATTCCGCCCCGACAAAGACTTGAAACCTTAAGGCCAGAATCCCGAATAATTTGAGCACTCTTCTTCACACCGATGTCTTGCACTTTATGTCGCCAAGGGGCGATATAAGGGACGCCTTCTTTGACACATGCTTCAGCAACCTCCTCTAAACTACAGTTGTCTGAAGTGATTTGATTAAAACTTAAGTAGGCTGTTTCCATTTATATAACCCCCGCAACATCAAGGACCTTATTGATACGATGGCTGGCTTTGTCAGGATCAATAAAGAGACCGGCTTCATCGGCCAGTATAAAAAGCTCGGCTAGGTGTACCACTGAACGCATACTTTCGAGACCTCCAACCATTCTAAAATGATCCTGATGGCCATTGAGGTAGGCCAAAAAAACCACCCCTGTTTTATAAAAGCGAGTGGGTGCCTTGAAAATATGGCGACTTAAGGGCACCGTTGGAGCAAGTATGTTTTGATAGCCTTTGATATCTCCGTCATCCAAAGCTCTAAAAGCAGCAGAGGCAAGAGGAGCAATGGCATCAAAAATACCCAAAAGCGCATGACTATATCCTGCTTTATCACCTAAGATTAAGTGAGGATAGTTAAAATCATCCCCGGTATACATCTTTACAGTGTCAGGTAATTGTTGGCGCATTTTTATTTCAAGGTTGTCATCAAGTAAGGAAATCTTAATCCCACCAATCTTGGTTTCATTCTCTTTGATCACCTTTAAACAATTCTCCATCGCTTGATCGATAGTAGAAGCTCCCCAATAGCCTTCTAGCTTTGGATCAAACATCGCCCCAAGCCAATGAAGGATGACCGGATGAGAGACCTGAGAGAGGACCGTGTGATAGACTTTAGCATAATCCTCAGGTCCATTAGCTAGAGCAGCAAGGGCAGGACTTGCCATAAGAATAATGCTTCCACCAACACTTTCTATAAAACTACATTGTTCTAAGTAAGCATTGATGACATCATCTAAAGTCGTCTGCGGGCTGACATTCAGATGGTCGGTACCAGCGCCACAAGCAATATCGCCTTTATGGCTCTTGGCCTCTGCAACAGAGCGTTGAATTAATTCTTTTGTAGCTTCCCAGTTTAATCCCATCCCACGTTGAGCGGTATCCATCGCTTCAGCAACTGAAAAACCGAGGGACCATAAATACCGACGATAGGAAAGGGTGGCTTCCCAATCTAATACCGTTTCTGATGCGAGATCAATATCGGCCAGTGGATCAGCGACAACATGGGCGGCAGCAAAAACGGTCCGACTTTTAGGAGATTGCGTGAGTGTCGGCGGTAAGCTTTTTTTTGTAGGTTGATAGAGTTCGAGTTTTCCACTTGCTCGAGGTAATCGCAATTTATTTGACACCGTCGATACTCCCTTCCTTTTTTACGTCAAGAGTAAGCTCCGGGATATCTAGCCAACGACGCTGCTGCCAAGATTTCAAACCTAGCTCGGCGAATTGAACTCCTTTTGCTCCTTCAAGAAGGTCAAAGCGATAAGGGGCGTCAGTGACGACATGGTCTAGGAACATTTCCCATTGGATTTTAAAAGCATTATCCTCATCGCCATTCATCGGCACCTCTATCCATTGTTCACGGTAATTATTTTTATCTGGAAGATCAGGATTCCAGATGGCCATTGGTGTATTCACACGGTGTTGGACTTTGCAATTGCGAAGTCCGGCTACGGCACTGCCTTCGGTACCATCGATTTGCAGTTCAAAGAGTTCATCACGATTAACACGCACATTCCAGGAAGAGTTGATATGGGCCACAATGCCGCCTTCGATTTCAAAGGTCGAATAGGCTGCATCATCTGCAGTTACTTGATAAGCTTTACCGTCTTCATCATAACGAGTGGGGATGTGGGTTTTACCATAACAAGACAATGCATTAACCTTTCCAAATAAGTTACTTAAGACATAACGCCAATGACAAAGCATATCGACAATGATGCCACCACCGTCTTCTTTACGATAATTCCAAGAGGGACGTTGACTCGGCTGCCAATCGCCCTCAAAAACCCAATAACCAAATTCGCCGCGGACGGAAAGAATGTCTCCAAAGAAACCGTTATCAATAAGACGCTTTAGTTTAAGAAGTCCAGGTAAGAATAACTTATCTTGCACAACACCGTTTTTAACGCCTTTTTCTGTGGCTAGGCGGGCTAGTTCTAAAGCCTCTTCAGAAGTGACAGCTGTTGGTTTTTCACAATAAATATGCTTCCCAGCCTCAATGGCTTTTTTGACATCAGCTGCCCGTCTTAAGGTCGTTTGTGAGTCAAAATAAATCTCATTATAGGGATCAGCCAAGCACGCTTCTATATTCGTACTCCATCGTTCAATCCCGAATTGTTGAGCAAGCGTTCGTAGCTTTTCCTCATTTCTCCCAAGTAAGATAGGGTCAGGCATGAGTCTTTCGCCATTGGCTAAAGTCAGTCCTCCTTGATTGCGGATCGCCATGATTGAACGTTCTAAATGCTGGCGGGTGCCCATGCGCCCAGTAACACCATTCATAATAATGCCAATTGGTTTCATAAGAGATGAAGCCCCTTTCTGTAATAAAGCGAAGGATAAAAGCAATAACTTATGGTATATTATATATTATTGTAATATTTAAAACAATATTAAAGGCTGAAAAAAACGGAAGGTAGGGTGAGTGACTTTTTTAGGTATATAATATATCATTCAATTATTAAGAAAATTAATAGGAGACCAGAGAATGAAATTAACTATCTCACATAATATTCCTTATAGAACGAAACAAGAATATGTTTATCAAGTTCTAAGAAAGGCCATTATGATGTGTGAATTACACCCTGGAGAAAAACTTGTCATCTCAGAAATCGCGAGCCAACTGGATACTAGTGCCATACCCGTACGTGAAGCTTTAAAAATATTGCACACTGAAGATTTAATCACTTATAACGCTCATGTAGGAGCTATTGTGGCACCGATAACGAAGGACTCCGTTGTTGAAACCTTTGCGATTAAAGAGGGCCTAGAGGGTGTGGCCACCCGTATTGCGACAGAAAAAATAACTGAGAAAGAGATTGGGAAATTGCAGAGAAAGCTAGCTAATATGGATCTTATTCTTGAACAGAGGGATTATGGCAAATGGGGACAATTAAATGCAGAGTTTCACCAGAGCATTGTAAATCTGACATTAATGCCCACCTTAAATATTATGCACACAAAAGTCCTGGACAAATGGGATCGCATTCACCGCTATTTTTTTAGTGAGATATTAATTGACCGTCATGATGAGTCCCAAAGTGAACACTATGAAATACTGGAGGCGATTAAGGATGGGAAGGGTGAGAAGGCGGAGCTCCTAACTAAACGACACAATCAATACGCATTAAAGGAGTATATGAATTTTCTTAACAATGAGTAACCATAATTCGAATTCATGAAAATATTTTAATCAGGAGGGATTTTAATGAAACTTGGCTGCTGTGCTGATATTCAAAAAGCAGAAATTGTTCAAAGGGCTGGTTTTGATTTTATAGAATGTACGGTGACGTCATTAAGTCCAGAAAAGGATGATCACTATTTCAGAGAAATCCTTTTAAAGCCCTTTGAAGCAAGTCCAATACCTGTTGAAGCGTGCAATGTTTTTCTACCTGGAGACCTCACCTTGGTTGGTGATTCTGTAAATTGGGAGCGCATTCATTCGTATGTTGAGAGGGCATTAGAGCGGGTAAAAAGGATTGGAGCCGAAATTGTGGTGTTCGGAAGTGGCAAAGCAAGGAGTATTCCAGCTGGTTTTGATCGCGAGAAAGGAGAGACGCAGATTCTCAACTTTTTAAATAAGGTTGCTGATAAAGCAGAGGAAACAGGAATAACAGTGGTGATCGAACCTTTAAACAAAAAAGAAAGCAACGTTATAAATACTATTCCTGAAGCCGTTGATTTTGCCCAAAAGGTGAGTCGATCTTCTATTCAGGTCTTAGCGGATTTTTACCATATGGATGAGGAAGATGAGAATTTAGATCATATTGTGCAATGGGGAGATTATCTTCGACATATTCATGTTGCTGATACTGGAAGAATGGCACCCGGAACGGGGAACTATCCATATGAGGTTTTCGTAGACAAAATAAAACAGGCAAATTACCAAGGTAGAATTTCAATAGAATGTAAATGGAATGACTTTGATAGTGAAGTAAAAGAGGCAAAGCGTTCCTTAGAACAGATTTTTAGTAACTAAAAATCAGGCAATATTTTTAGTAATGTGGGTACTTAATATGTTTGTGTTAAATAACTGAAAAAAACTCACTCTTTGTATTAAGGAGTGAGTTTTTTTAGTCAAAAAAATTATTAAGTACTACTAGCGAATGAAAGTTAATTTTAATAATTGAAAAATATCTGTTGAGTTTTTATATATTATATATTATTATAATATTTAATCGACGGTAAGTTGTTTTCAACACCTTAGTAAAATTAAATTTATCTAAGATTTGAATAGTCATTTTGCATTTCCAAGTATAGCTTAAATTTTTTTACTGCCCATTGAAAACGGTTTCTATAATTCGTGAAAAGGGGGACATATTTGGAAGCAGACAGTTGAAGAGCTAATTGAAAGGAGAATATTATGCTAAGTAAACCAAGTCAGAAAAATATGGTTAATGATGTAATAAGATCAAAGAACTCTAAAAGATCTCAATTAATTTGGTATGTTTTTTTGGCACCAGCCTTCTTAGGGATCTTATGTTTTATGGTTTATCCCATTATCGAATCCCTACGTCTTAGTCTATTCAACTCTTCGGGCACAGGTGGGACCTGGGCAGGGCTAGATAATTATAAGACAGTTCTCAGTTCAGGTGACTTCTGGAGATCCGTTTATAATACTTTCTATATTGGACTGTTTCAAATGATTATTACCATTCCACTAGGATTCATTTTCGCTTCAATGATCAATACGGTTTCATTTGCTAAAAACTTTTTTAAAGTCATCTTCTTTTTACCTAATGTCACAGCCATAGTTGCTGCTGCCATGATATTTACTTTTGTCTTGCATCCAGATATGGGACTTTTAAATTATTTCTTAGGGAAGTTAGGACTGCCCACACCTTTGTGGTTATCAAACCCTGGAACCGCCAAATGGGCAATTATTCTGCTTGGAGTATGGCATTGGATTGGGTTTGTCATTATTATTTGTTTGGCTAATTTGCAAGCGATTTCTTCTGAACTTTATGAAGCATCCACTATTGATGGGGCTAGTGGATTTCAACAATGGTTGTTTATTACCATTCCAAATATGATGGGGACATTTGCCTTCCTATTAATTACTGGTTGGATTGGAGCATTGCAGAGATTTAATGAGGTCTATGTAATTGGGGGAACAACCGGAAGTCCAAATAGATCGATCCAAACCGTTGTTGCTTATATTTATGAGCATGGTTTTACCGGTTTTCAATTTGGAATCGCTTCGGCGGCAACGTATGTACTTTTTGTCATCATACTTATTTTCACTATGTTCAATTTGAAGATTACGAACATGAAATTATAGTCATGAAGGGGGATAAAGCATGGCGGTTCTGACCCAGAAAAAGACCTTTTATCTTAGTAATGTCATTAAAGTTATAGTTTTATTAATTTGTGGATTTCTTCTAATGGTTCCTTTTATTTGGATGATTAGTATTGGATTTAGTAAAACGGCAAACGTGCAAATGCCTTTCCCGCCTCGACTAATTCCGAAGGATCCCTCTTGGTTTAACTTTAAACTTGTGTTTGAGAATGGGCAAATTTTCAAAGCATATTTAAACTCTGGGATAATTACGGTGTGTTCGGTTTTAATAGGTGTAACATCTTCTCTTTTAGGAGGATATGCTTTTTCAAAAGGGACCTTCAAAGGGAAAAAGTTGATGTTTATTATCGTATTAGGAACCCTTATGATTCCGATGGAACCGCGATTAATTCCAATGTATGAGATGTTTAATAAACTGGGCATGTTAAATACTTTTTGGCCACTATTTCTACCCGCGCTGGTTAATGGTTTTGGTATATTTTTGTGTAAACAGTATTTTGATCGATTACCCGATAGCTTAAGAGAATCAGCACAAATTGATGGGGCTAGTGAGCTTGGTATTTTCTTTAAAATTTATTTTCCATTAACAGGTCCCATTGCTGCGACTTTGGTCATTCTCACCTTTATTTCTAGTTGGAATGATTTTGTCTGGCCCCTTGTGGTGTTAAACGATCCAAATTTACAAACCATTCCTTTATACTTAGCAAGTTTTACTCAAGAAAATGGAACAAGTTTAGGTGGTTTAACTATGGCTCTTGCAACGGTAAGTGTCATTCCAATCATTATTTTGTATCTCTTTTTACAGCGTTTCATCATTCAGAGTATTGCTTTAAGTGGTCTGAAAGAATAATGACGCTGAATCTAGCATTCAACATTTTTTACCTTGGTTATTGGAACGTGTAGAGTTTTATGATTATTACACGTTTCTTTAAATAAAAAATCTGGGAGGAAAAACTGTGCTAAAGAATAAAAAGAAAGCGATATCATTAGGCTTAGTCGCATTACTGGTCGCGTTATGTCTTTTAACAGGCTGTAGTAGCTCAAAAAGCTCCACAAGTAAGAAAGACGGAAAATGGGCAGGTCAGACACTCACAGTACAGATGATTGGTGATTTTAAAATGCAAGATTCGACTGATCCCATTTCAGGTAAAAAGGTTAAAGGGCTGAACACCCTAAAAGAAGAATTTGAAAAAGAACATCCAGGGGCAACTTTAAAAATTGTGACGATGCCATGGGATGGTTATATCCAAAAGACGAAGACAATGGTAACAGGTCATCAAGCCGATGTTTATCAAATGCCAGGTCTTGATGGTGGCTATGCACGAGAAGGAGATTTGGAGCCTTTACAACCATATATAGATAAAGACAATTTCGATCTTAATAAATATATAGACAATCAAGTGGAAGGTTGGGAAACAATAGGTCCTGACGGGAAAAAACGCATATACGGTTTACCAGTATTCGGAGATACTCGATTTATACTCTATGATAAGAAAATTTTTAAAGACTGGGGTGTAGATGAGTTATCTGAGCATCCGACGATGGACGAAATATTAGATAAAGCAAAACAAATGACTGGAAAAGACCCAAAAACAGGGAAACAAACCTATGGGGTTTATTTCAGTG
This sequence comes from Pullulanibacillus pueri, assembly GCF_014639255.1. Classification (GTDB taxonomy): domain Bacteria; phylum Bacillota; class Bacilli; order Bacillales; family Sporolactobacillaceae; genus Pullulanibacillus; species Pullulanibacillus pueri. The sequence continues at coordinate 41,547 of NZ_BMFV01000029.1, forward strand.
GTAAATCTCCTGAATGGTTAATTGTAAACGCTGCCGAGGGGCAAAATGGCTCATGGGGAAGTGGTCAAAACTTTAATGAAATGAAGTTTAATTTTGATTCACCTGAAATGTTAAAGGGATTAAATTGGTTAGTAGATTTATCAAAGTATGCGCCAAAGGGAATTACAAGTGACCAAGGTTCCGAAAAATGGCTAACAAAGGATAATAATATTGCAATCATGTTGAATCAAGGTCCTGGATCATTGATAACTAAAATAAATTCTCAGGGCTTACAAGATCGCATTGGAATCGCACAAGAATTTAATAATGATGAAGGAAAAGGTGGCTTATTTGCTGGTAGTCCTTTTGTAATGGCTAAAAGTAGTAAGCATAAAGATTTGGCATGGGAATGGATCAAGTTTTCATCCTCTGACTTTTTTCAAAAGTACCTATGGGAACAATATAATAGTATTCCAGTCATTAAGTCAGCAAAAGATTGGAAGAGTGTAAAAGATGAAAGTCAATTTATGGATCCAACTTTTGATGCCCTCAGTACGCCATGGACTCCTCACTATCCTTGGGTGAATGGTGAGCCACGTCTTGAATTAGAATCACAGGTTCAAGGGGTCCTAACAGGGAAAATAAGCCCAAAAGATGCGCTTGAAAAAGTACAACAAAAAAGTATTGAGTGGGCAAAACAACAGCAAAAAAATTAAGTGTGGGGAGAATCTTTCTCCTCACCCTTTTTTCTTAGGGGGTGAAACTGGATGAAGGGAACGATTGAAAAGCACTGTATTATTCAACGCGACAATCCTTTGACAGGGAAAGCTGTCTATCAACTAACTTCATGTTCAGGGAATCATCACCACCTCTATTTTACATCTAATAGTTTTACTAAAGATAATAAGCACATTATTTTCATTAGTGAGGGGAACTCTGGTAGCCCCAATCTGTTTAGATTGAATTTAGAGGATGGAGAAGCAGTACAATTGACAGAAAACACCAATGGTTATCTTAAAAGCTATGTTTATTATGATGGTGAAAAGGAGAAAGGATTGGGAAAGGCCAGTGTGAGTTTCAGCCCTGAAACGAATCGTCTACTTTATATTGATGGAAGAGATATAAAACTATTAAATGTTGCTTCTCTAGAGGAAACAACAGTGTATGAGTTACCTCCAAAGGTAATGACAGGATTTACTCACATATCCAGAGATGGTCGGTACGCTTGTATTCCTTATATATCAGATTCAGCCTTTCAGGTACAAGGCGATAATCCTTTTTCTTTAATCCGTCAAAAAGTTGAGAATGAGTCTATTCAATCACACGTGCTTGTCATTGACACTCAAACAGGTCAATCAAACATTTGGTTTTCACATGTAGGTTGGATTACGCATGTCCAATTTCATCCTTATGACCAGAAAAAAATCCTCTTTAATCATGAAGGGGGAGAGGTTGATCAACGCATATGGCTTTATGATAATGGAGAGATAAAGAAAGTGCGTGATGAGTCTATCGAGAACCATTTCATTTGGATTTGCCATGAAGTGTGGTCAAATGATGGTGAATATATCCTTTTTCATGGTAGAAAACAATTACCTGACTTAGAAAAAGAGGAAATCAATCCTTCACTACAATTTATTGGGCGTTCACAGTTGAAGCATTCTGAACAGGCTATAGAATTAACCTTTCCACCTCAAATGGATGCTTATGGACATTTTACATTAAGCCCTAACGATCACTGGTTAGTCACAGATGGTATCATCAACCCTAATATGATCCACATATGTCAAGCACATTGGGATAATAAACAACTCAAGTGGTTCCCATTATGTGAACATGGGAGTAGTTTTTTAGTCCAAGATGTTCATCCTCATCCCATTTTTAGCCATGATGGACGATATGTCCTTTATACTTCAGATGTCCACAACGAAAAAGGGCAAGGGAATGTTTATTTAGTTGAAGTATAAAAACAACCGATTAATCATTATTACAAACAAGAAGGTGTATGGCGTGATAAAAACAGAGACTCTTAAAGCCAGTACTCACCGCAGGTTTTGGCTGGACACAATGTTAAACATCATAAGTCCTGTGATCGAAGCACTGGCGGAAAAACAATTAAAAGCGAGAATGCCTGTTGAAGGAAAGATCGATCGCACCGATGTGTCCTCTTTGGAGGCCTTTGGGCGTTCGTTAGCTGGTATTGCCCCATGGCTTGAAAGTGTCCCTGAAAATAATGAAGAAAAGAGATTAAGAGATCTATTTGCTGAGCGTTCGCGGCAGGCAATTGATGCCGCAACGGATCCACAATCTCCTGACTTTATGAATTTCACTATAGGCTTTCAACCAATAGTGGATGCTGCCTTTTTTGCGCATGCTTTGCTTAGAGCCCCGAAGGAGCTTTATTTTAAGCTGGATCTTAAAGCGCAACACAATGTGGTCAATGCCCTTAAAGCCACACGTTCTAGAAAGCCTGGCTTTAGCAACTGGCTTTTGTTTTCAGCTATGATTGAGACGTTTTTGTATTATGTTGGAGAAGAATGGGATCCGATGCGACTCGATTTTGCTTTAAAGCAACATGAACAATGGTATAAGGGAGATGGTGTCTACGGAGACGGCCCAGACTTCCACATGGACTATTACAACAGTTTTGTCATTCAACCCATGTTGGTGGATATTATAGAGACCATTGGCGAGGAGTATCAGGATTGGAAAGCTCTGAAAGAGGGCATTTTGGCTCGTGCTGAACGCTATGCTACGATTCAAGAAAGAAGTATTTCACCTGAAGGGACCTTCCCAGCCGTTGGACGCTCCATTGCTTACCGTTTCGGCGTGTTTCAGCATTTATCACAAATGGCTTTGCAACATAGATTGAAAAAGGACATCCAGCCAGCACAGGTACGTTGCGCTTTAACAGCGGTTATTCGTCGCATGATTGAAGCCCCTGGAACCTTTGATGAGAAGGGCTGGTTACGGATTGGTTTTTGTGGGCATCAACCCGATATTGGTGAGAACTATATCTCCACAGGAAGCCTTTATCTATGTTCAACGGTCTTTCTTGCTTTAGGGTTACCTGAAAGTGATCCATTTTGGCAGGGAGAGGCGGAATGGACGTCACAAAAGGCTTGGTCAGGAAAAGCCTTTTTGATTGATCATGCTTTGTAAGCGTTGTACTTTAGTGAAAAAAGGAGGAAATGCAGAAATGAAGCTTGCCTTTACGACATTAGGATGTCCTGAATGGGATTTAGAGAGGATTATTGAGAAAGCCGTTGAATTTGGTTATCAGGGAGTGGATTTTCGTGGGTATCTTAATGAGCTAGATATTTATAAAACACCTGAATTCACAACCGACATTGAGAAGACAAAGGAAAAGTTTCGAAAGGCCAAACTCGAGATTCCTTGCTTTTCAAGTTCCGTGCGCTTATTTACAACATCCTCAGAAGAGCTAGGAGCCTTTCTAAATGAATTGGATCACTATGGCCAGCTCTGTCAGTATTTTCAGACCCCCTATATCAGAGTGTTTGGCGGCTCAATTGGCTCTACAGATCGACAAGAAGCTATTGCCACTGTTATAGAAAATCTCAAAAAGATGTTGGTTATTGCAGAAAAATATGATGTTACTTTATTGCTAGAAACTCATGATGATTGGACAAATAGTGCCTATGTTGCAGAAATTTATAAGAAAGTTGACTCTAAACACTTTAAAGTGCTATGGGATATCCATCATCCTTATCGAACAATTCATGAAGATCCTGATGATACGATAGAAACTCTTGGTCATTCGGTCAGCTATACGCATTGGAAAGATTCTTATCTGACGGATAAAACAGAAAAGGGGTTCCAATTATGTTTACTCGGTGAAGGGGATGTGCCACTCGAACGCATTTACAAGCGATTGGTTGAAAATGAATACGATGGATACTTTACTTTAGAATGGGAGAAAAAATGGTGGCCAGACATTGAAGAACCTGAGATCGCGTTCAAGCAGTATGCCGATTTTATGAGGGCGTTATCTGAAAGAGTGGATTGAGAGCACAATAAATGTAACATCACGTTGAAATGAAAAGGGAGTTATTAAGATGACTAAAGGGCTTTACATTATGGGAGAAGAGGCGTTTGAACGTGTTTATGCGCCTAGCATAAGAGAAGAAATCGCAGAGTTAGTCACTGTAACCGCTCCGTTAATGACCAAAGAAAAAATCAAACATCATTTAGAGCTTTTACAAGATATCGATGTGATTTTTTCGGGGTGGGGTGCCCCAAAGCTTGATAAGACATTTTTAGAGGCAGCACCCCAATTAAAAGCTTTTTTCTATGCAGCCGGTTCAGTTAAAGGCATTGTCACTGAAGAGGTTTGGGAACGTGAGATTATTGTATCCAGTGCCTATGCGGCCAATGCGATTCCTGTTGCAGAATTTACATTGTCACAGATTCTTTTTTCTTTAAAAAACGGGTGGCGCTATGCTCTTAATATAAAAAATCAACAGGGTTTTATACATAAGAACTCTGATGCGATCATGGGTGCCTATAAAAGGAAGGTGGGTATCATTTCATTGGGGATGGTAGGGCGACGGGTTTGTCAACTGCTTCAACCCTTTGATCTCGAGGTCATTGCCTATGATCCCTTTATTGATAAAGAAGAGGCGAAGGCATTAGGTGTTACCCTTTGTTCTTTAGAGGAGCTTTTTAGCCAATCTGATATCGTTTCATTACATGCGCCATGGCTTGCAAGTACAGAGGGACTCATCTCTGGCTCACATTTTGAAAGAATGAAACCTTTTGCAACTTTCATTAATACAGCACGAGGAGCTATTGTGAAGGAATATGAAATGATAGAGGTTCTAAAAGAGCGCCAAGACCTTTTTGCCATTCTTGATGTCACCTATCCCGAACCTCCTGACAAAGGGTCTTTATTATTTACCTTACCCAATATCGTGTTAACACCTCATATTGCGGGAAGTGAAGGCGCTGAATGCCAAAGACTTGCCAAGTACATGGTAGAGGAATTAAGACGTTACCTGAATGGTGAACCACTGCATTGGGAGATTACAAGAAAAAAGTTCTCTTTACTTGCTTAAGGAGCTGCCAAAGAAAGGGAGAAATAGATCATCCTTTTCTTTGGCTTTCCATTTTATTTGAAAAGGAGTGGTTTATAATGGCAATCCAATTATGGGACGAGAAAGTCCCTTATCTAAGAGCAGATGCGACAGAACGGCCGACGATGATCCCATATTTAATAGACTCTGAGCATCCGACAAGTGCCATTGTCATTTTTCCAGGTGGCGGCTACGGTATGCGAGCGGATCATGAAGGTGAACCTATTGCCGAGTGGTTAAATCAGTTAGGGATGTCCGCTTTTGTGGTCAATTATCGTGTCGCTCCGAACCAACATCCAGCACCGCTATTGGATGCGCAAAGGGCTGTACGCTATGTACGTGCTTATGCCAGAGAATGGAATCTTAATATCGACCGCATCGGTATTTTGGGCTTTTCTGCTGGTGGACACTTAGCATCAACGCTGGGAACCCATTTCGATCTAGGCAACAAAGAAGCGTCAGATCTTATTGAGACGATGAGCTGCCGTCCTGACTTAATGATACTTTGTTATCCTGTAATTACGATGCAAGGTGTTTATGCCCATGAAGGTTCTGTTATCAATTTATTAGGAGAACATCCTTCTGAGGACCTTACCGAACATTTATCCAATCAACTTCATGTTACAGAAGAGACCCCACCAACCTTTTTATGGCACACTGCCGATGATGCGAGTGTTCCTGTGGAAAATAGCTTTCTCTTCGCAAGCGCATTACGGAAAAATAAGGTACCCTTTGATCTTCATGTTTATGAAAAAGGGGCTCATGGTTTAGGATTAGCAAATGATGATCCCCATGTCAGTAGCTGGCAGGAGCAATGTAAGCTATGGCTTGAGAAATATAATTTTGCGTAATAAAACAATACAACAGAGTAAGCCTGCTGAAATTCTCTTTTTCAAATCCCCTTTAAAAAATAATCCTAAATTAATGTGAACCATCAGAGGAATAAGATCTTGGATAGCCTTATTCATTTTTTCAAAAACGTTTATCTATTAATTCTGTATAAACGGATGTTATTCTAAGAAGAGCGAAGGTGGATATCAAGTGTTTTGAGGTTCACTTTAATTGTATTACGCTAAAGGAGGAAACATTATATGGGAGAGGTCATGAAAAAAAGTACATCGGGAAACCCTATTTTTTCAGGTTGGTATGCTGATCCAGAAGCAAGAATCTTTGAGAATCGTTATTGGGTTTATCCTACATATTCAGCTCCATATGAGGAGCAGCTCTTCTTTGATGCCTTTTACTCTGATGATCTCGTCAATTGGCATAAGGTTGAAGGGATTTTGAAGCAAAGCGATATCACTTGGGCTCGACGGGCGATGTGGGCGCCCTCACCCATTGAGTACAAGGGTAAATACTATTATTACTTTGCGGCAAATGATATACAAAGTAATGAAGAATACGGTGGTATAGGTGTGGCTGTATCTGATCGACCTGAGGGTCCATTTCGAGATGCCCTTGGAAAGCCATTGATTGATCAATTTCATCACGGGGCTCAACCTATCGATCCTCATGTTTTTATTGACGATGATGAGGTGGCTTACTTGTACTATGGTGGTTGGGGTCACTGTAATGTTGTGAAATTAAATGAAGATATGATCAGTCTGGGAACATTTGAGGACGGTGACGTTTATAAAGAAGTTACACCTCAAGGCTTTGTTGAAGGACCGTGCATGATTAAAAGGAACGAGAATTACTATTTTATGTGGGCAGAAGGGGGTTGGGGGGGGCCAGATTACTCTGTTGCTTATGCGATGTCCTCTTCACCTATCGGACCATTCCATCGTGTTGGAAAGATTCTACAACAAAATCCGCAGGTGGCTACTGGCGCTGGACATCATGGCATGATTCAAATTCCCAATACGGATGATTGGTATATTGTCTATCATCGTAGACCTCTTTCTGAGACCGATGCCAACCATCGTGAAGTGTGTATCGATCGCCTTTTCTTTACAGAGGATGGCAGGATTCGCCCTGTAGATATTACTCTCGAAGGGGTTTCCGCTCGCCCACTTAGAGAAATTCATGGGAAATAAGATCGGTAAAATGATGAAAAGTCAATTACACGGGTCTCAATTTAGCCTTTATAATAGTGCACTCAGGCAGGGAGAGTTTTACCCGCAAGTCATCGCTTACTATTATAAGCAGTGGCAAGGTTTTACGATGGGGTTCCATACTCATCAGGCTGTTGAAATAATGTATGTCATTTCTGGGCAGTGTCAGATTGAAGTAGAGACAGAGGTCTGTGCCTTGCAAAAAGGTCATTTTATTATAATAGATGCACTGATTCCACATCGTCTCATTGTTGATGAAGCAAGCCCTTGTCGAATGTTAAATATTGAGTTTTTATTTAAGGCACAGAAGCTCTCCTTTCCATCATTAAAGCAATTGGCCCAAAGTGAGGCCTCTCTTATGGAACTGCTAAAACTGAATAAGCCTTACATCATGCTCAGAGACCCACAGGATGTCCACAATCTCTTGAAAAGTCTTGTGCTTGAACTTGATAGTGACCATGAGAATGAACTCATGGTTCAATTACTATTGGCGCAACTATTGATTCGAATCTCAAGGCTGCTCAATGAGTCAATGCAGAATCCGGTACGAGCAACAGATGATTATATTAGGCAGGTGATTGATTATATGCATCATCATTATGATCGCGATATTAAGGTCAATGATATGGCTCAGGCTGTTAATCTTCATCCCGGTTATCTGCAACGTCTATTTAAAAATAAAATGGCTTGTTCACTAATTGATTATCTTAATGCTCATCGGATGGATAAAGCTAAAATGCTTCTTACTCAGACGGACATCCCGGTCACAGAAATCTCAGAATACGTTGGAGTCAACACTCGTCAATATTTTAGTGCTCTTTTCAAAAAGCATACAGGACAAAGTCCGCTACACTATCGGCAGACCATTCAAGCGGAAAAAAGAAACTCCCCTATGTAGTTAGGTTAGAATTTTATACATCACTTGGATGATTGGTAAGAATTTTGATAACGGTTTCTTTTTTGAGGCTGTTAAAATATATATATATTTAGTATAGATATTAATGTGAATGGAGAGGCGGTACTCATGTCTTTTAAGATCACTTTTATTGGTGCTGGGAGCATTGGGTTTACAAGGAATTTACTGCGCGATTTACTTGCAGTGAAGGCACTTAGTCATATTAAGGTTGCTTTTACTGACATTAATGAGCGGAATTTAAAAATGGTCAAAGAGTTATGTCAAAGAGATATTGATGAGAATGGATTAGCGATTAAAATTCATGCGACGACCAATCGCAGAGAGGCATTACAAAATGCCAAGTATATTTTTAACGTGGTCCGTATCGGTGGCTTAGAAGCCTTTCAAACGGATATTGATATTCCACTAAAATATGGAGTGGATCAATGTGTCGGTGATACGCTTAGTGCTGGAGGGATCATGTATGGTCAGCGCGGGATAGCCGCTATGCTAGAGATTTGCAAGGATATTCGTGAGGTCGCTGATCCGGACTGTTTACTTCTGAATTACGCGAATCCTATGGCGATGCTCACTTGGGCTTGCAATAAATATGGTGGCGTGAATACAGTTGGCCTTTGTCATGGGGTGCAGGGTGGACACCGGCAAATTGCAGAGGTCTTTGGTCTAAAGCAAGAAGAAGTGGATATTATTTGTGCGGGGATTAATCACCAAACGTGGTACATTCAAATTAAACATAAGGGAGAAGATCTGACCGGTCAGCTTCTAGACGCTTTTGAACATCATCCTGAATTTAGTAAAACAGAAAAGGTTCGGATCGATATGCTTCGTAGATTTGGTTACTATAGTACCGAGTCAAATGGTCATCTCAGTGAGTATGTGCCTTGGTATCGCAAACGGCCAGACGAGATCAGGGATTGGATTGACCTTGGAACATGGATTAATGGTGAGACGGGCGGCTATCTCAGAGTATGTACAGAAGGAAGAACTTGGTTCGAAACTGATTTTCCCAACTGGATGAAAGAACCTGCTCTAAAATATGAAGAAAGCGAAAGAAGTCAGGAGCATGGTTCATATATTATTGAGGGTCTTGAAACAGGACGTGTGTATCGCGGACATTTTAATGTGGTCAATCAGGGTGTGATCGCCAATCTCCCAGACGATGCTATCATTGAAGCACCAGGTTATGTGGTTCGGAATGGCATTAATATGCCGCAAGTTGGAAACCTCCCACTAGGATGTGCCGCGGTATGCAATGTCAGTATTTCCGTTCAGCGCCTTGCAGTTGAAGCGGCGGTTCATGGTGACGATACTTTGCTACGCCAAGCAATGATGATGGATCCCTTGGTTGGGGCGGTGTGTAACCCTCCTGAAATTTGGCAGATGGTTGATGAAATGCTTATAGCTCAAGAAAAATGGTTACCTCAATATACTGGTGCAATAAAAAACGCAAAGGAACGAATGGCTTCAAAGGATCTTATTCCTACACGGAATTATAAGGGAGCCGCACGATTAAAGACAAAAACGATTGAAGAAATGCAATTGAATAAAGAAGAAGCGAAAAAGAATGCGTCTGAAGCAGATAAAGCTTTAGAGAGACCTTCAGCAGTGGATTAAGATTAAAAGAGGCCAATGAATGGAAGCCGCTGAAAAGTTACTTTTTATTATAAATTAAAGAATGCAAAAGCTCTCATATTCTTTTGAGGGTTTCTGCATTCTTTGTTTGTTTCTTTTAATGAAATACACCTTCGACAAGTAAGTTGATTGGAGCGGAAATCAGCCTCTCGACACCCCCTTGCTTTAAAGGGGACACTTTCAGTGGTCACAATGAATGGCCCTCTATTTTTGCCCTATACAAAAGACAATGCTGGCACAGGGATTAAGGTTTTATGACTGATGAAAAAGGCTGCCGTCAAGGTGGTTCAAAAATGATGATGGATCTTGTGGAGCGCCAGGTAAGCAGGCTTAATTTTTTCTTGCATTTAGTCAATAGGAAGACAACAACATGTGTTAAACTATCAACAAGAAAAGTTAAGTAGAATGACGCTTGATTTGTTAAAATAAGCATATATATTAAGTGGTAACAAAGGGATTTAATGAATCTTGCATTGGAGCGGGTAAAATGCACAAAGATATTCCGGAAAAGTGTAAGCGCATACGAGAATGGCTTAAGAGGAAAGGCTATGATGGTCTTTTGATCACGAGCCAAGCGAGTTTCTCTTGGCTCACTGGGGGAAGAGGTTTCATTGGCCTTGCTTCAGAGAGAGCATGCGGGAGCATTTTAGTGACCACTGACCGTTTAGTGCTATTTGTTAATAACATTGAAGCGAACCGATTACAGAATGAGGAATTAGAGGAAGATTATTTTGAGGTTATTAAGACCTCTTGGTTTAGTGCTGATGAGGAGAAAGCGAAGCTTGAGGCCTATACTTCTCAATATCAGCATATTGTTCATGAGGAAGACCACTTACAGGATGTCATCAAACTGCGCTCTGTTTTAACAATGGAAGAAAGAGAGAGCTATCATCATTTGGGGCAAGACGCTGCTGAGGTATTAGAAGAAGTCTGCCACACCTTAAGTCGCGGTGATACAGAATATCAAGTGGCCGGTCAACTCGCCAAAGCGTGTTATGAACGAGGGATTGAACCTATCCTGACTTTAATCGCTGCTGACGAGAGAGCTTTTTATTACCGGCATCCGCTCCCAACATCTAAAATGATTGACCACTATGTGTTGCTTGCTCTCGGTGCTCGAAGGAAGGGGCTCGTGGCTTCACTGAGTCGCCTCGTGCATTTTGGTTCTATACCAGAAGCGTTGGCTCGTAAACATCGAGCGGTTGCAGCTGTTGATGGCTTATTCATTGAACACACACGACCAGGTGTCAGTGTTTCTGACATTTTCAACAAGGGAGCTCGTTCCTACGAAGCGTTTGGTTTTAAAGAGGAATGGCAGAATCATCATCAAGGAGGGATGACGGGTTATCTGTCTAGGGAATACCGGGCGACACCAGACTCAACAGAATGTGTCGAGCTTTATCAAGCCTTTGCTTGGAACCCGTCAATCGCAGGGGTGAAGTCTGAGGATACTCTTATTGTAGGGGAAACAAATAACCTAATCGTGACACGGACAGAAGCGTTTCCTGAAATTGAGATCTCTGTTGGTGAAAAATCTTTGGTGCGCCCTGCTATTTTAGAGCGTAAGCATCAATATGCGGGTAAGAATTTTGTAGAACTCTAAGCCTTTAAGGAGGGAAAAGTATGACGGTTAAAACTGCCGATGTATTGACGACTGTTCAAGAGATTGTAGAGAACACACCGATTACAGATATACATACACACCTCTATTCTCCTCAATTTAAAGAACAGCTCTTGTTTGGTATTGATGAGCTATTAACCTACCACTATTTAATCGCGGAAACGATGCGCGTTGTGCCTTTGTCCTATGAAGAATACTGGCAGCGATCAACGAAGGAACAGGCTGATCTTATTTGGGAAGAATTATTTATTAAACGGACACCTTATAGTGAGGCCTGTCGTGGAGTGGTAACGACGTTATCAAAGCTCGGCTTAAATTTGCAGAGTAAGGATTTAGAAGCCTATCGTGAAGAGGTGGCGACTTCAAGTATTGAGGAATATGTCGATCGCATCTTTCATTTAGCTCATGTCAACAGTGTGGTCATGACTAATGATCCTTTTGATCCTAAGGAACGTCAAATTTGGCTTGAAGGCCCTGAACGAGATCCGCGATTCCATGCCGCCCTTCGCATTGACCCATTACTGAATAGTTATACAGACATTGTTGAAGATTTAAGAGATTGGGGCTATCAAGTAGGAGACGATCTGGCCGATCAAACGGTTCAGGAACTGCAACGATTCATAGAGGATTGGGTCGAAAGGATGGCGCCTCTTTATGTCGCAGTGTCTCTGCCAGATGATTTCAAGTATCCAGACACGTCTATACGCTCGGCTTTAATAGAAAAGGTCTTGCTTCCTGTATGTCGAAAAAAGAACCTTCCTTTTGCCATGATGATTGGCGTGAAAAGAAGTGTAAACCCACAACTAAGAAGCGCTGGGGATAGTGTCGGTAAAGCGGATATTCAATCTGTTGAATATTTGTGTAAAAATTTCCCGGAAAATAAGTTTATGGTCACGATGCTTTCTAGAGAAAATCAGCATGAACTCGCTGTTACAGCAAGGAAATTCAGAAATTTAATGGTTTTTGGTTGTTGGTGGTTTCTCAATAATCCGACTTTAATCGAGGAAATAACAGCAATGAGGTTTGAACTGCTCGGTACAAGTGTCATTCCCCAACATTCTGATGCAAGAATCTTAGATCAATTGGTTTATAAGTGGGATCATTCTCGGAAAATTATTGCGAAGGTTCTCACGCGCCAATATCAAAATTTAATCGATGCCGGTTGGACATTGACCGAAGAGGATATTCGTCGAGATGTTAAACAATTATTCAATGATAATTTCTGGGATTTTATATCATTAAAGCTCTCGTGAGTCTTTAGAGGTGGGATGGGTGTGATTACTTCTTTTTTAAATGGGGATCAGGCAGTTGGTATGGATTACCATCAACGAACCATCGGTCAAAGTGGCTATGAATCCGACTTTCATTCCCATTTAGAATTTGAAATTTATTACTTTCACAATGGAGAATGTAACTATTTTATCAATGATAAGATTTACCGATTAAGGCCAGGTGACATGATTGTGATGCACGGGCTGACCTTGCACAGACCCAATCCTAATCTCCTTATTCCTTACGAGCGGACTAAGGTGCACTTTAAGCCCTATTATTTAGAAAATTTGATCAAAGCTTTTAATACCTTAGATTTATATCGGCCTTTTCGCCAACTGAAAAATACACGAATGAATCTACGACATCGTGAAAATGAGCTGGAGCGTATTTTTAGCGCATTGCATCAGAGTTATCAACTTCAAGGGGAGCCGTTATATGATGCAAGATTACAAATCTATTTATTGGAGCTATTGACCCTGATCTATCAATCGTGTGCTGAAAAGCTTGACCCACATGCCTTTGAATCGGGTGTCAACCCTAAGGTCGCCAATGTTCAAAAGGTCATCGACTTTATTGAGGACCACTTTCAAGAGAAAAGTCTTACTTTAGATGATGTTGCCTCAGGAACTTATCTAAGTAAATATTATATTTCCAGAATCTTTAAAGAAATAACTGGGGCAGGATTAACGGACTATATTACTATCAAGAAGGTGAATTTAGCAAAGCAACTTCTTTTGGAGGGGAGAACAGTAACAGAGGCAGCTTTTGAGGTTGGTTATAAACACCCCGCTCATTTTAGCCGTATTTTTAAGCAGAAGGTGGGCATGACAGCTGACCGCTATCGCAAGTTAAATGACATGACATAAGGGTTGGAAGAGGAGGAGATAAAATGGTGACATTAACAGCTTTTGCAGATGAAATTTCAGCTGATTTTAACGTTCAACTCGATACGTTACAAGAGGAAGGGATTAGACACATTGAGTTTCGCGGAGCCTGGGACACTGGCGTCCTAAAACTAAGCGATGAAGAGCTGGACCGTGTTCAAGTCATGATGGAGGAAAGAGGTTTTAAGCTCTCCTCTATTGGTTCTCCAATAGGGAAAATAAAGATTACAGATGACTTTGAACCCCATCTTAAAGACTTTGAAAGAGCTCTAGCCCTGGCGAAGCGTTTCAATGTCCCTTATATTCGGATCTTTTCCTTCTTTATTCCAGAAGGGAAAGACCCAGCAGACTACCGTGATGAAGTGATGAGAAGAATGACGGAACTTGTTAGGCGTGCAGAGGAAGCTGGGATTACGCTATTGCATGAAAATGAGAAGGAAATATATGGTGACACAGCCGAGCGCTGCCTAGATCTTTTTCAAACCTGTGCATCACCACGGTTCCGTTGTGCTTTTGATCCAGCAAATTTTGTTCAATGTGGTGTTCAACCTTTCACTGAAGCCTATCCTTTGCTTAAGCCTTATATTGAGTATTTGCATATAAAGGATGCTCTTTTTAAAGATAATAGTGTTGTCCCAGCTGGAGAAGGTGACGGTCAAGTAAAAGAAGTATTACAAGCAATGAAAGAGCGAGACTATGATGGATTTCTTTCTTTAGAACCTCATTTGGCGCAAGCAGGTACATATTCAGGATTTAGTGGTCCAGATCTTTTCCAAGTGGCCTCTAAAGCATTAAAGAAACTTCTTGTAGAACTTGATGAAACATGGGATTGATCAATGGAGAAGAGGTGAGAGCAAGTGCGTTCAGTTCGAATCGGGATTATTGGGTTAGGCAATATGGGCACGGCTCATGCCCAGTATATAAGTGAAGGAAAAGTTTTAGGTGCAGAGCTTGTTGCGGTTTGTGACATCAATAAAGAACGCTTAGAGTGGGCCCGACATCATTTTGAAGAAGGAGTACAGTGCTTTGAGGCGGTTGAAGACTTGCTTGCCTTTGATGGACTCGATGCCGTCATGATTTGCACCTTGCATTATACCCATCCGGATTATGCGATAAAGGCCTTTTCTCATGGCTTACACGTTCTCATCGAAAAGCCAGCAGGGGTGTATACAAAACAGGTTCGGGAGATGAATGAAGCGGCAAGGAAAAGTGGCTTAGTCTTTGGCATTATGTATAATCAGCGAACGAACCCTTTGTATGTCAAGCTGAGAGAAATGGTGACATCAGGGGAACTTGGAGAAATCAGACGGACGAACTGGATCATTACTGATTGGTACCGCAGTCAAAGCTACTATGATTCTGGGGATTGGCGCGCAACATGGTCCGGTGAAGGTGGCGGAGTGCTCCTCAATCAGTGTCCCCATCAGCTTGATTTATGGCAATGGGTCATCGGCATGATGCCTAAGCGAGTCCGGAGTTTCTGTTCCTTTGGTAAATACCGGGATATAGAGGTCGAAGATGAAGTGACTGCTTACTTAGAGTATGAAAATGGCGCAACTGGAGTGTTTATCACGAGTATTGCTGAAGCGCCAGGGACCAATCGTTTGGAAGTCATCGGTGACAAGGGGAAGGTTGTCGTCGAAAATGATCAGATCAATTTCTGGCAGCTGCAAATGTCAGAATCTGAGTTTAATAGAGTGAATACAGAAAAATTTGCTCGACCTAAAAGTCGTGAGGTCCCGCTAACTGTCCCAAAAGAGGAGAGTGGGCATCACGTGATAACTCAAAACTGGATAGAAGCTATGACGAAAGGAACGCCATTGATTGCCCCTGGTGAAGAAGGCATTAATGGACTCACACTCTCTAATGCGATGTATTTATCAACATGGACCGAAGACTGGGTCCAACTCCCTATAGATGATGATATTTATTATGAACAATTACAAAAGAAAATTGCGCAATCGACATTAGCGTAGTGTTAGGAGGTGATGAGTATGTTTGATTTAACGGGGAAAACAGCGGTCATCGTCGGTGGAACGAGCACTCTAGGATCGGCAATGGCAATGGGACTGGCTAAACAAGGGGCGACCATCGCATTGGTGGGACGAAATCTTGAGAAAGCCAGTGAAGTCGAACAAAAGATTAAAACATTTGGAGTAGAGGTTCGTACCTTTCAAGCTGATGTAACAGATGATCGGGCCCTTAAAAGTGCTGCCGATGAGATCGTTGCATGGGCAGACTCTTGCGATATTCTTTTAAATGCCCCTGGTGTGAATAGTACGACACCCTTTTCGGAGCTCACTATGGATGAGTGGGATCACATCATGAATGTGAATTTGAAAGGTGTTGTTTTAAGCTGTCAAATCTTTTCTAAACATATGATTGAGCAGGGCAACGGAGGGAGTATTATCAATATATCCTCGGTTTCTTCAACGACACCACTTTCAAAGGTATTTACTTACTCGGCGTCTAAAGCAGGGATAAATAGTATAACACAATATTTAGCGCGGGAATTTGCCCCTTATAACATACGTGTTAACGCTGTGATCCCAGGCTTTTTTCCCGCAGAACAAAATAGGAAAATTTTAAGTGAAGACAGGGTTGCTGCGATCATGAGGCATACACCTATGGAAAGATTTGGGGATCCAGAAGAGTTACAAGGTGTGGCTATTTGGCTGGCCTCAAAGAAGGCATCAAGTTTTGTAACTGGAGAACTGATTCGAGTAGACGGTGGCTTTGGAGCCATGACCATTTAAAAAATAAGGAGTGGGGAACTTATGAAACAGAAATTTGCGGCACAATTGTTTACGTTGAGAGAAGAATTAAAACGCGGCATTCGACCTGTATTTAAGGAACTCAAAGCGATGGGCTGGGCTGGGGTCCAACTTTCAGCGTTGCCCGAGGGTTATGACAGGGAAGAAGTCGCAGCAGCCTTAAAAGAAAACAACTTAGGGACCGCTGGCATGCACATTCCTTTAAGTCGGATGGAGGAAGATCTGGAAGATGTTCTTGCCGAAGCTAGTCTTTATAATACAAAAGATGTGGTCTGTCCTTATTTACCGGATGATGTTAGAGCAAATGACGGCTATCGACGTGTAAAAGAATCACTGAATCAGATTGCAGATCGTGCCGAAGGCTTTAGAATTAGTTATCATAATCATAACTTTGAGTTTGACACACAAATTGATGGAAAGTCAGCACTGGAGTTCTTATTAGAGCCCTCTCCAGAAAATAAGATTTTTGCAGAGGTTGATGTTTTTTGGGTCAAGAAGGCAGGAAGAAATCCGTTAGACTTCATTCAGCCCTATAAAAATCGAATGCCTATTATTCATTTAAAAGATATGACAGACGATGACAAACAAACCTTTGCCGCTGTGGGAACAGGGACGATTGATTTTGCTCCGATATTGGAATGGGGCGAACAATCCGGTGTGGAATGGTACGCGGTTGAGCAAGATGTTTGTCCAGGAGACCCTATGGAAAGTTTAAAAACAAGTTTGGAAAATCTTAATCAACTGGCACTCCAAGTTCAAAAATAATTGTAAAGATAAGGGTGGTGTTTGCTTTGGCTAAATTAAAAATAGGAATTATTGGGATCGGAAATATGGGAAGTTCTCATGCGCGTTATCTCATAAATAATGAAGTTCCGGGAGCAGAACTTACAGCTGTATGTGATACAAATCCCGAACGATTAAGATGGGCTAAAGAAGCTTTATCGGATAGACTTCAGACCTATGATAATGATAATGAGTTTTTTGCTTCTAGTGGTATAGAGGCGGTCATTATCGCAACACCCCATTATGATCATTCACCATTGGCCATTAAGGCGTTTAAGCAGGGGCTTCATGTGATGAGTGAAAAACCAGCGGGCGTGTATACAAAGCAAGTTCGTGAAATGAATGAAGCGGCCAAGGCGAGTGGAAAAGTCTTTGGTATTATGTACAATCAACGGACCAATCCTTTGTATCAAAAATTAAGAGACCTTGTTCAGTCAGGTGAACTCGGGGAGATAAAAAGAACAAATTGGATTATTACTAACTGGTATCGTCCGCAAAGTTATTATAATTCAGGGGGATGGAGAGCGACTTGGGAAGGTGAAGGTGGCGGTGTCCTTCTGAATCAGGATCCTCATCAGCTTGACTTGTGGCAATGGACATGTGGAATGATGCCGAAACGCGTGCGGGCCTTTTGTGGCTTTGGAAAATATCATGATATTGAAGTCGAAGACGATGTTACCGCATATGTTGAATATGAAAATGGAGCGACCGGTGTCTTTGTTACCTCTACAGGAGATGCGCCGGGAACCAACCGCTATGAAATATCCGCTGATAAAGGCAAGGCGGTTATTGAAAACGGGAAACTCACCTTTTATAGACTCCGACAGTCGGAGCGAGAATTTAATCGCGAATATCAAGGCGGTTTTGGTGAACCAGAATGCTGGAAGATTGATGTTCCGATCGTAGGGAAAGCGACAGACCATAAAGGCATTACGACCAATTGGGTTAATGCTATTCAAAATGGAACTGCGTTATTGGCTCCTGGTGAAGAAGGTATTAAAGGCTTAGAAATTTCCAACGCAATGCATTTATCAGCATGGACAGACGATTGGGTCGATCTGCCCATAAATGAGGACCTTTATTACAGTAAACTCCAGGAAAGAATTAAGGCCTCAACCTTTCAAAAGAAGCACACTGGAAATCGAACGCTCAACGTTGAAGGCACGCATTGATAATTAATGTGAAGAAGGTGCTCACAAGAGTTACCTTCTTCTTTATTTTATAAGAATATATGAAATTTAATGAAATTAACCGAATATTATATTAAAATAATAGATGGACAATTATTTTTTTCTTATGATTGTTAATTAATTTTATAAAGAATAAGGTGCTCCAGATTCAGTTTTAAAATTTAAAAAGAGGATGTGTTTATCTGTGATCAATGAAAAACTACCAAAAATATGGTACGGTGGCGATTATAACCCTGAACAATGGGATAGGAAAATTTGGGATGAAGACGTTCGGATGTTTAAGCTCGCAGGCATTGACGTTGCCACGTTAAATGTTTTCTCGTGGGCTTTAAATCAACCGGATGAAGAGACCTATTATTTTGAGCATCTCGATGAACAGATCAACCGTCTTTATGAAAATGGGATTTATACTTGTTTGGCTACAAGCACAGGTGCGCATCCAGCCTGGATGGCCAAAAAATATCCAGATGTATTACGAGTAGATTTCAATGGACGTAAGCGGAAGTTTGGCGGACGACATAACTCCTGCCCTAACAGCTCAACCTATCGCAAGTATGCAGGATTAATGGCGGAAAAATTAGCTGAACGTTACAAGGATCATCCGGCTGTTTTAATCTGGCATGTATCCAATGAATATGGGGGTTACTGTTATTGTGATCAGTGCGCAGAAAGTTTTCGGACCTGGCTAAAGGAGCGCTATAAGACGATAGATAAAGTCAATCAGGTTTGGAATACACGCTTTTGGGGCCATACCTTCTATGACTGGGATGAAATTGTTCCACCTAATGCTTTGAGTGAAGAAGGAGAAGGCAATGTATCTTCTTTCCAGGGTATTTCTTTAGACTATCGCCGCTTCCAGTCGGAGAGTTTGCTGGAGTGCTACAAAATAGAATATGAGGCACTTAAAAAACATACACCAAATATACCGGTGACCACTAACCTTATGGGGTTATATCAGGAATTAGACTACTTCAAATGGGCCCCTTATTTAGATGTTGTCTCATGGGACAACTATCCAGGTTTGAAAACGCCAGAAAGTCTTACAGCAATGACCCACGATTTGATGCGAGGGCTAAAAAGCGGTCAGCCCTTTATGCTGATGGAGCAAACACCCAGCCAACAAAACTGGCAACCCTATAACTCTCTTAAACGTCCAGGTGTTATGAGACTGTGGAGCTATCAAGCCGTGGCTCACGGTGCTGATACTGTTCTATTTTTTCAGTTAAGGCGTTCCGTCGGGGCCTGTGAGAAATATCATGGTGCAGTGATAGAACATGTCGGTCATGAGCATACCCGTGTTTTTAGAGAGGTTTCCGAGTTGGGTGGAGAATTACAACGCCTCTCGGATCATTTGCTAGATTCACGCCTTCAATCAAAGGTTGCTATTGTATTTGATTGGGAAAATCGTTGGGCGATTGACCTATCCAGCGGGCCGAGTGTTGCCTTGAATTACGTGAATGAAGTCCATAAATATTATGACGCCCTATATCACTTGAACATTCAAACGGATATGATCGGTGTAGAAGAAGATCTAAGTCAATATGATGTGGTTATCGCTCCTGTACTGTACATGATTAAACCGGGATATGCGGAAAAAATTGAATCCTTTGTAAAAAATGGCGGTACGTTCGTGACAACTTTTTTCAGTGGGATTGTTAATGAAAATGACCTTGTTACACTTGGGGGTTACCCTGGTGAACTTCGAAAGGTTCTAGGTATTTGGGCTGAAGAAATTGATGCATTATTTCCAGATCAAAAAAACCAGATCGTATTAAAAGAAGAGCGTGGAAACCTTCATGGCCAGTATGAATGTGGTATTCTCTGTGATTTGATTCACTCCGAAGGGGCAAAGGTAGTTGCTGAATATGGATCTGACTTTTATAAGGGGATGCCAGTATTAACAGAAAATGCTTATGGTGATGGCAAGGCCTGGTATGTCGCTTCAAGTCCTGATGAGGGCTTTTTAAAGGATTTCCTATCTCATCTTTGTGAAGACAAGGGCATCCAACCATTATTAAAAACGCCTCAAGGTGTAGAAGTAACCGAACGGGTTAAAGATGATCAGACTTACTTGTTTATTCTAAACCATAATGAGGCATCCGCCACCGTTGATCTAGAAGAGTTAGAGGCAATCGATTTGTTGAAGCAACAAAAAGTCTCAGGAAGCGTATCTGTGCCTAGTAAAGGCGTCATGATATTGAAGAAATAAGTAGAAAAAGGCTATCTAAAAACATAGATTATGAACTATGAGGTAGCTAAGTTCCCTCGAATCACTATAATTTCATTTGTTAACCAAATTTAGTTCAATGATAAAGTGAATCTACGTCATTAAATACGTAGGAATGCTGAAGGAAGTGTGTTGAAAAAGGACTGAACGCCTTATCTATCCTATAGATAAAGGGTATCAGTCCCTTTTATAACCTATTATACTGTTATTTTTCTATTGTCATTCGGGATTTGGGGGTGCAACTGAATCCCGAATAATGATTTCACCATTTATTAAGACCTTTTCGGGGTAATATTCTTGATGTTTAATTCTCCAGAACATTTTTGATACGGCACGTTTTCCTAAAAATTTTTTAAAAACCTGACAGGTGGTTAACGATGGGACTACGTATGATGAAGAGTCTAAATTATCATATCCGGTAATTGAAAAATCCTCTGGAAGTTTAAAATTGTGTCTCTTTAAAACATCTATGATGTTATGAGCAATGTTATCATTGGCACAAACAAAGGCTGAAGGGAGTTTGTTTTTTTCTTTTGCGCTCTCAATCCAATGATCAAACTCCTCGATCCATCCTGCACTTGTATAATTTAGGGTGAAAATATTTTGGGATTTTGAATTGTAAAGATTTGCTTTTTCAAGCGATGTGCGGAATCCTAACCAGCGATCATAAAAACTTTTAGAGTAATTAAGATCTCCCACAAAGATTAATTTATTGTGTCCCATAGCAATTAAATAATTTGTGATCTTTAATAAACCATCAAAATTATCCATAAAAATGGAATCGGCTTCTAAAAGGGGTTCCTCATGATCTACTAAGACAATAGGCGTGTTAAATTGTTTTATTTCCATACACAACTCAGGGGAGATATATCCTACGATGATAATGCCCATGAGCTTAGATACGTTTAACACGTTAGTTAAGCTGTTTGATTCACTAATAATCACAATGCCTGTACCTCTTCTTTTGGCTTCCTCTGTAATGCCATCAATTATTTCACTCCAATAGTTGGAATGCTTTGATTGATATCGAAAATTGGCCAAGAGGACTGCAATAAAATCACCCTTATTCTCGTTTGTTTCTATATTTTCTCCTGCAGTATAAGGGAGATTTGAATAACCTAATTGTTTGGCGGTGAATATGACCTTCTCCCTTGTCCGCTTATTAACTCCAGGTTTCCTATTAAGTGTTTTTGAAACCACAAATTTTGGGCTCTATTATATATGTTGGGGTTTGTAGACAATTTACAATGCTGTTTTGGTTAAGTGAAAAATA
>NZ_BMFV01000030.1 GCF_014639255.1 Pullulanibacillus pueri
GATCCACTTGGGAAACCCATTAATCCATTCCCAAGTTAGCTGAGGCCGTGCCCATGGAAAGCGAGCGACCTGAAGCTCAAATCCACACCATAAGCCTGTAGTAATCAACTATTATGCTAGCTCTTAGCTTAAGCGTTACGCCGGAATATCCTTCTACACCGAACACAAACTTTTGCCGGAAAAATCACTTTTCATTTATCCATCCTAATCATATAATTAAATTACTTACTAAAAGGAGGAAAAAAATGAGCCATACTACTTTGCGCCAAAGGCATAAAGAGCGTAATCAGTGTGTTAGAGAATTCCATAAAGAACACGAATTTAAAATACAGTTTGGTGAAAATGGCAATAGTCTGCTAGCTAAATGGGAAAGATTTTTTTATAAAAAAATCATTCTTCCTTTAAAAGATGTGAAATAACTTATAGAATTTCTGTTCCGTTTTGGAGCAGTTATTTTTTTTTGAGAATTTTAAGTTTAATGCGGATCGTTTGCTTGCCTAATATAATTATTATTGACATTTTAGGCTCTTTTCCATATATTCAATATTAAGTTGTTTTTCCTAAGGTCAACATTTTTTTAGACGGTTAAAACGACTAAGAATTCAATTAAAATCAATACTAAAGATAAGAGTAATGTGTTACATGGGTGAGGAGGAAGTGATTGCTTTGCCAGATAAAAGAGAAAAAAATAATAAGCGATCTAATGGTGACGCAGCCTATGCTGTTTTACGTGGTGAGGTCAAAGGATTTAAACGATTACTTCCTTTTCTTGGCCCCGCTTTTATTGCATCAGTAGCCTATATTGATCCAGGCAATTTTGCGACCAACATCTCAGCGGGTTCAAAGTATGGCTATCTCTTGTTATGGGTTATCGCCATTTCTAACCTCATGGCCATACTTATTCAATCGCTTTCAGCAAAGTTAGGCATAGCCACGGGAAAGAACCTCCCCGAAGTGGCAGGTGAACGCTTCTCAAAGCCTGTCAGAATATTTCTCTGGCTTCAAAGTGAATTGGTGGTTATGGCAACCGACTTAGCCGAATTTACAGGCGCAGCTCTTGGCTTGTATTTAGTCTTTCAGATTCCATTGGTGACGTCGGCGATTATTACTGCTGTTGCTTCCTTTTTAATTCTTCTTCTACAGCAACGTGGGGTAAGAAAACTTGAAGCTGGAATTACGGGCATGGTTTTCATTGTTGTCATTGCCTTTGCTTTTCAAATCATTTGGGCAAAACCCGATGCTGGGGATATCATTCAAGGGTTAGTCCTTCCAAAATTCGAAGGGGTTCAAAGTCTCCTCCTTGCGGCAGGAATTCTGGGAGCAACAGTTATGCCTCATGCCATCTACTTGCACTCTGCTCTCACCCAAAAAAGAGTTGTAGGGGCTAACGACAAAGAAAGAAAGTGGATATTCAGATTTGAATTTATTGATATTTTAATTGCCATGGTGATTGCCGGGGTAATTAATGCAAGCATGCTTGTTATGGCAGCAGCTTTATTCCACAGTCATGGGGTGACGGTAAATGATATTGATGTTGCTTTTGATCAATTAGAAAAATGGGTAGGTCCCCTTGCAGCTATCTTTTTTGGCATAGGATTATTGTCTGCCGGCCTTTCAAGTTCTTCTGTGGGCACAATGTCAGGGGATATTATGATGAGGGGATTTATCAACAAGCATATTTCCCTTTACTTAAGACGCTTGATCACAATGGTTCCACCGTTGCTGATCATCATATTAGGGGTTAATCCAACTTGGGCACTTGTGATGAGTCAAGTGATTCTTTCCTTTGGAATTGCCTTTGCCCTGATACCATTAATCTTATTTACGAGCAATCGTGAGTTAATGGGAGTTTTAGTGAATCATCGCATCACAACATTTTTTGCTTGGCTGATTGCCGCTCTCGTTATTGTATTAAACTTGTTCTTGCTTTATCAAACCTTATTGTAACAACACCGGTTGCGTTTGCAGCCGGTGTTAGTTATAACATCAGAATGTATAAGACCTTAAAAGTGTAACCTAGGTTTTCACCATAAATGTTGGGTGACAACTTTAATGCGTGAAGGCGTTGGCCAGAACATAGGCTGTGCTAAGCGAAGCGGTGAAGTACAAGCCGAGTTTTCTACTCTACTATGAGAATAGAAAACTTCTGGTCATTATGACGTAGTCTATTTCAGCTCCAGAACGCTTGCCCGGTTCCCTAAGGACTCTAGTTTAGGCATCTGTGAGTCAAGTGGTGCTGAGGAACACACTCTATATAAGTGTTCCGAATCTCGCGTCTTCCACTCCTTCCACTTGGTGCTGACGATGCATTTAGGTAAAAAATCTTTTTATGCCCAACTAAATGAGGACCGGGCATGTATTTCACCCGGTTTTTCGCATGTTTTCTCTTCTCTTTAATCCTCGATCTCGTCAATGATTTCTTGAAACCATTTCGGAGCATCCTCCAAGGAATCATGACTGATTAGAATTTCTTCTTGGTTTTCTTCTTTTTTCCATAAGTCTTTATAATGTTGGACTAATTTAATGGTGTCTTCACACCAGCGGATAAAGCGCTTTTCCTCATCCAGCCCTTTTTTGTAAACCGAGACGATCATAAGGATTCGCGGGGTTAAAGCAGCATTTTCATTTTTTATTTGCGTGAGTCGTTCTTTTAATGTTTTTTTCATCGCTTTGAGACGATCCTCACGGCGCTTTTTATATAACTGCAATTGGAAAATGGCTTCATTGGCGGTCACATTATCAAGGAAAAACGTACGCATCAGAAAAGCTTCCTTTATTTTAGGACTTTCTGGTGAACTTGATAACCAATTTCTTAAAAATGTTTTGCCCTTTTCAGTAATGGTATATATTTTTTTATCAGGTTTTGCAGTCTGTTCAATAATTTCTGAGTGGACATAGCCCTCTTCTTCTAAATGATTGAGTTCAGGATATATTTGAGATAGATGGGTGTGCCAAAAAGGGTTCATAAAGGTGTCAAATTCCTTTTTGAGATCATACCCACTTGCACCTGGCCATTCACTTAAAAAACCAAGAATGCCATATTTTAAAGACATTGTCCTCAGTCCTTTCTTCATGTCAGTCGAGAAATGCGTCCTTAATAAAGGAAGGTGGAAAGTCGTTCAACAGGTCTCCATAACTATTACGCTTAACAATAGCAAACTGATTTATTTATAGTGAAAATTTTATAGAGAAAAAATTAGAGATAAGGCCAACCGAATACAAGCGATGGGTCCTTGCTTGGATACTAAACCATTTTTGGACTAATGGACTGCACTATTATACCCAGAATGTCCTTTATATGCTAAAAAAAAAGCCCAGTGCAAAAACTGGGCTAAATGTGACGAAGACAATAATCGAGGACAAGTCCGATAGAGAGGAAAAAGCCAAAGTGTGTGTGTAGCTGAGAAGTTGCTTTCATCGCGGGCATAAGTTGAATAGATTTTGTTTTTTCTTTAAAAAGTTTGGCAGCCTTATATGCTTTGGGTAAACTCGCAAAGACAAGTAGCATCCAAACTGTTTCTACATTAAAAATAAGCAAACCAATAATCCAGAGGTAAGAGACAATAAACATGCCCGTTAAAAAGTTGTTGGCTTTTTGACGACCGAGTAATATAGCTAAAGTCCGTCGCCCCTTTTCCTTATCACCATCAAGGTCCCGAATATTGTTGGCCATCATGATGCCTCCGCAAAGGATGGCGATCGGGATTGAAATTAATACACTATTTAAAGTGACAGTCCCTGTTTGAATATAGTAAGAAATAAGCAAAAGAATAAGACCCATAAAAAGTCCTGAAACGAGTTCACCAAAAGGGGTGTAAGCAATTGGATAAGGTCCCCCTGTGTAAAAATAACCCGCCATCATACAAAGTGTACCGATTAATGCTAACCACCAACTGCTCGCCATGCAAATATAAACACCGATGAGTGTGGCAATTAAGCAAAAGAGGTAACCTAAGGTAAGCACAGTCTTAGGTTGTACACCGTCTCTCACAATGGTTCCACCAATACCAACGGATTCATCAGTATCAAGACCTCGTTTATAATCAAAATACTCATTAAACATGTTGGTCGCTGCTTGTATCAGAATGGAGGCCACAAGCATGGCCAAAAATAAAATCCAATGTATATGATTCTCAACTAGCGCTATTGCTGACCCGAGAATAACTGGAATAAACGAAGCGGTAAGTGTATGTGGACGAAGTAATTTCCACCATACTCTCCACCCCTTATTTTTTTGTATTGCACTCATACTCTCCATAAGGTGTCTCCCCTAAATAAAATATAAAACCATTTCAAGTTTAAGAGAAATCACTACTATGTGTCAACCTTAAAAACCTTGATTTGACGGTAAATACAGCCATTTATATAAAATAGAAATATCCCTTTATCATGAATATTGCAAAAGTAATCTTATAAATAGGAAAGAAACAGTGAAAATTAATAGGAGTTTAGGGAGAATAGGAACTTTGGGTTTCCATCACACTATATATAGGGAATAAACTTTACAATGGTCATAAATTGACACTCAATTTGGGACAGGTGTATTCTTAAATAAGGATATTTATCACTCACTATGACGTTGATGACGAAGTGAGCGGCTTGAAAATGAGGAGGGAATACCTCAGGTGATCGATGATTTGAAATATGCTTCCATGGCGGAAGCATTTATTAATGGCGTGCAAAAAGCAAAACAAGAAAATAAAGATAAACTTGTCACTTATACTATGGAATGTGAGAGTCAGCCTCTCCAATTTTATCGCAATAGCGAAAAACTAAAGATGGATTTTAGGCACTTTTGGTCCGATCCTGAAGGGGTCACCTTAGTTGGGGTAGGTTCCACGCTTGACCTCACGGCGGATGGCCATTCACGGTTTGATTCGATACAAACGCGTTGGCTTGCATTTTTAAAGGAGCATCAAATCTCCATTGAACATGCTGGAACTGGCCCCGTACTAATGGGGGGGTTTAGTTTTAACCCTGTGTTAACCGCTGCTGAGGAATGGACAAACTATCCTGCTGCCGCGATGGTCCTTCCACAATTTTTGTTAACCCAAAGAGAAAACAAGGCTTGGTTAACTGTTAATAAAAGGGTCACTCCAAAAGACGATCCTAAAGCATTGATCGCCACAATCGAAGAACAAAAGAATATGCTATTAGCGGATAGAACTGATGAAGAAGGGTATTTTCAAACTCATCAAGACCTTCAAGTGACCGCCTTGTTTCCAACAGAGTGGAAGGCTTCTGTGCAAAAGGCAGTTGATAAAATGAAGGCAGGTGAACTTGAGAAGATCGTTCTTTCGCGTGCTTTACGAGTTAAAAAAGAGGGATCTTTAAATATCCCTGCGCTGCTTTATCGTTTAAAGCAGCAACAACCGAATAGTTTTGTCTTTGCAATAGAGCGTTTTGGGGATGCCTTTGTAGGGGCAACGCCTGAGCGTCTTGTCAAAAGGGAAGGGACAAAATTTTACGCGGATGCTCTTGCTGGAACGGCATCACGTGGCGGTACACAAGCAGAGGATGAAGCGTTAGGGCAAGGACTTCTTAACGATAAAAAAAATCGTCAGGAGCATCAATTTGTTGTCAAAATGATTAAAGATGATTTTGAGGCATTCTGTGATAAAGTCATTATCCCTGATCGTCCCGTCTTATATAAAACAAGAGACGTACAGCATCTTTACACCCCTATTTATGGGCATGGAAAGCCAGACGCTCATTTGCTTGATGCGATATCTAAGATACATCCGACTCCAGCCATGGGGGGGACACCTAAAGAGAAGGCGGTCGCCTTAATCTCCGAGTTAGAAAGCCATGAGCGAGGATGGTATTCAGCTCCGGTAGGATGGATAGACAGTAATGGAAATGGTGAATTTTCTGTAGCCATTCGCTCGGGCCTTATTCGGGGAAATGAAGCTCGCTTATTTGCTGGCTGCGGTATTGTCAGTGATTCCTCTCCTACAGAAGAATTTAAAGAAACAGAAATGAAATTTCGACCGATGTTAAATGCTTTAAAGGAGGAATAAATAATGGAACATCAAGAAGCGCTGACTTCCTTTACAGCAGCTTTTATTGATGAGTTGGCAGAACAAGGGGTTCGGGATGTTGTGATAAGCCCCGGTTCAAGATCCACTCCGCTGGCCATCCTTATCCATGCTCATCCACGTCTCAAGGGATGGATGAATGTCGATGAACGCTCTGCGGGCTTTTTTGCTTTAGGGATAGCTAAACAAAGTCAGCGCCCTGTCGCTCTCTTGTGTTCATCAGGGACAGCAACGGCCAATTATTACCCTGCTGTTATTGAAGCGAAATATGGACGTGTTCCTTTAGTCGTCTTAACGGCGGATCGTCCACATGAGCTCCGTGGCTATGGAGCGCCACAAACGATTGATCAAATCAAATTATATGGTGATCATGTCAAATGGTTTCAAGAAATGCCTATTCCTGAATACGATGAGACGTTATGGAGATATGCTCGAAATACCGCAAAACGTGCGGTTGACACAGCAGCATTTTTACCTCAGGGACCGGTCCATTTAAACTTTCCATTTAGAGAACCTTTAGTCCCGAATATCAAGCAGGATCACTTATGGCACTATGGAAAGATAGCAGCCCTTGATGTTCAAAAAGAGGCGGTAGTCAGTCTTACAGACGGTGTTTATGAACAACTTGCAAACGATTGGGAGAAGGTAAGTAGACCACTCATTGTTGTCGGGCCGCATCGCATTCCAGGTTTAAATAAAGCTGTTTTAGCCTTAGCAAAGGGCTTAGGGGCACCTATTCTAGCAGATCCTTTATCAGGTTTGCGCTATGGCCTTAATGGTGAGGAAAACCACGTGATTGATAGTTATGATGCCCTACTTAAGGATGTGGATATAAGGAAGAAGTTACAGGCAGATGGCATTATTCGTATAGGGGCCAATCCGGTCTCTAAGCCTTTGACGCAGTATATCAATGGATTGAATCTGTCTGTCTATACGATCGTTGATGAGGCGCCAGAGTGGCGGGATCCTAATCACCAAGCTACGGCCATGTTACATGTCTCGCCTGTCGATTTCTCTGAGAAATTTCTTCGTAATGTAGAAAACCAAGAGGATAAAAAGATGGGAACAGAGTGGCTCGCAAATTGGCAAAAAGCAAATGACGTTGCTAAAGACACACTCGCTCATTTCATGGAAGAAACACCGTGGTTTGAAGGACATGTGGTCACGACGTTAAATAAGTTTTTGCAGGATGATGCCTATGTTTTTGCCAGCAATAGTATGCCCATTCGTGACGTTGATACCTTTTTATTAAATCAACCCCTTACCCTAGATGTAGTTGCTAACCGCGGGGCCAATGGGATTGATGGTGTTGTTTCTACAGCGATGGGTTTGAGTACAGGGAATAAGCCCACCTATTTAATTATTGGGGATTTAGCGTTTTTCCATGATATGAATGGGTTAATGGTTGCTAAGCACTATCAGCTTAACGTCACGATCATTGTTGTCAATAACAATGGTGGTGGGATATTTTCATTTTTGCCTCAAGCACAAGAGGCAGAAGAGGCTTTTGAAGTCCTTTTTGGAACACCTTTAGATTACGACATTGAAACTGTTGCTCAGTTATACAACGCTCATTATTATAAAGCCCATGATGTTCGTTCCTTTGAACAAGCTTTACAACAGTCACAAGCTCAAAAAGGAATTAAAATCATAGAAGCAAAAACAAATCGTCCTGAAAATGTGCAGGCTCACCGAAAGCTGTGGGAGGCCATTAGGCTTCGAGTACAAAGGGAGATCAATTGTGATTATTAATGTTCATGGCATCGACTATGCTGTAGAAGTTAAAGGCGAGGGTGACCCTCTTTTACTCTTGCATGGTTTTACAGGCAGTAAGAAGACCTGGGCGCCTTTTACTTCTCAGTGGTCAAAACGCTATAAGACAATTGCGATAGATATTATTGGTCACGGTGAGACGGCATCACCAGAGGATGTTGCGTATTATTCCATGGAAAGTGTTGCTCGCAGTTTAAACGAGATCTTACAAACACTTGGTATAGAGCAAACACATCTTTTAGGTTACTCTATGGGAGGACGGCTCGCGTTATATTTTGCCCTCCATTATCCTCGAGTGGTCATGAATCTTATCCTTGAAAGTGCTTCTCCGGGGTTAACATCTCCAGTTGAGAGGAACACTAGGATAGAGAATGATCACCGTTTAGCTGAACGGATCATTAGCGAAGGGGTCGGAGCTTTTGTGGCCTATTGGGAGAAGATTCCTCTCTTTGCTACCCAAGAAAATTTACCTGAACACGTAACATCCGCTATTCGTAAGGAACGTTTGGATCAAAAGGCCATTGGTTTAGCGAATAGCTTGCGGGGAATGGGGACAGGCCAACAACCTTCATTATGGGAAGCACTTCCGACATTCCGACATTCTGTCCTTATGGTCGTCGGGGCTCGGGACCAAAAGTTTGTAAATATTGCAGAGCGTATGAAACAATGCTTTGAAAAAAGCAAAATTATCGTTGTTCCTCATGTTGGACATGCAGTTCACGTGGAAGATTCGATAAAATTTGCTAAAATAGTCTATGAAGACTTTTATCATATGATTGAAAATCATTAAAGGGGGAAGACATATTATGTCCATTGAATGGCAAACAGTACGTACATACGATGAGATTTTTTACGAAACGTACGAAGGGATTGCAAAGATAACAATAAATCGTCCACATGTGCATAATGCATTTACTCCAAAAACGGTCAATGAAATGATTGATGCGTTTTCGAGAGCGCGCGATGATTCAAGCATCGGAGTCATCATTTTAACCGGTGCTGGGGAAAAGGCGTTTTGTTCAGGTGGAGATCAAAAGGTAAGAGGGCATGGAGGATATGTTGGTGATGATAATATTCCACGCCTCAATGTTTTGGATCTACAACGTTTGATTCGGGCTATTCCTAAGCCTGTCATTGCTATGGTTGCGGGCTATGCGATTGGCGGCGGACACGTGCTTCATGTGGTTTGTGACTTAACAATCGCGGCAGACAATGCTGTGTTTGGGCAAACAGGTCCAAAAGTAGGGAGTTTTGATGCTGGCTATGGTGCTGGTTATCTTGCACGTATTATCGGGCATAAAAAGGCTCGGGAGATCTGGTATCTCTGCCGTCAATATGGTGCCCAAGAAGCGCTCGATATGGGGCTCGTAAACACAGTGGTACCTCTTGAACAATTAGAGGAGGAAACAGTGAAGTGGGCGAATGAAATTCTGGAAAAAAGCCCAACCGCTATTCGTTTCTTAAAGGCCTCCTTTAATGCCGACACAGATGGACTTGCTGGTCTTCAGCAAATGGGTGGCGACGCTACACTTCTTTACTATACAACTGATGAAGCTAAAGAAGGCCGCGATGCCTTTAAGGAAAAAAGAAAACCAAACTTTGGTCAATTCCCTCGTTTTCCATGATTCTTGAGAAGACGACGATATACTAAAGGTAAACAGCGCTTGGTGCTAGCTCCGAGCGCTGTTACTCTATTAAGAGTGTAAATTGGAAGAAAAGCTATATTTATGTTTAAGGAGCAATCTGTATGGAAAATGTCATGCCGCATTGGCTTGAACAACGTGCTTTTTTAACACCTGACCGCGTGGCACTGGAAACAGAAGCGGAAACGTTGACCTTTAGAGATATGAATAAACGCGCAAGATCACTTGCTGCTTATTTAAATCAACAACATGGAATAAAGAGTGGGATGACCGTTGCTTTTTTACAGGAAAATACGGTAGAACTTATTCTCAGTTATTATGCTGTAAGCTATTTAGGGGCAATTGCTGTACCACTGAATATTCGTCTATCAGCGCCTGAACTGACTTGGCAGCTTCAAGATAGTGAAGCCACTCTTTTATTATATGATGAGCGCCAACAGCAAAAAGTAGTGGCGATGGACATTCCTTCGAAGGTTGAGCGCTGCCATATTAACAATATAGCTTATGAGGAAATTGTCCATTCTGAATCACTTAAATCAGAAATCAATATGGATGATCCCCACACGATTATTTATACTTCTGGTACAACAGGTAAGCCTAAAGGTGTCATTTTGTCTTATAAAAATCATTGGGGAAGTGCCATTGGATCTGTCCTAAACCTTGGACTTACCGTTAATGATAAATGGTTAGCGTGCGTGCCTCTTTTCCATGTGAGCGGGTTATCTATTTTGATGCGCAGTGTGATCTATGGAATGACAGTGAGATTACATCGGAATTTTGATCCCGTCGAGGTCCACCAGGCCATTATGAAACAGGGTGTGACCGTCATTTCTGTCGTTACAGCGATGTTTACGAAGATGATGGAGTTATTAGAGGGCAATTCCTATCCCGAGACCTTTCGCTGTATGTTGCTAGGTGGGGGTCCGGTTCCACAGCCCTTATTAAAATCATGTATTGATAAAAATGTGCCGGTCTACCAAACCTATGGACTATCTGAAACGGCTTCGCAGATTGTCACACTTTCTCCTGAGTATATGGTCTCAAAGGCGGGTTCGGCTGGAAAACCTCTTTTTCCCTCACAGATTAAAATTGTAGATGAGCAAGGCCAGGAGGTTGGCGCAAAGCGTGAAGGGGAAATTGTAGTTAAAGGTCCAAATGTCACATCAGGTTATTTTAAACGTCCTGAGGCTAATCAGAAGGCGATTAAAGAAGGTTGGCTACATACAGGAGATATTGGCTATCTTGATGAGGACGGCTTTTTGTATGTCTTAGACCGGCGTAAGGATTTGATTGTGTCTGGAGGAGAAAATGTCTATCCCGCAGAAATTGAAGCTGTTCTCCTTATGCATCCTAGCATCGAAGAAGTCGGTGTAGTTGGCATGAAGGATGAAAAGTGGGGACGTGTGCCTTGTGCCTTTATCAAAGTAAGACCAGGGGCTCCTTATACAGATTCAGACTTACAAATGTATTGTCGAGATTATTTAGCTAAGTACAAGGTTCCACAACGGTTTATTACCATTGATGAGTTACCTCGCAATGCGTCGAGAAAGTTACTAAGACGTAAACTTGTGGAAAGGTTGCCTAAAGAGCTGCAATAGTCTTAGGAGAAGAAGCGTAGAAGAATGAATCAAACACTTGTGGCCTAATCAATAGGTAAGTGATTGAGCATAGCCTTTAGTTTGGCAAGTTCAGGCTTAGAAAAGGTCACGCCTCTTCCCATCCGCTCTTTATTAGGGGACCAACTCCGAATGTCATATTTGGGCTCACGATCGTTCCAACTCACGATTGTGAGCTCTTTTTTCCAGCCATTTTCGCTCTCGGAAAGTGTACCAAAACTTTCAAGGACATTAAAGGCGAAATCTACCATAAGTATCTCTCCTTTTGAAATGTTGTAGAACTAATGTTCGTATTTATTATATAAATGAGTAGGAAGCTTGTCAATACTTTTCTAACAATTTTTAAAAAGTAAGCAAAGTGTCTGTTTTTTAATTCGCTATTTTTAGCTTCTATTTTTTTATACCGTTCTCTGGACTTTTCCTTGAAATTCACTTTCTTGGAACTTTTCTTGTTCTGTATGGCTATATGATTTGATACTCACAGAGTAAGTTTTGCTTTTAGCTCCTTCTTTATATCAGCCTTCTTTGAAAGGACACCTTCTGCATCTTGGTCCTTTGAACACCAAAGGTGTTCGATGACATCTTCTACGGTCTCTTTCAATAGGTTGAGCTTTTCCTTCACCTTTGGGTACTGTAGAAGGACTTCTTCCTTTTCGATAACATCAATAAAATTTTGCGAGTAAGTCATTTCATCCCCAAGTCCGTCAGGCTATGTCTTAGTAGGAAACTTCTCCTTCATTATAAAAAGGACAAGCAACGGATGCTTGTCCTATATTCAACGTCAGATTATATAACTTTTTTGAAAGGCCTTCTACGGGACTTTTGCCATTAAGGTCTGGCGACACCCTTCATGTAAGTGTGAAAGCACGAACATCAGGCAGTGCTTAGCAAAGCGGTGAAGTTAAAGCTAAGTTTTCTTATTAAAACGGTGTTTTTTTATTTGCTGAATTTATAAAGGGCACATTGACTTTAGGTGTTTCAAGGCCACTCATATTCGAATCGTAAAAAGTTACAATGGTCACAGTAAAACTGACTGGACCCTTTTTACTCCCACTGAATTGTAAGGCGGTAACATCCGTAAGACGATTAAGTGTTTCAAGGCCATGAATAAAGGCCATCATATCTGAAAAATGATTGGCTGTGACCTTAAGGGTGTGTTGACTTGATGTGACGGATGACGGCACCTGTAGGGACGTATTTGACGCGTCATCACTACCTGTCTTATCAGCTGCTTCAATCGACCGAATGCGGCAACGGCTATTTGCAGCCACATCATTAAGGATCATTAAATAATGGTCAAATTGATTGTTATTGGGAACGGTAGCCAGTAATTGTTGAATATTGACATCTTGAACTTGCTTGAGTTGCGCTTGTTTCAGCTGGACCTGGAGCTTTGTATTGGTAATTTTACTTTGATTTTCAGCAATGTCATCATTTAATGGCTTTATCACATATAAATAACCATAGGTAAACGCTCCAATAAGGACGGCACAACAAAGGATAACTAAAAGGAGTGGACTTAAGCCTAATGATCGTCTCAATTGTTTTTCCCTCCAAGTAACTGGTAGGCTGTGGGATCAATCTCAATGATGAAATCTGTAGCATACCCGCCAGAAGAGATTTCACTCACTTGATTAAGCTCAGCATGACGGACTAACTTTTGATTTTGAACAGCATGATAAAAGCCAGCAACTTCGTCTAATCCTTTAAATTCCCCATTAAGTGTGATAACTCCGTTTTGATATTCAAAGTGGGTAAAGGTCCCGTTCTTCGGCAAAAGTCCCACAAAGGTCATCAAAAGAGCTTCCGAGTGGCTTGAGCTTTCCTGTAATTGCTTGACTTCTTGTTGAAGTTGCAAGGCTTGGTCTGTTTGTTTCGTCTCTTGTGTTTGAAGCACTTTTAACTTTTCCTCTACCATATTTAGAGTCTTTTCTGTCTGATTACGTTCATGGACTTTATTCATATATAGAAAAACAAGGCTAGCAAGAATTAAGGCCAATAGGAGGGTGCCAATCAGAAGGACGAGCCGCCCCCACCTTTGTTGTCTTGTTTTATGTGGAATCAAATTAATTTCAATGGTCATTGACTAGGCACCTCTTTTAACGCCAAACCGATGTTCACGTGGTATTGGCTCGGTATGCTCCTGCCAGAGATTCCTTGAAGGTGTTGATTGAAAAGGGGATAAATAGGTAATGTTAAAACGGTTTTCAAATGAGCAAAGAACGCTTCAATAGCTGGGTTATCACCAGTGAGAATCACTTTCTGCACGGCATCTTCACCATTATTAAGAGTAAATTGATAGAAATTCATCATGCGTTCTATTTCAGCTAAAATTTCAGTATAGGAATCACGCATTTCCATCGTCGGCTCTTTTGTGTCTTTGGGAATTTGTCGAATAAACAAGGGTAAATGAGCCTTGAAAATACTGACATTAATCCCATCTGTATCATATTGAATAAACATGCTGCTCTCATCCATAGCCAGATCAAGTTGTTTATACAGGCGATATAAAGAGAGAGAAGAGATTTCTGCCGCAACAGGTTTAGTCCCACAAGATTCTAACAGATCCACATATTCTTTAACGGTCTCTTCAGGTGCTGCAAAGAGAAGGATTTCTGTGTGTTCCTCTTCCTGTCCGAGAACATGGACATCAAAGACGGGATTATTGAAAGGTAAATGAATGCTGTGACCTATTTCCATAAAGAGATAAGAACGAATGTCATCTGCGCTTAAGTGACCTGGAATCTCAATTTTTCGGACGACAACAAAGGCGTCAGGGACAATAATAAAAATCTTTTTCCCCTTTAATTTTCTCTTCTTTATAAAGTGTTTCAAGATGTCCTCTAGACGCGTTTTATCTACGATATTTCCGTTTTCGATTATTCCATTGGGCAAACGGCGTTCATGCATAGTTCGAATCCCTTTTAGTGTATTTTTACGAAGCTCCACAAAACGAATGATGTGGTCTTTAATAACTAAACTGTAGCGTGCTTGTGATTGCAATATTGAAAGAGCCATAAATATACCTCCACATTACGACAACATCCATTTTATATAGGAATCGAACAATATATCCCCAAACATGTAAGCTGTTAGTGCCCCTAAAGCAATAAAGACACCAAAGGCAAAGGGTTTTCCTCGTTGTACATGCCCAGTCATGAGCCCAATCATGCCGAAAATCAATCCATAGAATGAGGCAAAAACAAGCGACAAAAGGACCAGCTTGGTGCCTAATACCCATCCTAGGACGGCGAAAAGTTTGATATCGCCACCCCCCATACCGCCACGGCTTACAAGAGCAATGGTAAGGAGGAGTCCAAAGCCGATAAGGGCGCCAATGAGACTATCCCACCAAGGGGTTAAAGGCTGCCAGAGACGGAGACCTATAAAAAGGGCTGCAAATAGAATTAAAATTTTATCAGGAATAATCATATAGTGAATATCTGAAATTGAAATGATGACGAGTAAGGAAACAAAGGCTAAGGCAACGATTAACTCTCCCGAAAATCCGAATCTCCACAGCATGCCGACAAAAAGAAGCCCTGTGATTAGCTCCATAATAGGATAGAAAACAGGTATTTTATTCTGACAGCTTCGACACCGTCCTCTTAAAATGAGGTAGGAAAAGACAGGGATTAGATCTTGATATGAGAGTCGCCGTCCACACTGAGGACAATGAGACGGCGGAGTAATAATAGATTCAGCTTTCGGCACCCGAAGGCCGACCACGTTATAAAAGGAACCAAGGATCAGGCCAAGGATGAGAAGGTAGAGGTAGATGAACAGAGTCATAACAATTATTAGCCCTTACCTTATTAGTCGTTACCAGTATTATAATCAAGAAGTTGTTGTTCAGAAGCAGAATTAGAATGAGCATCTGAAACAGGATCATCATGGTCATTTATAGAGTAGCTATAGCTTTCTGTATTAGCATCTTTTGTGACTGTAATTGTCCAACTATTATCTTTTAAGTTGTCAATATATGGAGCTAGTTGTTCTTCAGTGATACTTGCGGTGTTATCATTAAAACTTAGTTGATCATTTTCAGCAGCGACATAAGTTTTGGAAGCACTGATGATTTCAATGGCTTCTGCCACCTTGGCATTGTCTTTACTTTTAGAAATTAAATGTCCAACCGATGGGACAGCAATCGCTGCAATAATCGCTAATATCACAATGACAGCGAGAAGTTCGACGAGCGTAAATCCTTTTTGACTTTTGAGTAGTTTTCTCATTTCTTCTGCTCCTTTTTTTATCCTACCTGATTGTAAAGATTGAACATGGGCACGACGATCGACAAGACAATAAAACCAACGACAGCAGCGAGAACAACAATCATCACCGGTTCGATGAGGGACTTTAGACGTTCAGTCACATGCTCGACCTCTGCTTCGTAAAAATCTGCAACCTTTTCGAGCATATAATCTAGCGAACCTGACTTTTCACCAATCGCTATCATATGATGAACAAGTGGTGGAAACACCCAGCTTCTACTTAGTGGTTCAGCTAATGATTGTCCATTTTCTAAAGAATCCTTTGAATCTCTTAATACCTTTTTGATAACTTCATTTTTGGAAATCCTTTCAACAATTGACAAGGACTGAAGGATCGGCACACTACTTGTGAACAATGAACTGAGTGTTCGCATAATTCTTGCAATCTCAGCTTTTTGCGATAATTTTCCGAATATCGGTAGCTTTAATATAGCATAATCTAGGACTATTTTACTAGATTTGTTTTGTAATAAAAAGTAAAATACAGTGACAATAATTAAAACTAGAAGTAGGAATATCCACCACATATGTGTGATAAAATGACTTGCGTTTAAAACGAAAAGTGTTAAGGGAGGAATCTCAGCATTAAAGTCTTCAAACATATTGGCAAACATGGGGACAACGTATACCAGAATAAAAAGAATGACAGCGATAGCCATCAACCCTACTGTAGCCGGATAAAACATAGTCGAGGTGACTTTTTGCTTCAATTCGTGTTGTTTCTCAGTAAAGCTGGCCAAACGTTCAAGTGTCTCATCAAGTTGACCGCCAGCTTCCCCAGCCTTAATCATATTAATCACAAGGGGTGGGAAAATCTTGCGATGATGCTCACAAGCAGCGGAAAGGGATTGTCCTTTTTGAAGCTCATGTCCGATATTCATTAAAGTCTCTCTTAAAACTTTATTCTCAGATTGCTCTGAAAGGATATGAATAGCATCTACAATAGTAACCCCCGCTTTAACAAGAGTTGCAAATTGGCGCAAAAAGATAACGAGATCACTAGACTTTACTCTTTTTCCAAAGGAGATGTCCTTGGACATTAGCGATGGTTTTCCCTCAACAAGCTCCAGCGCAGCAATGCCCTGCTCGCGAAGAAGCTTAGCGGCTTCTTGTCTTGTTTCCGCTGAAATCCCCCCGTGCCTTTTTCGGCCTTTTAGATCACGGCCAGTGTAATTATAGTAGGCCATTACCTAATCCTCCTTGCAAATAAGGCTCTGCGGTTTGTCGAGAAATCTCTCCTTGTTTGAGAAGTGTTTGAATGGCAGTGTCCATTGTTTGCATGCCTTGTGCACGACTGGTTTGAATAACACTTGGAATTTGATAGACTTTATCATTGCGAATTAAATTTTTTATCGCTGGATTATTAATCATAATTTCTAATGCTGCCCGTCTTCCATCATGATGTGGTGTCGCAAAGAGACGCTGAGAAATGACAGAGACCAATTCCGAAGCC
Organism: Pullulanibacillus pueri; assembly: GCF_014639255.1. Classification (GTDB taxonomy): domain Bacteria; phylum Bacillota; class Bacilli; order Bacillales; family Sporolactobacillaceae; genus Pullulanibacillus; species Pullulanibacillus pueri. The sequence goes on from NZ_BMFV01000030.1 coordinate 16,798, forward strand.
AGTTGAATACGGATTTGTGCTTGCTGTCCAGGTGGAAAGACATCAATAAGGCGATCAATTGTTGCCGGGGCATCAGCAGTGTGTAATGTTCCAAAAACAAGGTGTCCCGTTTCGGCAGCAGTAATGGCTGTTGAGATCGTCTCAAGGTCTCTCAGTTCGCCAACCAAAATAACATCGGGATCTTGCCGGAGTGCAGCACGAAGTCCGTTAGCAAAGGTTAACGTATCAAAGCCAACTTCTCGTTGATCGATAATACTGTTTTCATGATGGTGCAAATATTCGATAGGGTCTTCAAGCGTAATAATGTGCTTATGGTCTGTAAGGTTAATGTGATGGATCATAGAAGCTAATGTTGTTGATTTCCCGCTTCCTGTTGGCCCAACCACTAGGACAAGGCCCTGTGGCTTTTGGCAAAATGTTTTTAGGATACTTGGAAGTCTAAGTTCCTCCATTGTCGGGACATGAGGGGGAACCATCCGAAAAGCAAGGCTCACAGAGGAACGTTGTCGATAGGCATTGACCCGATACCTCGAATGATTTTCAATACTGTAAGCAAAATCGACCTCGCCCTTTTTTGTAAAGGTGTCAAATTGCTCTTGTGTCAGGATCGCTTTGATTATCGCCGCTGTATCTTGTGAAGTGAGCGGTGAGCCTTCTATTTTTACAAGCTGCCCATAGAGCCGATAAGTGGGGGGCAGACCAATCGACAAATGAAGGTCTGATGCTCCCTGGTCATAGGCAAACACGAGCCATTGATCTAATGTTGCTTTCATTGTGGCACCGCCCTGTGAGAGACTCTTAAGATTTCTTCAACGGTTGTAATCCCTTGTTGAACTTTTCGAATGCCATCATGTATCAAGAAACCTTGACCTCCTGAAAAAGCATAATCTCTAATGGAAGCAGTGGTCTGGTGATCCATTATTCTTCGACGTATCTCATCATCTATAGAAAGAATTTCATGAATGGCAATTCGACCGCGATATCCAGTCATATTACAACGCCCACACCCTTTACCCCGATGCAGCGCCTCAGGAACAGCCATACCATGCTCATAAAAAATGTTTTTTTCCATAGTCCTTGGAGCATAGCTTTCGGCACAATCCCGACAGATTCGACGCACAAGACGTTGTGAGACCACACCGGTTAGTGAGGAAGCCACTAGGAAAGGCTCAACGCCCATATCCACTAAGCGAGTAATGGTTGAGACAGAATCGTTTGTATGGACTGTACTCAAGACAAGATGGCCTGTGAGTGAAGCCCGAACAGCAATATTCGCCGTTTCTGTATCACGAATTTCCCCAACCATAATGATGTTAGGATCCTGTCGCAGGATAGCACGCAACCCATCAGCAAACGTGAGCCCGATACGTGAATTGACTTGAATTTGGTTGATACCTTCAATTTGATATTCTACTGGATCCTCAATTGTGATCAGATTCGATTCCTCTTTATTTAACAGATTGATCGCGGCATAAAGCGTCGAGGTTTTCCCCGATCCCGTCGGTCCTGTTATTAAGACAATGCCAGTAGGGTGATCAATCAGTTTTTTAAAGGCTTTCTCATTTTCTGGACTAAAGCCCAGTCGGCTTATATCAATCACAGCATCTCCTATATTTAACAGCCGAATGACAATCTTCTCTCCGAGTATGGTAGGAAGGATTGAAATACGCAGATCAATCGCATGATGATCCATTGTAATCTTTACACGACCATCTTGGGGCTTTCTTGTCTCAGTGATATTGAGATTTGCCATGACCTTAATCCTAACCGTCAGCATTCTTAACATATCTCTTGGTAAGACGCGCTCTACTCGTAACATGCCATCAATACGATAACGCACTTTAATTGATGTTTCTTGAGGTTCAATGTGAATGTCACTGGCCCGCTGTTGTATTGCGTTTTGTAAAATTTGATTAACTATCCGAACGACGGGAGAATCTTCATCTTCCACGTTGTAATTCATGATAGCATCAGTATCCTGAGTCGTCTCTGTCATGAGATCCTCGATGGATTCTGAGGCATCATAGAAACGTGTGATAGTGCGCATGATGTCTTCATTGGTCGCGATAACAGTTTCAATTGTAAAGCCTGTAGAGAGTCTAAGATCTTCTATAGCATAAAAATCTAAGGGATCAGCCATTGCAACAGTTAACTTACTACTCTGTTTCCGAAGAGGGACTAACAGGTTTCGTCGGGCAAAGTCTTTTGAAATTAATGATTTGAGTGATGGATCGAGAGGATATTGGTAGAGATTGACCAGAGGAATACCTAATTGGAGTTCAAGAACCTCCAGAAGTTGTTGCTCGGTCAAGTATCCTTTTTTAACAAGTGCATTTCCTAGTTTTTCGTTAGCCTCTTTTTCTTCTAATGTCTGTTGCAGCTGCTTTTCAGAAATAACACCCGCTTCTATCAGTAAGTCGCCTAAGCGTTTATGTTTACGTGGCAACGTGTGTCCCTCCAAGAAAATCTATTATATTGTTATTATATAGTAGAATTGTCATATGAAAAGACGGAAACTATGGAAAATCGTTGAATTTTAATAGGTTAAAAGTCCTTAAAATACCTATAAAATGAAGATTGCGGGGAGAGTAATTATAGTATAATAGAACTATAAAAAGTGTAATAGAAAGATTACCGCTCGGAAAGGCAGACAGCGATGAAGAAACTTTTACGTGTACTCGCGTCCAAATCAGGCTTTTCACTCATTGAAATTCTGGCAGCGATCGTCATTCTGGGTCTTATTGTAGGTCCTTTTCTCTCCATGTTCATACAATCGGCAAAAACTACCCATGTGACAGAAACGATGAATGATGCGACCGATGTCGCAAACGCGCAAATGGAAGATATGTATCATATTGTCACACATTCTACTTCAGATAAGATAGATGAGCAAATGAGTGAACAAGACTTTACAAAAATAAATGATGGCTATTCAAAGAAAGTTAATGACTATACAGTGATGGTGCAATTAAGACCAGTGCCCGATCAGCCCTCCTTAGTGGATGTCATTGTTCAAATCTATAAAGAGAATGATAGAGAAGCGCAATTGGAGTCGATTTACGAATGGGAAAATTAAAAGCGGCTAGGTCGGCTATTAAGAATACGAGAGGGCTCACGTTAGTTGAAGTGCTCGCCGTGATCGTACTCCTCACATTGGTTTTCCTACTGGCAAACGCCCTGCATCTCTTTGGACTTAAGCAGTACGATATTCAGACGGAAGAGATCAAAAATCAATCACAAGTCAGGTTAGCAATGATCGAATTAACAAAGGAGATAAGAAGTGCTGATAGAGTGGAGGTAAGTGAAACTCATGACAGGTTTACCATCACACATTCTGATCAAATCAAGACGTTTACCCTTAACAAACAAGATCACACGATAGACAAGAATGGTCATCCCTTAATTGAGGGAATCTCTACCTTTTCTATTATCCAATCAGGAAGCAAAATTACGCTCACACTTAAAAGTCTGCCTAATAAGTCTGGGGAGTCAGTGGAGCGTTCGACGGATTTTTATATAAGAGAGTAGGAGGGAGAAACCGTGCAGAAAGGCAAAAAGAGCATTCGAAAAACGCTACAAAACGAACGCGGAGCGGCCCTTGCCATTGTATTGATGGTCATTGTGATACTCTCCCTTCTCGGTGTCAGTCTTATGGGGCTGACGCTGACCAATACCAAGCTCTCTACTCAGGTCCATACTGACCGATCGGCTTATTTTATTGCTGAAGCTGGCGTTAATCTCATGAAAAGTAAAATTAAATCGGAAGTAAAATGTGGGAACTCTGGTTTTGAAATGCTACCCGAAGACCTTGATCAAAATTATAGTAGTAAGAATGGCGACTTTTCACTGTCGGAAGGTGATCCTGAAGCGAAGGTCACCGCTAGTCAGGACTTCTCAAACGATAGATTAAACTATCGTATAGAATCTACTGGCACTGTCAATCGTCTTGATAAAACAGTCACGGAAACCATTCAATTAAAGTGCACACCGAATAGTAGCAGCAATGATCAGACAATATTGAATGATATGGCCGTGTTTGCGATGAATAAGATATACTTTGAATCAACCATAAACGGAGATATAGGCACGAATTCTGCGAAGCCTCATTCAATCATTGTTGATAAGAATCCCATTTTAAACGGCTCAATTAATGTTGTTGATAAAAATGTTCACTTCTTAGATAAAAAAAATCCTGAAATTTGGAGGGATAAAAAATTAGAAGTGAATCAAATTTCTGAGAGGTCTTATGTGCTGCCTGAATTTCCAACCTTTCCTACAGATTTACCTTCTCGAGGAAGTATCTCGCTTTCCGGTGGACCAGAAAATAATCAAACCATTTCAAGTGATGGCCATTACTCTTCAATAACTTTAAGTAGTGATCTTACATTGACCATTGATGTAGGGGATCAAAATAGAAGGATAGTGGTGGATAACCTAAATATGTTTCAAGGCCATATTAAAGTTCAAGGGAGTGGCAATTTAGCGCTTTATATAGGGGATTCATTTGTATTCGGTGGACTGGATTGGAAAAATGAACCGACTGGTAGCGGAAGCAGTTCAATTAATAAAGAAGGTTCAAGTAATAAAGTCCAAATATATTATCAAGGGGTTCAACCGCTAAACCTTGGTGGCAGCGTCAAAGTGAATGCTTCGATTTATGCAAACAATGTACAAAAAATTCAATTGGGAGGGAGTGGGGTAATAGTCGGCGATGTAATTGCCAGTAAAGCAACAGAGATTGATATTGATGGAGGCTCAAATTCAGAGAACCACTTTTTATTAGCGCCAAAAGCAACGATTAATCAAAGTGGTGGAGCAGTAGTTAATGGGTCAATCATCTGTGATACTTTTAATTTGACAGGTGGCGCGATCCTTAATTATCGAAAACTTAATGACTCTGAAAATCTTCCCTTTTTTCCTCAAACTCATGATTCGGCGGCACTTGAAGTGATTCCCACAGAGCCTCTTAAGGAAATACCATAAAAAAGCGTCATCCAGGGTCTTCTTCCATTAGGAGGAGACCTTTTCAATTTCTAAGACTAAAGTCCGAGCGGTGTTCTACCTCTTAAGAATGATTTTTCTTAGAGATAAAATCATTCTCTCTTCCGATGTGTTTAAATGTTCTGTCATTTAAGATGAAGAGGAACAATAAAGTTTTGGAAGGAGAAAAAACATGTTTAATCCTATGGATTATGAGGTAATAATTAAAGAACGGAAAAACCAACTTGACATAATCACTCGAGGTGCTTGGCACTTTGAGCAAAACTTTAAGCAGATGAAGCCTTTTAAACCTTTCCGTAAAATGAAGTATCTTGAGACCTGCAAAGAGTGCTTGAGCGCTTGATTTGTTTGACGTCTCAGAAGTATGACTTTTAGTCCTTGTATAAGGAAATGACCCAACCCCCTATTGTGTCATTTCACCCCCTAATTGACCGTGTGCCTACGCATGCGGTTTTTTTCTTTGAGTATTTCTAGGACATAAGCCTTACGACGTTGAAGGAAATTCCGACGTCAATTCGATTGGCTTTGGCAGCTCATACCTTACTATATTTAGTGTTTAACAACCGCTTCTGCAGAATACATCGCTTTCCGTGGGCACGGCCTCAGCTAACTTTGGAGTCAGTTTTTTGGTGCTCCAAAGTGGATCTTCGGACGTGTCCTGTTCCCACTGGAGTCTGCGTATTCTGCCTACGATATGAAAGGAATATCTTATTTGAATAAATGACTTGTCGAACGGCTGACATCGGTTACAATGGAAATAAGAGCCTGTAAGAGAGGGCGAGTGAAGGAGGGACTCTGAGGTGTTGGAGCTTAGACCTGTTCAAACACAAGTACAGCAATTGAAAATGACGACCGAACTGCGTCAGGCGATTTCGCTTTTGCAATATTCCACTCAAGAGTTAGCGGAGTATATCAGAGAAATCTCCCTAGAAAACCCATTAATTGAATTAAATGAACCTAAACCGGACGTGCCGATGACTTACTCTGACCCCATAAGGGCAGCGGTACCAGATCTCAGCGAATTTGCAAGACAAAAAGAAGCAGGACTAGAGGAAGTCTTACTTCAACAAGTGCGTCTTCTTTCCTTAACGGAGGACCAGATGGAAAGGGTGACAACACTTATTTTTTATCTTGATCCTGACGGGTATTTTCGTGAGGATTTTCAAGAGCTTAGTCATGATTTGGGGTGCTCCCTTGAAGCAATTGAAGAAGCGTTAACGCTCATCCAAGAGTTAGAGCCGGCGGGGGTTGGGGCACGAAACTTGCAGGAATGCTTAACCCTTCAATATAAAAGATTGCATCCGCATGATCAGTTAGCTCAGCAGCTCATTATGCACCATTTAGAAGAAATAGCCAGTAGAGATCTTGAAGCCTTGGCTGAAAGATATGATATGACTGAAGAGACTATCGAAGAGATTCTCGCGTGTATTCAAACCCTTAATCCTAAGCCGGGGTTACTTTATGAGACGGAAGCCCCTGTGTATATTCGAGCGGATGTCGTTGTAGAAGCCACAGGCGAGGGCTATGAGGTTCGTTTAGTGGAGGATCTCCTGCCTACCATCCATTATAACTCCCAATATCAGCATTTATTTTCCGATCGAGAGGCTCTTCACTTTCTAAAGCCCAAATATAAAGAGATGCTGTGGTTAAAGAAAAGCATCGAGCAGCGTCAGAGTACTTTACTAAAAATAAGTAAGACCATCATGGATCAGCAGGTCCTCTTTTTAGCAAAAGGCCCACATTATATTGCGCCCTTAACTTTAAAGGAAATTGCCGAAATATTGGGGATACATGAGTCCACTGTCAGTCGAACGGTAAGAAACAAATATATCCAAACGCCACAGGGTGTTTTTGAACTCAAGCATTTTTTCTCATCTCGCATTCATACATCAGCGCAAACAGACCTATCCTCAACGAGCGTGAAGAAGATGCTACAAGAGATGGTTGAACAAGAGGATAAAAAGAATCCTCTAAGTGATCAAGGCATTGTTCAAAACTTGAAGAGGACTTTTGGCATCGAAATTTCTCGACGCACGGTTGCTAAGTACCGACAAGTCATGAAGATTCCGTCGTCATCCAAACGAAAACAATAAGACATCAAGGAGAGAGCAACGGTAATCAGATAGATTAAGCTCGATGATAGACTTCTAGAGTTGCGCTTTTTTTCTCTTCGTTTGATAATAATAGAAGATTCATAGTGTGACAGGGGTTGACAGAGTTATGGAGAATGCTCAAGAGGGGTTGATTTATAAGATGAGTAAAGGTTCAATTGAGGCCTTTGATCAATTTTATGAGCTCCATTCCCCTTATGTATATGGTATTGCACTAAAAATGGCCAGGAACGCTAGCGAAGCAGAGGATTTATGCCACGACGTTTTTGTGGAAGTCTTTCGTTCCGCTGAACAATTTGATCCTTCTAGGGGCAGTGTTAGGGCATGGCTTGCCATTAAAACGAAAAGTCGCTACCTCGATCGGCAAAGAAAAGTCAAAAGATCAAGAGATTACCTTGATCGTGTAGAATCCATTGACCAAGAACCAGCAACAGATGAATTGGTCTTAAGGCAGATTGATCGTGAGCAGGTACTCAGCGCCCTTAAAGAACTTCCTGAAAGTCAGAAGAAGGCTGTTTATGGGAAGTATTTCAATTATCAGACACAAAAAGAATTAGCGGCACATTTGGACAAGCCCATTGGAACGATCAAGTCCTTATTGCGCTACGGTTTAAATAATTTAAGGAAAGAGCTTATCAAACTAGGTTGGTCACCATTATCTGGAGGCGATCATCGTCGTGAGCGCTAAGTGTAAATGGAGAGAAGAAACCATCATTGATGTCATTTTAGGAGAAACCAACAGTAGTCAAAAGGAAGCTTTTGTTGAGCATTTACCGCGGTGTCAAAACTGTCAGCTTTTATACCACCGTTGGCAAGCCTTATTGTTGAATAATAAGGAAGAAAATTTAAGATCATCCATTGATTTAAGAGGAAAAATTTATCGTAGCCTCTTAGTCATGATTGGGCGCAGAAGGTATTTCGGAAAACCGTTATTGATCTTTTCCTTTGTTGGGGTTCTTTTAATTTCGGGTTTCTTACTAGGGCGAATGACCACATCACCATTCGAGTCGCCGGTTTCACCTATCGCCCTATCAACGGATAACGTTGAGGACACTAAGCAAAAAACAAGAGGCCCTGCATTACCAGCTTCGTACCAAGTGCTTTCGATCCATCATCAAAAAATGGATGGCTATGTTTGGCTAAATCGAGAGACCAAAGATATTTTGATATTTTTAAGTGGGTTACGCCCACTTAAAGACAAAGATTATCAAGCTTGGATTGTTTCGGAGGATAATGATAAACAAATTGGGGGCCTTTTGCAGATGAGTGAAGGCATGGGGCATGTCTATGTTCATAAGCCGGGTGTGGCCAAGGTGCGAAAGCTGATTATTAGTGTAGAGCCCCGGGGAGGCAGTCGCTTCCAAACAGGACCTGAAACGGTGAATCTTGATCTTTCAACAGCCGATCAATTTTAGGGCATTGGGGACAAAAAAGGGTCGATTTTTCTGCTGAAGAAATCATTAAGGAGGATAACTGAAGTTGGTGGTTTGAAGAAAAGGATGCTTATATGCGGTTCCAATGTTTTCAATTGTCACGAGATAAACATTGTGAGGGATGATATGAGGCCAAACGGTTTAAACTATCCATGACAATATTTGGTCATGGAGGGGTCAAAATAATCATGAAGAAAATCACAATAGGCATGATCCTCTTGGCATGTATCCTTTCATTCCTTCATTCGTCTTCGGATGTAAAGGCAAAGGAAATATCCAGGGGAAAATATGAAGTGACCTTAAAAAATAATAAAGGAAATGCCATAGGCAAAGCCTTGCTCGTGCAAACGAATAATGGTGTTCTTGTGCAAGTGAAAGCTTCTGGACTAGATCCTGGCTTCCATGGCATCCATTTTCATGAGGTTGGCAGATGTGAGGGGCCAGACTTTTCAAGTGCAGGAGGTCATTTTAATCCCTTTCAAAAAGAACATGGACTTAAAAATCCGAAAGGGTCTCATGCAGGTGATCTCAATAATATCACTGCTGATGCTCAAGGGATAGTGAATACCACCTTTATTACTCGGCGAGTGACCTTGAAGAAAGGTGAAAAGCACTCACTTTTTGATCTGGATGGCTCGGCGCTGATTATTCATGCCAAAGCGGATGACCAGATGTCTAATCCTTCAGGAAACTCTGGTGACCGAGTGGTCTGCGGCGTCATTAAGAAATAATATCTGTTTAAGGGCCCAAGGATTTTGGGTCTTTTTTGTGTAATCAGCGTTTATAAATGGAATGGATGATGTTGGCCTCTTCAGCCTACTGATTTTCCGAGTGACCACAAGACTTAAAAGAACTTCTTAAGAGAATCTTCTTTAAGATAATCTACTTAGAAATGAAACTGCCCCGCCTAAACGCGTGATTTAGAAATTGCAGATATGTTATAGTGAATAAGTACATTATCCAAAAGGAGAAAATGACAGTGGGAAACTTAGAAAGGCTGCAAATTCTCACAGAGATTGTCAGCGAATTTAAGACAGCTATTTTGATGGATAAAGAGCCTGACAAAACAGGTAGACTCGTTTTAGAAGTCATTCAGGAGGCTGGGGATGATGAGTTATCCGACTTCGTGTTAAATGCTTATCTGAAGCTTGTGAATCCACAAACTGCCGTTCAGTATTTGGACAAAGCCCGCGATTATTTGTATAGCAAAATAGACCAATTAATGAATTAAGAAGAGGCCGGGATAAAAGGATATAAGCCAAAGGGAAAATCGAACGATTTTGTCGTTCGGTTTTTCCTTTGGACGTAAGGTTGCTCCGTCAAAACACTTCGTTTTCCGCGGGCACGGTCTCAGCTCACTCAGGAATGAAATAGTTATCCCGAGTAGATCTTCAGCCCATGCAATTTTCACAGGAGTCTACGTATTTTGACTACGCTTTGTGTTTGCGTATGGCACTTACTCATTTGTAAAAATTTGATTGTCCGTCTTTTGACTTGGCCCATTTCGTTATGTCTCAATCTCTTTTCAGTCCAAAGTCCAAGCTCCCTTTTTGGGGAGCTTTTACTTATTCAGCTAATAAGGTGAGTCCACCATCAACTAATAAGGTTTGACCTCGAATCATGGAAGCAGCAGGTGTTGTTAGAAAGTATACGGCTTCTGCAAGATCATGGGGTTCAACAATGCGTCCTGCAGGATTGCGTTTTTTGGCCTGCTCTAATAATTCTTCACGATTAGGAAAGTGGGTTAAAGCTTCTGTATCAACAGCGCCACCAGAAACAGCATTCACTACAATGTTCATCGGTGCAAGCTCGACGGCGAGATAACGTGTGATAGCTTCTACCGCAGCTTTAGAGACACCAACCGCTACATAATTTGGAAGCACTCGGATCGAGCCAATACTGGAAACAGCGACCATTGCGCCACCGCCTCCTTTATCCATAAGCTTAGCGGCCTGTTGAGCGGCAAATAAATAAGCTTTGGCGTTAATATCTTGAGTCCAGTCCCAGTGGCTTTCTTCAATCTTCATAAGGGGACGAAGCACACCTGAGGCGGCGTTATTAATGAAAACATCTAAGCGGCCAAAAGCGGCTTTTGTTTCTGCGAATAATTGCTTAATATTCTCTAGATCGGCCACATTGGCCTTGACGATATGGACGCGAATGTTGTATTTTTCTTCAAGTTCGTTTTGAGTCGCCTCGGCATTGCTCTTTTTTCTCATAAAATTAAGGACAAGATCGTAACCTTCACTCGCGAATTTCTCAGCAATCGCCTTGCCAATCCCTCGCGTACCGCCAGTAATTAATGCAACTTTATTACTCATTCAATCAACACTCCTGATCTATATTGGTAATGACTTACTCTACTATACAATATTAAAGCTTAACCTACACGTAGGCCGTCAGATCAGACAATGGCAGACATCGTGGCAAAATAGGCACTCGCTAAAAACCCAAGCGCCATCAGTAGCGAAACCAGCCTAGGCGAGCTTTTTATAACACTTGAAGCCATCATAATGAGGAAGAGAAGACTAAAGCCAATAAAAATGAGACTGGTGGGTGTCCAGCTAAAATGAACACTAAAATCACTTGGCACTTTACTTTGATAAATGACTGTAAAGAGTGGGCTAGGTCCATATAAATTAATATACTGCTCAGGCTGATGGGGAGGGGGCTGCTGCCCCATAAACGCCGTAACTGCAAAAATGAAAAGGATAACGATACTCTCCACTCTAGCCCATTTTATAGACTGATATTTTTTGAGCCTTTTCCCTAGAAAGCCATTAAAAAGGGCGTACAGAAGTAATGGAATAACAAGTATATGCTTAATTAAAAGTGCCTGTCCATAATTTGAAAAAAGTCCTTGCTTATACTGGGTTATGGTACTTGAAACAGAATGGTCGAGGGGTTTGGCAATATCAATATTCATCGTCAGCAGTCCAGCAGCGATGACGACAATGACGGAAACAATGGCAAGGGGTGTATACCACTTTAGAAAGCTCAGCCAATTCGTATTTCCCAAACCTTGAGTAAACCAAGCGGCCACCAAAAGACACCCTCCCCAAACAGCAACCGCCAATAGATGCATAAAATGAGCGGCAAATCCTGTGTAATTGAGCAATGAGGAAGCATGTCCCGCACGGGCGTAGCCAGCAATTAATAAGATGCACAAGACGACACCAATCTTTGAAAGAAAGGGGTCATTTTCGAGCGTGTTGAAGTAAATGAGGCCAAACAATAACAACGCCATGGCTAAAGTAAAGAGCCAAGCTTGCCCGACCTCAAAGACAAAGATGACATTCTTAAAACTCACCCAAAGTCCAATGCCGTCTGCCATGACAATAATTGTATTGACAATGGGGGCAAAGGATAGAAGTCCCGTACCTGCAGTCGCCCACAATAATAGGCGCTTGGAAATGAAGAAGCTGGGCCGCTTCTCCACAGAGAGACTATAAAATATAAGAGTTCCCATTAACAGGCAAAGGCATATGTATAACAGAAATTCGGTAATCCAAACAATAACCATTGGGTTCCCCCCTGTCTTTACTCACTTCTTTTCTGGGAAATAAAAAATAACCCGACAATAATGAGAACGGTTAAAATAATAACCATAATAATGTAGAGCGTGGACGAACGGTTTTCTTGATTATCCTGTGCAGGAGCTGAACCGTTTTCACCAGAATCGCCGGCTGCACTCTCATTTGATGCTTTGATATCCGAGGGCTTTGGAGCGGGTTGGTTAACTCCAAAAGTCATGTAGCCATGGACTTTATGCGTATCAATCCCTACAAGATGCCAATATAATTTGTACTGACCACTCTCTAGAGGTTTTTTTGTTAATAAGGTCACTTTTTTCTCTTTAATAATCGGTTTTTCTAATGCGTATGTATGACCTTCTTGGTCAGTGAGCGTGAGGTCTACAAACTCTTCAACAGCTGCACCAAAATTTAAGGTAATGGCTGATACAGGCTCGTCCACTTCTCCACCTTGTTTTGGTGTACTACTCACCAATTCTGAGTGAGCAAAACCAACCTTTGGGAGGAAGAGACCTATAAATAATAGAGCAATCAATAGTGATGATTTTTTTAACATAGTAACCTCCCTTTTCTCATAACGTCAGAAAGTACAACTTTATGGTAGACCTTATAAGTGCAACTTTGGCTTGGCGACAACCTTAGTGTGTGTGAGCGAAAGTGCGTACACCAGGCTGTCCTTAGCGAAGTGGTGAAATATAAGCCTCGTTTCCTTAAGTTGCAACGCCTTGTTTTGAATACTCTCTTATCTTTTAATATTCACTCTTACTTTATCATAGAAAGACGTGAAATACAGCGATAGATATACTATCGCTGCAGGAGAGTTGATTTTATTTTCTTCTAAATAAAGTGAATAAGAGCGCAAAGACCCCAATTACAAGAGCAATTATAGAAAGATAGAGTGGCCATTGATTGGCTGATGTTTCTTGATTAGTGTCATCGGTTGATGCGCTGGCGACAACTTTAGTGACTGAGGCAGGATATTCTGAGTCTTCGGGTCCAATCCATTTAACAACACTGCCATCTGAATACGTTTGATAGGCTTTCCAAGTAATGGTTTTGGCATCTTTGTTAACATGTGCCATCACATTAAATTCGTCAAATTGAGCAGGAAGTAATCCTTTGCCGTCTGCAGTCCATGTGACTTCTGTTATTTTTCCATCCGCATTCGTTTTTGTTTCATAGGTCCAGCCTGTTTTGGGCTGAAAGGATGAAACATCCACTGAGTTAGATATAACCACTCTTACTTTGGTGGTAGGAATATCCTTTTCAGTAGGGACTCTTACAGTGAATTTTTCAAAGCTGTCTGGTGCGACTTCGTAAGGTTGGACCTTTACATGGGCACTCGCAACGCCTGAAATAAGAAAGACGCTGAATAAAAGAATAGGAATCAGAGTGAATAATTTTTTCATTTTTTAATTCTCCTTTTAGGTTACTTGATTTTAAATACTGTGATGGTCTTATTCAAGACAGTATAATCATCATGTTGATTAAGGATTTGCACCTCAATCTCATATTTTCCAGAGTGTGGAAGGTAAGGACCGGAAGCTTGGTAAGCCAATGGGTTTGTGGCTTGCTTAGTGTGACTAGCTGTCTTTAAAGGTATTTCCAGTGGCGTACCGTTTTGCACGTCTTTTACGACTAAATGCACCTCTTGAATTTCTTGATGAGGGTCCGTAACCGTTAACTCAAAAGTATTTTCCACTCCAGGGTTCTTAGGTGCTAAAGTGAGATCGACCGAAAAGTGATGTTTTGTTGCCTGCCAATCGAGCGGCTCGTTACTTGGAAAAGGACTCATATGGGTCAAGAAACCGACAATGAAGACAATCGATAGCATCATAATGAGATCCACTGCAAACCACTTCGAAAATGAAGAAAAATGGCTCATATTTATACGCTTTCGGACGATTGAAGCAATGATAACGACCAGAAGAACAATAATAACTTTAAGCATCAAAAGCTTTCCCCATGAACTCTCTATAATAGCGCTGATATGGGGAAGAAAGAGTAAAGTTGAGACAATTCCTGTAAGAATAAGAACAATGATACTGATGAAGGCTCCTTTTGAGAAAAAGGGGAGAAACCCTTCAAGACTCTTCTTATTCACACGAATATGAGAGACGATGTAGATTAATCCACCGACCCAAAAGGCTGCCGCAATCAGATGAAGGGCATCTAAAACAACTGTTAAAGGTGCTGGTGAAAAAGTGACCGCGTGTCCACTGTATGATTCAATGAAAAGAAAAGCGATAAACCAAAGACTATCTAGCCAGCGATTTCTTTGTAAAAGAAAGAGACCAAGTATAGCCAAAATTACTCTTAGACCTGCAACAATACCTGTGCTTGTATGCAAGAAAAAATCAGTCAATTGCCGCGAATCGATGCCAGAAGTTGACGCCAAGAGCTCAGATAAGCTTAAAAGAATACACACAAATGAGAAGAAATAGCTTAAACTCATAAACCAAGAGCGTCTCTGTTCCTTAATAGAGAGTGGCCGTATTATCCCTATAAGAAGCCAGCCAAGGATGGCTAGAAAGAAAAAATAGTAGAATCCATTTAAGAGATAGGATTGTAGGCCACCGTGCTGATGTTCATTTGTAATGGATGGCGCTGCCTGGCCAGACGCTGAGGCTTGGCCGACCGTAAAGTGGTAGGAGGCCTCAACAGGATGGCTATCTGCTGAAATAACATGGTAGACCACAGTGTAGGTCCCCTGAGATAGCAAAGGCAACTTTACAGATAGTTCTTTATGATTGATTGATAGTTTTGTTGTTTTCTTGGACACTTGATGACTCTCTTGGTCGTATACTTTTATATAATAAAGCTCGTCTTGTAGGCGTTCATTAAATGTTAGTCTGATCTCTTCGGGCGCTTTTTGTAAATGGGCATTTTCCCCAGGTGTTGCTTCAAGTAAAACTGCGTGAGCACTCGCCTGCTGAGAAAAAACGAAACAGAGCAAAATAATAATGAAACCGAAGATCTTCTTATTAATGGTCAACGCACCTCCCTTATGATGAGATGATGAGTATGTACTGATCAGTATGTGTTATAAGTAAACATTTTATAACATCCCTCAACAGCTATTCTATAATAATTTTATAGTGATAGCCTTTGAAAGAATGAATAAAAGGTGACAAATATGGTAGAGGATAAGATGTAAAAGTGTAATAGGTCATGGTATGCTATAACAATGAATTCCTTTAGAACTTGCAGATATGAATAAAGGTGGAGAGAACAAACATGTTACCGATTGAACGTCAACAACGTATAAAAACCATGATTCAATCCAAGCAACATATGAAAATAGCAGAATTAAGCGAGCGCCTTGGCGTTTCTGAGATGACGATCCATAGAGATTTAAAGCCTTTAATAGAAGAAGGGCTGATTATAAAAACCTTTGGAGGGATTACGCTCCTTCCTAACCCTGGTGAGAAAAAGGAACAACATGAGGTTTGTGTTTTGTGTCGCCGACCCTACAATGAACGGAGCAGTTATCGCCTGATTTTACCCAATCATGCGATCGAGGTGGCTTGTTGTCCCCACTGCGGATTGCTCAGACACTATCAGTTGGGAGATAAAGTGATTCAAGCGATTTGTTATGACTTTTTACGACACACGACGATTAGCGCGCCACTAGCATTCTTTGTCATGGAGACTTCTTTAGATACAGGGTGCTGTAACCCACAGGTTTTGCCTTTTGAGTATCAAGACCATGCAGAAAAGTTTATCAAAGGTTTTGGAGGCCAAGTTTATCGCTTTGATGAAGTGGGTGAAGCCTTGCAGCGCAAAATGCAAGCTCAAGAACAGCATCACTGTCATGAATGAGAAAAAACTTATAAAAAGAGGGTTAATGCTTAAACATTCTTTGCTCCTCCTGCATAGGATACGGTAGTGCAATGTGGGATGGGGGTGTGTAATGTTGGATAAAGAGGAAAGAGAAGCGCGACAGAAGGAGTTTACATTATACTTAATCCTGTTTATTCTTTTAGTCATTGTGGGCGCCATTGGTTATCAAAACCAAACTCAAAGACTGTCTTCGCCTTATGATGATCATATTTATCCAGCTAAGGGTATGGGTAATTTCAATCCTGACCCCTTTGTCCCTTTTGGCTATGGAGGGAATGCGGGTTCAGGATATGTTCCAATGCAACCTTTGGGATATGGCTATGTGGAACCAGCGAGAAATGGACCCATGTATCCGATAGCGCCTTATAGTTGGTTTTAATAAGGATTAACGTGAATGTTAATCTATATAGAGTGAACGGATTTGAAGGCTCTGGTGATGCAACCAGAGCTTTCTTTAACGAAAGTTTAAAGTTCTGGTGTTCAGGACGGTGTGAATTCCGCACCAATCCACTTATTGCTGACGGTTATGGGTAGGAAAAACTTTCAGTACCTTAATAAGAAACGGGCATGTTTTTCTTTAATTTTGCGGAAGACCTTATAAGAGCAACTTTTGCTATTAAGGTTTGGTGACAACTTTAATGTGTGAAGGCTATTTAGGAAATGATAAAATGATCGATTTGTGGATAACTGTTCTATAAAAGTTTATAGATAATTGAGGAGATAGGGGATGGGCAGGCGGTGTAGGTCCCTCATGATGCTCTTTGAATCCTTATTTTTTGATCCAAACTGAAAACGGGCTTCATCGCCTCACTTTTGTGTGCTCATATATTCAGCTTAGCCACCCAGTGATGTCTAAGTAAAACGGAGAATAAAGCGCTTCGTTCTATACATTTACAAATAATTTGTTAGACTATAAAGAGATGATTTTATATGTATGGGAGAAGATCGCTTTATGGGAAGATTGACTTTATCATCCTTTCAATGGATGGTTTTTATTTTGGCAGGGGTTATTGTTGCGCCTGTCTCCGTAGCCTTTGCTTATGGTTTTTCTGCTGACCAAACTGCAGAACTTTTGCAGCGCACTTTTTTTGTCATGGGATTAACGTCCTTACTGCAAGGTCTTTTTGGCCATAAGCTTCCGTTAATGGAAGGGCCTGCGGGTCTCTGGTGGGGCGTCTTTTTGGCCTATGCCGGTGGAGCCACTGTGGCTGGGGATCAAACTGCGATATTAAGTAGTTTAGTCTTAGGCCTTTTTGTTTCTGGACTATTATTTATTATCCTGGCTGCCTTGAATTTAATTGATCATGTTAAGAAGCTTTTTACACCAACGATTATTGGGACTTATTTAATCCTTTTAATTTTGCAGTTGAGTGGTCCGTTTGTCGAAGGCATTTTAGGGGCTGAAGGTGGCACGATTAATGGGAAGGTGGCGATTTGTGCATTGATTACCCTTGTGATCGCGATTGTCTTTTCACAGCTTCGAATTGCCTTTTTCAAAAATTACTCTGTCTTATTAAGCTTGGTCATTGGTTGGGTCCTCTTTGCGGTGATGGGGATTGCCGGTCACAGTACAGCAGGACAGCCCGTGTTTTCTGTTCCTCATTGGTTTGCATGGGGGAAGCCTACGTTTAATCTTGGCGTCGTCATTACAGCGATTTTAACGGGCTTGCTGTTGCTCACTAACCTTATTGCCAGTGCCGATGCCGTCAAGCAAGTGGTTCAGCCCGAGAAGGATGAAAGTTTAAGAAGAACCAGTTTTATTATGGGACTTAATCAGATCTTATCAGGACTCTTTCCAACAATAGGTGGCGTCCCTATTTCCGGATCAGCGGGTTTTATTTTAACCACAAGAATTAAGGATCGACTTCCGTTTCTTATCGGCTCCTTGATCATTCTCATCCTCAGCTTTTTTCCAGTAATCATGGGATTCTTTGCTGCATTGCCGGCTCCTGTAGGCTACGCGACTTTATTTATTTCGATGGCTGGGATTATTGGATTAGGATTGCAATCATTAAAAGGTGAATTACATAATGAAAAGAAGGTTACTGTTGTATGTCTTTCAATTATGGCAGGTACAGGTATCTTATTATTACCTCAATCCGCATTACAAGGATTACCGAGCGTCCTCTCATCGCTATTGCATAATGGATTAGTTGTTGGTGTTGTCATTGCTGTGATCCTCGACCAACTCATCGGGAGAGCACCCAAACGCTCAGAAATAAACAATCGTTAAGGTTAAAAGTTTCTTTAATTGGGGAATATATGTATAAAAGCTACGAGATGGGAGTGGGTTGATGGTTATTGTATGGTCAAGTCTTGGACTCGTGCTACTAGCAATCATTTGGTTCATCATACAAGTGATTTCTGGAGCTAAGAAAATGAAGTCAACGATAGTCGAGGTTTCTAAAAAAGCGGAGCAATTACGTAAGGATAGTGAATCCATTATTAAGCATCAAGAACGTCTCCAAGATACTGCCTCAGCACTACTAGAGGATATAGATGAAAAAAAACAAGCGATTCAATTTACGCAACAGCAGACTCATCAATTTATCAGACAGGTTCAAGATTCAAAAGAGCGTGTCACTCAAGCGTTTAAATTTAAGGGCATAGAAAAATATAAAATTTAGAGCAGTGAAAAGTCTCACTGCTCTCTTTTTTAAAGGTGCTTTGAAGATGTATTCAAAGATCGAGATCATGTTGCTGGTCACTTACTCAAGATTCCTGACTGCCCTTTCGAACGATAGTCGGGTGAACAGCGATATCAACATTCCCTTTAAGGGCTTTGGCAATCATACAGTATTGATCGACTGAAGCGATAACTTCTTGTGCTGCTTTGAAGGTATCTTCAGTGGCCTGATCTTCTAGCGTAAGAATGGGGTAATGTGTAATGGACTGGAAGTGGAGTCCACCTTCTTCGGATACGATACCTTCAGATTGAATACTCACCGATTCGAAAGGGATAGAATAGGCATTTAAATGAATGCCTAAAGTCATTAAGTAACAAGACTGAACAGCGGCAATCAAAAGTTCATCAGGATTAGTACCAATACCTTGTCCATCCATTGAGGGGGCTAAAGAGATATCAGTGTCTAATCCGTTAGAGGTGATATGTCCTGTACCTTGGCGCCCACCTTGCCACTGTCCTCTTACTGTAAAAGTATAGTTTTTCATCTAATGATCTCCTTTTCTTTAGGAAGGCAATGATGAGAGTTTTTTAGTTATTGCCAGATTTTTAAGAGATGTCCTTGTTGTCATAGATTTAAATGTCTTACCCGGCTTTATTTTAGCATTGTTAATCGCCTGTTTTAAAGTCATTGGTGCACGGATTTTTCAATAAGGATGTTTGATAGGACGAGATCTCTGTAGAAAGTCTTTATAAGAAGACGGCTTATATAGACACACATTTATTTTACATTATAAAAAAGCATAAAAATTGGGGTCATCAAGAAAGTGTTGATCGCCATTCTAGGCTGCTCGTCTTCCTCTTTGTTAGAAAAGGAAAAATGCACTGAGCGAAGGTTCACTTTATGCTATAATGACTACAATACATAGGATCCGTCACAAAGGAGCCGCCGAACGTATGAATCTATTTTATGACATTGAACAATGGATACAGACGAATGTCAATCTTCAAAATGTGGAGGAGCTTCTTCAAGGCTATCAGGGCTTGGGGCTTTTTCTTGGAGTCTTGTTACCGGCATTAGAGGCGATTTTTCCTCCTTTACCACTCGTCGCTTTTGTTTTAGCGAATGCTGCTGCGTATGGGTTTTTTATCGGTTTTCTGCTTTCTTGGTCTGGAACAGTGATTGGTTCTTTTGTCGTCTTTATGTTTATTCGCTGGTTGGCGCACAAACGCTTAAGAACATTTTTAGAAAGAAGCAAGAAGATCGAGCGGATGCTGGAATGGGTCGATCGTAGGGGCTTTGGACCTGTCTTTTTCGTTTCTTCCATCCCTTTCACGCCTTCTTCGTTAATAAACGTTGTCGCAGGGCTTTCGGAAATGAATCCCTATTCTTTTTTCCTCTCGATCATGTTAGGCAAGGCCGTCATGATTGGTGTTGTGACCTTTATTGGCGCGGACTGGCGCGATATGGTGGCCAATCCCTTGCAACTAATTCCTGTGGCCATTGGAATGGTTATTTTCTGGTTTATTGGCAAATGGCTAGAAAGACGGATGTACAATAAGCATCCCGATTTGGATAAGAAAGAAAGAGAATTATCCAATAAATAATTTTCCATTAGGATAGCGAATCAGGTCATTTGAACGCGAGGCCACAGAAAAGACAATCGTCAATGGACCGAGCTTCCCGAAGATCATGAGACACATAATAACGCATTGTCCCACGACACTCAAATGTGGGGTAATGCCATTGGAAAGACCTGTTGTACTAAAACTTGATACAGCTTCAAAGGCGATTTGTAAGAAGTCAAACGCATGACCTTCTGTGATTAACAAAATAAAAATAGCCACAAGAATAACGCCCATGGAAATAAGGCTGATGGTAAGAGCCTTAAAAATATCGGATACACTGATGGACCGCCGCATGATGGTTGGTTCTTTTTGTTTGCGTATATAAGATATGATCATCATGACAAGACATAAAAAGGTGGAAAGTTTAATCCCACCTCCTGTGGAGACTGAACCGGCGCCAATAAACATTAACGCCATCAATAAAAATTGGGTTTCGGGTCTTAATTGTGTGATATCAATCGTATTAAAGCCAGCAGTACGAGGAACGACACCTTGAAAATAGCCGGCCCACAACCGGTCATGTATTGATAATTGCCCTAAGGTGTGGACATTATCATATTCCAGAGCGAGAAAAAGAAGAATGGCGATGCAGTTTACGATAAGCGTTCCTGTTAACATGACTTTTGTATGAAGATTAAGCTCGCGCCATTTCTTTTTATCCCAAACATCATTCATGACGCTAAATCCAATGCCCCCAAGCATAAAGAGTAAAGAAATCGCAACATTCATAATCGGATCTCCAACAAAACCCATTAAGGAATCTGACCAAAGTGAAATGCCAGAATTATTAAAGGCTGAGACTGAGTGAAAAATGGCATATCCTAAGCCCTTCATTACGCCTAATCTGGGGATGAGATGAACCCCAAGAATACAAGCAAAAAAAACCTCAAAGAACATAGAAAAAAAGAAGAGTCGGCGGGCCAATTTCATGATTCCTCCGAGAGAGCTTTGATTCAAAGCTTCTTGGATCATTAAACGTTGCTTGATAGTAATGGTTTTCTCCATTAATAGAAGCATGAGTGAGGCAAACGTCATAACACCTAGTCCGCCTAACTGAATCAATATGAGAATAATAAAGTCCCCAAAAGCCGTGAAGGTTGTCACATTATTGATTGTAAATAGCCCTGTTACGGTGGTTGTTGAAGTGGAAGTAAAGAGAGCGGTCAACCAACTAATAGGCTCATGTGTTGCCCAAGGGAGCTTTAAAAGCAACATCCCCATTGTAATAATCCCTAGATAGATTAAAGCTAAAATTTGAGCTGGATTAAATGAACGTTTTTTCTTGATGGGTTGTAACACTCAGGGGCCCTCCTTAAAATCTTAAGCATATTTTCCCCACATTTCCACAAGCTATGTCTAGAACATTTGTTAAAGGATTGTGATAGAAATGGGAGGAGATTGGCTTTCGATCATTCCTTTTTTAGTGGTTATTCCTGTAGCGATTTTCACTAAAAAAGTCTTGCCCGCTTTGACTTTGGGGTTAATTGTCGGATCATATATTTATAAACCCCATCTTGTTGGAGGGATTCAGTCTGCTGTTTCCTTCGTCGTGCAAGCCCTTATTGATAAAAGCAACATTGAGATTATCTTGTTCCTTTATATCTTTACAGGCTTGGTTGGAATTATGAAAGTTTCTGGGGGCATCAAGGGCTTTGTGAAATGGTCTGCAGAGCATGTCCAATCAAAAAGGCAAGCGTTATTCCTCATTTGGGCATCAACGATAGGGACCTTTAGTTCACCGACGTTTCGAATCGTGACGGTTGGGCCGATTATGCGAGCTTTACTAAAGAAAATCAAGATGTCTGGTGAGGAACTGGGCTATGTAATTGAAACAACAGGGACGGCGTTAATTGCCCTCATTCCAGTCGCAACGGCGTTTGTTGGTTATATGACCTCGGTCATTGATGTCTCTTTGCAAAATGAAAACATTGCTGGCGATCCTTATGAGCTTTTTATCCACAGTATTCCTTTTAACTTTTTCTCGTTTGCCATTATTTTAGTGGGCATCTATCTTAGCTTTTTTCACAAAGATAAAAAGAAAGTGGAGAAATCGAAGTCACCTGAAAATGATAAACAGGCACAGGCCAAGGGCTGGGAGGATTGTCATCCGGTGGTTGCTAAAGAATTACCAGCGAGAGCCATTAATCTCATTGTCCCTTTAGTATTAGATATTGTGCTGACCCTAGTGCTGACCTATGTCAGCGGGGTGAAAAATGGTTCCACAGGTTTTTTCCAAGCATTTATTAAAGCGGATGTTTTGAATGCTATGCTTGTAGCCTTAATTATTACCACCATTGTCGCTTTCATTTTTTATCTCTTTCAAAGGTTTACACTTGATAAATTGATGACCGAGTTTATTAATGGTGGAAATAATCTAATGAATGTCGTCGTTTTACTCAGTGTGGTATGGGGATTGACCCTTGTGACTAACAAATTAGGATTTTCCGATTTTGTCACGAGCCATGTCAATTGGATTCCATCCTCAATCATTCCACCCGTACTCTTTATCATTGGAGCGGTTGTTTCATATTTTATTGGCTCTTCCTGGGGAACATGGGGGATTCTCATGCCACTTGGTGTGGCAATGGCTCATTCCTCGGGGGCTGATTTAG
Source organism: Pullulanibacillus pueri (assembly GCF_014639255.1). GTDB lineage: Bacteria > Bacillota > Bacilli > Bacillales > Sporolactobacillaceae > Pullulanibacillus > Pullulanibacillus pueri. Next base: position 39,583 of record NZ_BMFV01000030.1, read on the forward strand.
CGATAGTCATTGGAGCGGTTTTTGCTAGTGGTGTTTTTGGCACTTTTTCTTCGCCGCTCAGTGACGATACGAATACGATGGCCGGGGTACTCGACTTAAAAGCTGTTTCATATGCACGTTTTAAACTAAAATCCGGTCTGATCGCCGCTGGTATCGCAACAATAGGTTATGTGATCACTGCATTTGTGATGTAAATGTTCATGTTTGCTCAGGGGCGCTTTCGGGAAAAATTAGAGTAAGTAGGACAGGTGTTTTAAAAAAGGAGGGTTTTGACCATGTCCAATGGAAATCAAAAATTAATTAATTTCTTAAATCAAGAGCTGTCTAACTTCAATGTGATGTACGTGAAGCTTCATCGTTATCATTGGTTTGTTCAGGGGCATCATTTCTTCGGACTCCATGCGCTTTTTGAGGATTTATATAAAGAATTTGCAACAGACTTAGACGCTATCGCGGAAAGAGTGCTCGCCATTGGTGGCAAACCTCTTGCAACAATGTCAAAATACTTAGAGGAATGCACGTTAAAAGAAGCACAAGCCGATGACAAGGAATCCGAGATTATGTCGCAGCTCCATGAAGACTATAACCAGCTGATCAAAGAAATCAAGGAAACAGGATTGCCGCTTGCTAAAGAGTTAGAAGATGAGACTACAGTCGATTTTCTAATCCAATTACTGGCCAAGTTTGAAAAACATGTGTGGATGTTGCGCTCCTTTTTAGCTTATGAATAAAAAATAGACAAGGGGTGCTGCTGGTCCTTGTTTAAATATCGAAAAGTTTTTCTGGAGAAGGCTTTTTGAGGATGTTGACCAAATCTCTTTCCCCTGAGATTTGGTCTTTTGGCTTTGGTCGTGTACAATAAAGCGAGAAGTTAAGAAAATTTTTTGGAGGTAGTCATTGTGAAAAAAGGCTTAATTAAAATGGAAAATGGCGAAGAAATAAAAATCGACTTTTTCCCTGAGGAAGCACCGGGTACTGTAGCAAACTTTGAAAAACTCGCAAACTCAGGTTTTTATAATGGAGTCACTTTCCACCGTGTCATCCCAGGCTTTGTGAGCCAAGGTGGCGATCCTACTGGAACTGGGGCAGGAGGTCCTGGCTACACGATTAAGTGTGAAACAGAGGGCAATCCTCATAAACATGAAGCCGGCTCCTTGTCCATGGCCCATGCGGGTAAAGATACGGGTGGTAGCCAATTCTTTATCGTTCACGAGCCACAACCGCATTTAAACGGAGTACATACCGTTTTTGGTAAGGTGACTGAAGGTCTTGAAACCGCACGTAACATGAAAAACGGCGATGTCATGACCGAAGTTAAAGTCTGGGACGAAGACTAATTTTATAAGCAAAAAAGCTCGCTCATTTATTTATGGGCGAGTTTTTTTACTTTAAGCTGACTCTATAGAAAAAGGAGTAGGTAAAAAAACTTACCCCGGTTAAAGGCACTGTGGAGGTTTTTCTTAAGGCTCAATTCGGAACGTGAGTTGCAATTGATAGAGATTGCGACGAACGGGTTGGGACACATACACGGGGAACGAACAAAAGAGTGCTGCGGCCGCACTAAAGAGGCTCTACACTAACAAAAGCCAGCCTCAACGCATAAATGACGCACGAATCAAGGGGAAACTAATAAAAGAGTGCTGTTCATGTACATAAGAGGTCGCAGGCTAACAAAAGGAGATTTCAACTTCCAAAAGGCGCACGAAACAAAGGTAAAACTAACAAAAGAGCGTTGCGTGCGCACAAAAGAATCATCAACAGCAATCAAGTGGATTGAAGCGCAGGGCGCGAGACTCCTGCGGGAACAGCACGAGTCCGAAGATCCACTTTGTTGGGAACCAATCATCCATTCCCAAGTGAGCTGAGGCCACTAAGGACGACCGGCTAAAAGCGTCACGTCCTGTGACAACGCCGACCCTACCCACATCGTGTGGGCATGAGGAAAGCGAGCGACCTGGAGCGGAAATCCACTATAAGCTTGGGTAGTAATCACCTCTTAACAGTTACGCCGGAATTTATTTCATCGCCTAAAGAAGCTTTACTGGAAAGTATAATCCATTTTAGTGATGCATAAGCATTCAAGTGGAGTTTCTTAATAAGGGTGAGCCAAAGGTCAATGGCATGGATTGGGGTAAAAATTAAAATAACTATTGCCTCTCTAGGCTCCTTTTGGTATGATTTTCTGAAATTTATAAAAGGGGGAGAGGTGAGAAAGTGATCCGTAAATTATCAGAAGCCGATCGAGAGGCATGTCTTGAGTTTGTGTCTGTACTGCCGGCTGAAAACTTGTTTATTATTGGCGATATAGAAGCTTATGGATTTGATCAAGCTTTCCAAGAGGTTTGGGGGGACTTTGATGAATCAGGAAAACTGCGAGGGGTCTTACTGCGTTACAATCAAAACTATATTCCCTATGCACCAGGGGCATTTGATGTAGAAGGATTTACTGACATCATTCTTAAAGACAGTAAGGCGACGATGGTTTCCGGTCTGACATCTATTGCTGAAGCAGTGGTAGCAGGGCTCGAAGGTGCTATACGGAAAAAGCGAACATTCTATTATGCCAAATGCGAGAATAATAATCAGCTAGATATTCAGTTAAAGGCTCCCGCAGTTCAAGAAGCCACCCTTGGCGATGTTGATCGCATTATCGCGCTTCATGAGAGTATTCCTGAATTTTCAGAGTCTCAGCGTAATCGAGAAAGTCTCATTCGTTCTATGCAAACGGGAGTTGCACGAACCTTTTACATAGAAGAAGATGGACACATGGTTTCATCGAGTTCAACGACAGCAGAGAATCGCTATGCCGCCATGATTGTTGGGGTGTGTACAGCAGAAGCATATAAGAAAAAGGGCTATGCAACGGCATGTTTAACGACACTCACACAAACACTTTTAGATGAAAATAAAACTCTTTGTCTATTTTACGATAATCCAGAGGCGGGGAAAATTTACAAGCGACTCGGTTTTGTCGACATTGGAACATGGGGACTGTATTATTTAGGATAGATAGGCGAATAGAGGAGGATGTTAAATGGAATCTGTTGTAGAGTTGAAGTGGCTTTATGAACATCTGAAGGATGAAGATCTTGTTATTATTGATACCCGTTTTAATCTTGCAGACCCCTCAGAAGGTCGTGATGCCTATATCAAAGCCCATATCCCAGGCGCCTATTATTTTGATTTAGAGAAGGACTTGTCTGGTGAGGTGGCCCAGCATGGTGGGCGTCATCCATTACCTGATCCTCAAGAATTAGCCCTTAAATTGGGCGTCGCTGGCATTGATGAAACAAAAAAAGTAATTGTTTACGATGATCAAGGTGGACAGTATGCTCCGCGGTTATGGTGGCTTCTCCGTTATTATGGTCACGACCAAGTGGCTGTTCTCGATGAAGGTTATAGTGCTTGGGTTGAAAAAGGTTATCCAACGACAGAAGCCGTGCCAGAAGCAAAAACGAACCTGTTTGTGGCTGTACCTGATCAAGAAATGATCCGTACGATGGTCGATGTGAAGAAGAGGGGCATTGAGCCATTAATTGATTCAAGAGCACCTGATCGTTATCGAGGTGAAAATGAGACAATGGATCCTAAAGCAGGACATATTCCTGGAGCAAGGAATTTCTTCTGGGGTGATAATGTACGTCAAAACAAATGGTTATCGCCTTCAGCACTCGCTGACCGTTTTCATGCATTAAAGCAAGCCGACTCAGTGACTGTCTATTGTGGGTCGGGTGTGACCGCTTGTGCAAATATATTAGCGATGACACGTGCGGGCTTGCAAAATGTAAAACTCTATCCTGGAAGCTGGAGTGATTGGATAAGTTATAACAACAATCCCATTGAAACCACCCCTTCTTCGTAAGCTTCTTTTTGTCAATCATAGTCTTCATAAGGGGACATCGTATAGGTCCCCCCTCATCTCTTCCTAAACTTTCCTACAAATCCTATGAACCTTTCTTGTCTCTCTATAACTGCCATGAGATAATAGAATCAGAGAAATCTTATGTACGGAGTGTGATGTCATGTCGTTTCGATTAATCATTGGTCGAGCAGGGACAGGGAAAACTTTACGTTGCTTTACAGAAATTGAAGAACGGCTACGCGAGGCACCTGATGGTTCGCCACTCCTTTATATTGTGCCGGATCAAATGACCTTCCATACGGAGTATGCCTTTGCTAAGCTTCCGGGTCTCGAAGGCATGACACGACTGGATGTGTATAGTTTTTCACGTCTTGCCTTAAGAATATTGGAAAACGTGGGTGGTGCTTCTCGGCTCCATTTAAATAGTGTGGGCATCACAATGCTTTTAAGAAAGATTATTACAACTCATAAAAATGACCTAAAGGTATTTCAAAAGGCAGCGGGGCAACAAGGTTTTTATGAGATTCTCCAGCAAACGATCAGTGAGTTCAAGCGCTACAGTCTGTCTTCAGAAGATCTTAAAGAGAAATGGGAGCATTTAAACGAAGAGACTCAAGGAAATGAGACTTTACTTGTTGATAAATTGCATGATTTGCAATTGATTTATAATGCTTTGGATCAGGCTCTGCTAGATAAATATGTCGATAGTGACGATTATTTAACGCTGGCAACGGAGCAACTCCCGAAGTGGGAGGCGCTGCAGACAGCTGAGGTTTGGATAGACGGCTTTGAGCGGTTTACTCCTCAGGAACAAGGTTTGTTGTCTGCTTTGATGCAACAAGCGAGGCGCGTCACGGTGACGCTCACTTTGGATAAGGTATATGAAGAACCCGTTCCCTATGATTTGACGTTATTTCGAGCGACAGCCGCAACCTGTGGACGCCTTCTTACGCTTGCCCGTGAGGCCGAGGTTGATATTGAACGGCCTGAAGAATTAAAAACAGTGGGGCGTTTTAAAGCTAAGAGCCTTGCACATTTGGAATCGACATTCGAAAAACGTCCCTTTTTACAAACGGCAAATGATGGTTCAATTCAACTTATTGAAGCGGTCAATCGTCGTGAGGAAATCGAAGCGGTGGCCCGTGAAGTGCTTCATCTTGTTCGAGACAAAGGGTATAGATACCAAGATATATCAGTTTTAGTTCGCGACCTCTCAAGTTATCGGGATCATATTGAAACAATTTTTACTGATTATCATCTGCCTGTGTTTATTGATCAAAAGCGGACGATGCACCATCACCCTTTGATTGAATTGATGCGTTCTGCTCTTGATACTGTGTTGCAAAATTGGCGTTATGAAGCGGTATTTAGAGCCCTTAAAACAGAATTATTGTATCCAAGCGACTATAGCTCAGAGGTATTAACTGAAGCTGTTGATCGTCTTGAAAATCATGTTCTGGCCTTTGGCATCCATGGTCCTCACTGGAAAAATAAAGCGCCTTGGATTTACAGGCAGTATCGGGGGCTCGAGGAAAAGGATGTCCCACAAACGGCTAAAGAAAAGGCATTGCAAGACGACCTTAACCATTGGCGCTGGCTGCTAGCTGATCCTTTATTAACCTTCGAGCGCAAAATAAAGCAAGCGAAGACTGTAAGAGCGAAGTGTACAGAATTGTATCAGTTTCTTGAGGCGCTTGACGTTCCGGCGAAAATTGAGAGCATGCGCAATCTTGCTGAGGAAGAAGGACGTTTGGATGAGGCGCGAGAGCATGATCAAGTGTGGAAAGCGGTCTTGGATTGTTTAGATCAATTAGTGGAGGTAGCAGGAGACGATGTGCTTTCATTGGAGGCTTTTGCAGAGGTCTTAGGATCGGGGCTTGAAGCCCTCCGCTTTGCCCTTGTTCCTCCAGCACTGGATCAGATCTTGATTGGGGCTATTGATCGTTCCCGTACAAATGAGATAAAGGCCGCCTTTATCTTAGGGGTAAATGAAGGCATTCTCCCAGCGAAACCGGTAGAGGACAGCATATTTTCGGATGAAGAGCGGGAGACATTAGGAGAACAAGCTTTGGAGCTAAGTCCGAACGGTCGAGAGCAACTGTTGCATGAAGAGTTTTTGATCTATCGGGCGTTAACGAGTCCAAGTGAGAAGCTTTATCTTTTTTATCCATTGGCTGGAGAAGACGGACAAAGCCTCATGCCGTCCTCCTTGGTGTCACGAATGTCCCGTTACTTTACACAACTAGAACCCGAGTTTATTTCTGGTGACCCCTATGAAACAGAGACGAGTGAACAAGAGAAATTTATTGTGGCTTCTTCAAGGACACTAGGCCATGTTGCCGGGCAAATACGTCGCTGGCAAAAAGGCTACCCCGTAGCGGATCTTTGGTGGTCGACTTACAATTGGTTGATTCAATCAGAGCAGTGGCGACAATCAACGCAACAAGTCTTGAGCAGTCGATTTTATGTGAATAAGGAAGAGAGGTTACCGAAAGAAACCTCGCAGGACTTATATGGTAAGGACATTCAAGCCAGTGTCTCACGGATGGAGCTCTTTAACTCCTGTCCTTTCGCGCAATTTGCCAATTATGGTTTACGATTAAAAGACAGAGAGATTTATAAATTGGAAGCCCCTGATATTGGACAACTTTTTCATGCGGCATTAAAACAGATGACGGAAGAGTTACTTCAGCAGAATAAGCAATGGTCCGAGCTTTCACGATTAGAATGCGAGTCCCTTGCTTTTGACATGGTGGAAAGATTGGCCCCACGATTGCAACGTGAAATTCTGCTCAGCTCCTCTCGCTATTTTTATTTAAAAAGAAAAATGCGTGATGTCGTTGTTCGTGCTGCGCTGGCAATGAACCGCCATGCGAAGGCAAGTGGGTTTTCCCCTGTCGGCATTGAATTACCTTTTGGTCCTAATCAGCCCCTGCCACCATTGGATTTCAAATTACCTAACGGCAGTACAATGCAGATCGTTGGACGTATTGACCGGGTGGATAAAGGCGTGACGAGTAAAGGGCTCTTGCTGAGGATTATTGATTATAAATCAAGTGCAAAAGATTTAAGTATGACTGATGTGTACTACGGGATTGCTTTACAAATGCTAGCCTATCTCGATGTCGTTATTACCCACTCTAAAACATGGCTAGGTGAAGAGGCGGACCCTGCAGGTGTTCTTTATTTCCACGTCCATAATCCGATGTTGAATGAAAAAGACAAGCCTGAGGAAGAGGCCCTTGAGAGTCGATTATTTAAGGAATTTAAGATGAAGGGTCTGCTCATAGAGGATGAGGAAGCGCTCAGGTTGATGGACGAAGGATTGGAATCAAAGCGCTCAGATATCATTCCAGTTGCTTTTAAAAAGGATGGCTCGTTTACGAAACAATCCTCAATTGCTGCTGATGAAGACTTCGATGTGCTTCGTCAGTATGTGCGGGGGATGATGCAAAAAGTAGGGACAGAGATTACGGAAGGCAATATCGGGATTTCACCGTACAAACTCAAGGATCGGACCCCTTGTACGTATTGCTCGTTTAAATCGTTATGCCAATTTGATTTATCACGACCAGAGAATGCTTATCGCATGTTAAAAAAGTCAGCGGACGCTGAAGTGTTGGTTAACTTAAAGGAAAGCTTGAATAGTCAGGATGTCGAAGAGAAGAAGGGAGAGGGTTCAGAATGACACTTGTTAAACCAGAAAATAGCCGATGGACAGATGACCAGTGGCGAGCCATTGCAGAAAAGGGTCAAGATATGTTGGTTGCAGCCGCGGCAGGGTCTGGAAAAACAGCGGTTCTGGTCGAACGCATTATTCGCAAAATTACTGATCCCAATGATCCTGTAGATGTTGATCGCTTGCTGATCGTGACTTTTACCAATGCTGCGGCGGCAGAGATGCGCGTGCGAATTGGACAAGCCCTTGAAAAGGAGCTGGCGAAAAAACCGGGGGATTTAAGATTACGCAATCAATTAACTTTGCTTAATAAGGCACAAATTACAACCTCCCACTCTTTTTGTTTATCTGTTGTTCGCAAATATTATTATCAATTAGATATCGATCCTGCCTTTCGCATAGGGGATCAAGCAGAGATGGAGCTGATCCGTGAAGATGTTCTGGAAGGCTTATTTGAAGACTATTATGGGGCACAGGACTCTGATCTTTTTTATGAGCTAGTCGATCGCTATTCAAATGATCGGAGTGATACAGAACTGATTCAGCTTGTGCAGAAGTTATATGATTTTTCAAGGAGTCATCCTTGGCCAGAAGCATGGTTAGATGAGATGGCTGCGGCTTATCACGTTGATGAGGGCACAACGGTTGATGATCTCCCATGGACACCAGACCTCAAAGGATCGATTCAAGAAACCATCGTTGGGTTATTAAAAATTCTTGATACGGCTGAAAATCTCGCTTCTGAGCCAGGGGGACCCTATCCTTATATTGAAACCCTACAAAAAGATCGAGAATTGCTAGAGAAAATGGCTGAAGTCACACAGGGGCCATGGGAGGCACTGTATCAGGCATTTTCTACACTTGCTTTCAGCAAATTGAAACCGTGCCGTGGTGATGATATCGACGAAAATCTTAAAGAACGCACAAAGGGCTTGCGAGATGATGTTAAGAAAAAATTGACACAGCTTCAAGAAGAGTTGTTTTCTAAACCACCGGAAGCCTATCTTGAAGATCTTCATGATATGGCCCCTTATGTGGCTCTACTTGTGCACCTCGTGAAGGATTTTTCTGAGCGGTATAGAGCATTAAAAAAAGAAAAGGCCTTGGTCGACTTTGATGACTTAGAGCATTTTACCTTACACATTTTGCGGTCTCCTGAGGCACAGCCTGGTCAAGAAGTCTCATCAGACATTGCCAAACAATATCGTGCCCAATTCTTAGAGCTGCTCGTGGACGAATATCAAGATACCAATCTTGTTCAAGAGACGATCATTAGCCATATTGCCCGTGGAAATAACACGTTTATGGTTGGGGATGTCAAACAAAGCATCTATCGTTTTCGCCTTGCCGAGCCTGGATTATTTTTAGAGAAGTATAAGCAGTTTATAGATGAAAATAAAGCAGGCGCAACGGGGTACCGCATTGATCTTTCCCAAAATTTCCGTAGTCGCCGGGAAATTCTAGACGGTACCAATTTTATTTTTAAGCAAGTAATGGACGAAGCCGTAGGTGAAATTGATTATGATGCCAATGCGGAGCTGAAATTTGGTGCCAGTTATTATCCTGAAGCAAACTTGGCCACGGAGCTTCACCTTATAGATCGCCATGATAAAAAAGCGGGACTAGAGGATGAAGAGTTAGAGGAGTATCAAACGGCAGAATTAGAAGGGCACTTTATCGCCAATCAAATTCAAAAGCTGATTACAGAGGGTATGGAGGTTTATGATAAAGAAACTGAGGTCAATCGTCCTATTCAGTATCGAGATGTGGTCATATTACTGCGCTCAGCAGCATCCTGGGCGCCAACGATAATGGATGTGCTCAAGCAAAGAGGCATACCCACTTATGCGGAACTAGCAACAGGCTATTTTGAGGCGATTGAAGTGTCTGTCATGATGTCGCTTTTACGTACGATCGATAATCCGTATCAAGATATTCCCCTAGCCTCTGTCTTACGCTCACCGCTTGTTCAACTGAGTGGTGCTGAGCTTGCGCGCATTCGTATAGTTAAAAAGGATGTTCCTTACTACGAGGCGATAAAAGAGTATGTCAACACTTTTGAGGATGAATTAACCGAAAAGTTGACGCATTTTCTTACGCGTCTAAAAAAATGGCGAGGACGGGCGCGCAGTGGAGCGTTAGCGGACCTGATTTGGCAATTGTACCGTGAAACAGGCTATTACGAGTATGTTGCAGGTCTATCTGGTGGAGAACAGCGCCAGGCGAACTTAAGGGCGCTTTATGATCGAGCAAGACAATATGAGCAGACCTCATTCCGTGGCCTTTTTCGATTTCTAAGATTTATTGAAAGGCTTCAGGATCGTGGTGGGGATCTTGGAGAAGCTCGAGCGCTGAGTGAACAAGAAGATGTTGTCCGTGTGATGACCATTCACAAAAGTAAAGGTTTAGAGTTTCCGGTTGTCTTTGTCGCAGGGCTTAATAAACGTTTTAACTTTAGGGATCTCAATTCAAAGACGCTTTTGCATAAGTCCTTAGGTTTTGGTACGAAAAATATTGATCCCGTCAGACGGTTTACATTGCCGACTTTACCACACGCGGCATTGCGGCGGAAAATGGCCGGGGAGACTGTGGCCGAAGAGCTCAGGATCTTATATGTGGCGTTAACACGGGCTCGCGAAAAACTTTATTTGGTCGGAACGTTAAAAGAGAGTGAGAAAGTCATTCAAAAATGGCGTGCACAAACGGAGGAACGGGCCTGGCTTCTGCCTAGTTTTCCAAGGTCACAAGCTAAGACATATTTGGATTGGATTGGTCCAGCAGTGTCACGGCATAGACACGCCATAACCCTCCATGAAGCGGCGCAGTTCACGCCTTTTTATGAAGGGGTCAAGGAGCATCCGTCGGAATGGTTTATTGCGTTACATGCCGGAGAAACTGTGGTCCCTGCCTTTGAACAGCAGGAGATGGACAATAGGGAGCGGGAAGAGAAGCTCAGACACGGTCTTCCAGTTGACGTTAATGGGGAGAAGGATCGGCTTGTCGCGGAACAGCTCTCATGGCGCTATCCCCATCAAGAAGCAACAGAACGTATGGCGAAACAAACAGTGACGGAGATCAAACGTCAACAAGAGCGTTTTAATGAAGGCTTTGATGAAATTCTGGTCAAACAATTCCGTCGCCCTATTGGCGAACGCCCGCGCTTTTTAACAGAGGAAAGTATGACAGCGGCCGAACGCGGGACATCTGTCCATAAATTTATGCAGCACGTAAGGCTACTGCCCTCGATGTCAGAGCCGTATTTACAAGAAGAGTGTTCTCGGATGGTGACACAAGAAATGCTCACACCTGAAGAGGGGGCGGCCTTAGATCTGGAAGCGATACATCATTTCTATGAAACAACAATGGGGCAAGAGATTTTAACTGCCCCGCGTGTGGTGCGTGAACTTTCATTTTCACTCGCTTTAAACACCTCCGAGGTTTACAAGGATTGGCAGGGGAATGAAGAGAAACTTCTTGTGCAAGGGGTTATTGATTGTCTTTACGAAAATGAAAAAGGGTTGACATTACTCGATTATAAAACCGATCAGCTTCAAGGGCGTTTTCATACCCCTGAGGACGCACAGGCAGCTCTTATTTCTCGTTATCGCAAACAACTTGAACTCTACCGAATAGCGATTGAGCGGATTTGGAAACAAAAGGTGCATTGTGTCGGTCTTTATGCTTTTGATGGTGGCTTCTTTTTAGAGATCTAATGTTCATTTCATGAGGGCGAGCTTTTTATCTTGAGGGTAAACAGGGAATGGAGATCAGTTCAACATTGTTACTTGATGTAACATTCTTAGTCAATGACCTCCCACTTGTTTACCCTCTTATTTGACTTACTCTAGATTAGAAAGGATGCGATAGGATGCGATTACTCCATACTGCCGATTGGCATTTGGGAAGAACGTTAGAAGGGCGCTCGCGTCACTTGGAACAAGAAGCTGTTTTAGATGAAATTATTGCCATTGCCGATGAAGAAGAGGTGGATGCCATCTTAATGGCAGGAGATGTTTATGATTCAGTGAATCCGCCAGCAGCTTCCGAAATGTTGTTTTATGAAACGATTCAACGGCTCTCAAAGGGAGGACGTCGGCCAGTGATTGTGATTTCAGGGAATCATGACAGTCCGGAACGTGTGGAAGCCTCCTCCCCAATAGCGTCTTCCCAGGGGATCATTTTAGTTGGGCGCCCTATTCAACAACCGCCTATAATAAGGGTGCCAACCTGTAATGAGGCGTTAGTCGTCAGTGCTATTCCTTATCCTTCTGAATCGAGACTTAATGAATGTCTGAGTGAAATGAATGAAGAAACACAGATTCGAGAAGCGTATGATCAGAGACTTGCTTTCTTGTTTAAATCCCATGCTCATGCCTTCAAAAAGGATACGGTCAATATTATCATGAGCCATTTATTTGTTGCTGGAGGAAAAGAATCCGATTCAGAGCGTCCGATCCAAATTGGAGGTGCCTATACGATCTCACCTTCATCACTAGACGTGGGGGCGGATTATGTCGCGCTTGGTCATCTTCATCGTCCTCAACAGCTCAAGTTTGGCAAGACACCTGGACGTTACAGCGGATCACCGCTCGCTTACAGTTTTTCCGAAGCTCATCAGCCGAAGTCGGTGACCATTCTGGATATGACACCTGGGCAGCCAACGGAGATCAAAGAGATTTACCTCTCGGCGGGTAAGCCTTTAGTGCGATGGACGGCAGAAAATGGGCTGGAAGAGGTCCACCAGTGGATTGAAGCCGGAAAAGATGCTAACGCCTGGATAGATTTAGAGATAAGCTTGACCGATGCACTTTCCTTACGGGATATTCAACAACTTAGAAAAGCACACGATGGCCTGGTTCATATTCGTCCGCGTTATCTTCAAGATGAAAGTGACGTCGAACAAGAACGTTTAGCCGATCTCCCTCTTCAGGACATTTTTGCCCGCTTCTATCGTCAACAGACGGGTGGCGCTGAGCCCGAGTCCTCCTTAGTCGAGCTCTTTTTAGAGATTGCTAAAGAGACAGAAGAGGAAGGAGGAGACGGCAATGAAACCCATTGAATTGACCGTTGCAGGACTTCATAGTTTTAGAGAAAAACAGACAATTGATTTTACAAGGCTAGTCGATGGTGGCGTCTTTGGTATCTTTGGTCCGACGGGAAGTGGAAAATCAAGCTTGCTTGATGCGATGACACTTGCTTTATATGGGAAGGTCGAACGAGCCTCAGGGAATACACAAGGGATTCTCAATCATGCTGAAGAGGAAGTCGCTGTTTCCTTTACTTTTGATCTTGGAACACGCCAGCCTAAGCGCTATCGGGTTGAACGTGTCTATAAAAGAACCAAAACAGACGGTCTGGCTATTGGTAGCTGTCGGCTTCATTTTCTCTCTGAAAATGGCCATGAAGTATTAGCGGATAAAGAACGGGAGGTCACTCAGGAGATTCGCAATCTCCTAGGTTTAACCCATGATGATTTTACTCGGGCTGTTGTCCTTCCCCAAGGCAAGTTTGCCGATTTTCTTTCCTTAAAGGGGGCTGAGCGCAGACGGATGCTGCAACGGCTGTTTCATCTCGAAAAGTATGGGGATTTACTCAATGAAAAAATTCGTGGTCGGGCACAGACAGTTGAGCGTCGCCTGGAAGCCATTACCGCAGAGCAAAATGGGCTCGGTGATGCTTCTAAGGAAGCGCTAGAAGCCAGCTATGAACAATATAAGCAAGCCGAAAAACAGGCGAAAGCCTATAATGACCAACTGAAAAAGGATAAAGAGAGACTCGAAAAGGTCAAAACGGAGTGGCATAATCAGCAGGAGTTAGAGGAATATGAGCGCCAAGAAAAGCTTTTATTGAATGAGCAAGAGACAATCGCTCAGCACCGGGATCAAGTGAAAAAAGCGCAATTGGCATCTAAAGTGATGCCCTATGTTAAAGAACATGAGGGAGCTTTAGAAAAAGTAGAAGATGCGAAACGACGTTTAAAAGAGTTTCATCAGCAGTATGAAGCCGTACAGTCACAAGAGGTAAAGGCTCTTCAACAGTATCAACAGGCAAAAGAAGCTATTGACAAACGGATGCCGACCTACGAACAGGAAAAGGCGGCCTTTCTTCATGCCGGGCAGCTTCAAGAGGAGCTGAGTGAAAAGCAGCAACGGGAAGCTGTGTTGCGGCAATCAGAAGAGAAGCAGAGCAAGGCTATTATTGAAAGTCGAAAGCAACAAGAACAAATGGAAGTAGATTATAAAGAAAAGAAGAAACGGTTACAGCAGAAAATGCAAGAAAGGCAATCTCTTTCCATTTCATCAGACTATCGAGAAACCGTTAGAAAAGCATTAACTGGAAAACAAGAAATAGTCAATGAGATGAAGGCTTTAAAAGACTGGCAAGGGCACTTGCAACAAACAGAGGAGAAGCTTGAGGCTCTTACCGGGGAATATCATCGAAATATGACTATCCTTGAGAAGGTCAAAGAGCAATTAAAGCAAGGCTTTTCCCATTATGAAAAGATCTATCATCGGCTTTCACAAATTGTATCGCAATCGAGGATTTTGAAAGACTGGTTGGATGTCCAGGAAGAGGAACGGCAAAAGAAATATCAGCAAGTTTATCAAAAAACGCTGGCGGAACAGCTTAGAAAACAACTTACAGAGGGGATGCCCTGTCCAGTTTGCGGTGCCACCCATCATTCCCATTCTCATGAGCCTGCAGAAGTTGGACCATCTTTGGAAGCGTTCGAAGGGTTAAAAGATTTTTATAAAAAATGTATGGAGTGGGTACAATCAGCACTGCAATCAACGGGAAGTCAACAAGTGGCCCTTGAAAATCGCGTGCAACAAATCGAAACGCTTGAAGAAGGTCTTGTCCCTGGAATAAGAGCAGTAAAGGAAGCGGAGCCTCTTCAATTAAGTCACTGGGGCCAAGAAGAGCTCAAAGAATGGATGAAAAGAACCAATCAGGAGCTTAAGGGCATTCGCCAAGATGTGATCAGCCGAGATGAACGCGTGCAGCAACAGGTCAAGGAGTATAAAGCGGCTTCAAGTGTGCTCACAAAAGTTACGTCTGAAAAAGAACTTATCATCGGGCAAAAAAAGACTTATCAAGAAAAAGTCAAAACGTTCAAAACCAACATGCAAGAACAGTATGCACGTTGGCAGCAGCAATTTAGTGAGTGGAATTTTGAAACGATTGAAAAGGCTCAGGTGGACATTCAGAAACAAGATGAGCAGCTTCAAGTCGTTCAACAAGACATTGACCGGCTACAACAGGTGCTTGATCAAGAAGAGCATACCATTGAGACTTTAGAAAAGGAGACCTTGCTTTTAGAGCAAAAGCAGGTTGAGATCAAGACAACCCTTCATGATTTAAGAGCGTCCATAGCAACACTTGTTGAAAAAAGGGCAGAGATTTTAAAGCATCGAGAGATTGATCCGTTTGTGGCGATGGAGGCTTTGGAAACTGAATGGGAGACGCTGAAAGAGAAGGCGAGACTTTCAGAAGCGACTTTAGAAAGAGTAAAGCAGCAGCGCTTTGAAAGTGAGAAACATTATTCAAATCAAAGAGCCCTTTATCATCAAGCACAGGAGCGTCAAGAGACAACTGAAAAACAGCTGCATCAGGAAATGAAAAAACATGGTTTTGAATCGATATTGGCTATTCAGAGTGCTTATCTGCCGGACCATGAGATGATGTTGTTAGAAGAAAAAATCAATGAATATGACAAACGCTATCAGTATATTGAGAAAGAAAAAGAAAGATTGGGCCATTTAATTGGTGAAGTCAGATTCACGGAGGAAATGGTCACGACATTACAAACAAAGGTAGCTGATTTGGAAGTTCGACGAGATCAAAGCTATAAAGAGCATGCCGCCTTTGAAAAAGAATGGCAAGCCATTACATTAAAGCATGAGCGCTTTACCGTCTTAGAAAAGGAAAAAGACGAGCTTGAAAAACTCTATAGTCGCTTGCAAAAATTACAGGTTGTCTTTCGGGGGAATACCTTTGTTGAGTACATTGCAGAGGAACAACTTATTCAAATTAGTCGAATGGCGTCAGACCGTTTGTCTCACCTTACACACGGACGGTATGCTATTGAAGTGGATACTTCAGGAGGCTTTATCATCCGTGATGATGCCAATGGTGGGATTCGCCGGCCAGTCTCATCTCTCTCTGGTGGGGAGACTTTCTTGACCTCACTCGCACTGGCGTTATCCCTTTCCATGCAAGTGCAATTACGTGGAGAAGTGCCTTTACAGTTCTTCTTCTTAGATGAAGGATTCGGAACGTTAGACCAAGAACTTTTAGATACTGTAGTTACTGCCTTAGAAAAACTGCAAACCGAAAACATGTCAATTGGGGTCATTAGCCATGTTCCAGAACTTCGGGAGCGCTTGTCTAAAAAAATATTTGTAGAACCCTCAGAGCCTTCGGGCATCGGAAGTAGAATTAAATATATGGTGTAATGACAAAAAAGATTCGGCCTATAAATTAGAGGACGAATCTTTTTTTATAACGTCGGAATTTATTACTTTGAGGAAGACCTTATAAGTGCAACTTTGGCATTCGACATTAAGGCTGGCGACAATCTTAGTGTGAGAGTGCGAAAGCACGAACATCAGGCTGGGCTTAGCGAAGCGGTGAAGTATAAGCCAAGTTTTCTAATATGGAATTTTAGACAGATTTCGCTAATATTTCCCGGGAAAGCGGGTAAGAAAAGAGATGGATGTCTGGAAGTCAGAGGTGAACATTCTGAAGAAAGAGTGCTATGACTTAAACCGGGGGTGGAGATCGTCCTTATTATCGATTTAAACGCTCACGAATTTGATTAATATAGCGCTCATGATTTTTGATGGAATCTAGCTGTGTTTTTGTTTCATCCCAGATAAGATCAATATCAGCTGCTTGTTCAATTTGCTTCTTGCCAACCTCATTAACATCTTTACGAATATGATTGACATCTTCAATAATAAGTGTGGCATAATGCTTAAGATCGCTTTTAATATCTTTAACATCGGTTTGTAAGTCAGTGATTTTATTATCCATAGAGGTCATTTGATGATCCATTTGATTAAAATGCTGATCAACAGAAGCAAACTGTTCCTCATTCTTGTGTTCAAGGTCAGTAAACTTTTGATCCATTTGATTAAAATGCTGATCAACAGATGCAAACTGTTCCTCATTCTTGTGTTCAAGGTCAGTAAACTTTTGGTCGACTTGATTAAATCTCTGATCAACAGAAGCAAATTGTTCCTCATTCTTGTGTTCAAGGTCAGTAAACTTTTGATCGACTTGATTAAATCTCTGATCAACAGAAGCAAACTGTACCTCATTTTTGTGCTCCAAGTCACTTAATTTTTGATCGACTTGGTCCAAACGTTCTGTAAATTGATGTGACATTTTCTTCAACTCATTTAATATTTCATTTTGTTCACTTGCCATGTTTTCACCTCCTTAAAGAACAGTATAGGGGATACTTTTCGTCAAAACAAGTCAAAAAATTCTTATTTTATGCAATGGAAAACTTGCCAAAACAATAAAACTCATGTAATATATCAGATAACTATAGGTCGGTAAGGAGGTGTGGGGTTTATGATATCCAATGGTTTAGCGCAGTTTGTCTCTTATATTTATCAATGCTGTGCAATTATTTTCCGTTTTGCTATCCAAGGGGGAAGTCTGCCCTTTTTTAGGAAAACTGAATACGCCATTGGATAGATGCAAATCCCACAGCTTGAAAAATAGGTAAGCAAGGAGCGGATGCGTGGCATCACGCTCTTTTTTTAGTCTTAAAATAATCTTAGCATTAATAGGGGTCATCTCCCGTGATAAGGACGTGGTGGAGGACCCGTTTTTCCTACGAACTGTAGTGACGAATTGACACTTCAGACTGAAATGACTTTATAGTATTTATTTTTGTCATAGGGATATTGGGTCTCTATGGCTTTTTTTATAACTTCAGAATTTGGAACCGTGTGAAGCCTTATATGCCAAGGTTTCACAATGATCAAGGAGAGTGTGAATGATGATGATATGCTCAGTCAATCGCGTGAAAAAGAATATAGCCGGTCAGATGATTTTTAATGATTTATCGATAGAGATTCGTGAAGGGGAGCGGTTAGCTTTTGTGGGCCCTAATGGGTGTGGGAAAACAACATTAATGAAAATGATTGTCGGGACAGAGAACTGTGACCAAGGAAACATAGCGATCAAAAGAGGAGCAAGAATAGGGTATCTTGAGCAAATTCCAAAATTCGAAGAAGGAAGGACGGTTTCAGAATGTCTAAAGAAGGCCTTCCAACCCTTGTTAGAATTGGAAGTGGAAATGAAAAAACTTGAACAGCAAATGGCTACAGAAGGAGATCCTGAGAGACTCAATAAAGTGATTGGGCACTATGGTGAACTTCAACAACATTACGAAGAACAAGGGGGATATCTCATAGAGGCAAAAATAAATCAAGTGGCACAAGGTTTAGGTATTATCGGACATCTTGAGCTCCCCTTTGAACGTCTGAGTGGGGGAGAGCAAACGAAAGTAGGGTTGGCTGCTCTCCTGCTTACTAATCCAGATTTATTATTACTTGATGAACCGACGAACCATTTGGACATGGAGGCCATTGAATGGCTAGAAGACTGGCTCGTTCAAAGTGAAAACACCGTAGTGATGACGTCTCACGATCGGCAATTTCTCGACAAAGTGGTGACAAAAATTTACGATTTGGATGATGAAGAGGCCCTTCCTTATCATGGGAATTATAGTGATTATATCGTAGAAAGAGAGAAGCGACTGCTTTTAGCGTTTGCTCATTATGAAGAACAGCAAAAGAAAATTAAGAAGATGAAAGCGACCATTAAGCGCCTTAAAGAATGGGGAAATCGGGCGAAACCACCAAATGCTAAATTTCATCGCCAGGCGAAGTCAATGGAAAAGGCCCTTGAAAAAATGGAAAAACTTGATCGTCCCCAACTAGAGGAGGATAAAATGGCGCTTTCTTTCCAGGCTGAGGGGAGGAGTGGAAAAGATGTAATTAAGCTAGAGAATCTGTCTTTTGCTTATGACAACCGAGCCCCTCTTTTTGTGGGGGTTAATCTTCACCTAAGATATCAGGAAAGAGCAGCGATTATTGGCCCAAATGGTGCCGGAAAATCCACCCTTCTCAAACTTATTCTTGGAGAACTCCAACCTACTGAGGGGAGAATGAATAGGGGAACTCAGCTAAACATTGGCTATTTATCGCAAAAAACCTTTGAAGGTAGGCAAGATCAACGCTTAATAGAGGCCTTTAGAGAGCATGTGCCAGTAAGTGAAGCAGAAGCTCGTCATCTTTTAGCTCAATTTCTTTTCTACGGGGCCGATGTTTTTAAGAAGGTGCAAGATCTTAGTGGTGGTGAGCGCATGCGACTTCGCTTGGCGCAATTTATGCATCAAGATATTAATCTCTTGATTTTAGATGAACCAACCAATCACTTAGATATTCCTGCCCGAGAGGCACTGGAAGATGCTCTAAGCGCTTTTAATGGTACTGTTTTGGCCGTTTCTCACGACCGTTGGTTTTTGAATCATTGTTTTCATAAGATTTATTATCTCGACAATCAAACGATGATCAGCTATCCAGGGAATTACGATTATGTGAAGGAAAAACGGAGTGACAATTGAAATTGAAACATACTGTGGTTTAGGAAAAGGACAATAGAGGAAATATAATGATATAGTGAAAAGGAAGAAGGAGGTCATAGAGCAATATGGAAAAACTAAATTTATTGAATTATATAGATGGTGAGTGGGTGGGCGACGCTTTAGAGAAGATTGAGGTCACTGATCCTGCGACAGGGAATGTGATCGGAAGTGTCCCCAATGGCGGTGAAGATGAAACAAAACAAGCGATTGAGGCTGCCCACCGCGCCCTTCCTATGTGGTCGAAAATGACAGCCAGTGATCGAGCGGATATTCTTCGTCAATATTTTAACATCATCTTAAAGCATAAGGATGAACTTGCTGAAATTATGACCCTTGAAAACGGAAAGCCATTAAAAGAATCTTTGGGTGAGGTCGCTTATGCTGCTTCATTCATTGAATGGTTTGCTGAAGAAGGGAAGCGTGTCTACGGGCGCATTGTTCCTGGAAAAAGAGAGGATCATCGTATTCAGGTGATCAAGCAGCCTGTAGGAGTTGTCGCTGCGATTACACCATGGAATTTTCCGGCAGCAATGATTACACGTAAGCTGGCACCGGCTTTAGCATCAGGCTGTACCTTTATTGTCAAGCCTCCAGAACAAACCCCGCTAACAGCGTTAAAATTGATGGAGTATGCCGAACAAGCAGGGATACCAAAAGGGGTCGTTAATGTTGTATGTGGTAACCCAGAATCGTTTACAAATGTGATTATGGCTGATATGAGAGTCCGCAAAATCACATTTACCGGTTCAACCGAAGTGGGCAGACTCCTCATGAAAAAAAGCGCTGAGCACATTAAAAAAATATCGTTAGAGCTTGGAGGCCATGCTCCCGTTATTGTCTGCGATGATGCTGATCTCGATAAAGCAGTAGAAATGATCATGGCTAGTAAGTTTCGTAACAGCGGTCAAACCTGTGTCTGTGCTAATCGCCTTTATGTCCAAGCAGGGATATATGATACCTTTGTTGAGAAAATGACTGCTGAAGTGAAAAAGCTCAAGTATGGGAATGGATTTGACTCCGACGTCGAAGTTGGTCCATTAATTGATAAGGATGGGTATGAAAAAGTCGAAAGACAAGTGAAAGACGCTATTGAAAAAGGAGCAAAATGCCTTGTTGGTGGAGAGGGACAAGCTGATGATCAGAAAGGGACCTATTTCTTTGCCCCTACCCTTTTAGCTAATATGAATGAAGACATGGAAATGATGCATATTGAAACCTTTGGTCCGATTGCTCCGATTCAAAAATATGAAACCGATGAGGAAGCTATACGCTTAGCCAATGACACGCCTTATGGCCTTGCTGCTTACTTTTACACTCAGGATGTTTCCAGAGGCACTAAAATTGCAGAAGGCCTAGATTATGGTATTGTTGGCTGGAATGACGGCATTCCGTCAACAGCCCAAGCCCCCTTTGGCGGAACCAAGCAAAGTGGTCTCGGCCGTGAAGGCGGTAAAGAGGGAATTGAGGAATATTTAGAGACGAAGTATATTTCATTAAGCTTATAAACTTACGGCCCAGTCGTAGGTCAGTAATAAAATAACCGTGATTCTGTTTTTGGAGTCACGGTTATTTTTTATCACCCTGTCATCTAGAGAGGTTCAGGTTAAGCCTCCTCGCGCTCCGCGAAATGCCGGGGTCCCCGAAAAACGCTTTTTGTTCTTTGAGGTGAGATAGGGGTCTCACCTAGGCCTCTGCTCCCGCAGGACTAAGAAAGGCGACTAGGAGAATAATCCTCGCAGAAAAATCGTGTTTTTTCGATTTTTTGAGTCTACGTGTATTTCCTTCGCTAGTTAAGATGATCTGATTTAAGTTGCACCAAAGCTAAAATCACCTTGAGAGAAAAAGCAAAGGCGCCAGATCTTTCCTATCAAAAAAGCATCGACAGCACACAAGGAGATTGGAGCGTAAGGCGCTCTGGCTCCTTCGGGAACGGGGCCAGCGTTACTTCACGAATAAACTTCGAGTTGTTCCG
>NZ_BMFV01000031.1 GCF_014639255.1 Pullulanibacillus pueri
AAGGTGCTGACAGCTGCTTCTAACAAAAAGCATCGCAGCTATCAAGTGAATTGGAGCGTAAGGCGCTCTGGCTCCTTCGGGAACAGCACGTGTCCGAAGATCCACTTGGGAAACCCATTAATCCATTCCCAAGTTAGCTGAGGCCGTGCCCGAGGAAAGCGAGCGACCTGAAGCTCAAATCCACACCATAAGCAAGCAGTAATCACTTGTGAACTCTTAGCTTAATAGTTACGTCGCAATTTCCTTCTACTATTCATGTCTTTAAAATAAAGCAACAGTCTTCTACAAAAATGGCCTTATAAAAAAATCCTCCCAGTGGATTTGGAAGGATTAGTCGTACCGTTGCATGAATAAATAAGCGATATTTCTATTGCTTTTCACACTCTATATAAATGGGCAGACTAATCCTATTTTGTATGTTTTGAAAGATGTGTTTTCAAACTTTAAAAATAAGATTAGTTAATCATTGTCCACCCATCATCCCTTTCGAAATTATTGACATGATTATACCATAAAGTCATCAAATAAACAGGCTAAAAGAATACAATCATTTCTTTATTCCCTGATCGATGTCTCCTTTTGTGCCTTATCCTTTAAAAAAACTTTCATCATGGGCGGTGTAACAATGGTTGTCACCAGGACTACGACAACAAGTTCGGCAAACATATCTGCACTTAAGAGCTTCGCCTCTAAACCTATGGCAGCAATAATTAATGCCACTTCACCACGTGAGACCATCGCTGAACCAATTCCCAATGCAGGCTTCCAACTAAATCCAGCAGCTTTAGCACCAAGGGATGCTCCTAATAATTTTGTCAGGATGGCGATGATACTAAGAATCGTAATAATACCTAGATGATTAGTTATACCATAAAATTCAGCGGTAATACCAATAGAAGTAAAAAATACAGGGACAAAAATCGAATAACTAATGGTCTCCACTTTTTCAAAAACTTCATGCTTAAAATGGGTAACACTTATAGCTACACCTGCTATGTACGCACCAATGATTGCCGCTACCCCAGTATATTCCGCCAAATAGGCAAAAATAAAACAGATGATCAGCGCCGAAGATATCACCGTCTCTGTTACCTTTAATGAAGTAAATCTCTTTAAAAACCAAGGAACAATTTTCCACCCTACGAGAATAGCTCCAACAAAGTATAAAACCTTTTTGATGATAACAGTTGTTAAATGAACATCCCCTCCAGCAAAACTCATGAGGAAGGCAAGGGCAATGACCACGACGATATCATCAATGACTGCCGCACCTAAGATCGTAGCCCCAGCTGGGGTTTTTAATTGATCCATTTCTTTTAGAGCTTGGACCGATATACTGACACTTGTTGCTGAGAGTAATAACCCTAAAAACCATGATTCTAAAGGGGGTAAATTCATGATCATTCCGACAAAAAATCCAATAATAAGCGGAATAATTATGCCACCAAAACCTACAAGCGTCGCCCCTTTCCCCGTTCTTTTAAATTCTTTAATATCTGTCTCTAATCCAGCGATAAACATCAATAATATGACACCCATCTCACTGAACTCCGATAATATTTCTGTGTCCTCTACCAAGCCCAATACAGAAGGACCTAATACTATGCCGATCAGAAGTTTCCCCAGTACAGAGGGTTGTCCTAATCTCACGCTCAGGCTACCGGCTACTTTTGAAGCTAATAAAATAATGGCTAATTCAAGAATAAGCATAGCGTTCGCCACCCTTCATTCTTATCATGCGTTTTTTTAGGGAAAGCATACCTATTATAAGCCTGAGTTACCCATCCACATAGGTTTTGAATTGATATAATGTCCTATTACTTCATCTCTACACCTCTCAAGTGCTACAATCATGATTGGACGGTCATTAGTACATAATAACAATGAAGGAGTGAACAACATGCAAAAAGATCAATTAGAAAAAATAAAGAACGGTAAAGGGTTCATAGCGGCCCTTGATCAAAGTGGCGGGAGCACACCAAAGGCACTGGCGAATTATGGGGTTTCAGAAGATGCTTATTCCAATGAAGAGGAAATGTTTAAGCTTGTTCACGACATGCGGACACGGATCATTACCTCACCAGCTTTTGATTCTCACTACATTCTTGGGGCCATTCTTTTTGAACAAACCATGGACAGTCAAATTGAAGGCTTATATACGGCAGATTATTTGGCACAGAAAAAAGGCATTGTTCCTTTCTTAAAAGTGGACAAAGGCCTCGCAGAACTTTCTAATGGTGTCCAAATGATGAAGCCAATTCCGAATTTGGTCGACTTACTCAAACGCGCCAATGAGCGTCATATCTTTGGGACAAAGATGCGCTCAGTTATTAAGGAAGCAAACCCTGAAAGTATTAAAGCAGTTGTTGACCAACAATTCGAGTTAGCCAAACAAATTATTGCTGCGGATCTTGTTCCAATTATTGAGCCAGAAGTCGATATCAATAGCCAGGATAAAGAAAAATCTGAAGCGTTTTTGAAAGAGGAATTGGTCAACCACCTAAACGACTTATCTGAGGAAGATAATGTCATGTTAAAATTGTCGCTTCCTACAATTCCTAATACCTACAAAGAATTAACCGATCACCCACGGGTAGTCCGTGTGGTAGCACTCTCAGGAGGGTATTCTCGCGAAGAAGCTAATGAAAAACTCAAGGAAAACGAAGGTGTTATTGCTAGCTTTTCGAGGGCATTGAGTAATGATTTAAATGTTAATCAGTCGGATGAAACTTTTAATGCAACCCTTGAGGAAGCCGTCAAATCAATCTATGAGGCTTCGGTTAATAAAAAGTAATCTGAACGAACCCGTTTTTATGACACCAATCACTAAGGTGTTCATGTGAACTTATTAAAAACTGTACTCGAGTCTGAAACGACAACCCTCGAGTGCAGTCCTTTAACCATCATCTAATCTCTCTTTTATTGGGGATAAACCTTATGTTCCCATTCACACTTCATGAATAATTGCTGCTCCATTAATTCAGCCTTTAGACCGCCATTCATTTTCTCCATTAAACTCTTCGCAATGGATAAACCAAGCCCAGTCCCCTTTCCTGTTCTTGTTTGGTCAGCTTTATAAAATCGATCGAACATATGACTTAGATCTTGGTCACTTAATTGGGGAGCAGGATTACTAATGATCAATTGAACTTTTGTACTTGTTTGTTTGAGTTCAATGGTCACATGTCCGCTTGAATGTTTAATTGCATTGTTGACAAGATTTTCAAGCACTCGTTTCATGGCAGATGTATCAGCCATAATGACAATATCTTGGTGGGGAATATTTATTCTCGGTTCTATATTCCTTTTATTAAACGCCTCGTAAAAGCCTAACAATACTTCTAAGATCAAAGGATTTAATGAGATTCTTTCCATTTTCACTGGATAATCAGTTTGTTCGATAATCGAGAGCTCGAAAAAATCTTCAAGTAAGACCTTTAACCGCAACGTACTATTTTTGATAATATGAATATACTCATTTCTCATTTCTGGAGTAATATCCTTTGATTCTAAAAACTGAATATATCCCAATATCGAGGTCATAGGGGTACGAATGTCGTGTGAAATAGAGGATATCGCCTGCTTCAATTCATTTTCGGTCAACCGCTTTTCTGCTTGGGCTTTTTTGGTTAAATCAATTTGGTCATTGACTGCCTTCACGAGCTTTTCAAAATCTTTATCAAAATAACGAAGATCTAATTTTTTTTCTGTGACATGGGCATTGCGTTCATTAAGCTGGCGGGAAACACGTTTGATTTCCCTTTTTAAAAAATAAAGACGGGTGAGAACATATAGAAGTACAGCTGCAACTATTAACGTTACGTAAATCAGATTTCTCACCCGCTTTCTGTCTTATTTAATTTCCTTCTTTCGGAAAATCAAGCTACCAAAAAAACCAAAGATTATGAATGTCAAGATTGGAACCCCTATAAAAGTCCATAACATCTCACCGTTCCAATGATCGATTTGATCAATGGTCAAGATGGAGCTCTGAGAAATAAATATCGAATGTGTGATGATCGGTTCCAAAAATGCAACCTTAGCACTGACAAACTCTAATAAGCTTCCGATAAGGGCAAGAAACAACAGGAGAAATCCAATCGTCTTCCCACTGTCAGTAAAAAGGGTCGAAAAGAAGGCCATAACCGAGGCAAAGGCAGCTGCAAAAAGTGAAATGAGACCAAGCGTTTGGAAAAAAAACGTCCATTCGGGCATCACATCGAAGCCTTTGTAAACAGCACTCGCTCCCATCATAACAATTGGTAATATTAACATGATGATGATTGATCCAATTGAAAAGATCGTCAATTTCGCGAAATACATGCGCACTCTACTATTACCAGAAGAAACGATGCTTTTCATTGTTCCCATTGAGTATTCACTGGCAATAAAGAAACCTGCTAAAATAGCCGGGAAGAGTCTCACGATATCACTGTTGATGGAAAGAATATTCCCTCTGTAAAAGTCATTCACATTTGCCTCTTTACCCACTTCTAATATTAAGGGATACAGAATAGCGAAAATAACTAAGAAACCTGTGAGGACCCAAAAAGATCGATCTTTTCGTAATTTATACCACTCTGTTTTCAACAAATTACCCATGCTGAACACCCCCTATACGACGAGTAAAGTAGGTTTCTAGGTCTTCACCCATAGGCATAAATGCTTCGATAATCAAGGCTTCATCGGTTAAAGTCTTTGATACCTTTCCAGGTTGATCGACATAGGCAAATAATTTGATTGATCCATCAGGCATGACTTCAAAGTTTTGTGTTTCCAAAAACCTTTCGATTACAGTAACTGCTTTGTTGCAATCATCAACTTTAATATGCAAGTATTGCTGGCATTTTTCATTTAGTTCTTTTGCCGATAACTGCTCTAGCAATATGCCATTATGAATAATACCATAATGAGTCGCTAATAAATGAAGCTCGCTTAAAATATGACTAGAAATTAAGATTGTAATCCCATATTCTTGATTCAATCTCTTTAGTAATTCACGAATTTCAACGACGCCCATAGGATCTAATCCATTTATTGGTTCATCAAGAAGTAAAAATTCTGGATCACCAAGTAAGGCAATCGCAAGCCCAAGGCGTTGCTTCATTCCTAAGGAAAAATGCTTGGCTTTCTTCTTTCCTGTACCTTGTAATCCTACAAGCGTCAGCGTTTTTTCAATACATTCCTTTCCAGGGATCCCCTTTAATAAGCGATGGGTTTCTAAATTTTCAACTGCGGTCATTTGTGGATATAAAGCAGGCCCCTCAATGATTGTCCCAATCCGTTTTCTCGCTTCAATAAATTCGCCGGTATTGTTGCTTTTGCCAAATAGCTCAAACGTTCCTGCTGTCGGAAAAGCAAGTCCCGTAATAAGACGGATTAATGTTGACTTGCCCGCTCCGTTTTGCCCAATAAAACCATAAATGGAGCCTTTTTCAATGGCCATACTCACTTTATTAAGGGCCATTTTCTTCTGATAGACCTTTGATAAATCATGGGTTTTAAGAACATACTCATTCATTGCCATTTTCCTTCCCAACTCAAACTTAATTTTGACATGTTGTCTACTTAATTACTATAAGAAGGAAAACATAAGAAAGCCTTAAGATAAATCTTAAGAATCCCTTAAGTTTTAAGGCGGTAGCCCATTCCCCAGATGGTTTCAATATACTCTTCATCAGGATTCGCTTTCGAGAGTTTATGTCTTATATTGCTCATATGTACATTTATCGTATTATCGTCACCATGGAATGCTTCATGCCACACGCTTTCGAATACATTTGCTTTTGTGAAGACTTTCTTTGGAGAGGACATTAACAGAAATAATATCTCATACTCAAGTCCCGTTAATTTCAACTCACTCCCCTTCACAAAAGCCTTTTTTGCCTCTGTATCCAGTAGAAGATCCTTATGATAAAGCTGATGGTTTACAGGTAGTTCTGACAGACGCCGGTATCTTCTTAAGCAAGCCTCGATTCTTGCCGATACCTCCTCAATATCAAAGGGTTTCGTAATATAGTCATCCGCACCTGCCTTTAAAGTGGCGATTTTTGTTTCTGTTTTCAGCTTTGCAGAAATAATAATGACAGGAACGGCACTCTCAGTCGACACTTTCCTTAAAATCTCTTCACCAGACAAACCTGGGAGCATCAAATCTAGCAGGACCATATCCCATTTTTGATTTTCGATATATATCAAGGCTTCCGTTCCGGAATAAGCCGGCTTTGGCGTATAGCCGTTCGTGCTGACAATATGACAAAGTAAGCGATTGATATCCTCATCATCTTCAATAATTAAAATATTTACATTATCGTTCATCTTATCCATCCTCACCTTTATTAACATTATCATTCATCGAAATAACGTCAATGTCAAGGTGCTCATTTTATAGGGTGCTCTTCTTTAGAAGTGCGGCACATATAAACAAGGAGTCCTAAAATCCTGAATATCAGCGGCTTTGTAAGGACTCATAGAACGCGTTAATCCTACAGACGTCTCGTGAATTCCTGGTGGGTTATCATTACAATTTGTACAATAAGAAAAAACAGGGCGTAAAGCATGTCCGGTCATTATTTAGTTGGGCATTTTTCTTCAGTATCCCTAAATCCGTCACGTCTATGTGACAACGCCGAAGCTAGTACATTAATACCACCGCCAAAAGTAAAGAACACTTTTCGAGCCCCGATGGTGCGTCGAACGCCGACCCTACCCACATCAAAAAATTGTAAAACATGATTTTTCCGCGAGGATTATTCTCTTAGCAGCTTTCCATAGTCGTATGGGCATGAGGAAAGCGAGCGTTCTGAAACGGAAATCCACACCGTCCTGATGATCAAAACTTATACCTTCTTGCTTCTAAAAATAACAATCGCCCCTTTTGTATAATTAAGGTCCCACCAAAATTATAAAAAGGAGCAATTTTCTTATGAAATATATTCTTTTATTCCCTTATTTTCTTTTTTCTTATCTAAAATCAGGTGGAATACGACGCGCAACTCCAGTTAAGATCGCAGTTTCAATAACAGCATGCCTCACCTTGTCTACCACATGCTCATTGAAAATACTCGGAATGATATATTGGGCATTTAATTCCTTTTCAGTAACGACAGCCGCAATAGCCCGAGCAGCCGCAAGCTTCATAGGCTCGTTTATAAGACTTGCCCGGCAATCTAGAGCTCCGCGATAAATCCCTGGAAATACAAGCACATTATTGATTTGGTTAGGATAATCACTCCGCCCTGTAGCAAAAACACTGACATGTTCCAGAGCCTCTTCTGGAGCTATTTCTGGATTTGGATTAGCCATCGCGAAGACAATTGGATTCTCTGCCATCTTCTGAACATCTTCTCCCGTTAATAGACCGCCTCTAGAGACGCCAATAAACACATCTGCATCTTGAATAACTTCCTTCAACGTTCCTGGTTGGCTTTCCACTTGTTCTTGTTCTGCAAGCCATTGCCACATTGGATAAGGATAGTTTCCACCATAGGTAATCGCACCCTCAAAATCGACAGGAACTAACCTCTTTACACCTGCACTGAGTAGCATTTTACAAATGGCAACACCGGCTGCACCTATCCCATTGACCACCACACGGATATCTTCAATGTTTTTGCCTACCACTTTTAAAGCGTTTAAGAGGCCAGCAATGACAACAACAGCTGTGCCATGTTGATCATCATGGAAAACAGGAATATCTAATTCCTTCGTCAATCTTTCCTCAATTTCAAAACAACGCGGAGAACTGATATCCTCTAAGTTAATGCCACCAAAGATAGGGGCAATATTTTTTATTGTTTGTATGATTTCTTCTGTATCTTGAGTGTCTAAGCATATTGGAAAAGCGTCGACGTCACCTAATTGTTTGAATAGCATCGCCTTCCCTTCCATCACAGGTGCCGAAGCAAGAGGTCCGATATCTCCAAGTCCTAATACGGCACTCCCATCGGTTATGACTGCAACAGTATTCCTTTTAATGGTCAAAGAGTAGGCTTTACGTTGATCTTCGTGAATCGCTGAACACACGCGGGCAACACCAGGTGTATAGACTCTAGACAGATCATCTCTATTTTTTATTGGAATTTTTGATTCAACTGATACTTTCCCACCTAAATGAGAGAGAAATGTTCTATCTGAAACATTGATCACTTTAATGCCATCAATGGCTTTCAGATTATCAAGAACTTGCTGTTCCTCGTTGTCTCCAACCTCAATGGTAATATCACGTATTGATGATTCCCCACTTGATGTAATTACATCAATAGATATGATGTCGCCACCCGCTTTTCCTATCACAGAAGCAACCTCACCAAATGATACATGGGTGAGTTCTACCCTGGCTATCAAGCTATTGTATGCCATCTTTTTTCTCTCTCCTTCTCTACTATACTTTCTTGAAAAAATCATTGAAGGTTTACCAATAGGTATTCCCCATACTAAAAGATATTCTCTATTGATTGAAGAAATCCTTTTATTTGTAAACCCTTTCAATATATAAGCGACATTGACAGAAATTTTCTTAGCAACAATCTCCTTAAATGCCTTCTTTATTTTAACAGATTTATATTGTTTCGTTGAGTTTTTTTATCAATTTCATGAGACTTCATCAAATAAAATCGATTTTACAATGGAAACTAATGCTTTTCATTACTTTTCTCACATAGTCTTCGTACAAAGTTTTCGTACAAAATCACTGGATTGCGTCCATGGCTTGAGTTCAATACGTGTTCACAAGAAAAACTCCTTCAACGAGTGAAGGAGTTTTAACTCTGATACGCTTAATCAATTTTTTACTTATTAATCCTCTTGGAATAGTGGGGTTGAAAGGTAACGTTCACCTGTATCTGGTAAAATCGTGACGATGGTCTTTCCTTTATTCTCAGAACGCGCTGCAACTTTTTTTGCAGCAGCGATTGCCGCACCTGAGGAAATACCAACAAAAATGCCTTCTTCTTTCGCAATCTTTCTAGAGGCTGCAAAGGCTTCTTCGTTGGATATTTTGGCAATTTCATCATAAACCTCTGTATTTAAGACTTCAGGAACAAATCCGGCGCCAATCCCCTGAATTTTATGTGGACCTGAAGAGCCGCCTGAGAGTACAGGGGAATCCTCTGGTTCAATAGCAACAGACCAAAGAGATGGCTTTTTCTCTTTAAGGACCTCTGTAATCCCGGTAATTGTGCCCCCAGTACCAATCCCACTGACAACAATGTCGACCTTGCCATCGGTATCATTCCAAATTTCATTTGCGGTTGTCTGGCGGTGCACCTCTGGATTAGCGGGATTATTAAATTGTTGGGGGACAAATGAGTTCTCATACTTTTCAGCAAGTTCGTTCGCTTTTTCAATAGCTCCCTTCATCCCCTTGGATCCTTCAGTAAGTACTAGCTCAGTGCCGAAAGCCTTAAGCATGTGGCGGCGCTCAACACTCATCGTTTCTGGCATCACTAAGATACAACGATAGCCTTTCACTGCTGCCACATACGCTAAGGCAATCCCTGTATTTCCACTCGTGGGTTCAATAATGACCGTATCCTTATGCAATTGTCCTTGCTCCTCTGCTGATTCAATCATAGCAAAGCCAATGCGATCCTTCACACTCCCAAGCGGGTTAAAATATTCTAATTTTGCTAGAACCTCTGCACCTGTTTCATCACTAATATTGTTTAATCGGACAAGTGGTGTGTTTCCTATTAACTCCGTAATGTTTTTAGCAATTTTTGGACGATTGAAAGTAAAATCCATCTCAAATTCCCCCATTTCTTTTTATTACTTCATATATATGTCTTTCCACTTGTAAAAATAGCAATATAGCTGGGCCATTTTCCAATACAACTTGACTTTTTATCGGTGTTAATTCCCCCTTTTTCAATTAAGGCACCTTTAAAACGCTTACGTAGAAGGTTTTCAAATTATAGCGTCCCTGAGCCTCATCCTTTAATTGTCCAAAAAAGTCTTTTAATCTTCTAAATACTAATTCTAGGAATAGGTTTAAAACTCCTGCTTTTATTGGTATATTATCACAGAAATTTATCTCATTTTAACCGAATCAACATCGTACTTCCTTAAGATATGAAAATTGATAATAAGTCCAAAAATTTCCTCAATAGCCCATCCCTAATGAGCTGCGGCTGTGTTTGTGAAAGCGAACTGTTTTGACAGAGCAATTCGCCTCATCATAAGAATAAAGAAAAATCCGTTCATTCAAATAGAATGTTCGGATTCCTCTATGAGTAAAGGACTTCTGTCCTAATCCTCTTGTGAAATGACCGGAATTATATTTTAATCCCAATATTTTTATACAAATAAGACTTTGCCGTTGGAGGAAAGACTCGATCAAGCGTTAATATCTCCCATTGATTAGGGTAAGCTTCGTTTAGAACACCGATAAAAGTCGTCCCCAAATGAACATCGTTAGCAATCAACTTAGAAACATGAACAGTGAAAGTCTTCTTCGTCAAGAGTGATTTGAGCTCCATCGTTTCGTCTAATAGGTCAACAATTTCAAATACTCCTTCAGATGTCCTCTGACTGCCGACTTCATCTAGTAACGTTTCACGACGAATATCTTCATATCCTGTCAAAAAAGGGTTCTCGACCTTTCCTCGGTAAATCTCTAACACTCTGATCGCGCTAAGAACCTCTTCTTGATATTTCGCTTCTACTGCTTCTACCCCACTTGCAAACAAAAAGTCGTGCTTTTCATGTTCGTCCAACCATCTCGCTAGGTCTAAAATGGTTTTATAAAAGGATTGAGCTTTACTTTGCGTTTGCTCATAATCTAAATCAATATAGGAAAAGGTCAGTAATTTTTCCCACACGTTTTTTTGACACTCTTCCCAAGAAGTGAATCTCTCATTCTCCATAAATTGGGTAAACAAAGAGAGCTCAGTCCGTAGCGCTTGGCCTTCATCAGGTTGTCGCACGGCCACCTTTTTAAAAAATGAAACGATAGCTTTAGCATAAAACACTTGCGTGGTTTGAGGGCGAAACCCTAATTTTTTATATAAAGGAATATCTTCTGATTTAATTTCAAGAGCTGTATTATGTTTATGATTCAAATCGTTTACCTTCTTTTTCAACTGGATTTCTTTCCTGTTTATTGTAACATGAGACTTCTTCCTAGAAAACTTGGCTTGCGCTCCATCGGATCCACTATGCACAGCCTGTTGTTCAGGTATACGCCTTCACACATAAAGGTGGTGCCAAGCCTTAAGGCGAAAGCCAAAGTTGAACTTATAAGGTCCTCCACTATGTTATAAATGATGAACGTTATTAAAAGAATATTAATAGGGACAGCACGCTATCGCCACTATAAAATATATAACCTTAGCCGCCTTCTTTTAGAAAACGCATTGCACTCTTTGGTATCCTATCCATTTATGACTTTATACCGGCAACGAGTAGCGGCATGTGTTGTTCATGACCTAACTCATGGAACTTCATGACATCCGACGATTTAATCAGTAGGTTTGCCCTTCTGAGTGCCTGCTTCCAAAGAAAAAGGGCGCTCTCGTCTATAAGGCGTTCTGTAGTTATAAATGTGCTCTTTTCATCACGTAAAGCCTCATGTATTTTACTGAGCAAGTTTTCCTCATCATATTTAATATTTAGATGTAACAGATCAGCCACAGACTCTACTTCTGGAGGCTCAGGGAAGCCAATGATTTCGTGAAAAGTTCGCACAGAAGTAATAAGATCAAAGAAATGGGGAGAAAAGTGATGAAGGATCTCCTTTACATCAAGACTTAAAAAAGTGACATTATTGAGTTTGAATTTTTCTTTAAGCTCATTTGCCACCTTGAGGCCATTTTTTTGGATATCAATACCTATGATCTTTGACTGTGGGAATAAGAGACCATAAAAACAAGTGACAATGCCATTATCACAGCCTATATCTAGTACTTTTTCAGGCGTTTGGTACTTGTACTTGGATGTATATTGAATAAGCCATTCAAAATAACTTCTGTAAAGGTTTGTGGAGTAATTGGCGACATCAAGACTTAATTTGAGGTTTTCATTTTTAACACGGTAAATTTCTTCCTCATTTGTTCCATCAATTTGTGCAATAAAGGCATCATCTAATCGGTCTAATAATGTGTCATCATGTCGACCTTCTAAATGGTTCCAGAAAGCTTCATTGGTCTTAAGGTCCTTTAACTCCAAAGCGTCTAAATAGCGCCACATTAACTGTTGCTTCTCGAGCTTTATATTCATTCCAGCCCCAACCTTCTCACCCTTTTATTATGAAATAGCCTATTCCAGCAGTAACTTAAGGAAACGAAAGATCTAACCAAAGGTATAGATCAAAAAACGTTCATAAGGATTGTTTTTATATAATTCTCTTAGAACAATTTCTTCTTTTAATTGAAATGGCGTTTGGTCTTCTAAAAAATAGGTATAATTCTCTGATGGATAATATAAGAGAACATCCATTTCTCTAGGGGCTTCCTCATAAGACACTAAAATATGATTAACAATCCTCTTAAACACCTCTATAGAAAAAGGGTTAAAAAAATAGAACTGACTATCTAAAGGGGTAATAGCATAATCTTCAGCTTGGCAGTTAAAGAATTGTAATTCCTCGTTAGAGACTTTATACTTTTTTGCGTAGCCCTTAAGATTCTCTTTAGCAGAGCTGTACAGGCCTTCGTTCATTTCTACACCTATCACTGACACTTTAAAAAAATAATGAAGATAAAAATTGATTCGCCCCATCCCACAGCCAAAATCGACAATCCGTCCCTTATGTCTGATCTCATATGCTTTAAATAGTGCCTCTAAGCCTTCATATGGTGTCGGTTCATAAGGATGATAATGCTTATTCTTTGGCACCCTCATAGGCTTGAAGGCTGTTTTTATATTTAACACTTTGTCATAGTAATGTTCTTTATCCATGTTGATCCCCTAAAAGTCAATCGTCTTTTTTGGTTCTTTTGTTGAAATCCCAAAGCATTCTTCCCGAACTTTAAACATTATCTATGCTTAAAAAGGCCCGTTCTCATTCGGTGATTGCTTAGGTATAGGTTGACCAATATCCCATAATTCAACGATGTTGCCCTCATGAAAGCGAAAAATATGTACAAGTGCCACTCCGAGGGATTCTTGATGTTGTCTCATATAGGAGTGCACAACCACAGTATCCCCTTCAGAAACAACTTGTTTGACCTCAAGGAGCTTGTTAGGATTCTGTGCCGCATCCTCTTCCATCGCCAACATAAGCGATTGTGAGTCTCCTTTAAAAAAAGGATTGTGATGACAAAAACAATCGTCCACATAACGTATGTAGGCCTCTCGCACTTTTCCCTTTGCGACAAGTTGAAGAAACGAAATCGCCTTTTCTTTGATCGAGAATGGATCATGTGTCTTGTCTACTATAGTCACTTCAATCATCCTTTTCTATAAAAGTTGAGGTCCTAACGAAGACCTTGTTGGCCCCCTTTAAATCTATTAAAAAAGTCAATGATGAATATTGCCCAAGCGCTTCTGTTGTGATATGTATTAATTTTAACATTGATTGTAAACCATCCCAATCATTTTATTTTCTTCGTACTAGACAGGCTCCTCCAGTTTAATACTATCATTTGTAAAGAAGCCTGTCCGAATTTGGGACAGGCTATCACCTTTTATTATTTATTGAAGTATATCTTCAATGGTATTGAGGGTATCTTCAGATAATTGGACACCAGATGCTTTAGCATTCTCTTCTATTTGTTGTGGTTTACTTGCCCCTACGAGTGCACTGGCAACACCGGGTTGCCGCAAGATCCAAGCAATGGCTAATTGCGATAAAGAAAGATCCAACCCTTTTGCTAATCCAATTAACTTTTCTACTTTTTCGAGTACGTTATCCTCTAAATACGCACTCATAAACATGTTAGAGGAAGGATCTGTGGCCCGGCTTCCTTCAGGTAAGGCTTGTCCCCGTCGGTATTTTCCTGTTAATACACCTTGTGCCAGTGGCGAAAAGACCACTTGGCTGATGCCATTCTTAACACTGGTTAGAAGGACATCTTGTTCAATGTCGCGATGCAACATATTATATTGTGGTTGATTAACGACGATTCGATCTAACAAATAGCGATCGGCAGTCCCTAAGCCTTCAACAATTTGGGCCGCTGTCCATTCACTGACCCCAACATATAAAACCTTCCCTTGTCGTACCATATCATCAATAGTACGAAGCGTTTCATCAACAGGCGTCTCAGGATCATAACGATGACAATAATAAATGTCCACATAGTCCATCTTTAATCGTTTTAGGCTTGCATGTAATTGTTCAAAGACATGCTTTCTAGATAACCCACGATCATTGGGGCCATCGCCCATTGGCCAAAAGACTTTAGTAGCTAGCACAAAGGATTCTCGTGGATACTTAGATAAAGCTTGGCCAACGATTTTCTCTGCCTCACCAAGCGCATACATATTGGCTGTATCAAAGGAATTAATTCCGAGATCATAAGCCTTATCAATAACTTTGGTCGCCGTATCTGCTTCTGTAGAATTCCCATAAGTTAACCAGCTACCTAAACTGATTTCACTTACCTTCAAACCCGTTCTTCCCAGCTTACGATATTCCATTGCGAATACCTCCCTGAAAAAAAGGATAGAAAAGGAAAACTCGAAATCAACCTGTTTCCCTTTTTCTAGCCATTCTTTATTCTTCCTCTAAAGCTTCTACCACTTTTTCTGCTGTGCTTTTACTGGAATGAGGATTTTGTCCCGTGATTAAATGACCATCTCTTACAGAATGATCCGTCCAGTTAGCTCCTGAAACAAAGTCAGCACCTTTTTCTCGCAGTTTCGTTTCTAAAAGGAAAGGCATATGTTGATCCAATTGCATTTCTTTTTCTTCGGAATCCGTGAAAGCCGACACCTTTTTACCTTTTACCAAAGGTGTGCCATCTTTATAGGTCACATTCACTAGACCGGCTGGTCCGTGACAGACAGAGCCAATCACCTTGTTTTCTTCTGCAAATTGTTGCAACACATAAAGAAGAGTTTCGTTCTCAGGGAAATCAAACATCGTGCCATGTCCACCCGGTAAAAAGACAGCGTCAAAGCCTTGAGCGTCTTCTTTAGAAAGCTTCGCTGTACCCTTTAATTCTGCTTCAGCTTCTTTCCATTCCTGCTTTTCTTCGATACTGTTTGGGTCTAAAGCAACTTCCCCACCGTCAATACTTGTGACTTTGACCTCGTATCCATGTTTTTTAAACACTAAATACGGTACAGCAAATTCTTCAAGCCAAAGACCTGTTTTATGATCATCTGTAATAGTAGTATGGTTCGTGACGACCATCAATATTTTTTTAGGCATTATTTATTCCTCCTATTCCTTGCGCTCCTTTGGAAAGCTCACTTGATATTGTTGAGGATAAGCTGTTGCTTTGTTTAGCTTTGCTGCAGCTTCTAACGTCCAGTATGGATTTCTTAACATCCCTCTACCAACAGCAACAAGATCAGCCTCTTCATTACCTATAACAGCATTGGCTAAAGCAGGCTCATCTAACCGTCCAACTGCAATGACTGGTACGTCTAATGTGTGCTTGATGTCTCTCGCTAATGGGACTTGATAAGCGGCATGTGTACCAGGTCTACCATGAGCGGCAATTTGGCCTTCACCACCAGCACTGACATGAAACATATCTACTCCAGCTGCCTTATATTCTTTAGAAAAGGCAATGCTTTCTTCAATACCGTAGCCACCCTCTACATATTCTTTTCCTGAGATCCGCATAATGAGTGGCATATCAGCTGGCATTTCGCTCTTAGCCGCTTGGATGACTTCCTTACCAAACTTGGCTAAGTCCTGACCGTATTCATCTGTTCGTTTATTAGTATAAGCGGATTGGAATTCATGAATTAAGTATCCATGGGCACCGTGAAGCTCGATCACATCAACACCTGCTTTTACTGCGCGAGCGACAGTCTGACGGAATTTTTCAACCATGTCCTTGATTTCATCAATCGTAAGTTCCCTTGGCGTTTTAGAATTTTCGTCAAAAGGAATGGCTGATGGCGCTACAGGTTCAGC
The DNA here is from genome assembly GCF_014639255.1 of Pullulanibacillus pueri. GTDB lineage: Bacteria > Bacillota > Bacilli > Bacillales > Sporolactobacillaceae > Pullulanibacillus > Pullulanibacillus pueri. The sequence goes on from NZ_BMFV01000031.1 coordinate 16,034, forward strand.
AGCATCTTCTGCCTTGCGACCTGCATGAGCGATCTGAATGCCAACCTTAGCACCGTATTGATGACAAGCCTCAATGATTCGAGCTAAAGCAGGAATTTGCTCGTCAGACCACAAACCTAAATCATAATCTGTAATACGACCATCTGGTTCAACATCGGTCATTTCAATGATAATTAATCCTGCACCACCAATAGCTCTGCTCACGTAATGAACATAATGCCAATCGGTAGCAATACCATCCTTATTGAATACTGAGTATTGACACATCGGTGGCATAACCACACGATTTTTGAGTTCTAAACTTTTTATCTTATAAGGTGTAAATAAATGTTCCATTGAATGCCTCTCCTTTTTAGACAACGTCATCATTGTATAAGGTTGTCCTTCAAATAACTTGATTATTAAATGTATGCACATGCATAGATTAAACGATAATAAAGGTCATCGTCAAATAAAAAAACCTACCATAGAAAAATTCTGTTATCGAGCCATTCTTATGCACGCCTCTTTCCCTTTTAGCGAAAAGCAACATATGGCCTTTAAACAGGTTTTTTTAGTCTTTGATCGGTTTTAGTAATAGGGCCCTTAGTCCCTCTTGAATATCTTTTTCTGTGATTGCCGTTTTTATTATGGAGTGACATGTCTGCATTGCTTTTTGTAATTTATCTTCACCTATTGTTGTAATCGACGTATAAATATTCCGTCGATCATCCTGGCAAATTTCTCGTTGGAGTGCTCCACATCCTTTGGCTTCAAAGCGTGCAACGAGCCTGGACATGGCACTCTGGCTCAAACCTACCATTTTCTGCAATTGGTTTAGCTTTAACTTTTTTTCAGACGTTTCAGAGAGAAAAAGTAAGACATAGAACTCTTTTAATGTTAGGTCATGGTCTTCTTGCAAAGCGCCTTCTAACCGATTCATAACTGCTGTATAAGCATTTGTCAAAGAAAGCCAACCTGAAATCAATGGCTTATCAATGTGCTCCATTTAGCCTCACCACCGTATAATGACTCCTTCTATTATAACTGATGAAAGTTTACTCGTGTTTTTTATTTTGTACATTTTCATTTATTTTTAACTTAAATGACTTACCCATGTTCTATATACCGATTATTGAATAGAGAAATGGCTTGAACCAATGTAAGGGATATGTTTTTCGTGCCCATTATTTCCTGGCTCTTTTGACGATAATTTTAGTTGTGCCCAAAGCAATAGCAAGCGCTAGGAACACGATAACCAGTGAAGGAATAACACTTGCATTTCCAAAATCAACTTGAGAGGGTAAAGTTGAGGTCGCATCCAATTAGGGGTATAAAAAAGTGTTAATACCCAACCCGATAACACCTGTAGAATAACAAAAGCAACAAGAAAAACTCCTGTAAACAACAAATATTTTTTCAACTTTAAGCCTCCCTTCCATAATATTATTACGTTGATTACCCTCAGAAGCTTTAAAATATAAAATTCATTTTTAAAATCAAAAGAAGCATTAGAAAACTCGACTTATACCTTATCGCCTCGCTAAGCACAACCTAATGTTCGTGCTATCGCACTCACTAAGGTTGTCACCCAGCCTTAATGGCGAAAGGAAAAGTTGCAATTATAAGGTCTTCCACAAAGTTATGCTTTCTGACGCTAGAATGAAAAAGAACCTTTTATCTCATGAAAGAGGAAAAGGTTCTTTTTTTTACTAACTTTCAAGATGCAGAAGCTGACTGCAAATTTCTTTCTCCAAAAAATGGTCTCTAAGGACCGTTTTTCTTTAGTTTAAACCGAGCGTTTTTGCAGTCGCAATCTGAATTTCATGTAGCAAATCAGGGTTATCCATTAAAGAAACCCCATAAGAAGGAATCATTTCTTTTATTTTTGGTTCCCATTCTTCCTTTCGTTCTGGGAAGCATTTGTCCAATACTTCAAGCATAACGTGAACAGCCGTAGAAGCACCCGGGGATGCACCAAGCAATGCGGCAACTGAACCATCCGCAGCGGTCACCACTTCTGTCCCAAATTGAAGTGTCCCTTTACCACCTGTTTCGGTGTCTTTGATCACTTGGACACGCTGACCCGCTACAACAATATCCCAATCCTCACTTTTTGCATTAGGAACAAATTCACGTAATTCTTCCATCCGTTTTTCATTAGACAACAGCACTTGTTGAATCAAATATTTAGTCAACGCCATCTCTTTAACGCCCGCTGCTAGCATTGTAAAGACATTATTCGGTTTTATAGAACCAAACAAATCAAAATAGGAGCCTGTTTTTAAGAACTTAGGTGAAAATCCGGCAAAAGGGCCAAACAGTAACGATTTTTTGCCGTCAATATACCTTGTATCCAAATGCGGAACAGACATCGGAGGAGCGCCAACCTTCGCTTTGCCATAGACCTTGGCTTCGTGCTCAGCCACAACATCTGGATTTTTGCATACCATAAAGAGACCACTAACCGGAAAGCCTCCAATATGCTTGGATTCAGGAATACCTGTCTTTTGTAATAAAGGCAGACTGCCACCTCCACCACCAATAAAAACAAATTTAGCCGTATGATATTCCACAGCACCAGTCTCGAGATTGCGTACTTTCACTTCCCACAACCCATCATTCGTCCGTTTAATATTTTTCACCTTATGTTTGTAATTAACTTGGACATTTTGAGTCTTTAAGTACTCAAACAACATACGTGTTAAAGCGCCAAAGTTAACATCCGTACCTGTATCAATTTTTGTCGCAGCAATGGATTCAGTCGACGCACGCCCTTCCATGATTAGAGGGATCCATTCCTTTAACTTTTCTGGATCATCGGAAAATTCCATCCCCTGGAATAAGGGATTGCTTGACAACGCTTCAAAACGTTTCCTCAAAAAAGTAACGTCGGCATCCCCTTGTACTAAACTCATATGAGGCAAAGGCCTAATAAAATCCTCTGGATTTTGAATAAGCTTACGATTAACGAGATAAGACCAAAACTGCCTTGAAAGCTGGAATTGTTGATTAATATTAATAGCTTTACTTATATCTAAAGATCCATCAGGTTTTTCAACCGTGTAGTTGAGCTCGCACAGTGCGGAATGGCCCGTACCCGCATTATTCCATTCATTAGAACTTTCTTCACCTGGACTCTCGAGTTTCTCAAACACTTTGATTTCCCATTCGGGTGCTAACTCTTTCAGAAAAGATCCCAAAGTCGCACTCATAACTCCGGCACCAATTAAGATAATGTCTGTTTTTGTCTGTATGTTGCTCATTATAACCTTCCTCATCCACTATATTTGCAAAAAAGTGTAAATGCTCCTGCAAAGTGTCCACAAAAAGAAAGGGTTCACCTAGGAACACACCTTTTCTGTCTCAAATATAACCCTATCATAGTCTATTATAAGTACTTATAAATTAAAATATCTACTATCATCCTATAATTATAAACTATTTAAAGCTGGTAAAAAAGAGAAAAGTCCCTACTACGGATAAGAAACACATAATAAACCAAGGAAGCACCTCAGTTTTGACTAAAGTAGAGTCTTACAGGCGGTATGCGATGACTAAAGAAGTCTGCCCAGTAAAACACCATAATTAAGCTATCGTTGTAATGATTGGTTGATCCCTTGTGATAATGATGGTGTGCTCATGTTGTGCACAAAAGCCCTTATCGGGTAACCGAAGAGTCCACCCATCCGAACTTTCAACAGCATACTCTGCCCCAGTCGACAGAAAAGGCTCAATAGTAATCACTGAACCCTCCTCCAAAACACGTTTATCATCTTTACTATAGAAAGGTAAAATTTCTTCAGGTGCTTCGTGGAGAGATTTTCCAATGCCATGACTGCACAGATTCATTATGACCTTATAGCCACCTTTTCTGGCCTCGCGCTGAATTATTCTTCCGATTTCATTTACTTTTACACCAGCCTTAAGAGATGAGATCACCTTCATCATCGTATTGTACGTATGTTGGCAAAGGCGCGTCAATGAAGGATTGAAAAGAGGCATTTGAAAAGAATGGCCCGCATCGGCAAAATAACCTCCGAGTTCTGCGGAGACATCAATATTGATGAGATCACCCTCTCGGATTTTCCGATCTCCCGGTATTCCATGTGCCACTTCTTGGTTTATACTAATGCATGTATTCCCTGGAAAATTGTAAGTGACCTTTGGGGCAGAAACCGCACCATGGCTTTTTAAAAAACGTCCTCCAATCTCATCTAATTCCTTGGTTGTCATTCCAATACGTGTTTGACGTTTCATTTCACTTATTGTCAACGCAACGATTTTGCCGATTTTCTTGAGACCTTCAATATCTTCTTTTCCTCCAACTGTCATATAGGGTATCCTCCATTTTTTTAATATTTATATTTTACCACATAGGAAAGGGACACTATACAACATTCTCACTGGTGCCTAAACAAGAGTCCCTCGGGAAAGGCAACGAGCAACAACTCCATATAGACGCCTGATTTGTACCAAGAATGCTTTCTTCGTAGCCCGTGATTTTGCATCAAATGCCAACCCTACTACGTCAAAAACAGTAAAAACAAAATTTTCCTGCGAAGCTTATTCTCTAAGAAGCTTTTCCCTGAACAATACGGATGAAGAACGCGCGTGTTCTGGAGCAAAAATCAACACTAGCCATTCTGAAGACAAACTAAAATTTATGTTTTTTTATATTAAAAGAGTGGTACCCACTAATTTAGGCGGGTACCACTAGCCTCTTTACAAAGGAGTGTTTATAAACTTAAAAACTACCACTATCATATTTAGCTAAACCATAGTCTTTAATGATGGTTAATATCTTACTGGCATATGTTGGATCGGTTGAATAACCGCCACTTTGAATGCCATAGGCGTAATCTTCAAGACTATGAGCATTCCTCAAATAGTTTTGGTATCTTGAAAGTTGCAATGTCTTGGCATGATCTACCATGCTTTGATAATAGGTGTCATACTTTTTAAATCCGGCTTTAACCGTAATTGTATTGCCGTTCACCACTTCATTGGTGTCGATAATGTAGGTACCAGCAGGACCTTGGCCTTTAATCCCAAACAAGTTTTTTGCCTCAGTGGCCAGTGTTGATAGCTGTCCGCCACTTTCTAAAATTATTTGAGCAATGGTAATCGCTGCAGGGATACCTGTGCTCTTATCAAGTTGTTGCGCAGGGTCAACAAACTGCTGAATTTCCTTGGGAATATTGGAATTAGAAAGTAACTTCCTTTCCCATTCCTTAAGTTCGGCTCTATGAATTTCTTCTTGTTTTTTATAGTACGCGACTTGCTGCTGTTTGCTTTTAATTGTCGTTTGAATTTCATTTCCCTTTTCCTTAAGCCGTGTCAAATAAGCCTGTTGACTGGCCTTTTTACTATCAAGGGTTGACTTAAGATTTTTGAGATTCTGGAGATCACCGTTCAATTTATTTAAGGTGTTTTTAAGCTCGTCTTGATTTTTTTCTAGCTTCTTTTTATCATCCATTTGTTCATCAAGTATGGCACGATCATGTTTTTCAATTTGACTGATAAAATAAATCCGGCTAACAAAGTCACCAAAGTCCTCAGAGTCTAAAAGCAATTTTAAATACTGATGCGTTCCACTCTGTTTATAAGTAGCCCGCATTCTTTTAGCAATATATTCTTTTCGCTTTTTCATTTGATCTTGAAGACTTTTAATATGTTTTTTTAGTGATTGGACCTCTTTTTGCTTTTTATCGATCCCGTCTTGTTTTACTTGAATTTTATTATTATACTCTTCAATTTGAGATTCAAGCTCTTGGACTTTTTGAGTAATATTAGCTTGTTGACCCTCGATGCCATTTAAATCGGCTTTTTTATCTTGTAAATCATCAAGCGTCTTTTCGCGATTCTCTATATCCTGATTTATTTTATTCTTCAAATCGTTTGCATTCTCGGCTGACGCCATTGGCGTTTCCGTTAGAAAAATAAAGATAATAACTACGAGACAAAATCTCAATAATAGCTTCATTCCTAAGTACCTCCGTTATCAATACTGGTGCTTTAATATCTCCTTTCAAACAAGGTGTAAGAACTACAACGTGATGTCATTAAACCGCTATTTCTCGTAATATTTCTACACGATTCCATTGACTCCAACAAGATCTACGATCATTTGCCCGTTTTTATCATAATATATCAAGATTAGGGTTTTGTTTTAAATCTATTAAATTTATATTACTTGTCGTTTAGTCAGTCTTTATATTTCACTTCATATACCGATATTCCATCAAGCTTTTTAAAATGGAGATATCTTGTAGGATTTTCTCGCCAACATTCGTTTCTCTGACCTTTTTTCTCTCTAATTCCTCATCGACCAAACGTTTAACCGATAAAACATCGGTTCCATCCCTCAAGACATCTTCTTTTGAACTAAACTTTTTATGGGCAACCAGTTGCATCCCAAAGGAATTAAACAGTAAAGTGTATCCCGCAATCCCCGTTGTCGATTGATATGCTTTAGAAAAGCCACCATCAATGACAACCATCTTGCCATTGGCCTTTACGGGATTTTCCCCTTCAATTTCCTTGACGGGTGTGTGGCCATTAATGATATGCCCGTGGTCAGGATTAAGCCCAAATTCACTTAAAATATTTCGACAGATGTCTTCGTTTTCACGCAAATAGTAGTATGGATTTTTTCTCTCTTTATGTGTAGCTTTATCCCGAATGAAATACCTTTCAAAAGTTGTCATTTCTCGTTTTCCAAACAGTGAGGAATATTCACCTGTCCATAAGTACCAAACCATATCAGTTGAAAGATCCTCTGTCTCCTCTGGGTGAGCAAAGCTATAGCGTAAATGCTTTTCAAAAAGGTCCAGCAAGTCACGACCGGCATAGGGCTTATCCTCAATGACCATTTTTTCCATTTTTCCTGATCCATCTAAAGGAATACAACCATGGATCAATAGGTTGCCATTATACTTTAAATAAAGACTACCCTTTTTCATAAGGAAATTCATATGTCTCGTCAATTTTTCCGAATGCTGGACAGAGAACAGGAGCTTGTCCATCACTTGTACTTCTTCCTCCAACAATTGATCAGGCTGATCAGGGTTCACTGTAGCAAAACAAGTATTTTCTAAGAGATAGGTCTTGTCATGAAGTGTTATTTCGTTTTTCTCATAATTGATTTTCTCAAGTAAAAGTCGATCCTGCATATTGAAAAAGGAACGTCTCTTAATAATAGGACTCTCTAGTTTAAATTGAATCATAGCAATGGCTTGATGAATCTTCGTGATTTGTACCGTTTCTTGATCAGATAGCTTTACTCCTGATTGTAATTTAGGTCTAAAAGCGGGGTTGTCACCATAGTATTTCTCCGCAAGATTGAGAAGCGGTCTTAAATTAATCCCATAGGCATCTTCAATGATGGCCAAATTATTATAACGTGCACAAATACGAATAATATTGGCCAGGCACACTTTAGATCCAGCATAGGCGCCTAACCATAGGACATCATGATTGCCCCACTGGATATCAGTGGAGTGATAATTGATCAATGTATCCATGATTTTGTCAGGTTCAGGTCCACGGTCATAAATATCGCCAACAACATGCAAGTGATCCACAACAAGCTGCTGAATCGTGTAAGCCAAACCGATAATCAGTTTATCTGCCTGTCCCAGAGAAATAATATGTTCAAGGATACTCGAATAATATCGTTTTTTATTGGCAAATTCATCCGTTTTATAAAGTAACTCTTCAATAATGAATTCAAATTGTTTTGGCAGAGCCTTACGAAGCTTCGAGCGAGTATATTTAGAAGATGTATAAGGGATCAGCCTAATCATTTTCTCGATAAACGATTTATACCATTCATTTAAGGCTTTATCATTAGCGAACCCTTCTTTAATCAGTTTCAGTTTATCCTCTGGATAATAAACTAATGTCGCAAACTCGTTAATTTCTTGTTCAGTGAGCTCCTCTTTAAAAATATCTCTTATTTTTTCTTTTACCTTCCCTGAACCATTCCTTAACACATGCTGGAATGCCTGAAATTCTCCATGTAAGTCACTCACAAAATGCTCTGTTCCCTTTGGGAGATTAAGAATCGCTTCCAGATTAATAATCTCCGTTACGACTTTTTCTTCACTTTCATATTTTTGAGCTAATAAATCTAAAAATTTTGTGTTCAAATCCCCGAAACCCCTTTTAGCGTGTTAAATATATTTTAAATATTTAATCAAACTTTATTTAATATGTCCATTAAAACTTTAACATAAAAAAGAATGTATAGCGTCATGATGTCGTTTAAGAATTTAAAAAACTGGGGAAGAGCGATCCTCGTTGAGACATTGAATAGTCTTTTACTAAAAGGCAGCGCCAGCAACTCTTATTATCTATATTGAATGCAAAGACACCAACCCTTAAAGGATTGGTGTCATTCATTTACAATTATTATTTTGCGAACACATGATGACCAATTTTTACTGTAACAGGTCGAGATAAAATCCATGCACTTGAAGATGTTGCTGGATTATAAAAGTAAAGTGAACCACTACTTTTACCCATTAATGCCAAAGCTTCGTTGACAGCTTTTTTCGATTCCGCATCCGCTGGCTCGTTAATTCGACCATCTTGAACAGGAGTAAAAGCATAATGCCCTCCAGAAATTTGGTAAATAACGCCAGAGACGGTATTGGGAAACAAAGAACTTTGCACACGGTTTAACACGACCGTTGCAACAGCAACTTTTCCTGCATAGAGTTCTCCCACAGCTTCAGCATGCACCAAACGATAAAGCAGTTTTTTATCCGATAAAGAAATAGGAGAATTAGGAAGTGTTATCGTCTCTCCTGCATAAAGGGGTTTTTGATGATTAGCCGTCATTAAGCTATTGATTCGAATCCCAAATCCCTTGGCGATTTTCCAATAGGTTTCACCATAGGACACTTTATGCGAGGTCGCTGCCTCTGATTGTCTATTAAAAACAAAAGCAGAAAGGGATAATACTATAATCGAAACAACGAAAATTTTCATCACTTTGTTCATCAAATTCATATGAGCCTCCTAGTAGTCTCTATTCCTGAACTACTATTAGGCTATCAAATGTAATATAAACAATCATTATCCAAAAGTTGGGTTATTATCTATAAACGAAAGAAAGGCTTGGTGAATATAGCCTTTCATCGAATAAGTTAAAAATATCCATCCATAAACCATTACCAATATCCCCCATCAGAGGTTCAAAAACCCTCATATATTACAAAGGGTTACGAGATTGTAACAAAAGTTCACCAATAACTATACAAAGGTTTCTCATCAAAGCGTCTATTTCTTCAAACCCTTTGAACCTAAACTTTGAACAGTGAGTAACTCTTTGTACTACATCTTTTTCAAAGCTTCCTTAATAGGTGTGTCTCCAGAAACCACTTGAAATTCTTTCCCAATTGTCGCTGGATCTTCTAGACATTCCAAAATGACGTTTGCCACATCCTCACGAGGTACGGTTCCTCGTTCAACTTCAACTCCCACATTGACGAGACCTGTTCCTTTATCGTTGGTCAGCCCTCCCGGATGGACGATGGTATAGTCTAAATCTGTGGCTCTTAACCATTCGTCTGCATAATATTTTGCTGCAACATACGGCGCAAAGGAAGGGGAGGCGGAAAGAATGGCTTCACGTCTTGTATCAAAAGAGCTAACCATGATCACTCTTTTGACACCTGCTGATTGAGCCGCCTCAATCGTCTTGACGGCACCATCTAAATCCACCATTATGGTTTTATCCTTTCCTGTATGAGGGCCAGAACCCGCAGTAAAGACAACGGCATCGACCCCTCTCACGGCTTTTGTTATCTCTTCGACTCCCCGCTCTAAGTCCATGACAAATGTCTCAGCCCCTAATGCTTCAAAAGAGGCGGCCTGCTCTTTACTCCGAATCATTGCTCTCGCACTATGATGACCACTTTCCTGAATACATTTCACTAAATGCTTGCCAATTTGTCCATTGGCTCCAACAACAAGAACTTTCATTGGCTCCATCCTTTCTATAATCATTCTACCTTTATCCTAAGCGTTTGATATTCTTTATGTCCAACAATGAGATTAGCCTTATTTATATCCTATCAATATTAAGGTACACAATAAACGCTCTGGTTATAATCAATAAACTTAAATTCTTTTTTGTCTCACATTAATAAAAAGACAGATAGTCCATAGACCTGCCTCATTATTAAGTGATTCCTTAAGTTATGACTATTGCATCTTCTTTTCCCATGCGGCTTGGACTTCAATCCCTGTCGCCTTTGCAGCTTCTTCTAATGCTTGAATTTCCTGTTGGGTCAAAATAACCTTAGCAGCTGATATGGCGCCTTCAATATGCTTCGGTTTTGTGACACCAATAATCGGCACTGTCCGCTTTGCAATAGACCAGGCGATCGCAATTTGCGCCGGATCGACTCCATGTGAGTGCGCCATTCTATCCATTACCTCTAATAAAGAAGACAAATTTTGAAGCACTTCTGTATTAAAGGCTTCACCTCTCCTTGTGCCTGTTTTGAACGGATGTTGGGCATTATATTTCCCTGTTAGTGCACCTTGCTCTAAAACCATATAAGAAAAGAATAAAACATCATGTTGATTGCACCAATCAATAATTCCAGCTTCTTCAGAGGAACGATAAAGCAAGCTATAATGATTTTGAACGGCAGAAAGTTGTAGGCCTTCCTTTTCCAAAATCGACGCAGCCAGTTTTATTTCCTCTAGGTTATGGTTTGAAACACCTGCATGCTTAACTTTTCCACTTTTCATCAGTGGAATAAGTTTCGTTGTCCATTTATTCACATCATTAGGGTTATGGATCCAATAAATATCAGCATGATCGACACCTAAACGGTTTAAGCTGTCAGTAAGAGCCTGATCCATAGATTCCTGGGCACCTGGAGTAAATTTTGTTGAGATTAGAACATTGTTATTGGCTTGAATAAATTTCCCTAAAATTGTTTCTGAAGCCCCCATTCCATAAACAGCAGCAGTATCCCATAAATTGAATCCAGCCTCCATTGCGGTCTCGAACACGGGCTTTAAGTCTTCATCATTTAGATTGTTACCAAAAACAGTATCTCCGCCATTGACACCGTTACCCCAGGACCAGGTCCCTAACGCAATTGGAGGAATCTCTTGATTTTTTAATCGTACATATTTCATGTCTACCTTCCACCTCTCAAAAATATTACGTCTCCATATAAAACACATCACTTGTTAATACAATGATAATTAAGCTCAGTTAAAAATAGCCATTCATCATAATATAACCATAACATACAGACGAAAATAGGTCCCGTACAGGTTTATGTGTAGAAGGTATCGCCTAAAGTTGGCGGAGCGTGTAGTCAAGGATTAAGTCATCTTTGACGTAGAAATCGAGCGATTAAATCCTTTATTTAACTATGTATTTGGTATGCCCTAATGACGAAGAACATACACTCATATTTTTTAGAATCAGTGTCTGAGAGTTCACTAAAGATTCCAACGATATTCTGCGTCTCCCCTTGGAATACCTTCTCCTTTAGTTTCTGCAATGAGTCCTTTCATTTGATTTATAATAGGAGAAAGCACCATTGACCCATGCCAAGAGCAACCAAGAATAAAATAAGGCTTGTTATATACCAGCCTTGTTGAAACAAGACTACATGTAAACTCCCCATTAACAACCTTGTCACTAGAAGTAAAGTCCCTCCCAGCATAACAAAACGATGAAGAAGAAATGTAATTCTGTACGAATGGCGGAGCTCTGTCATCGTTTGGGCTGTTCTTTTTATGAAAACAAAAACAAATCCAGGTCCCATTCCCAAAATTGCTGAAAGTATATGAATAAGGACTAAAATTTTATAGGATATAACCAAGTTAACCTCCAGAAGCGAACATAACTTCATGATAAAACTTTTTCACCTCCATTTCTGTGATATACATTACAAATGAAGGTCCAAAATGAAAAGCGAATAAAGGATGTATAGTAATCCCCACGAAAAGGATGGACCAATACCATTAACCCGGACTTGTCCTGGTAAAAGCTTCTCTCCGCCCTTTTAAACACGTTAATAAATATCGATTGAAAATTCTATTTTCCTTGAAACTCTCCTTCCTTATATCTATAATTTTATATGTTGTTTTAATTTTCTACATACCGCACATTATCAAACTATTTTCACACATCAGGAAAGGATGAAATGGATTGATTAAAAGCCCAACACCAGATACTAAACCATTAAAAAAAGGTCCCATTTTAGTCATTATGATTTTAGGTGCTTTCTTTGCTATTTTTAATCAAACGACAATGACTGTCGCTCTTCCCACGCTCATGGATGACTTCAATATACAAGCTTCAACTGGACAATGGCTGACTACTGGTTATATGTTAGTCAACGGTGTGCTTATCCCTGTTACTGGCTTTCTAATGCAGCGTTTTACGACGCGACAGTTATTCCAAAGCTCGATGTTTATTTTCCTCATAGGAACCCTTGTCTCTGCCTTAGCTCCCCACTTTTCTATCCTTCTTATTGGACGTCTCATCCAAGCGGCCAGTACCGGGATTATCATGCCATTACTCATGAATGTCGTATTATCCCTTTTTCCTCCAGAAAAAAGAGGCACTGCGATGGGAATGGTCGGGCTGGCCATCATATTTGCGCCTGCAATAGGCCCTACACTTACGGGTTACGTTCTCGATGCTTTCCCTTGGCAAACTTTATTTTACGGCATGATTCCTTTTGTTATCATCATTATCATTTGTGGTTTTATTTTTCTAAAAAATGTATCTGAAACAACGCCGAGTCGGATTGACGTGATGAGTTTAATTCTTTCAACAATAGGATTTGGTGGACTTCTTTATGGGTTCAGTGAAGCTGGAAACGAAGGCTGGAGCAACATTGAGGTCATCCTCTCGTTACTCATAGGGGCGATAACCATTGGATTATTCACATGGAGACAATTAATCTCTAGTCACCCTTTCCTTGACCTTAAGGCTTTTAAATATAATATGTTTTCTTTAACAACAATCATTAATTGTGTTATTACAATGGTCATGTATGCAGATATGATTCTATTACCGTTATACCTTCAAAACGCTAGGGGATTTACTGCGTTAGAGGCGGGAGTCTTAATGTTACCTGGGGCTCTATTAATGGGGCTATTAAGCCCTGTCGTTGGAAAACTCTTCGATCGCTTCGGGGCAAAATGGCTTTCAATCATTGGGATTACAATAATCCTGTTTACCACATATAGCTTTACAAACTTAACGGATTCAACGAGCTATACCTTTCTGATCTTGTTATATGCCGGTCGTCGTGTGGGCATGGCGTTATTTTTAATGCCGATCCAAACCGCAGGACTTAATCAACTCCCTTCTCGTCTTAATGCCCATGGCACCGCTATTTCAAACGCCGCTCGGCAAGTCGCTGGTGCGATAGGCACTTCTTTGCTTGTCACGATTATGACAAACAGAACAAAAACACATCTCAAAGAGATTATGACACTTCATGCCACAAGTGGTGAATCCCAAGCTCATATGGTGATGGATGCTTCCATCCAAGGGATTAGCGATGCCTATCTGACTATCTTGATCGTCGGGGTTATTAGTTTAATCCTATCCTTCTTTATCAAAAAAGTAGAACGAGCAGAACAAACAGGGAATGAAGCGTGAATGAGGGGGATCTATAAAGTTTTAGTACTTTTTCACTTATTTAATGGCATTACCATCTCCCTTGCACATTTTCCCCTAAACAAAAACCACTGTATATGATAACATTCAACATTTACAGTGGTTTTAACTTTATTTTAACAATTATACCAACGGCATAGCGTCAATCAATGTAGTGCTGCCCATGATTTAACCCGTTTGTCGTCCTCATTTAGCCCATGTCTGAGTGGGACAAGGTTCCTGTCCCTCTGTCCCGCTTCTTTCCCCAAAATTGGTAGTAGTCTGTTCGAATCATACCATTAAAGAGCTTGCGTTTTTTGGTGGCTTTGCGCCCGTAGAGCTTTTCAAAGTTTTCGTTGGATGTAATAAAATAGAAAGACCAGGTATCATATTTCTTGAAAACCTCACCCATTTTACGGTACATCTCTTCAACTTCTCTTTTTTCACCCAAGCGTTCGCCATAAGGTGGATTACCGACCATGACGCCATTTTCTTGATTTGTTGTAAAGTCAGTGACCTGCATTTGCTTAAACTGTATAAGGTCACCAAATCCCGCTTCCATAGCATTGTTTTTCGAGAGCTCAACCATTTTATGATCGATATCTGAGCCAAAAATAGTGAGAGGTTGATCATAGTTGGCTTTTTCATCAGCTTCTGCACGGGCTCTTTCCCATTCGTCATTCTGAAATAAAGGCCATTCTTCAGAGATAAAGTCGCGGTTGAAGCCAGGTGCAATGTTTTGGCCTATCATTGCAGCTTCAATGGGCAAAGTCCCTGATCCACAAAAAGGATCAACAAATGGCCGATCGGGTGTCCAACGTGTTAAATAGATCATCGCTGCCGCTAATGTTTCTTTTAATGGGGCACCACTATGTAAATATCTGTAACCACGTTTATGAAGCCCCGGCCCCGTCGTGTCAATGGTCAGTGTTGCGATGTCTTTTAATAATGAGACTTCTAGCTTGTACTTAGGGCCGTCTTCATCAAACCAGTCTTGATTATAATGTTGTTTTAAGCTTTCGACAATGGCTTTCTTAGTTATCGCTTGACAGTCCGAAACACTAAAAAGCTTTGATTTTACAGATTTCCCCGAAACAGGAAATTCAGCATTAACGGGGAGATATTCTGCCCACGGTAAGGCTTTAACCTTTTCAAAAAGTTCTTCGAAGGTTGTGGCTTTAAAGGCTCCCACTTTAATTTTCACACGATCTGCGGTTCGTAACCATAGATTGGTACGACAGATATCGTAAGGCTCACCTTTAAATGTAATCCTGCCGTTTTCCACAGTTAGGTCTTTATAGCCGAGTGCTTTGAGTTCATCTGCAGCAATGGCTTCAATTCCCATTGCTGTGGTTGCGATCAATTCTAACGACATAGGTAGCCTCCAATAATTAGATATTAATATGTACTGATGCTCATCACTCTATGTATGTACAGTCTCATCACTTGGATTTTAACGTAAAACAAGGAACAGTTACAAATCTCGCCTTACAAAATAGGTGAGAAGCTATGAGAAAAACCGAGAGTAAAGCATACCCGTTCCCTATTCCGTTAGGCATAAAATTGCTTTTCACCAAAAGTCAACATCAACAACAGCCACTCATTGGACTTCAAATTATAAATTCTGGTATTATACAAAAAACGCAATATCTTCTCGTTCCTTACTCTTTATAAAACAAAAAGCCCCATAAAGGGACTGGTTGCTTCAGTGTTGTTAAGTCTGTAAGCCATGTTCTGTTCCAATGTACTGAATAACGAAGCAAGACTTCTCGTACTTTTGGTGGTAATCATCTATCTACAGGCTAATCGCCTGTCCCTCCTTCAGTTCATTTCCTTCTGGAGAGTTCCTCTACCAAATTTGAGTTTCTCGCTCGAGGGGTTTACCGCGTTCCACTTCCCGTGTTTCCTTGGGAACTCCGTCACTGTGGCACTTTTCAGAGAGGTCACACCATATCCAAATGGACTTAGGCGCTTCTCTCGCCGTTAGCCCGGACGCCATGCCGAGCTACCCTAGCTTATTTTTTGACTAGGCACGAACACTACGATCATCTCAGATCGTGCGAGCATGGACTTTCCTCTATACTCTCAAGTGGAGTACAGCGATTACCCAACCTCAACAACACTGTCACAAAAATTAATTATACTAAAACACAAGAGAAAACGCAAGTGTTTAGCATTGGCAATTCATAGAAAAGCTTAATCAATCCTGTAAACGACTACCAAACACATGCTTCTCAAGATTAGACAATCGTTTCAGAATATCATAATTAGTCTGTCCTTGTGCAGCCATAGGGCGCCGTTGCTCTGATTTTTGTTGTGTCAGTTCTTGTTTCATACGTGCATTTTCTTGTCTTAACCTTTGAATTTCTCGATTCATAGCTTCGTAATCTTTTATTATGGTATCCAAAAACTGATCAACATCATCAGGAGAATACCCCCGTAAAGCTGTTTTGAAATCTTGTTCGAGAATATCTTTTGTCGTTAATTGCGTTAATTTATTGTCCAATGAACGTCACCTCAAGCCATTGACATGATAATTTATATTGTTTCAGACCAACAGAAAATTGTCAATCATTATTGTGACCAATATCTTGGATCGCTCTCGATCAAATCTTGTGAAGCCGCTTCTAAATCATAACGATTAACATAAATAATGGGGTAATCCCCTGTCATTTGTTTTTGTTTTGCCGGAGTAAGATAATAACTTGGCGACCCCGGTGTTTCTTCATCATACAAGACGAGGAGTCCATCACTCTTTTGTATGATGAAATCATTTTTCAGTCTAAGCTGCCCCGGATTTTCATAAGGGCGCTTTGTGATACTTTCAACAAAATCCGCTTCACTTAAGATCATTTGATATTTCTCTTTGGCAGGATCTGGCCAGCGCGCTTCTTGCTCAAGGAATGGGGTCAAAATACACAATTGCACTTGAGGATAGTCATCCCTTAATTCTAGTACAAGCTCTGAAGCCCATAATTCAACCCCTGGCTGTCCACTTGTTAAAAACCACTCTGTACCTTCATTAATAAAAGATAGCAGTTGGTTCCTTAATGCATGCTTAATCACCTTTAAACCAGGGTGATCATCATTAAAAATGCCAAGTTCGTGAGGTTTATATCCAGTAATTGCTAATACATTAACCATTATACACCTCTGTTCCAGGCTCAAACCATATTCATAACGACAAAAACAGTACAGATCATAACCAAAAACATCACAACAAGTAAGCGTGACATCCCTTTTCCCCCTTAAATTATCTTGCCTATTCATTGTATATCGTTTCACGATTCGACAAAAGAGGGATTTTTTCGTTCTTCGCTGACAATTGTTGTCAATAAAATGGCGTATTTTGCCTATTTATGCGCTTGCCCGGGGAATAAAAGCCTTTTCTTACTTATTTCCCTTTACTTTCACTTCGATTTGTGCTGAAGTCTTGCCAGCCGATGTAATACCTCAGCTCTCATCTTATGATACTTTCCTTTATTTATGATCTTTTTCTTGTCTAAAATTTCAAGGGCCTTCTCCCCATAGTACATTGCCTGTTCATAGTCTTGTTTCTGATGCTCAAGAATTTTTGCGATTTCAATACAAGAATTCACAGAAGGATAGTCTAACTCACCCACAACATAGTGATAATATTGCAAGGCAAGATCATTTTCACCCAATTTTTTATAGCATTCGCCGAGCAGCTGATACGCACCCGCACGGCTTTTATCGTGGTTAGTGTCTGTATCCGTCAAAGCTCTAAGGACTATAATAGCTTCCCGTGTCATTCCTAAACTGGCAAACCAATGGGCAATAGCATAAGACTCCTTAGGTGTTCTCTGAACATTTTTACCATGAAGTAGATGCGTAAGATGAATATAAAGGACAAGTAATGTCTTAATATCATCATAATTATGTTTAAAAATCCCCTCGATAAGGGAGGCCTTAGGACTCTTTAGAAACTGAAAATATAGAAAGGGTGCCATATGTCCTGGGACATCACCCGCGCGCCCTAACTCGAGAACTTTCTCTTCAATTGTTTGCAGGCGCACATTCTCCCAATCCTCTTTCCAGAGCCGCCGCGAAGCATGCAGCAGATCATAATGACCAAAAGCAGGTAGCATAGGGACCCGTTCACGCACAAATTGCACTCGCGTCTTCACCCGAGGCCAATCAAAAGACTTGCCATTGAAGGTCACCAAGTTCGTTAAGTCTGTCACGTCTTTTAGAAAATGATAATAAAAGGCCGTTTCATGACCTGGTCCCGGTAAAAAATATTGTTTAACAACAAAATCCTCTCCTTGAATCCATCCACACCCGAGGAGAAAGATCATATGCCCTGCCCCACTCTGAAGCCCTGTTGTTTCAGTATCAAAAAACAAGAGATCTGAAGCCTTGCGTCCTGCTGCAGACAGAGGGTGCTCTACTAAGTCATTTTGCCACATCGCTACCGCCTCATGGATGTCTGCTAAGGGATATCTCCCGTACTTCTCCTGCAAAGAGACACGTTGCTCTTTCACTAAGATCGCTTCTTGTTCATGAGTAAGGATGGAGGCTCCAAGCTGTCCTGCTGCCTCCTTCATACTTTTTTCTAATTGGATATCTGTTAATGAGACGCGCGGTGTTGTCTCCTTTTCCACATGCCCTGGCTGCTTTAAATGTTTCTTATAACGATCCAACTGTTTTTTAAGAGACATAAGTGTTCTCACCTATTAGCGCTCTTAAAAGTTTTTGAATGCCCTTTTTATCTCCGGAATCTGTCCCAATACAAGAAGGACAACCGCTTTCGCACTGACAACGTTCGACCATTTTCAACACTTCTTTTAATAAGAATGGCATACGTTCATACAACTTCTCACTCAATCCGATGCCTCCAGGATATTTGTCATATAAAAAGATCGTCGGCTTTTCATTATGTGGCGCTTTAATCATCGGGACAACCGCCAGATCGACAGGATCACACATGACAAATAATGGTGCCGCATGTCTTAAAATTTGAGAAATCCCCAACAACGCTTCTTCAAATTTGGTTGCACCTAACTGATTTACAAAGCTTTCAGAAAAGCTCATCCAAGCAGCGGAGGTATGCATTTCCTCCTCGGGTAAATGAATAGGCCCCCAACCTACATTATCATGGGTTTCAAAGCGGATTTTCTTAAAAAGGGTAGCTTTGGCTCGGACAGACACATCACCGTAAGCCCGCTCCATCATTTCAGAATCAACAGCGGATTTGTCAGCTTCTAGCACATCAAGCTGAACCGCTAAATTGGCATCTGTATAATAATTGACATCGACTTGGCGAACAAAGGCTTTCTTTTCTTCCCAATCTAAGGTTTCCACTTGATATTGTTCCCCTTGGTGCATATAAATCGCCTCTTCGTGTAAGAGAGTCATGGCACTGAAACGATCCATTTCCCCTAGCACTTTTACATTTGCCACTTGTGTTTGATCAATAATGACCACATTATCTTGTGTAGCAGATCGCAAGCTAATATTAGTTGCTGGAAAACCGTCATTCATCCAAAACCATTTTCCAGCCTGGAGATGAAGGACATCTTCATCACTTAAAAAGCGGCAAATTTCTTCAACCTCTATCCCATCAAAGGTAGCCTCTTCCTTAAAAGGGAGTTCATAAGCCGCACACTTAATGTGGTCGACTAAAATAATAAGGTTATCAGGATTAATTCTCGCTTCCTCAGGATTCCGATCAAAAAAGTAATCAGGATGTTGAATAATATATTGGTCAAGCGGACTTGATGTCGCAACCAAGAGAATCACCGCCTCGTCCTCGCGGCGCCCTGCCCGTCCCGCTTGTTGCCATGTGCTGGAAACAGAGCCTGGATATCCCGTCATAATACAGACTTGAAGCTGACCAATATCGACTCCGAGCTCTAAAGCATTCGTGCTGACAACCCCTTGAATGTCCCCAGAGCGTAAGCCTTTTTCAATTTCCCGCCTTTCTGAAGGTAAATAGCCCCCACGGTAGGCACGAATGGTTGCCCTGTCTTTACGCCCTTTATTCAAGGTCTGTAAATAGCTCAGTAAAATTTCAACCCGTGTTCGACTTCGAGCAAACACAATCGTTTGAATCTCGTTTTCGAGGAATTCCTTCGCTAAAGTTCGAACTTCTAAGGAAGCGCTTCGGCGTATATTCATTTGCTGATTCACAACCGGTGGATTGTAAAAGATAAAATGCTTCTTAACAGAAGGTGCCCCATTATCATCAATGAGTGTCATCTTCCGTCCTGTGAGGCGTTCGGCATGCTCTTTAGGATTCGCGATGGTTGCCGACGTACAAATGAAGGTGGGGTTACTCCCGTAATATTGACAAATCCGTTTCAAACGCCGGATGACATTCGCGACATGACTGCCAAATACACCGCGGTAAGTATGGAGCTCATCAATCACAATATACTTAAGATTTTCGAATAAAGACACCCACTTCGTATGATGGGGCAGGATTGCCGAATGAAGCATATCAGGATTCGTGATCACAATATGCCCCGCCTGCCTAATTTTTTGACGTATATTCCCTGGCGTATCGCCATCATATGTATAACTATTTAAAGAAACGCCCATTTCATCAATGATGTCGTTCATTTCACTTTTCTGATCCTGTGCTAAGGCTTTTGTCGGAAACAAATAAAGCGCACGTTTACTTGAGTCTTTTAAAACTGTCTGAAGCACAGGCAAATTGTAACACAACGTTTTCCCTGAAGCTGTTGGTGTCACAGCAACAAGGTCTTTCTGCTGTTCAGCTATATGAAAGGCTTGCGCCTGATGTGTATATAAGGATGGGATGCCACGGCGTGTTAAAGCGTTAACGAGTCGATGATCCATCGTTTCCGGAAACGCGACCGATCGCGCAGCTTGACCAGGGATCGTCTTCCAATAGGCAATATTCTCATCTTGTTTTAATACCGATAAAATATCGGCCATTGTCTTCCGTACCTTCATATAAAGGTCTCTCCTCTACTATTATCCTCTCTATCATATCAACCTTCGAAAGGACTGCCAATGCTTTGGCACTATACTTCTATCATAACGAATAAGCGTTCGTTTGTGGAGTAAAAAAACCTTCCAAATTTAAGGAGCTTGTAAATCGAGATTAGGATAATCGTTTCTGGCCAAAACAATCTATTATTTCCCAATTCCAGACCCTATCAAGCAAGATGTTTGGTATACTAGTAAGTAAATTCACTTTTCTTTTAGGGGGCTAATCTATGTCCTTTCCAAGTTTTGAAACTGAGAGATTATATTTACGTGAAATAACTGAACAGGATGCTGAAGATTTTTATCACGTCATGTCCTTAGATGAGGTCACCCATTATTACGGAATGGACAGCCTATCGAGTAAAGGGCAAGCGGAGCAAATTATTGCTTCGTTCAAATCCACTTACGCCAGACAGATCGGCATGCGCTGGGCGATTATTTTAAAAGAAAGTCAAACCTTTATCGGAACAATAGGTTATAACAATTTAAGTCAATGGAATAAACGTTCTGAGGTTGGGTATGAGTTACATCCACACTATTGGAATAAAGGCTATACCTCCGAGGCTCTCAATACTTTGATTGAATATGCCTTCGATGGCTTAGGACTTTTCAGGCTAGCCGCCGTCACTTTTCCAGAAAATGCAGCTTCGGTTCATCTCCTGATCAATCAAGGCTTTAAAAAAGAAGGAGTGCTCCGAGGCTACATCTTTCAAAACAATCAATCCCATGATGCGTTACTCTTTTCGCTTCTCCGTCCGGAATGGCAAAAGGAAAGGAGTCTACAATGGACTATATCACAGAACTAAGAAAATTAATTGGACATCGTCCGGTCATTCTCCCCGGCTCAGTAGTCATTATTCTGAACGAAAAAGATCAGGTCCTTCTTCAGCAACGCAAACATCCTTATGGTATCTGGGGGCTCCCTGGAGGATTAATGGAGCTTGGAGAATCAACGGAAGAAACTGCCCGAAGAGAAGTCTTTGAGGAAACCGGACTAACCGTTGGCGCTCTCGACCTTCTTGGTGTTTTTTCTGGAAAAGATTATTTCGCTGTTGCCGAAAATGGTGATGAATTTTATGTTCTCACCATTGCTTATGTGTCTCGTGAGGTATCGGGCTGTTTGACACTCCACGATGATGAATCACTTAATCTTAAGTACTTTCCAGTAGAGGAACTTCCACCCCTTGTCAAAAGCCACCAAAAGATTTTAGCGTCTTTTAGTTAAAATCGTCACGTCCTGTGACAACACCGATCCTACCCACGTCAAAAAATCGTAAGAACACGATTTTTCTGCGAGGACTAATCTCTTAGTCGCTTTCCTTAGTCCTGTGGGCATGAGGAAAGCGAGCGACCTGGAGCGGAAATCAACCTCTCGACAACACCTTGTTGTAAAGAGGACTTTTTCAGTGCTCTCGCTCAACGCCAAGTTCTTTTTTAATTTTCCATTTATTCCTCTTTTCGCTTCCAGTTAAACCCTCTACCCCCTTTTGAAGTTTCTTGCAAGAATTCACTTATATTTCTAGTTTAGAGGAGTCGTTACCCAACCTTTCCGCTTAAAAAGTTGATCTCCTCCTTCTTGGAAAAAGCTCACTTTTTTAAGGGGTAACACAATCGAATTTTCCAATGAAACTTAATCGCCAACATACGAAGTGTCACAATAACAAAGACAATCAGTGTTAGTTGGAGCGGTTGCGTCCAATCTAAGCAAACGCACAAACCACAAAGAATGGTTAAAACCGTGTGAATTTCTTCTTTCAAAGCGAGTGGCTGTTTTCTCGCAAGAAGATCTCGAATCATCCCCCCACCAACACCCGTAAACATTGCAGACAACAAAACAAACCCAAAATGTTCATGAGCAAACCTCGCTAATAAAGCTCCCTGTAACGCGAATGTCGCAAGACCAATGGAATCAAAAAACAATCCCCATTTCTTCCAATGTTGCATCCATTTTACCGGCAAAAGGACAATGAGCGTTAGCGTTATGAACACTACAGCGCTCGTTTTTGAATCCCATAGATTTGACAGTGGTGCTTCAATAATAAGATTTCTAACCACCGCTCCCCCAAAAGAGGTTGTTAATCCTAACACAAAGACTCCTATAAACGAATATTTTGTTTCTATTGCCACCAGCGCACCACTTGCAGCATAAGCCATGATTCCAATGATGTGCAACACAGTCCAAGACACAATCCAGCCTCCAAAATTTATGGAAAAGTAAAAACTCCTCTATAAGGGTCATTGCCATTATCGACAAATCACCTCAAAGAGGAGTAATAAATTAGCACACCGTACTAACATACCATTCCAGTTAGCATCAAACAGCTGATAGAGCCATAACACGATATTATCATCGCTCCAACGGGTTGTTTCTTATCTTTTATTATAAACCAAGTTTATCTACGTCTCAATATAAAGGAAAAAATAGCAAACAATCTTTCCAAAACGTTATCTCTGCTTTAGATGATTGAGATAAAAAACAAAAGTCAACATGATAAAAGAAATAACAATAATCGTCAGTACCCATAGCCAAGCCTGCCCCATTTCGCCCGAATCAAAGGCGACATATATAGCTGTTGGTATCGTTTGGGTTTTCCCTGGGATATTTCCCGCAAACATCAAAGTCGCTCCAAATTCACCTAAAGCTCTCGCAAAACTCATAACCGCACCGGTAATCAATGAACTTGAAGCAAGAGGTAAGGAAATATACCAAAACACTTTAAAGGGATCCGCACCATCTAATTCGGAAGCATTCTCTATGTCCTTATCGATAAGCTCGAAACCGGTTTTTGCTGACTGATACATGAGCGGAAAAGCGACAACAGATGACGCAATCACTGCAGCTGCCAATGTAAACATAAGCTTCAAATGGAGTAAGTGTGTAAAAAACTGTCCAACGAGCCCTTCCACCCCAAAGATTATAATCAGTAAAAAACCAACCACTGAGGGTGGGAGAACAAGGGGTAACAAAAGGATTGTCTCTAATACAATCTTCCCCCTGAAATGTCGCCGCGCCATCCCTTTGGCCATAAGTGTGCCTAAAATGCAAACAACGATTAAAGAAAGGAATGAGACCTCTAATGAGAGTTTAACAGGCGTCCAAAAATCGGTCATCACTCTTCATTTCCTAGTTGTGTTACAAAACCATACTCCTTAAAAATGTCTTTGGCTTTTTTACTTTGGAGATAATCATACACCATTTTCGCTTCCTTTGGATGTGATGTCCCTTTTAATATTCCCAAAGGATAAATAACAGGAGTATGACTCCCTGATGGTGCTAATGCAATCACTTTAACCTTATCTGAAATCGCAGCATCTGTTTTATAGATGATCCCAGCTTTGACACTATTAGTTTCTATGTAAGATAGCACCTGGCGTACATCCTTGGCATACACCATTTTATCTTTTAATGAATCCCACAAGTGGAGATGCTCAAGTGTCTCTTTTCCATACTGACCAGCAGGCACCGATTCAGGCGTACCAATGCTTATCTGTCCTTTAACATTGCTTAAATCATTAAAAGATTGAATTGGGCTTTGACTATTTTTAGGGACAACAAGGACGATTTCATTGCCTACTAAGTTCACAGCATCCTTCTTATCAATGAACCCTTTTTCTTCAACTTCTTTAAATTGATCCTCGGCAGCCGAGAAAAATAAATCAACAGGGGCCCCTTGTAAAATCTGTTGCTCTAAAGTCCCGCTAGATGCAAAATTATAAGAAAGCTTAATATTTGGATGGTCTTTTTCAAATGACTCTTGGGCAGCGGTTAATACATCTTTTAAGCTTGCAGCCGCTGAGATTGTAAGCTCAACCTTCGCTTTTTTTGTTTCCTTTGTTTCCTTTGCTTGGGAGCTCTCTATCCCTGTTGATGAGCAGCCCGTGATGATTAGTAATATCCCCACCATCATCAAACCTAAAATCTTTTTCATTTAATCCACCTGTTTCTCCTTTTTCTGTTGTCTATTTTTGTTCGTTTGTCATTCTTTCTAAAAAAGGAAATTCGTTCTCCTTTCTCACTGCTTTTTTACCCTCCGCTCACCGGAGGTATAAAGGCCACTGTGTCACCTTCTTTTATTTCCTCCTCTTCTGTTACAAAATTTTCATTGATAGCCGTCATCGATTGCTTGAGTACTTGACTTGGATATTTCTGTCCGAGATATGCTTTCAATTCTCTTACCGTCTGAATCCCTTCCGATTCGATCTCTAATCGGTCCATCCCCAGTTCTTCTTGAATCCCCGCAAAAAGTAAAATATGAATCACTTTAATTCTCCTTCCTCAATAGGTCTTCCGGCAGGATAGCGGACGGTTTCAAGCTGATTACCTACCCATTCCGTCCCATCCTCCCAATGTTCCTTTTTCCATATGGGGACGATTTCCTTAATTCGCTCAATTGCATATTCGTTTGCTTCATAGGCTGTTTTTCTATGTGGGGAAGAGACCGCAATGACCACTGCAATGTCCATGATGTCTAATTTTCCAATACGATGCGTAATAGCAACCATTGCATCCGGCCATTTCTCTTTAATTTCTTCGCCAATTTTACTCAACATCTTTTCCGCCATGGTTTGATAGGCTTGATATTCAAGAAATAAGGTTTTCTTACCACCCGTAAATTCCCTAACCGTGCCTATAAAGGTTGTAATAGCCCCCACTTCTCTACTTGCTACTTTATGTATGAGATCCTCAATTATTATCGGCTGGTCAACAATTTCAAAAAGTCGTACCTCATTCATTCTTTCCTCACCACCTTATTCAATAAATAATCCATATAGCGTTGCTCCTCTTCAACTTGAAAGCAGCGGAGATTGGGAAAATGTTCTTGAGGAATAGGGACATGAGTAATCACGCAAAGCACACGCGTCAGCTTAGTGAGTAAATGAAGCTCTTCTTCATGACGAATACAAACAATTTTAGGATAATCTTCCTGTTTATACCCTTCAATCAACAAGAGATCAACAGCAAAAAAATCATAGAGCTGTATGAGTTTCTCAAGGCTCCACTCAGCCACATTCACTGATAAGCGTAAAACGCCCGCCCCTGCTACACCCGCAGCAATAGCTCCAGCATTAAAATGGCGGAGACTATCCTTTGCAGTGATTTCACTATCAGGCGACCCACCATGCCCATGATGCTTAATGACGGCCGTGCTCACGCCCTGTTCCTTTAACCTTCCAATGAGCTTCTCTACTAAGGTTGTTTTCCCACTATCTTGATAGCCTACTACCTGTAGGATAAAACGACTTTGTCCCAAGGCCACTCACTTCCTTGAACCTCTTCTACTAATAAAGCATCGACTACGCTGCCACGCTCGTTATTTTTCGTTTTGGCTGGAATGACTATTAA
This sequence comes from Pullulanibacillus pueri, assembly GCF_014639255.1. Lineage (GTDB taxonomy): Bacteria > Bacillota > Bacilli > Bacillales > Sporolactobacillaceae > Pullulanibacillus > Pullulanibacillus pueri. Next base: position 41,992 of record NZ_BMFV01000031.1, read on the forward strand.
GACATTTGTTTCCGCGAGCGATGTCACAGCATTTGACTTATTAAAACCTGACGGCGTGACAATACAACGTCCTTCAACATCATAGTCTAGTTGGCCGCGAATAAATCGAGTAAAAGGATTGGCTTTTTCAAAATCCTCTCCCAATAACGCTTTAATGTGCTTCAAATGGGGGGTCCCATTATACAAAAAGGTCTGAATGACAGGACGAGTAAACAGTTCAAACCCTACATAACAAGCTGAAGGATTTCCAGATAAGCCAAACAAGAGTTGGTCATTGAATGAGGCAACCGTCGTCACACTTCCTGGTCGCATTGCCACTTTGTTAAAAAGAACGGTAGCGCCTAGTTTTTCATAAATCGCGGGTAAGTAATCAAAATCACCGACCGACACTCCTCCTGTCGTGATCAAAAAATCCACTTGCGCAAGCCCCTCTTTAACAGCATTAAAACAAGTATCAAAATCGTCGCTGAACTGACCAAAGTATATAACCTCTCCGCCCGCCCTTTCAATTTGCGCCATAATCATATACGCATTACTATTGCGGATCTTTCCATCTTCAAGCGGTTGATCTACTTCCAGCAACTCACTACCTGTTGCAATCACGCCAATCAACGGTTTTTTAGCAACTTTCACCTCGCTATAGCCAAAAGTGGCGAGTAAAGCTGAGATCCCTGGATTGATATAGGTTCCCTTTTTCGCTAAGATTGTCCCTTTTTTTGTGTCTTCTCCCTGAAAAGAAACATTTTCTCCTGTCTCAAAAGGTTTTTTTATCGTTATAAGGTCCTTTCCGTTATCTACTGATTCCTCAGTAAGTTCAAACTTGACCACACAATCACATCCCGAAGGAAGAGCCGCACCTGTCATCACCCGTACCGCCTGCATTGCTTCAACCGTATCTTTATGTACAAAGCCGGCACCAATAGCGCCAACTACTTCCAATGTGATGGGATGATCAAATCTTGCTCCTTGGGTATCCACCGATCGCAACGCAAAACCATCATAAGGTGAACGATCAAAGGCGGGGACATCATGGGCAGCGATTAAGTCCTCTGCCAAATATCTTCCCGCAGCCTCTGTCAAAGAGACCCTTTCCTTTTCGCCCAACTTGGCATAGTTCATCACTCTGCTCACTGCTTCACTTACTAATATAGGCTGTCTTCTTTCAACCATTCCTTCCACTCCTTTTATCCAAGCAAACGATAGTAAATGCTCTTGGCCTCTTGGATATTTTTCGTCCCATGAATAAAGGATCTCCCATCCTTAAAAACAACGAGACGGTAATCATTTTCCAATTGACAAGACAATAAATAAGGGTTCCTTTTAACTTTCCCATGTTGCTGAAGCTGTGACTCAAGCTGCTTAAAATCATATTGTTTGAGGCTTGCCGGTCTAATTTGCACTGTATCCCTACCACATAACACTTCCATTTTTGTTTGATTTTCATAGGATAAATAAGGATAGGTAGGTGCTAAGCCACATGATGGGCATTCATTATCTTTCATTCTATCCACTTTAAAGCTGTTATATTGGTTATTCCATAAATCAAAGGATAAATAGCTATTTCGAAGAGCCGCCTCATCTCCCACAAGAATTTTCATCGCTTCTGCAATTTGATGACTAGCCACTACTTGTACAGCGGGACTAATAATCCCTACGGTGTCACAAGTTGCTCCCCCTATTGGTATTTGTTTCAGTAAACAGTTGAGACAAGGGGTTTGTCCAGGGAGAATTGTAAAAGAAGCGCCGTAACTCCCTACGCAAGAACCATAAATCCACGGCACGCGGTATTTTTGAGAAAGATCATTCAAAATAAACCGAATATCAAAGTTATCGGTGGCATCAATAACAACATCAAGTTCTGGGAACAAGGGCTCTAGAAGATCCATCGTCGCATCCGCAACCCATGCTTGGAGATGTACATCTGAATTGATCTGTTCCAAGCGTCTTTTGGCAGCCATGGCTTTTGGCGTTTGCTCTTCTGCATCTCGCTCACTATAGAGCTGCTGACGCTGCAAGTTACTCCACTCCACATAGTCTCTATCAATAAGCGTTAATTTCCCTACGCCAGCACGAACAAGAGCCTCTGCCGAAGCACTCCCCAAAGCCCCAGCACCGACGACCAATACATGCTTTCTTCCAATCTGCTTTTGACCATGTTCGCCAATTTTATTAAAAAGACGCTGGCGTGAATAGCGATCCTTCATACTTTTTCTTCCTTTCGCGGGCCTTAACATCCCTTATAAAAGCCTCACTCATTATATCCGTGAGTAAGTCCTCTTTTACAAAACTTTTATTATTGAACAGTATTGAACAAAATGACTTTATGTATAATCCGTGTCATAATATATTAGAATGAAAGGGAGCAGGGGTCCTCTTAATCCATTGCTTCACAAGGAGTTGTATTACACGTGCATCAAACACATCTAAACTTTCCAATCGCCACCGCTGTTTTAACCGTCAGTGATACACGAACAATTGAAACCGATAAAAGTGGCAAAGAAATCATTCATCTATTACAAGACCATCACCATGAGATTGTCGATTACAAAATTGTGAAAGATGATTTTCAGGACATTACCTCCACCATCCAATCTTGGTGTGAAGCAACATCCATCCAAGTGATTATTATAAATGGCGGTACCGGTTTTTCACCGAGAGATGTGACATACGAAGCTGTTTCAGCATTACTAGATAAAGAAATGTACGGATTCGGTGAATTATTCCGTTCGTTAAGCTTTGATGACATCGGTGCACGAGCGATGTTTAGTCGGGCGATTGCCGGATGTTGTCAAGATACCTCCCTTTATGCACTTCCGGGTTCTACTAATGCTGTCAAACTAGCGATGCAAAAACTAATCATACCCACGATGCATCACTTCGTAGAGGAATTGCACCGAAAATGACCATCGCTGGTGTCGTCCTCGCCGGTGGAAAATCATCACGATATGGAAAACCGAAAATGTTTGAAATCTATCAAGGTAAATATTTTTATGAGCACAGTTTGGATGCCCTAAAAGCCAACGGCCTATCCCCGCTCATCATTGCAACCAATCATGAGCTCAAGTGCTTGTTTCAGCGTAGAGATGTCCAATATGTATACGAACATGAACAGCACACTTATCAGGGGCCATTATATGCCCTTTGCCATGTGATGTTACAAGAACCCAAGGCGGCATGGTTCTTTGTATTATCAAGTGACGTTCCCTTTGTTACACCTAAGTTTGTAAGCGAAATGCTTGCCTATACATCCTATGATGGAATAGAAGCTGTGGTTCCGATACAAGATGGTAGAAGACAACCCTTATTTGCCCTTTATCATCGCCGTGCGCTCAAAGAGATGCAGCAGTTGATCGCGCAAGGTGAAAGAAAAATAGGAATGTTGTTCGACCGAATTAATGTATTGAATCCCGCTTTCCCTAAAGAGGAGAAAGTTTTTATTAATATTAATACAAAGCAAGACTGGCTGCGTCATCAATAAAGCTAATAAAAAGGAGCCCTAACATGAGTACATTTTCACACTGGAATGAAGAAGGAAGACCACAAATGGTCGATATTTCCAAAAAAGAAGTCACAGAACGGACCGCTATCGCCCAAAGCAGAGTTTCCATCTCAAATGAATTGTATGAGGCCATCAAAAATGGACACATAAAAAAAGGCGATCCCCTTCAAGTGGCCCAAATCGCTGGTATTATTGGAGCCAAGAAAACCTCCGACATTATTCCTATGTGTCACCCAATTGCTTTACAGGGCACTGATTTTACTTTCCATTATGAAAAAAATGGCGAAGGCTATGATTTAATCATCCAAGCCACAGTAAAATGTTCTGGAAAAACAGGCGTAGAAATGGAGGCTTTAACCGCTGCTTCCATCGCTGCCCTCACTTTTTATGACATGTGTAAAGCCGTTGATAAATCCATGATCATTGCTGAAACCTTCCTAGTCCGAAAAACCGGTGGTAAAAGCGGTGACTTTACCCACGAAAAAATCAAATAATCGACCCTTATTTTGAATGGATTAGGCATACTTGTGCCTAATCTCTCTAATTATTCTTTAAGAAACACCTTAAATTACAAAGAGAAAGCACATAAAACGCTCCCCTTAGGAACACTTACCCACCAATATGAGACATTTCAACTTTTGATTTTTTTCGAGTAGCGTGATTGGCCCGATCATCAGAATAGCGATCCACACGATGATTCCATACTTCATATATTTTTTGTTTCACTACCTGATCATCAGCACTTGATTGTAATAAGGCTCTAAGATCAAAGCCGTTGGCAGCAAACAAACATGTATAGAGTTTTCCTTCAGCGGACACTCTTGCTCGAGAACAGTTTGCACAAAAAGAATCCGTTACCGAAGATATAATACCAATCTCTTGCCCATCATCAACATATTGATATCTTGTAGCCACTTCCCCGACATAATTGGGATTGATTGGTTTTAGTGGCATGTTGGCATGAATGGTGTCTAATATGTCCTTTTTAGTCACCACTTCTTCCATTTTCCAACCATTTGAATTGCCCACGTCCATATATTCTATAAAACGGAGAATATGGTGTTTTTCTTTGAAATACTTCGCCATCGGCAAAATGTCCTGTTCATTCTTCCCTTTTTGAACGACCATATTAATTTTTACTGTTAAGCCTGCGGCAGCGGCAGCTTCAATGCCCTCTAACACCCGTTTCACCTTACCCCTATTGCCGTTGAGTTGTCTAAAGCGTTCCTCATCTAAAGAGTCAAGGCTGACGGTGACTCTTTTTAATCCGGCTTGATATAAATCATGTGCATGAGTTTTTAGCATTGAGCCATTGGTTGTGATGGCAATGTCTTCGACGCCATCCATTTTATTGATCCGTGCAATAAGATCTGGCAAATCCTTTCTGAGTAAAGGTTCACCACCGGTAATCCTAACCTTTTTTACACCTAGTGCCACAAAAATGGCTGTTAATCTCTCCATCTCTGCAAAAGAGAGAATTTTATCAGCAGGCAAAAAAGGATAATCTGGTCCAAAAATTTCGGCGGGCATACAATAACGACAGCGAAAGTTGCACCGATCGGTCACAGATAATCGCAAGTCTCGTAATGGGCGTTGTAGTTTGTCTACCACGATATTTTTCATGGATTCCCTCCCCCTCTCCCTTTATCTTATTCAGACTTTCCCGTGACATTAATGATTCGTTCGGGCTTCGTATAAATATTAAAAGAGTCATTACGAATAAATCCAACTGTCGTAATCCCAAGTCCTTCAGCTAGCTCTAAGGCAAGAGCCGTAGGAGCCGATTTTGACAGGACCATTTCACACCCAATTTTCGCGACCTTCAATAAAATCTCTGAGGATATCCGCCCACTAAAGGCGATAATCTTTCCTTTGATGGATATATCATTTTTAAGACAGTAACCATATATTTTGTCGAGGGCATTATGGCGCCCGATATCCATTCTACTGAGCAACATGCCATTTATATCACATAAAGCTGCACTATGAACACCACCGGTCTGTTGAAAGGTCAGTGCGGAGCTTTGCAATGCGTTCATTAAGCGAAAACAATCATCTGGTTTTAATCGGATATGAATATCATCCATTTTCTTTGCTGTTAAGGCGTCATTTACAAAAACAAAACCTTGTCTACTTGCTCCACAGCACGAGGTGATATACCGTTTGTTCTGGAAATTTTGATAGTAAGGGTTGACATTCGTCGTTTGAACATGAACATAGCCCTCATCCTCCTGAACCCATATGTCTTTTATATCTTCGTATTTTCTGATCACACCCTCTGAGGCTAAATAACCAATAACCATGTCCTCGATATACTCCGGTGTACAAACCATGGTGACAAATTCTTCACCATTAATTTTAACGGTGACTGGCACTTCGGTGACAATAGTGTCTTCTTTAAAAACGCTCTCACCTTTTGTAAAACGGATAATTTCTCTTTGAATGACTTTTGATTTCATCGCGTATTCCCTCTTACGTAATATTTTGATCAAAGATAAATACAGAAATGGCCATATCTTCTTCTACCTTCATATCGGAGAATAAATGCAGCAGTTTTGCCCCTAATAATGCTTCCATTTTCTCCGGGGGTTTTTCAGAATACACATCCTGAATCATTTTTGTACGCGCTGAATGAACCATTTCTTTTCCTTCTTCCGTTTTTGAAATAAACAGTTCTGTAGGCGTTAAATTTCCATACAATGTTGATATAGCCATATTCTCTACAAAAACAGTGTGAATTCGCTCTGGACCTTTTCCATAATAGTCTTTACGGAGTTTCCGGATGATATCATTAAATTCATGAATAACTTTTGACACAGTGCACACTCCTTGAAAAAGAATACTTTTCCCATTTTACTCTAGAAAAAAATTTTTACAAATCATTTATTTTTTAGTGTCTAAAATATAAATTGTAACTTTATGTGGTTAGCGTTATAATAGTCAAAGTATGAGGGATGGACCCATAATATTGTATTGTTATGGCTCTATCTTCAGTACACTTTAACTTAATTGGCTTGGATTGGTCTATTAGTAAGTTCTGCTATTAAACTATTCCACCATGACTACACAATTCTTTTTAGACACTTGTGTTCATGGTGGTTTTTTTGTGTTTTAGAAAAACCGGGCGTAAAGCGGGCCTAGTCCTTATAAAGTACAGAAAAAGTTTTAATACCAAAGTGCACATCAGTACCAGATGGATTGGAGCGGAAGATGCGAGACTCCTTCGGGAACAGCAACCAGCGTGACTTCACGAATACACTTCGAGTTGTTTTGTTCCAAGAAAGCTTACTACGAAGCAATATGAGTAGACACAGGAACAGGAGATTTGTAGCCTAAAGACTTGAAAAAAATAGACCATTCCCAAGTTAGCTGGGGCCGAGCCCAAGGAAAGCGAGCACTCTGGAGCGAAAATCCACACCGTTCTGATGACCATAATTTTATGCTCTCTTATATTCCAAGAAAAGAAAAAGGAGGCTGCATTATGAATGATTCCATTGTTCATATTAAAATAAACGATGTGGACTATGAAGCAAGTGCAGGCACTAAAATCATCGAAGTCCTTAATCAAAACAATATTCCTCATCCGCAGATATGTTATCTTCCATCTGTTGATCCAATCCAAACGTGCGACACGTGTATCGTCGAAGCGAACAGCGAACTTGTACGTTCATGCTCAACACTAGTCGAAGACGGAATGGATATTAAACTAGACTCTAGACAGGCTAAGGCATCCCAAACAGAGGCGATGGATCGCCTGCTCGCAAACCACTCTTTATACTGTACGGTTTGCGATAACAATAACGGGAATTGTAAACTACATAATACTGCAGAGCTCATGAATATTGAACACCAAAAATACCCCTATACGCCCAAAGTCGATTCCAGTGAAGTCGATATGTCTCATCCATTCTATCGCTATGATCCCAATCAATGTATTACTTGTGGTCAGTGTGTTGAAGTTTGTCAAAGTCTCCAAGTCAATGAAACACTCTCTATCGACTGGGAAGCGGATCGCCCCCGTGTCATTTGGGATGACGGCGTTGCCATTAATGAATCTTCATGTGTCGGTTGTGGCCAATGCGTCACCGTCTGTCCTTGTAATGCCTTAATGGAAAAGTCAATGCTTGGCAATGCCGGTTTTATGACCGGTTTAAAACCTGATATGTTAGAACCCATGATTGATCTTGTCAAAGAAGTTGAGCCTGGCTACAGTGGCATTTTCGCCGTTTCAGAGGTTGAAGCAGCGATGCGAGAAACACGTACGAAAAAGACAAAAACCGTCTGTACTTTTTGCGGAGTGGGTTGCTCTTTTGAGGTATGGACAAAGGACCGAGAAATTCTTAAAATCCAGCCGAGCGAAGGCCCTGTCAATGCGGTCTCAACATGTGTCAAAGGAAAATTCGGTTGGGATTTCGTCAATTCAGAGGAACGCCTTACCAAACCGTTAATTCGTAAAAATGGCCAATTTGTTGAATCAAGTTGGGAAGAAGCACTAAGCTTAGTCGCAAAAAAACTCGGTGAAATTAAGAGTCATTACGGTAAAGATTCAGTTGGTCTCATTTCTTCATCCAAAATCACCAATGAGGAAAACTACCTCATTCAAAAGTTAGCGCGACAAGTCTTTGAAACCAATAATGTTGATAATTGTTCACGGTACTGTCAGTCACCCGCTACCGATGGTTTAATGCGGACAGTAGGTATGGGTGGAGATGCAGGTACAATTAAAGACATTGCCAAAGCAGGCTTAGTTATCATCGTTGGGGCTAACCCTGCGGAAGGTCACCCTGTCTTAGCGACACGCGTGAAACGCGCCCATAAATTACACGGACAAAAATTAATTGTTTCCGATATTCGCAAAAACGAAATGGCTGAGCGTTCGGATATCTTTATCCGTCCAAAGCAAGGGACAGATCAAGTGTGGCTCATGGCTGTCACCCATTATATGATTCAGCAAGGCTGGCATGACCAGCATTTCATTGAAGCCAATGTCAACTTCTTCTCTGAATATAAAGACATGCTTGAAAAATATACTCTTGAATATGCTGAAGAAATCACAGGCATTTCAAAGGAAACGCTCATCTCTATTGCTGAAATGATTCGGGATGCCGATGGTACCTGTGTGCTTTGGGGTATGGGTGTAACACAAAACAACGGTGGTTCAGATACCTCTGCTGCTATTTCCAATTTGTTACTCGCAACAGGGAATTACCGTCGCCCAGGCGCTGGTGCCTACCCTCTTCGGGGTCACAATAATGTCCAAGGGGCTTGTGACATGGGAACTCTTCCTGGCTGGCTTCCTGGCTATCAACATGTAGAGGATGATAATGCTCGCGCAAAATTCGAGGTTGCTTATGGTGTAAGCATTGACAAAAAGCCTGGTCTCAATAATATTGAAATGCTGCAATCCATCTCTGAAGGAAAAATGAAGGCAATGTATCTCGTCGGTGAAGATATGGCTCTTGTTGATGCGGATGCTAACCATGTCGACAAAGTGTTGTCTGCACTCGATTTCTTTGTTGTCCAAGACATTTTCTTTTCAAGAACTGCTCAATACGCCGATGTTATCTTGCCTGCAGCGCCTTCTCTTGAAAAAGATGGAACATTTACGAATACTGAACGCCGCGTGCAAAGATTATATCAGGCCTTACCTACTCTTGGAGACTCGAAGCCCGATTGGTGGATTATTCAAGAGGTGGCCAATCGTCTTGGGGCAAATTGGAACTATACACATCCAAGTGAGATTTTTGCTGAAATGGCTAGCCTCTCTCCTATTTTTGCAAAAGCAAACTATGAAACTCTCGAAGGCTGGAACAGCTTTTTCTGGGGAAGTCCTAACGGAGAAAGCACGCCCCTTCTTTATGAAGATGGCTTTAATTTCCCTGATAATAAGGCACGCTTTGCGCTTTCCGATTGGGTAGAACCCTACTCATTTGCAGAGGAATTTGATCTTCACATTAATAATGGTCGGATACTCGAACACTTCCATGAAGGCAATATGACGAATAAATCTAAGGGAATTCAAGCCAAGGTTCCAGACATTTTTGTCGAAGTCTCTCCTGAGCTTGCCAAAGAACGTGGAATAACTGACGGCGCGCTCGTCCGTCTCGTCTCTCCCTTTGGTGCAGTTAAATTAAATGCACTCATAACAGATCGCGTTCAAAAAAACGAATTGTTTTTACCGATGAATTCAGTGAATAAAGAGTCTGCCATTAACTTCCTAACTGGCCCCATTTACGATAGCCGTACAAACACCCCTGCATATAAGCAGACCAAAGTACGTATGGAAGTCCTAAGTGATAGAGGAACAAAGCCTTTACCTCAAACCAATCCACGAGATAAAAAAAGGCATCCGCAAAATGGTGTTGAGGTTGAACGTAAATGGCAGCGACCAGGATATGTGCATTTAACTACGTAATCATAAGGAGGATGGTTTTCATATGGCAGAACCGATTACACACATTCATAAGCCGACATTCACCGAAGAACAAGTCATGGAGCAAAAGCTTGAAGTATTAAAGAAGCAATTTGCCAACAACGAAGACGCCTTGAATAAGATTCTTGACATTGTGGGTGAACTTCATGAAATAGGCGTATTAGAGGCAGCAAATAGCGCCCTTCAAGCCAAAGAGAAAATCGCCAAGATCGTTCTAGAACAAGTATCGAGAGAACCGGTCACCCATTTATTAAACACGCTTATGGGAGCAACAGGCGCGATGATGGCTGCCAATCCTAACCAAATCACAACATTAATTAAAAGTGCAATGGCCGGTGTCGATGCCGGTAGCCAATTCGTTCAAGAAGATAAAAGGGTCCGAGTGAGAGATCTTATGAAAACATTAAAAGACCCAGACATCAATCGGGCCATCGGTTTTGGACTTCATTTCCTAAAAGGAATGGGTAAGGAACTTCAAGAGAATGATCAACCACAGAAGTAGGCTCTTATGCCTACTTCTTTTTGGTATGAAATAATGTCTTCCTTATTATATAGGATGAAATTATTCAGACTGAAACTTCAAGTGGTTGACCATAATGAATCATGAGTAATTTCGTGAAGGAGGATGAGTGATGATTTCCAAAGAGATGTTGATCCACGCATTATCAACAGTAAAAGATCCTGATTTTCAGAAGAACATTATTGCGTTAGACATGATAAACACAATCCAAATGAATGAAACAACTGTTTCACTCAATATTAAATTGGCTATGCCCAACGATCTTTCAAAAGACAAAATTGAAAAAGAAATTAAACGTGTTCTTTCATCTATAGGAGTTCCTCATGTATCAGTGACTTTTACTGCGATGTCTAGCGAAGAACGCCAATCGTTAACCCAACAACTTAAAGCATCCATGACCACACCGAGTGGATTGCCTAAGCTTCTAAGGCCCGAATCGGGAGTGACCTTTCTTGCCATTACAAGTGGTAAAGGCGGTGTAGGAAAATCAACTGTCACTATTAACCTTGCGACAGCCATGGCACGAATGGGCTTAAAAGTTGGTATCCTCGATGCTGATTTATATGGTTACAGCATTCCTAATATGATGGGTATTCAGCAAAAACCAATACAAATTGACCACATGACACTCCCCGTATACAGTCATGGGATTAAAGTGATGTCTATCGGTCTTTTCGCTACGGAGAATCAATCGATAACATGGCGTGGCCCCATGCTTAATAAATGGATCAAAAACTTCATCGTCAATACGTTTTGGGGAGAACTGGACTATTTATTGATTGACCTGCCGCCCGGGACAGGTGATATTGCTATTGATATTGCTACACTTATTCCCCAAGCTAAGGAATTAATTGTGACGACACCTCATTCTGTCGCTTCCCATGTCGCCACAAGAGCGGGCGCGATGGCGCGCCATACCAAGCACGATATTCTAGGCGTTATTGAAAATATGGCCTATTATAGGGAGAAGGATGGTTCAAAAAACTTTCTCTTCGGTAAAGGTGGGGCTGAGAAACTTGCTTTTAAATTACAAACAGAAGTCATTGCTCGCATCCCTTTCGGTAAACCAGAAGAAAGTTTAACTGCCTCCGTCTATGATGAAGACACTTATATCGGAGAAGTTTTTCAATCTTTAGCCCAAGATGTGATCTACAGGACGAAAATGAGAACGCAGGATGATAAAGAGCAAAATACAAATAAATAAATTGTTGTTCTCTCCATACTATGTAAAAAGTCTAATAAAAACCTTAAAAATAACCCCTCATGTGCGGGAGTAGTCCAAGCCCTGAGGGATTATTCTCCTTAATGTGCCTCACCCTTCTTGGTGGGGTTCGTCTAGGTGCCCAGATGACTCATCACTAAAGCTTAAATTTCATCTTAATATCAACAAGAATTCCCTAGTTTTATCGGGTCCTCCGCTTATTCAGCTCATCAACTCTTTAGATGCTTATCGACATATCTCGTTTCCAGGAGACTATTCCTTTTACTAAAAATCTAATAAAGATCCACTATCATTTGTTGAATCATTTGCAGCTAATTCTTGATAATCTTGAGGCTTTTCATCCTTCTTGTCATTTCTTCTTACCGGAGCAAGTGGCTCAGGAAACTGTATATATTTTTGACCCTTTAATGCTCTGAGTTCTTCTTTAAGTTTAAAATTCTCATCTATCAAATCGTTTAAACTACTCTGTAATTCAAGAATTTCGGCGTTTAACTCAATGTTATCCAACTCTTTTGCCATCTTTATGATTTTTCTCAACGCATCAAATGCATTCATTATCATTGATCCTCCACTTAGTCATTTTCTTGCAATTTATCCTGCCTTTATCCTGTTAGTTTAATGGGTTATGGATTCGGTTTCCACTTAAACGCATTATATTCAAATTTCCTACAGTTTTCCCCCTCCTTCAAATGAGCAACTTAGCTTGTCGTCAAGCCTAAGGTGCCACTTATAAGGGGTGAAAAACTAAGCAAGATCCTCTGTCCAGTGTGGGGGGGATTACCTTAGTCTACATTCCTATAAACGCTGGATAACTTATACATCCCCTTAATAAAGCTGTCTTTTAAAAAACGGTGTGCAATCCCCTTTGCTCACGTGTAGCCTCTTACTCCATCAGTAACACGCCATTCACAGACTTCATCCATACCTAAATTTTTGTACAGCTTATGTGCAAGTGGATGGGTATCAAAGCGGTAAGAGACTAAAAAATGACGAGGTACCAAAAATGATATGCACACGAGTATAAAAAACTCCACTTTGGTCGCCATTAAGGACCAAGTGGAGTTTTATTTATCCTTCTATATCAGGTTCTGGAGCACTAGGTTTTAAATCATTCCTGCAGTTTTCACACACATATAATATCCGTCTGTTGAGAACTTCATCATTCTCTTCTGTTTGTTGTGTACCACAGACTTCACAAACCTTCATTTTTACACCACCCCTTAATTTTTACTCAGATTATTCTTGAATAGAGAAACCTGAGTCTTTTAACGCTTGGACAAAATCGTCATAGGAGGCAGAGTTTTCATTGTAGCTGAACTTAGCTTCTTGCCTTTCCAGACTCACTTCCGCATTTCGAACGCCCCAGACATCCTTTAAAGCCTGTTCCACTTTATCCACATCTTCCTTTGACTGTAAATCACTTATTTTCACTTGTCGTTCTTCCATTTTTTCCAAGCCCTCCTCATTAGGCATGACCCTTTTCGCGTTGAAGAGACTCACCCATTCCTTCTAAAATCGTGATCAACATGGCCAGCGACTCTTTCACCTCTGGTTTCTTCATGGCTTTCCCTAATGACCAAAGGCTTGTCTTCTTATCGTTTGACTCTGTTGCTGTTGCTTTATCAACGCCATGACCAATGCCATCCATTAACATCTGGATTTGATCAGGATTGAGTGAACCAAGAAATTTGAACATATTCATCCCATTTTTCATGACTTTGTGCATCGCAGGTTGATTCACTTGGTGAATCATAATCTCTGCTACATCGACACGCCTTTTTGCTAATGCGTCTAAGGCATCTAATACACCCATTTGATCGAGTTGAGAAACGATATCCATGACTTTCATAATCGCTTCCCCGTTTTCTGCTACGGCTCCAAGGATTTTACTTATGGATTGAGCTTGTAACTCTTCTGGGGTAGGATCAACTCTTCTAATTTGCGTGATAGCTTTCGCCAAACTCATCTCCTCCTAATTTAAATAACTCTGGAATCGGCGTAAAATCCTCACGTTTCCATTTATCTTCAACCCTTACGCTAATTTGCGGGATGCGATGACCAAAGCGATGGTTTTTATCCGGTAAAGGAGATGGCCCCTCATCTTCTAAAATTTCCATCTTAACTCCTGCTTCTTTATAGTTTGGGGTATGGGTGATGTAATCAAAATAGCTACTGGTCAGACGGTTCACCATTTCATTATCTTTACGAGCATTCATGGTGAGATATAACTCTTTTCCTTGCACACGGTCCGTCACGACTGCCCGAACCTTAATTTTTCCATATGGTGACGTCAATCGAACCAATGCCCCATCTTCTATTCCACGATCACGAGCCTGTTCAAGAGAAATTTCCACCCATGGTTCATGCACTTTGTGATTGATACCTTCTGATCTCCCTGTCATATTCCCCTCATGAAAATGTTCCAGTAATCGACCATTATTTAAATGGAAGTCAAATTCTTCGCCAATGTCATGAGGCTTAGTCCAGTCAACCGGGATAAGCCTTGCTTTACCATCTGGAAATGCAAATGTATCTTGATATAAAAGTGGTGTGCTTTCACCGTTTTTCTTCACCGGCCATACTTGACTATTAAAGCCTTCCAGCTTCTCATAACTCACGCCAGCAAAATAGGTCGCAAGGCTGGCGGCTTCAGCCATAATGTCACTTGGGTGCTTATAATCCCAGTGTGCCCCCATTTTATTCGCGAGCTCCTGAAAAATCTGCCAATCAGGTTTGGAATCACCCATAGGTTCAAACACTTGATACAATCTTTGAATGCGTCTTTCCGTATTCGTAAAGGTGCCTTCCTTTTCTAGGCTTGGTGAAGCCGGTAAAATCACATCTGCAAATTGAGCCGTTTTACTGAAAAAGACATCTTGGACAACAAAAAAGTCAAGGTTTTCTAAGTTTTTATCTACATAATTAATATTCGAATCCACAATCGCCATCTCTTCACCAAATAAGTAAAGAGCTTTTAGATCCCCCTTCTCGATTCCTTCAACCATCTGATGATTGTCATAACCAGGATCTTTCGGCAATTGAACATCCCAAGCCTTCTCATAACGTGCTCTAACCTCGTCATCCTCAACAGCTTCGTATCCCGGGAACCAACCCGGCATCGTCCCGAAGTCGCAAGCGCCTTGTACATTATTATGTCCACGTAATGGATAAGCCCCTGTCCCTGGGCGTCCAAAGTTACCGGTAATGAGCAGTAAGTTGGCGATCGCGGTACTGGAATCTGTTCCACCCATATGTTGGGTAATGCCCATCGCCCAAAGCATACAAACTGATTTAGCCTCATGAATCATATTCGCCATTTGAATCAATTCTTCTTTAGAAATGCCTGTATGTTCTTCAGCGTATTCTAATGTGAATTTTTCAAGTGATTTTTTATACTCCTCTAATCCATTGACTCTATTGTTAAGGAATGCTTTATCTTCCCATCCTTGATCAAGGAAATACTTTGAGAGTGCATTCAACCAAATCATATCGGTACTTGGCTTCGTATGAACAAATAGATCGGCGCGCTCAGCAAGTTCATTTTCTCTCAGATCAACAACCATGAGCTTTTGACCGTGAAGTTTATGGGCGCGCTTCACACGAGTCGCTAGCACGGGATGTGATTCTGCAGGATTGGCGCCAATTGTGATCACTAAATCAGATTGCTCGATATCGCGAATAGTACCAGAATCGCCACCAATGCCTACTGTTCGCATTAAAGCTGAACTTGCTGGGGATTGACAATATCTTGCACAGTTATCGACATTGTTAGTGCCAATAATAGCACGCGCAAACTTTTGAAATAAAAAGTTTTCTTCATTTGTACATTTAGAAGAGGCAATAAACCCTAAAGCATCCGCCCCATGCTCTTTTTTAATGGCTCTAAATTTACTTGCAATCAAACTGAGCGCTTCATCCCAGCTTGCTTCAACAAATTCATCACCACGGCGAATTAATGGTTTTGTTAATCGTTCTTCACTGTTAACAAAATCCCATCCGAATTTTCCTTTAATACAGGTTGAGATGCCATTGACAGGGGCTTCCTCCTGTGGCTCAATCTTTAATATTTTTCGATCCTTCGTCCATACCTCAAAACTGCAACCGACGCCGCAATAGGTACAGACGGTTTTCGTCCTTTTTATACGCTCTTTTCGCATCGAGGCTTCCATTTCAGAAATGGCAAAAATTTCTTTATAACCGGGTTCAACCTCTTTTGTAATATCAATCATTGGTTCTAAAACATTTTGTGGAATACCTGTTAAGTAACCCGCTTCACCTAACATCGATTTCTCCATGAGAGCGTTACAGGGGCATACAGTGACACAATGTCCACAGGACACACAAGATGATTCGTCTATCGGCACGTCATTATCCCAAATGACTCTGGGAGCTTCGCGATCCCAATCAATGGACAAGGTTTCATTAACCTGAAGGTCTTGGCAAGCCTCCACACACCGTCCACAAAGAATACATTGATCAGGTTCATAGCGATAAAAAGGATGTGAATTGTCCGCCGGATAAGGCTTCGGTTCAAATTGATATTTTTGGTGTTCAATTTCGAGATATTCTGCAGTGTTATGTACGACACAATTGCCATTATTGTTATCACACACTGTGCAATACAGCTCATGATTCTTTAGAATTCTCGACATCGCTTCATATTGAGCCTCTTTAATCGGTTCCGACAGCGTATCTACCTTCATGTCCGGCTCGGCTTTGGTTGCACAAGCTCTCATCATTTCACCGTTAACATTGACGAAACACGTATCACAGGTTTGGATCGTGCCAAGATTAGCATGATAACAGATGGACGGAATGTAAGAATCGTGTGCTCTTGCCACCTCTAAAACTGTTTGTCCAGCCTCAGCCGTATACTCCTCTCCATTAATTTGGATTGTAAATGAAGAACTTTTCATCACACTACCTCTTTTCACTGTGATTTTACTCTGCTTCAGATAACTATTAGGATTGCCCATTACATGTCTTAACAAAACATTTAAAGTGTATAGTAAGAATGAAACAAAACTTTAATCCATTTTCATTTATTGTCTTCAAAGATTTAGCTTTACCTTTTTTGGGAATAATACTAGTGAATTTCTAAAATCTTGTTTGTCTCATCTTCATTTTTACATCTGAAGAGAAGAAAGGGATTGGAAAATGGATAAAGAAACACTCTTTGAACGTATTGAAACAATGATTCATTCCTCAACGAAAAGACCGAAACATACAGCTTTATCTACAGTAAAGATTGCAGATCTCTTTGGCGTTACCCCAAAAGAGGTGGAGGAAACTCTTCATGAACTCGTCTCTGAAGGCAGATTACAAAAGTCAAAACTGACCGAACCACCACATAGCGAAATTTATTTACTTCCTTAACTAAAAACTTGTTGGAAAGCCCCACAAACCAACCTGTCCTTGCTTAGGCACTGAAAAAAAGGTTCTAAGTCAAATGTTGGGGTAGGAGTAAAGCTCCTACTCTTTATCCCCACTTAAAA
>NZ_BMFV01000032.1 GCF_014639255.1 Pullulanibacillus pueri
GCCGGCCGGTAGTTTAGGCTTATAGCCTTTGTGCAAACCACCCTTTGGAAGGGTGGTTATGATTATTACCAAGCTTTAACTCTAATCGCCGTCGACTCCCTTACGAGTAATTGAGTAGAGATGAGGATCTCTTCAAAAGGTTTATTGGGGTTTTCTATTCTTTGAAAAAGTTGTTCGACTGCCTTTTTTCCGTAATGTTTAAGGTCAATATCTACGGTTGTTATTTTAGGAGTGGCGATTTGCGACAGCTGGCCGTTATCAAATGAACAAACGGAGACTTGGCCTGGAATGTTGAGGCCCATTTGCTTAAGCCTTGAAGAGACAAGGAAGCCATGCCCATCATTGACGCAGAACCACGCGGTCGGTTGCTCCGATAAAGCAGTTATAAATTGTTCAATCTCCTCTTCCTTCTCTTTAGCGCTTGAGAAAATGAAGTTTTTATTAGGAGAAATGTTGTGTTTTCTTAGAGCTAAAAGATACCCTTCGAGGCGTTCCTCATAACTTGGTGAGAACTCAATATCACCGACAAAGGCGATATCTTTATGTCCGAGCTGGATAAGATGCTCAACAGCGTTATAAGCTCCGAAGCGATTATTAATGAGAATAGAATCCGCCTGAAAGTGGGGATCATGGTGATCAATGAGCACCGAGGGGATTCCTGTAGAGAGAACCTTGGATATATATTCTGTTGGAAGATGAGAGAGGATGAGTAGCCCATCAATGTTAAGATTGTTAAGTAAAGAGGGTAAGACGAGCTTCTCTGCGGTATGATGACTAATAGACTCAATGAATAAATGCATCCCACGATTTCTAATTTCCTCTTCAACACTTAAGTAAATTTGTCCGAAAAAGTCTTTTAAAGAAAAGGCAAATTCATGAAGGAAAGGTGAAAGTGCAGAGTTTGCCTATCTAACATCGCTTTCCTATATACGGATTGCGAGAAGTCAGGACGGGCAGCATTTTACCATTGATGACAATCCCCTTGTTTACCCCTCGAATGATTTAGAGATCTTTGGGATTGAGGATCCAAGAGTCACACGCATTGAGGATACTTATTACATTTATTTCAGTGCTGTTTCTCCATTAGGGGTCGGTGAAGCTCTTGTGGCGACAAAAGACTTTAAAACGGTAGAACGCAAAGGCATGATCTTTGCTCCAGAAAATAAAGATGTTCTGATTTTTCCGGAGAAAATAAACGGTAAGTATTATGCTCTGCACCGTCCTGTACCCAAGAGTGTAGGGGGACCCGAAGTTTGGATTGCTGAATCTACGAATTTAGTCCATTGGGGCAATCATAAGCATTTATTAGGGTTACGTGAAAGTATGTGGGATAACGGTAGAATTGGTGGCGGTGCTGTTCCGATAAAAACGGATAAAGGCTGGCTGGAACTCTACCATGGTGCAGATAAAGACCATCGTTATTGTATGGGGGCTGTTTTACTCGATTTAAATGACCCTACTAAGGTTATTGCTCGGTCGAATCAACCGATTCTCGAACCAGAAGCCGATTATGAAGTCGAAGGTTTCTTTGGAAATGTCGTCTTTTCCTGTGGGGCTTTACTAGAAGGGGATAAGGTCAAGATCTATTATGGTGTCGCTGATACTTCAATGGCAGGTGCAGAACTGAGCTTGCAAGACATACTTGATACTTTAGTTTACTTAGATTAGTCGGTTATAATGTGGCAAGAGAACAGCTAAGTTTTTTACGTCTCTTTTCGTTTGAAGAAGGTAAACGAATAGAAGTATATTTTTACTCTGAAATTGGGGGATTCCCTGGTTTCGGAGTTTTTTTTAGGTTTTGTTTTTTATTTTTTAACGGTCTGCCATTTTTTATATTCACCTTTAAAAGTGAAGAGGTTTTCTATAAGGATGGAAAAAAGGCGTAATCGGCATACTCTAGCGAAAGCTCGAGGAAACTCATAATGAAGTTTGAAAATGCTTGAAAAATACTTTTTATTAACGATAAAATTGCACTAAAATATCCGCTTGGAAACTTCCAATTATCCTACATATAAGCTTCTAAGGTTAAAGAAAAGAAAGACCAACACGAAGAGTATGTCCTAGAGACGAGTATGGTTACTAAATATCGAATATTGTCTCCATGGATTAGAAGGATATTTTGAAACACATTAATCAATGAGCTAGAATCGAAAAGTGAGAATTTGATATAATGAAGTAAAATAAGGATAAGTGGGAGGCGTAGTCCTTGAAGTGGCAAGAAGTCAGGGAGCAGTTTCCAAATGAGTGGATAGTTTGTGAGGCATTGAAATCTCGTTCAGAGGATGGTTATTGCATCATTGATGAGGTATCAATTATTGACCGATTTCCCGATTCTGCTGATGCTATGAAGCACTATTATAGGTTGCATCGTGAAGATCCATTTCGGGTATATGGTTTCTTTCACACTTCCCGTGAAACATTACAACTTCGTGAGAAATGGACAGGTATAAGAGGCCCGCGATGAATATAGATGTGAGATATGGATAGCCGTTTGTAAAAGTTATTATCAACTTCCGTGGAAAATGTCTTCAATTAAATAATGTTTTGCTAGATACAGGATCTGCTGGAACTGTTTTTAATGCAAATGTTGTTGAGAAAATTGGTGTTAAGGTAGAACCAGGGGATATATTGAACAAAATTAGGGGAGTTGGCGGTATGGAAGTTGTTTATTCCAAGCATTTTGACCATATTCAGATTGATGACATTTTGTTAGAAAACTTTGAAGTTGAGATCGGGGAAATGGATTACGGGTTGGAAATGGACGGTATTCTTGGATTTTACTTCATCAGATCTACAAATCTTGTTATTGACTTAAAAGACCTTCGGATTACTAAAGGAGGTTAATCCCTAGCGAAATGCTACCATCGCTCGAAATTTTTTTGCTGAAGTATTCCACGTCGGTTGGAAGACGTCATTAACTTTTAAAAAAATCAAAAGTTACGCCATATTGGAAAGAATGAGGAGAGGACATCATGTTCTCTCTTTTCCTATAACGTCAAAATATTTAACTTGCTGAGACCTTATGGCTATCGTCATTAGACTTGGTGACAACCCTAATGTGTGAAGGTGTATGCCTGGACATCAGGTTGTGCTTAGCGAAGCGGTGAAGTGTCAGCTAAGAATTTCTACAACTTAGGTAATTTCGATGATATCAAAGATATCCACTGGTTTAAGATAAGTTATAATAAAAATGAAATAAGAAAAGTGGAAAAAGTAGATTATAATAGCATTAATAGTGTATATGAAAGGTGATTTGAGATGAAAAAAGGTCCTGCTTTGCTGCGTGAGGTCAATAAAAAACGTGTGCTGGCTTATTTAAGAACGCATAATGTGAGTTCACGACAAGAAATAACTGAGAGCCTGGGCCTTAGTAAAAATACTGTTTCCTTAATCATAGACGAGTTTCATAAGCAGGGTGTCATCAGTGAAGTGGGGATTGACTCTATCGGAGTGGGGCGACCGAGGAAGAAAATAGCGATTAATCCTAATATCTTTTTTTCTGTAGGCGTACATATTAGGCATTATTCCATAGAGGTGGTCGTCACCAATTATCTTGGGACTATTGTAGATAGCCGAACGATTAAAGTAGAAATTCAAGATCCAGATCACTTTTTTAAAGAAATAGAAATGCTATGGTCGGAGCTTGAAAAGAAATACGAGACTATTTTGGGTCTTGGGATCGCTGTTCCGGGATTAGTGGATCCTGAACAAGGGCTGCTCCATTATTCAGTGCATCTCGGATGGGAGAATGTGAATTTTGTAGAACGGTTAGAAAGTCTTTCTGTTCCCATTCAAGTGTTTAATCGCGTTAAGGCGGCAGCGTTATCGCCAGTAAAGGTTATCCCAGAAGGGGCCGAGAGTACCTTTTATCTCCGAATCGATGAGGGAGTGGGAGGGGCGCTAGTTTTAAATAATGATATTTTAAATGGGTTTAGTAATACTGCAGGTGAGATTGGTCATCTTAGCATTCAGGCGGATGGGCCGCTTTGTTCTTGTGGCCAGCACGGCTGCCTTGAACGATTAGTCTCTCTTCCCTTTGTCGTAGAGGAGTTAAAGGAACGGGGGGTTCATCTGCTTTATGATGAGGAGCAAACAAAACCCTTATCCGAACTTCTTTTCATTCAGGATGGATTTAAAGCGCTAAATCAGGTGATGGAAGAAATTGGCCAGCATACAGGGGCGGGCTTAGCCACGATTATTAATCTATTCAATCCCCAGTATATTGTGGTAGATAGTCCTTATAATGGAATAGAGGCATTTAAACAATCGACATTGTCTTCCATGATGAATAAAGCCTTATCTCATCCTGCGAAGCATGCCAACTTAGTATTTGCCAGTCCATCTTTATCCTCAGCATGGGGGATGGCACTAGCAGTCATCACGAAATTTGAAACGCCAAAACGTTAATAAGGAAATTCCACCCAATTTTAAAAATTTCAGAATATAATTTACCTTTAGATTTATTTGTGATATATTTATGTTTAATTAGTCATAAGTTAGGACTAATTAAACTAAGAGGAGGGAATTCAATGGGTGGAATTGATTGGTTTGTCCTTATTTTATTTTTCTTCTTGATGATTGGCATAGGCGTTTGGTCTTTCCTAAGGGTTGGAGATGCTGAGGATTACTTTACTGCTGGTGGGAAAATGCCTTGGTGGTTATCGGGGATTTCTCACCATATGTCAGGGTATAGTGCCGCTGTTTTTGTGGCCTATGCTGCGGTAGCCTACCAGTATGGCTTCACACTTTACTTTTGGTGGGCCATTCCCGTTTCGATTGCTATTTTTGTTGGTGCCTTCACGATTGCACCACGATGGGCGAGATTACGCGAAAAGTATAATATTGCTTCTCCAATGGAGTACTTGGCCTCTAGATACAATGTCCCCACACAGCAAATCATGGCTTGGAGTGGTGTCATATTAAAGGTCTTTGATGTAGGGGCAAAGTGGGCGGCTATTGCGATTGTCCTACAAGTTTTTTCTGGTCTACCATTATGGGTTGGGATATTGATATCCGGTGGTGTTTCTCTAATTTATTCAACCATCGGGGGCTTATGGGCGGATGCCTTAACAGATTTTGTTCAATTTATCATTCAATTAGTGGCAGGCTTTACTATGTTCTTCATTGTTCTGGCGAAGCTTGGCGGATTTGGCGAAATCGGCGGGATGTGGAGTAAATTACCTGCTCATCATAGTGATCTTCTTGCCGGGCCATACACGTTTTGGTTTGTTTTTGCGTACCTGTTTATCGATTTTCTGAGCTACAACGGCGGAACATGGAATCTTGCACAAAGATATATTGCGACACCAAATGCTAAAGAGGCGAAAAAATCAGCTCTTCTTTCCGGTTTTCTATACTTACTATGGCCATTGATCTTATTTTTCCCGATGTGGGCTGCACCCATTTTATTCCCGAATTTAGAACAACCTGATCAAGCTTATGCGATCCTAGCGACCAATCTATTGCCTTCAGGACTTATTGGTTTAGTTTTAGCGGGGATGTTTAGTCACACTATGGCGATGACCACTTCGGATGCCAATGCGATATCCTCTGTTGTTACGCGAGATATTTTACCGGTTTTGACGGGGAAAAAGCATAGTTTGTCCTCTAAAGGGGCTTTAGTTGCGGGTCGTTTGACAACGCTGATCTTTGTATTACTTACTTTGTTAATTGCTGTTGAACAAAATAGCTTCGGCGGTGTTTTAGGATTGATTATTACTTGGTTTGGTGCCTTAGTCGGACCTGTATCGATCCCCATGCTTCTTGGATTATTACCGGTCTTTCGTTATTGTGGTCCAGCCGCTGCGATCACGTCCATTATCGGTGGTGTCGTGATGTTCTCACTTGATAAATTTGTTTTTGATGTCGGAACAGCAGCAACCGTTGGCTTACCGATTTTAGTTTCCTTTATCCTATTTGTTGTTGTCGGTTACTTTACAAGAAGTGTCGGCGTGCGCCAAGAGGTGACGGACATTTTAAGTTCGATTAGTAAAGATCGTGCACTCTAATAATAATATAGAAGGATAATCATTTATGGTGAATCAGTAATCAGGGGTAGATCTATCATAAGCAGAAAGGGAGCATGGTCATGGCATTACAAAGCAAGGAACTTTTAAATTTTTATAAAAATCACTTGGAAACCCATCTTCTCCCTTTCTGGCAGCACGCTATTGATCAGGAATATGGAGGAATTTATACCTGTTTTAATAATTCAGGGGATACCTTAGTCAGTCATGATAAATATACGTGGTCACAAGGGCGGTTTATTTGGCTTTGGTCAAAGCTTGCTGAACTGTGCCAGAAAGGAATATTAGAGGGTGATCCTAGCCCTTATTTGGATCAGGCGAGGTTAACGATCGAGTTTCTGTGGAACCATGCGATATTGCCAAACGGCCATTGTGCCTTTCTTTTGACTCGGAATGGGGAATTAAAAGAAAGTCTTCCGGGGAATGGGTTTGATACAAGTTTTTATGCCGATTGTTTCGTCATTTTAGGTCTATCGCGTTTTGCCAGTGTGACGGAGGAGATTCAGGTTGTTGATCGAGCCCTCACTTTATACGATCGATTAACTGAGCGCCTTAAAAAGGGGGACCTCCGTAGTGAACCCTATCCAATTCCAGAAGGGTTAAAGGCCCACTCTGTTCCTATGATTCTTTTAAATATCACAACAGAACTTTATGAATGTCTTAAGTCCTTTAAACATGATAGAGTTCAAGAATTTAAGGTGAATGTCGAAGCCTTTGTGGAAGAAATACTGACGATACATCGTGAGAAAACTGGGCTTGTGACCGAAATGGTCCATGAGGATAGAAGCCGACCCAATACGGAGCTCCTTTGCAGGCATATCAATCCGGGACATACAATTGAGGATATGTGGTTTATTATTCAAGCAGGAAGAACGACACATCATCTAGAGTGGATCTCTCCAGCTGTTGAATCGATTGCTGTTGCTTTGGAAGTGGGTTGGGATCAAGACTACGGGGGATTATTGCGTTTTGTTGATAGAGAAGGTGGTAAACCTAGCGGGTCATTGATAAAGGAACCTTACGAGACGTTGATTTTAGAGACGTGGGATACGAAGCTGTGGTGGCCCCATTCTGAGGCTTTGTATGCTACACTTCTTGCCGAACAGATCACTCATGAGGAGCGGATCCGTCAGTGGTATCAAAAGTTTCATGACTATGTTTTTCATACCTTTCCCAATCCTGATAGTGCTATAGGTGAATGGATTCAAATTCGTGATCGCTTGGGACAGCCGATTGATAAGGTTGTTGCCTTGCCTGTGAAAGATCCGTTCCATATTATTCGCAATGTACTACTCATTATTGAATTACTCGAAGATAAGGATAGCTCTGTATAGATAAATGTGAGGTGAAGTGATGGAAACGGATAAAAATAAGCTTCGATTGGGCGTGGCAAAGGTGAATATTACCCCAACTTTCCCTTTACCTTTAGCGGGATTTGCTCACCGAATCGGTGTATTTAAAGCGGTCAAAAGCTCACTTTATGCCCGAGTATTTCTATTTGAGGATTCAGCAGAACGTTATGTATTGGTTTCAGCGGATCTCATTTGGTGGGGAGACAGTCTTTATCGTGCTATATGTCGGGAGATTGAAAAGTATGGGATTAAAGAGAAGAATATCATGCTCCATGCGACCCATAATCATTCAGGTCCGCAAACCAGTCATAGCGTCACTCCCTCTTTAGGTGTGTCAAATCCTAGGTATCTCTCCATGTTAGTAGAAAAAGTGGCTGAAGGGGTTAGGCGATCGATTGAAAATCTTGAGCCTGTATTTATAGAGCGGGGGTGTGGTCACTGGTCGGAGGGTGTGAATCGCCGGAAAATTGAGAAGGGAAAATGTATAATGGCACCTAATCTCAGTGGGAATCATCATCCTAAGGTGACGGTCATCAAATTAAAAAAAGAGGCTGGGACGACAAAAGGTTTACTAGTACATGCGACGTGCCATCCGACCACATCAGATGAGAATGCTGTCTCATCTGAATTTCCAGGCTACGCCATGGAGGCTTTAGAATACATGGGTGAGGGGCTTGTCGCTGGCTTTTTACAAGGCTTTTGTGGCGATGTACGGCCGGCATTAATAAAAGAGGGACACTTTTTTCGAGGAACGGCTGAGGATGTTAAGAGAGTCGGTCAAAAGCTTGTTGAAACGGTTGGGACCATTTTAGATCAAAGGATGGAGCCCGTTCACCCCTCTAAAGTAATTTTAAAAACAAAAACGATTGATCTTCCTTTTGCCCGTGTGCCAAGTACAGATGATCTTGCTATTAGAAAAGCTGATTCAGGTATTTCAAGTGAATGGGCGCGGCTGCTAGAACAAAACGGGATCCCGACGACGGCATCATTGAAGCTAAGCTATTTTTCTCTCTCGGAAAAACTGACATTTATGACAGCCAATGCTGAGATGTTAGGGGCCTATGAATCTTTAGTGTGGGAGCATTTAGGTCATGATGTTCTGTCACTTGGGTATACCAATGGCATGATTGGCTATGTTCCTACTGCGGAGCAATTGAAGGAAGGCGGTTACGAAGCTGAAGAATCAGCCGCTTATTTCGGCCTTCCGAGTCCTTATTCAGAGAAGGTTGAATGCCTCATAACAAAAGGTTTGACAGAAATAAAAGGAAATTAGAAAGGAAGCGTGGCATGGATAGACAATTAGTGAAGTCAATGACTGTTGATCAATTAAAGATAAAAACATTTGCTGATAGAGACTCAATGGGCGTAGCTGCAGCGCTACATACAGCACGGCTCCTAAGCGAGTTAATGGAAAAGCAAGACCAAGTGCGGATGGTGTTTGCGGCCGCGCCATCACAAAATGAATTTTTGGCACATCTTGTTCAACTGGAACATATTAATTGGCAGCGGATAACGGCTTTTCATATGGATGAGTATATCGGGTTACCGGAGAATCATCCCGCGAGATTTTCTCATTACTTGAATGAACATTTATTTCATAAGGTTCCCTTTGGTGACATTCATTACTTAAATTCTGATGGTGATAAGGCAGCGGCCTGTGAGCGTTATGGGCAACTTATTCAGGCGGCGCCTATCGATATTGTGTGTCTAGGAATTGGTGAAAATGGCCATATCGCTTTTAATGATCCGGGTGTCGCTGATTTTAACGATCCAGAAGTGGTTAAAACGGTTTTATTAGATGAAGCCTGTCGATGGCAACAGGTTCATGATGGATGTTTTCCTGATCTAGCGTCTGTGCCAACAGAAGCGATAACACTCACCGTTCCTACGCTTTCTTCAGCAAAATCTATGGTATGTATTGTCCCTGGCGAAACAAAACGGCAGGCCGTATATGAGACATTAAATGGGCCGATTTCAGAAGCATGCCCCGCCTCCATTCTCAGACGTCATCCACAAGCTAGTCTCTTTGTTGATCAAAAGGCCTATGGGGTAGACTAAAGATGGAGTCTGTACAACAAGAGGTTGTCACTTTTCAAGGCCGTGATTTTCGTACAGGGCAACCCACACAAATAAGTGTCAAAGATGGTGTTATTGTAAAGATCAGTTCAAATATCGAAGGTGCATTCGATGAGAACCTTTGGATCGGACCAGGACTGGTGGATCTCCAAGTCAATGGCTATCAAGGCCATGATCTTAATACTTCCCCTTTAAAGGTTGAGAGTGTGAGACATGTGACCAAAAGTCTATGGCAAGAAGGGGTGACCTCTTATATGCCAACGGTCATCACGAACAGCGACGAACGGATCGAACAAGCCCTCAAGGTGATTGCCCATTTTATTGAAACAGATGAATGGGGTCGGAATATTGCGGGTATCCATCTTGAAGGGCCGTTTATCTCACCGGAAGATGGTCCAAGAGGCGCACATCCACTTGCGTTTGTAAAGCCTCCTGACTGGGAGCTTTTTGAAAAATGGCAGCACGTAGCGAAGGGGCATATTCGCATGATTACGCTATCCCCTGAATGGCCTTCAGCGCCGAATTTTATTAAGAGGTGTGTGGCTAAGGGTGTAAAGGTTGCGATTGGTCACACCGCGGCTAATACTGAGCAAATTAAACAAGCCGTGGAAGCAGGGGCAAGCTTTTCAACACATTTGGGAAATGGCGCACATGCGGTCTTACCAAGGCATCCTCATTATATATGGGATCAACTTGCTGCCGATGAACTTTGGGCCGGTATTATTGGCGACGGTTTTCATTTACCCGTATCGTTATTAAAAGTCATTTACAAGGTGAAACAGTCAAAAACCATATTGGTAAGTGATGCGGTTGATCTTGCTGGGCTATCGCCTGGAAACTATGTGACCCATGTCGGTGGTCATGTGGTGTTAACCCCTGAGGGAAGGCTTCATTTGGCTGATCAACCGCAACTCCTTGCAGGATCTGTAAAATCAATCCGAGAAGGAATGGAAACCTTTTTAAAGGGAAACATTTGCGAATTTCAGAAAGTGTGGGAAATGGCGTCCATTAATCCTTCTACAATGTTAGAACTACCTACAGCAAAGGGACTGACCGCTGGTGCTCCTGCGGATTTGGTCATGTTTAAAATGGACCAGACCGGGCGGCTGAACGTCATTCAAACGATTAAGCGGGGTAAGATTGTCTACAATTTGATGTAAATGAACGGAGGGATATTTTTGAGTCGTGTTATGAGTCAATACCTTGAAAAGATCACAGCACATCTCCATTCTCTACATGATGGCGCAGGTGAAGCTGTCTATCAAGCGGCGGTGTTGGTTGCTGAGCAAATCAAACAAAATAAACTCGTTTTTATCTATGGTCCAGGTGGTCATTCAAATCTAGGTTCACAAGAATTGTTTTTCCGTGCAGGGGGATTAATGCATGTGAGTGCCATTTTGGATGAAGGAACCTTATTAAGTGGTGGGGCCCTGCGCTCCATGGCCATTGAGCGGACACCTGGCTATGGCACAATTGTTATTGATGACTATAATCTCCAACAAGGTGATTTGTTAATTATTGTGAATGCTTATGGGATTAACGCAGCAACCATTGATGCTGCTTTGGAGGCGAAGCGACGAGGAATTACAACGATAGGTGTCACATCGGTAAAGCATGCCGCGCAGACTCCGGAGGATCATCCTGCAAGGCATCCCAGTAAAAAGAATTTATATGAACTCGTCGATGTTGTGCTAGATAGTCAAGTTGATGTAGGGGATGCAGTGGTTGATATTTCAGGATTGGACCAACGCGTTGCTGCCATTTCAACCTTTGCCAATGCCTACCTTTTGAATGCTATGGCAGCCGAAGCGGTTGAGATTTTAGTGGCACAAGGGATCACACCGCCGATTTGGATGAGTGGTAATGCAACGGGTGGGGACGAAGCCAATGCGAGATTCATAGAACAGTTCAAAGGGCGGATTAAGAAACTTTGATTTTGTGACGGACACTAGAGGCAAATGCTTACAAACATTAAGAAGGATAAGATTTACTCAATGTGCTTTGAATGGGATTTCGGGTAAATACATACCCATATTCAAGTGCTATTTGCTTGCCTGCTGACTCTTCACTAAGCACTGATTATTTCAATCGAATAATCAGTGCTCTTTCCTCTTATTGTTTAGCAAAATTATAAAATAAGCATTTTGTGGATTACCGTTTAGATAAATTAAGAAGCGATTACTTCTCGATGATGCCGTTTTTTAAGTTCTATTAAGATCGATACCTGTTTTTCTTGAAAGTTTACTTAACAAGCAGCACACGATGATATAATTGTTTACAATCATATCATTGTGTGGAAAAGGATGTTAGCATGCCAATTAATTCTTTTGAAAACTATCCGATGAGCTGGAAGCCATCGATTGATAAAACTGAAAAGCCTATTTATAAAGCGCTCGCAGGACAATTGGAAAAGGATATCCTAAGCGGCAATTTATTGCCTGGAACAAAACTTCCGCCCCAGAGAGAACTGGCCGATTATTTGGATTTAAATGTGAGTACCGTTTCAAAGGCTTTTAAAGTATGTGAGGAAAAAGGCTTTTTAAGTGCATCGGTTGGAAGTGGAACATTTGTATCATATGATGCTCTATCCAATGCATACTTACTTGAAGAAACAAAGCCGATGCATTTGATTGAAATGGGAGCAACACTCCCCGACAACGCTTCCTACAGGCCGCTGCTACTCCAACTCAAAAGTATGTTACAAGAGACGGATTTTGAGAAGTGGTTTGGTTATGGTCGACCTGGCGAAATCCTTTGGCATAAGGATGCTGCTATCAAGCTCATCCGAAGAGGTGGGTTTGACACAACCGTTGATCATATTTTGTTTGCCAATGGGGGGCAAAATGCGATCGCCGCCACACTGGCAGCTCTTTGTAAGCCTGGGGATCGCATTGGTGTTGATCAACATACGTACCCTGGGTTAAAAACGGTAGCATCAATGCTTAGTGTGCAAATAGTCCCGATAAAATCAGAGGACTATGAAATGAGTCCAACCGCTTTTGAGGATGCGTGTAAAAATTATAATATTAAAGGTGTTTACTTGATCCCAGATTATCATAATCCGACAGCTTCCTTTATGTCTATTGAGAATCGAGAAAGGATAGCAGACATCGCTAAAAAGTATAATCAGTTCGTTATTGAAGATGGATCGTACCATCTTCTCAACAAGAACCCGCTTCCTGCCGTCGCCTCCTTTGCACCTGAACAGGTTATCTATATTGCAAGCTTATCTAAAGCATTAGCACCAGGGTTGCGACTAGCTTATGTAGCCGTTCCAAGTCAATTCAAGGAGCCAATTTCAAAGGCACTTTACAATTTAAATATCACAGTTTCCCCGTTATTAGCGGAACTAACAGCACGTATGATTGTATCGAATCAGTTTGAGGTCTTGATTGAGGGCCATCGGGAACAAACCATTCGCAGGAACCAAGTCGTTAATCACTATTTGGAACACTATACATGCCTAGGTGTTGAGACGGGGATCTTTCGTTGGTTGCTCTTACTTGGAACGATTACAGGTGCTGAATTTGAAGCGCTAGCCGCACAACAAGGAGTACAAGTGTATGCAGCTGAACGTTTTGTCGTTGGAAATAGTTGTCCTGACAGGGCGGTCAGGGTTTCTGTATGTGCACCCGAAACACTAGAAGAGCTCGAACAAGGATTGAGGATTCTTAAAGGCTTACTAAATAATCTTATCTAATATTGTTCGCCATACAATTATAATATTGTATGGCTTTTTTGCGCGTGCTATTATGATTCAAACTAGTCTAATAATTGTGGTGAAGACAATAGTGCGTTAGAAGGCAGAAAGTGAGGTAAGGTAATGCTTCAAAAAGATAGTGTAAAACCAATAGACAAGAGATCAGCTTCGCTACAAAGCTACATAAATTCTTCAGAAAAACAAAAGGCGTTATATAAGCGCACGTTAATCATTGTAAGTATTTCACAGATTTTTGGTGGTGCAGGGCTTGCAGCGGGTGTTACTGTGGGTGCACTACTTGCGCAGCAAATGCTCGGTACCGATGCGTATGCTGGACTTCCTTCAGCTTTACTTACTTTTGGTTCAGCAGGAGCCGCCTTATTTGTTGGGAGACTTTCTCAACGGTTTGGTCGCCGTATAGGTTTAGCAACGGGGTTTATGATTGGTGGGCTTGGCGCGCTAGGCGTTATTATTTCAGCCATAATAAATAGTATTCTCCTATTGTTTTTTTCCCTACTTATTTATGGTTCAGGGACAGCAACAAACTTACAGGCGCGTTATGCAGGAACGGAATTAGCAAATAATAAACAGCGAGCCACTGCTATTAGTATTGCGATGGTTTTTACAACCTTTGGTGCAGTTGCAGGTCCAAATTTAGTGGACGTGATGGGGAACGTCGCTCATTCTATTGGTATTCCATCACTTACTGGTCCGTTCATCTTAGCAGGAGTGGCGTATATCTTAGCCGGTGTTGTCCTATTCATCATGCTTCGGCCAGATCCGTTAGTTATAGCGAGAATGATAGGATCGACTAAGCAAAAACGCAGTGATGAAGGGCATCTGACAGCCACTGAACATACAGAAAATAAGAGAGGGATAATCGTAGGTGCAACGCTTATGGTGCTTACTCAGATTGTTATGGTTGCTATTATGACGATGACACCTGTTCATATGATGCATCATGGACATGGTTTAGGAGCAGTAGGTCTGGTTATTGGGTTTCATATTGGAGCCATGTATCTCCCTTCACTGGTTACGGGTATCCTTGTGGATAAGTTAGGACGTACTACGATGGCTATTGCTTCTGGAATGACATTACTTCTGGCAGGTTTAATAGCAGCATTTGCACCAGGAGATTCTATGATACTTATCGTCATTGCCCTTTCTTTACTTGGATTAGGATGGAATTTTGGTTTAATAAGTGGAACAACACTGATTGTTGATTCAACTGCACCTTCAACACGTGCTAAGACTCAAGGGACCGTTGATGTTTTAATTGCGTTGTCAGGGGCTGCTGGTGGAGCCGTTTCGGGAACGGTTGTGGCAGGTTCAAGTTATGCAGTCTTATCATTCATTGGAGGTATTTTATCCTTATTACTGATACCCGTGGTGATTTGGTTACACAGCCGTACTCAATATTTTTTTTAAATGGAGCATTCATAGCCTAATTTTTCACTTAAAGTACGGTGGAAGTAGGCTTTTTTATTTCTCAAAATCCTGAACTTGATAATCCGGCTTTTTTAAGATTATCCGGCTAGTCAGTCTGATTGATAAGTGGTTAACCCTAACATAAGAAAAGATTGACATACCAATGGCGATAATCAGATCATACATGGCATACTATTGCACCTTAATTGTTACGCTAGTGTAGCGGTTCATGTTGTATCATGCAGTTAGTAATACTGATAAGCCTTGATAAGAGGGTTCAATTTAAATAAGGGTTAGGACTTTATACCTGGTATTATGGTACTATATTTAAGGGGTGTGTCTTAACCAACTTTAATCCTTGAGGGATCACCAAGAGACTTACTTTTACATCGATGAGAGGGATTAATTCCAAAAATAAAGTCATAACTCTGTTCGTTTTTTAGTTTAAAAAAGTGAAATACCGAGTTTAACTTCTCTAAAAAAAGGGAAGAGGTATATGTCACGTGGCCACAGAAAGGGCTTTATTGCTGTGGACGGATCATTAAATCCTGAGTTTTTAGCTACTAATAATTTGCACTATGTAGGGTAGGCTGGGTTAATAATAGACAAAATTTTCAGATTTTTAAAACGTTTAGTAGTGCTCCCTCAATTAAGGAAGCATGAATTATTGTCAAGATTGTGCAGATGTGAAGGGTTTAAATGGCAATGAGGATGGTCAATCATTAAAAGTTTTTGTCTTGTTTCGGCTCTTATCATTTTTCATTTTTTAAAAAGTTGATTTGGGGGAGTGTAGATGTCAGCAAAGGAACAATTACAGGGTGAGTGGTTGGATTTGGTTGAAGAAGCCATGAAATCTGACGTATCCAAGGAAGAATTTAAAAAATTTATAGAAGGAAAGGTCAAAGAATTAAAAACCAAGGATTCAAGGTGACAATCTCATCCATGGAAGGATTAGCCGTGTTAATAAATAGTCTTAAATCATGCTATATTATACTAAATTTATATTATATTACTAATTTTTGTATTTAAATTATTTTTACAATGTATTACAATAAAAGAAAATCACACCTTTCCAGAGAGAAACTCAAAAAAGAGGTTTATAAAATGGAGATCAACAAAGCAACGAGAGAGAAGGTACAGAAAACCCTCAAACGTATGCAGAAAGCGATAGATTATAATGATAAAGAATATATGAGTGAGCTTCTTTATCATCTTGCTGAAGTGGCCTATTTCGAGGGACTTAATAATGGAGAAGAAAGAAACAGTGGTAACGAGAAAACACGTCATGAAAATACAGTCTTTTTAAAGGAAAGACTCGACTCTGAGATTTCAAAGCTCCTTTTAGAAATTGGGGTCCCCGCACATATTAAAGGGCACCGCTATCTATCAGATGCCATTTCAATCGTTTGTCAGGATTTCTCAACACTTTCAAGCATAACGAAAGGCATCTATCCACAAATTGCGAAAAAGTATAACACAACGGCTACCCGAGTAGAGCGCGCCATTCGCCATGCTATTGAAATTGCATGGAACCGAGGCGATAAAGAATCTATGACTCCTATCCTTGGCACCGCCGTTATACAAGCTAACGTTAAACCAACAAATAGCGAATACCTGCACCTTATTGCAGATTATATAAGAAGAAACCTAAAAGAAAAGTAAAAGGGTGGGACCATGTCCCACCCTTTTTTAAGTGGGACATAGGGACAGGAACCTTGTCTCTATTATCCTTGTCCTCAAAAATACTTTATATATCTTCTGATTATTAAAGATTCCCTGGATTCTTCGCTGATGCTAGTCAAAGTATCCTCATAATGAGTATGAGTCTTCCACTTTCTATTCCTCTACATTCTTGATTAGTGACAAGAATCCACTTTTGTTTCCTCTCACTGTTTTTAATAATCACTCACTATCAATTGCGAATCTGCGATATTGTAGTTATTTCTAAGTCAAAAAGTTAAAGAAATGGATATCTAAGCTGTTCCCGATTAACGGAGGATATGCGGACCAACTGTATAATACTACTATCATAAACTCTGAACAAGGCGAGATTACCCTTCACAACTGCAAAATTAATAAACTTTCTTTTGCATAAAAGCTTTATTCAGTTGGGGATGAGTTCAATGTTACCGATGCAAAACTGGGTAGACCGTTCTAGCCATTTGTGCAGTACTTAGACCCGAAAATAATCTACTTGGTCACGCATTTGGATTGATGATTGCACGACAGTCATTATCATGGTCAGCTTGAGTGGTCCTGCAGAACCGATAAAGTGCAGACCTCTATGGACAAGAATGGGTTGATCCTTATACATAAATTGCGAAAATAGCTTATGACAGTTATTGGTGTCAGGATGTGGGCTCGGTTAAAGGTGGGGAACGGGATATTAGGAAATGTATGGGGTGTTCTCCTGCCACCGACACAGTTGGATAGATTCTAGTTCGAGGATCCTTCGGAGAAAATGTAGAGGAACTTTTGATTTTTGAAGTGTAAAAAATAAAGTGGAGCGAACGTTAACTTATAGAAGTTAAGGTCTAAATAAAATGATCCCATTCATCTAGTCAGTTTGATATATGAACGAATCATTTTTTAGACTCTAATGACTATAATTTTTATTATCTTCATTTGTCTAATGAAATTAATTATTTCTAAAAATATTGATATGGGTTAGAGTAAATCTTTCTTAAATGGGCTTAATATTTATTTTTTCTAAATGTGTGAAAAAGTGACTAAAAAAACAAAAAAAGTAAAATATAAATCCGGTGTCATAATATTAGGAGGTGAAAGACTTGGCAGATACCTTAGGGGTACATGAAACTCTTGAAGTCCATGAAATACTAAATTTTAAAAACCTTTGTTTAACGAAATCGACTACAATGAGCAATCTTGCTCAAGATCAGCAATTAAAAGACATTTTACAAAGTGACATTACCAAAGCACAACAACAAATCAAGGATCTACAAAACATTATTTCATAAAAGAGGTGAATAGAAGTTGAATCCAATTGTACAAAATATGACGGGTATGGGTGGTATGACTGATCAAATCATCGCAAGCGATTTACTTGTATCGGCAAAGTCGGCCATCCATAGCTATGCTGTCGCTTTGTGTGAAACAACTTCTCCTAAAGTGAGAGCGACTTTACAGCAACAGCTTAATGATGCTATTGGTATGCATGAGCAAGTTACCAATTACATGGTGCAAAATGGGTATTATCACCCAGCAGATGTTGGTGAACAAATTGCTTTAGACAACCAAAATGCACAAAAGGCACTAAAAATGAGTGACTAATGGGAAAGTAGTAAGCGCTTATATCAAACCCATTCAGGAGGAATGCATTATGGCAGGAAATAACAAAAATCAAATGAACCAACAGCTTAACCAAATCCAACAAACGAGCCAAAAACTTGCACAACAAGAACAGCAAAATGCAACTCAACTTCAACAACAGAATAGCCAAAAAGCGCAAAATATGTCACAACTTGAAAACCAAGCGGCTCAGAAATTACAAAATGTAGCACAAAACGCTTCACAACTTCAAAATCAAATGAATAACCAAAATACTAACCAACAATCCAATTTTGGAACAGAGTTTTCCTGGGAGACGGATGCCCAAGAAGTAAAACGCCAAAATCAACAGTCTGAAAGAAATAAGAGTAACACCTGAGAATAACTTAATGGGAGGCTTGGACCTCCCTTTGCTTTTTTTAAAAAGAATTTAGGCAGCTCTCCCCAAGGATAACTCAATCTTTTCTCATTTCACTTTTCCCCTATTTAGAAATCTTTAGCGTTTCCCTTTATACTTTTTCGCAGGAATTCCCTTTTGTGGCCATCTTTTCATATGTGTTGACTACAACAGAATATGTTTTTTACCCTTGATTTCCATAGGCACCCAGACATGCTCTTATCCATATTCTAAAAAAGAATACAAAATACGCATGAGAAAAGGGTGGTTACAAGGAAATGTTTTATCACGTGAAAGAATTGCAGTATCATGCAAAACCAGAGAAGCCTGATCCTTTATACGCTAAAAAACTACAAGAAATTCTTGGTGGCCAATTTGGGGAGATTTCAGTGGCCTTACAATATCTATTTCAAGGATGGAGCGTACGTGGAGACGGTAAATATAAAGATTTATTAATGGATACAGGGGCTGAGGAGCTTGCTCATATCGAAATGCTTGCAACAATGATTGCTCGACTCCTTGATGGTGCACCTGTAGGGGATTTAGAAAAAGCAGCTAAGGATCCCATTATTGGTGCAATTTTAGGTGGAATGAACCCGCAACACGCCATTGTTTCAGGATTAGGCGCTTTGCCAGCAGATAGTGTTGGAAACAGATGGACCGCTGATTATATTATTGCAAGTGGAAACTTACTCGCAGATTTTAGAGCTAATTTAAATGCCGAATCTCAAGGCAGACTTCAAGCTGTAAGATTGTATGAAGAAGCTACTGATTCAGGAGTTAAAGACATGCTATCGTGGTTAATAGCTAGGGATACCATGCACCAAAATCAATGGGTTGCCGCTATATATGAACTTGAATCAAAAGAAAATATAGTCGTTCCGAGTACATTCCCCAAAGAGCTTGAAAAAAGAGAAGTATCTTATGCGTTATTTAATCTTTCGAGAGGGAACGAAAGTGCTACCGGTCGATGGGCTAACGGACAAAGCATCGATGGACAAGGAACTTTCCAATATGTTGAACAGCCCGTTCCCTTTGCACCGGAACCTAAACTTACACCTGCTCCTCCATATATTCATAACACACTTCCTTCTATTCTTAAAGATGGAACGAATCTCATGCCCCCTAGTAAATATTAATTAATTGGGACTTTACAGTTTTAAAAAGAACTCAATAGACCACGCATGGCATAAATCTTAATGTGACTACTTATTGTAAAGGTCATTTCTTATCAATAGAAGGACACCTCTTTTTTTAGAGATTAGGACAGAAGTATTTCACTCATTGAAAAATCCGAACATTCTATTTGAATGAACGGATTTTCTTCATTCTTAGCAAGAGGTGAATCGCTCTGTCAAGATACTCCGCATGGTCATGGCTCCAGCTAACTTTGAAGTAGATCTTTTAGTACTCCAAAGTGGATCTTTAGACGGGTGCAGTTCCCACTGGTGTCTCCGAATTTAGACTACGCTCTCTGTTTCCTATTCAATCTTAAATTTGTGTTGCTTGGTATTTGTATTCATTAATGTTTTGTCCCATCCCCATCAAAAATTTGAAGGTGTCTTTTCGTTTATTTGAACATATTCTTAAATTTTGTTTTTGGGAGCTTTTATTGACTTTAAAGCAAGTAAGTGTTTCTTTAAAAACTTCTTGATTAAAATTCTTAAAAGAAGGCTCTATGCATTTACAATTGCATTTTGGGGAGAGGATCTACCTCATCTTGATAAAAAAGAGAAAAGTTGTCGAAATATTATCTTATTTCTTATGTTTTGTTCTCATTCTTTGTTTAGAGTGTTAGTATCGGATATAAAAGAGTCGTGAAAAAATAATGAAAATGAGGGGTGGAACTGATGAAAAGTGAAGAAAGGGAAAGGGTCCTACAGAATCCTGAAGTGAAAGCACTATTAATGGCTATGGGAGAAGAAGCTGCTCAGGGTCAGAAGCTTGAAAAGGTTAAAAAGTATAAGATGCTCAACCAATTTGTAAAAAAGGGAGAAACCTTGTTCGTTGGGTCCTCGTTAATGGAGTATTTCCCAATCAATGAACTTCAACAGGCACTCGATAAACCCAATGTTATTTATAACAGGGGGATTGGTGGTTTTGTAACGGAAGAACTACTGAGGTACATGGAAGCGTGCATTTTTGAGTTGGAACCGTCAAAACTATTTATTAACATCGGTACAAATGATATCGCTTCCCCAGACTATAAGCAGGAAAATCTTCTAGCTAACTATGAGGAGATTTTGGGGCAGATCGCTGAAAGATTGCCAGAATGTCAGGTGTACGTCATGGCTTATTATCCGGTTAACGCCAAAGCTGACTTTCCAACAGTCAGTCAGGAACAAAAAGCAGAACTGTTTAGGACGCGAAGGAATCCAGCGATAGCATCAGCCAACAAGGCCATTGAGCAATTGGCACAAAAATATAGTTATTCATTTATTAATGTGAATGAAGGGTTAACGGATGAGGAAGGTAACTTGAAAGAGGAATATGCCATTGATGGGATACATATGTGGCCAAATGGTTACGCCGTTGTCCTTGATAATCTCAAAGTGTATCTATAGGGACAGGTTAGCTGTCCCGGAAACGGGAGGAAGTCTAAATAACCCCCTTAGCTTCGGGGTGACTATTTCCCTAGAAAGCCAAGTCGCTGAGCCCCTCGTCCTCTCGAATTTAACCGCAAAATAAAAACAAACATATCTAAAAGGAAGATAGAATAAAGTTTTTATAACTCGCATTGACTCTATTTCAATGACGATCTTTCCATACGCTCCTGTATATACATGAGGCTAAGCGACGATTTTTTAAATGAGAGGAGTTATTGGAGTCCTACATTGCACTGGTATTCTGCTCAATAAAAAGGATATAAAACATTGGCAGTAAAGAGGCTACCTATTCCCTATACCGTCTTGCTGATGGCCTTCGGTAAAATGTAGTTTGCTTCTATTGTTGAAAGTGTCACTAAGTCCATTCTGTAATTGCTCTATAAATATGGGCGACTCCCTATAGATCGATCCCTTTAAGTGGAGAGGGGAAAATAGAGGCAAAGGGACACCCCAGCTAATAAGTGAAGTGGAGCAGCAATTGGTTAGAGTTTTAGCATTTTAACTTCTGGTTTGCTGGAATCTATAAAACGATACCATTAGATGGAGGAAAATCAATGGACCGAACGCCAAATATTTTATATATCATGGTTGATCAACAAAGATATGATTGCTTGGGATTCAGCCAAAAGTATCCCGTCAAGACTCCTCATCTTGATCAATTAGCCGCTGAGGGAGTCGTATTTTCCAATGCTTACACTCATATTCCTCTCTGTTGTCCTGCACGACAATCCTTTCTTCATGGGAGGCGACCGGAAACCTTTGGTGCTTTGTGGAATTATGATCTTGGGCTGAAAACATTGACCCTTGATCCTAAAGCCTATGCTTGGCCGCGGGAATTGAAGAAAAAGGACTATCAAACTGCTTATTTAGGCAAGTGGCATGTGCATCCAATTTGTGATCCAACGCATTTTGGCTATGACGACTATGTAAGTGAGGCGGACTATGCCAATTATCGAACCCAAAAGTATCCGGAATATAAGTATATGGATGGGATTAAAATTGAGGAGAGTGATTCCCTTTCGAGTTGGTTTGGGAGTCCTGACCCTGTCCCTTTAGAAGATACGAGAACACATTGGTTGGCGCAAAAGGCAATGAAGACGATAGAAAGATATGCTAAGAGCCGAAAGCCCTGGCATATTAATTTAGAATTTACTGAACCGCATTTACCCTATAGGCCGAATGAAAAGTTTGTTCAACGTTATCGCCCAGAAACTCTTCAAAAATGGGGCAGTTTTCAAGAAACGTTTGTGAATAAACCGTATATTCAGAGGCAGCAGTTAGTCAGCTGGGGGATCGAAGGTTTTACTTGGGAAGAATGGGCGCCGATAGTGGCACATTACTATGCAATGATTAGCCAGGTGGATGAGGCAATTGGTCAGGTCTTACAAACGGTTAAACGGTTAGGGTTAGAGGAGGATACAGTCATTATCTTCACATCAGATCATGGTGATATGTGTGGGGCCCACCGTATGATAGATAAACATTATGTGTTATATGACGATGTTGTGAAAGTCCCTTTAATTGTAAAAGCGCCGAAGTCATTTAAGGGGGGTGTGATGTGCGAGGCGTTTATCTACAACTTATTGGATATTTCCCCGACGATTCTGGAGCTTTGTGGGATTGAACCGCCTGCCATACATCAGGGAAGATCTCTAGTCCCCTTGTTAAAAGGCGAGAAGATCTCTGATTGGCGAAAAGAAGTAGTGTCCACTTATAATGGCCAACAATTTGGCCTCTATACTCAGCGAATGATACGCACCGCTGACTGGAAATATATTTGGAACACCACGGATGTTGATGAATTCTACGATTTGAAGGAAGATCCTAACGAATTGAACAATGCAATTGACGATGAACGCTATCTTCCTATTATTCAGCAATTGCGGACGCGTCTTTATACAATTTTGTTAGAAGAAGGGGACACCCTAGTGGATAATCATTGGATGAAGGCTCAATTAATAGAGGGGAGAAAACTATAGGTGCGGGCTTTGATGTCTTTTTGAAAATGGGGGTGAGAGTCATGTAGAAGATTTATTAATGAGAAATTATGTATGCGATTACAATCGAGTTAAGAGGAATAAATGAATAAAAATAAGTTTTATATGGGGGAGGAATCGCGTGATGAGACTGTCTTCGAAAGTCGCGGTGCTAGCGGGGATGGGGGGATTGCTCGATGGATACGATCTCATTGTGATATCGGGTGCTATTTCATTAATCACTAAAACATTTTCAATAACATCTTCAACCGTTTCAGGCTTACTGATTGGTATTGCCTTTCTTGGAGGCTTTTTTGGTTCTATTTTTTTAAGCAGGCTTGTGGACACATCAGGTCGAAAAATGATGTTTGTGTTTGATTTGTTTCTATTTGTTGGTGGGACTTTAATTGCTGGTCTTGCTGTTAACGTACCGATGCTATTTATAGGGAGGTTTCTTACCGGATTAGCCATTGGCGTTGATTTAGCGGTGAGCTGGACACTGGTGGCTGAATTTGCACCTAAGGAACGCCGAGGCTTTCTATTATCCTTGCAGTTTATTATGTGGGGCATTGGTGCAGTGTTATCCTTCTTAGTATTGGATGCCTTTCTCCTTCTCTTTGGAACTGTGGCCTGGCGATGGGCGATCTTGATTGGCATCCTTCCTGCCATTGTTGTCCTTGCGATCAGAAAGTCGATCCCAGAATCCCCACGTTGGTTAGTCTCCAAGGGTAAAATCGCGGAGGCCCAAGAGACTTTAAAACACTCTGACATCGGAGTATCTGCAGAAGAACTGACAGTATTGAATGAACGTACAAAGGGGTATAAATGGTCAGCTTTGTTTAGTGGGAAACTGATGCGTTTATTGATCGGTGTGTTTTTCTCAACCTTTCTCGCTTTTTTCTTAATCGCGCC
The DNA here is from genome assembly GCF_014639255.1 of Pullulanibacillus pueri. Lineage (GTDB taxonomy): Bacteria > Bacillota > Bacilli > Bacillales > Sporolactobacillaceae > Pullulanibacillus > Pullulanibacillus pueri. Next base: position 23,762 of record NZ_BMFV01000032.1, read on the forward strand.
GATAAACTTATTTACCTCACAAGTGCTAAAAACGGTAGGCCTAACGGGCGATCTGAAAATATCACTTCTGGGATCAGCCTTTGTTTGGCTCTTTAATATTGCCGGCTTTGTTGTGGGAGGCCTCTTAATAGATAAAGCAGGTCGGAAACCTATAGGTATTATTTCTTTTGGGGTTATGACGTTGATCTTGATCGTACTTCTGGCCGTTAATGTGCCAGCTGGTGTGTTCTTTGTCCTTTGGGTGTGTATGGAATTCCTCGGCTCACTAGGGGCAAGTGTCACGTGGACATGGGCATCCGAATTATTCCCGACTAGCGTTAGAGGCTTTGCCATGGGAGTCAACAGCTCCGCCAACCGACTCAGCGGCTTTGTCTCCTCTTATATCATTGCCCTTATCTTATCGCATTCTATGAAATTATTATATCTATCGGGAATAGGCGCCGGCATCATTATCCTATTCATCATCTTGGTTGTCATCAACATCGAATCCAAAGGAAAATCGTTAGAGGAAATTTCCGAGTTGAATATGTAGCGGGACAGGGGGTCAGGAACCCTGTCCCAGCATTTTTAGTGGGACGGAGAGACAGGAAGAAGCCACTGAAAAAGTAGGCTTTTAAATCAGTTTTCCTTCGGAAATCCTGAAACTCAATTGTTCAATACCCATAATGTGGTAATAACAGGATGATAAAGTGGTGATTATTCCATTTTTAGAGGATAGGATCTTTGTTATCCTCGTCTTTTAATGTAGACAGTAGGCAGTTTTATAGTATTTTCTTTCATAGGGACTTTCTCTTTTGTAGGTTTTGTCGGCAAACACTACTATACAAAAAGAAAGTCCTTTTTCCTTAAATTTGTTTAAACTACCGCGCTTTCGCTTGGTTGCCGTATGGTCGGGTCGGCGGTCAATCGACCACCAACCCAACCATACGGCCATTTTGCAGGCAAATATAGTAATGTTTTTAAAATAGACCTATTAGTTTTACTGAAACAAGACTGAGCTATTTATTCTAAGACTAGGTAATATTCTCACAGATATAGGGATTAAAAAAGCTCAACACGTCAGTAGCGTGTATCAAATTGTTTGTAGCACTGTTTTTAATGGACAGACTAGCGAAAGTGTCTATATTTTAACTAGGCCATAAAATTATAAGCAACGGGATAGAAGTAATATGGTAATGTTCAAAGATGGATTAAACCTGTGAGGGTTTTATCAACTCTTGATTGTATTTGGCTTGGCAATAGGAAAAAACAAATTGTGATTATGTTAGGATTAGAGGCTATTTCATAAGGGAATAATGTTTTTCTATACTATGGTGAATTTATACACCCTTTGGAACCAGAAAAGCGTCAGTAATCCCAAAAAGCAGCTAATCCTTTTTTATCTTTTGATATCATTCATATGAATTAAATTCAATCATCTTAATATCTAAAAAGGGAATATAACTGTTGACTTTCAAATTAATTCTGATTGTCATGGTGAGTCGTATTTCTTGGGATATTCAATACATTTCTCTATTTAATTAATAATAAAAGTTATTAATTAAAATTTTTCACCTCCGTTATATACGAAAATGTCCTACCATTTGTTGCGACTATGTTCTGAAAGTAGTTACTTCGCTTCCTTCATCAAACATGCAAGAGAGGGAGAATGGAACAGTCTTTGAATTGTTCAATCCTTTAATGATCTTTATTAAATTTTAACGTTCCCACCGTTTTGTCAATAAACAGTATAAAAACGATAAAAGCTGCAAACTATTATAAAAAGAAAAATATTATAATAAAACATAGATAAAGTTTTCTGAAATTTCAGCTTTATTTTGGGGTTAATGTTGATGTCTGGAGTGCTATCTAATACTTTTTATGTATTTTCCAAAAAACGGGGGATGTGAGGATGGGATTTACAAGCTTATTTAAGAATTTTTTTGTGTCCTATATTATTATTTTGTTACTTCCGCTAATTACAGGCTTTTTTTCCTATCAAGTATCTATTAATCTAGCAGAAAAGAGTTCTATCGAAAGTAGTTTATCGATCTTGAATCAAAGTAAAAAAGTATTAGAGCAGCGACTGAGTGAAGTCGGGAGTTTTACAAGGCAATTGGCTCTTAATAATGATGCCATTGAACTACTTGATCAAAATGACTTGAATAATAACAGCCGTGTTTTTCGCTCCTGGAAAGTTTCGCAGGATTTATCGAGTTACGCTGCAACCAATGATTACTTACAGGACTGTTTTCTTTATATCAAAAGGCAACAGATTGTCATTACACCAAAATCAGTGTTTTATAGACTGAGGCAATTTTACGAACTTAATGAGTATCAAAATTTGTCCTATTCAAATTGGATAAAAACAATATTGGAAAATAAACATCAAAATGACATCATTCCTTTACGTGGACAGGGGAAACACACGGTAATTGCCTATGTACAATCACTTCCATTGAATAATTTTAATAAACCGATGGGAACGGTGGTCGTTCAAATTAACAGTGGCAAGATTACAAGTTTATTAAAGAATGTAACTCAGCAGTACAAGGGTGGGTGGGCGTATGTAGCAGATCAAGACGGTCAGATCTTAGCAACAAGTGGCATAAGTAAAAAGAAAATCTCAGCCTTGAACATTCAATCACAAAATAACGACGGTGAAACCCATCGTTATTTGGATAATAAATCACTGTTGATAACAACTCAATCAGATACCAATGGCTGGCACTATGTGGCTGGTATCCCCAAGAAAGCTTTGATGAAAAATGCCAACAGCATCAAAAAGATTTCTTGGACAGTTACCACGATTACTTTAGTCATTGGATTCTTCATTTGCCTTTGGTTAGCATTGAGAAATAGTGGTCCTATCCATTCATTAGTGATGACGATTAAAGAACAACTTGATCCAGAGGGTGAAAGATCTGCCAGTGACTATGACTTCCTACAAGGGAATATTGCCAATCTCATTTCCAAAAATACTTCATTGCAACATGAATTAGAGGGACAGTTACCGATATTAAGAGAGGTTTTTTTGAGTCGTTTGATTTATGGCGACTTTCGTTCTGATACTGAAATTAAGCCGGCGGCAGTTCAGGCTAATCTTAACATTCCTGAGAGAGGCTACGTAGGCATACTTCATATTAACGGTTATGGGGATATGGGGAGTACGGAAATTTATAATGAGTTAAGTGCTACCCGACTATTGCTTAAAAAGAGACTTGAACAAATGAATTTAGAGCTATTTGTAAGAGATCTTCAATCAGATCAGCTTATTATAATCTTCCCGATAAGTGAAGAAGAGACAAAGGAGTCATCAAAAGTACTCATTGAAGAGCAAGTTCAAGCGTTAGGAGTTTTCGTTGAAAAAAACTATCGAATTACATTTACTGTCGCAATGGGGGGAGTCTTTCAAAGCTTTTCTGATGTTAGTCAATCATTTAACCAAGCAATTCGAGTACTCGAATATACTTTGCTTACGAATGGATATGGTGTTTTATGGTATGAGAGAGTAGCGGAGAAGACTGATATGTATGAGTATACGATTGATCAAGAATTGCGTCTCATGAATGCCGTAAAGATGGGTGAATCCATTCAAGCCAAGCAAATTTTAGCTCAGGTATTTAAGCAGAACTTTCTTCAAAACACATTGTCTGTAGATATGGCATTACAATTGATCGATGAGATAAAGGCAACGTTTCTTAAGGCCTTTAGTAATCTTAATAAGGAATTAGATTCAGTAGAAAAATTAAAACAACAAGTAAACGGCATTCGGTTGGCTGATGGTCTTGAACATATCCGTAAGATCTTGGAAAAAGTAATCGATCAATTTTGTCTATTGATAGTTAATAAAAGAAGCGAAACAGATAATGAAATTGTCCAAGAGATTTTAAATTATCTTAATGACTACTACTGTGATCCCGATATGTCGCTTTATCAGGTGGCAGAAAAGGTTGGGCGTCCAGAGAAGTTTGTGTCACAACTTTTCAAGAAACAAACCGGAACATATCTCATGGAACGTTTAGAAAAGATAAGGATTAAGAAGGCGTCAGAACTTTTAGTTAATACTGATAAAACAATTGAAATTATTTCCTGTGAAGTAGGGTATAACAGTCCACATTCTTTTAGGAGAGCTTTCAAACGCCTGTTAGATGTGACACCAAATCAATACCGAAAATCAATCCGTGAAAGGGATTGCGAGAGTTCTTAGCACTATAGAGATCTACATTTGTACCTATAAATCTAGAATGTACCTTTCGATTGTACTATTATATTTGATTTGTACCTACCCTCACAGAATGGGGGGATGATACACTGATAACACAAAAAGTTGCAAAGTGTTCTGCGGGAAAAATGAAAGCGTTAGCAATATAAGGAGTTTTTATAATGCTTAACGTGAAAAGGGAGGGATGGATCGATAATGTACTGAATTTTTAAAAAATAAAAGGAGGGATCAGTCTGAAACCCATTATGGCAAAACAGCAAACGCTGGCGATATCGAAAAGAAAGACAGGTCTTAGAAAACGGGCAGTTCGTAGTTTCCGAAAACATTGGCAATTTTATTTGTTAATTATTCCTCCTGTCCTTTACTTTATTATTTTTAAGTATATTCCTATGTTTGGTTCTATTATTGCATTTAAAGATTACAGTGTGGTTCAGGGGATATTAGGAAGCCCATGGGCGGGATTCAAATATTTTAAAATGTTTTTTGATAATCCAATGGCGTGGAGTTTAATCAAAAATACAATGGTTCTTAGTTTATATCACATTGCAGTGAGTTTTCCGTTACCCATCATTTTAGCACTAGCTCTTAATGAGATTCGTCAGGGCATATTTAAACGGAGTGTCCAAATGATCACCTATGCGCCGTATTTTATTTCTACAGTCGTCCTAGTTTCCATGATTATTATGTTAACATCACCACGGTTAGGAATATTTAACCATATATTGGAGGCACTCGGTTTTCACTCAATTAATTTTATGGGGGAGCCGGGGATGTTCCGTTCAATATACGTATGGTCTGACGTCTGGCAAAATACAGGTTATTCAGCTGTTGTTTACCTTGCGGCGCTTGCTGGCATCGATCCTGCATTATATGAAGCTGCCAAAATGGATGGAGCATCGAGATTCCAAAAGATTATTCATGTAGATCTACCAGGAATTTTGCCGGCGATGACAATTATTTTAATTTTGACTGTCGGGAATCTCATGGCTGTCGGCTTTGAAAAAATCTATTTATTGCAAAACCCGTTGAATTTAAGTGCCTCAGAGGTTCTAGCAACTTATGTTTACAAAATGGGTCTTCTGAATGCGAACTTCAGTTTTGCTACGGCGATTGGACTCTTCAACTCAGTTGTTAATTTAATCCTGATCTTATTTGCAAACGTCTTGGCAAAACGAATATCAGGAAATAGTTTGTGGTGATTTATGAAGGTTTGGAGGGTATGAACCATGACAGCCAAAAAAAGTACAATAAAGGATACATTTGGGGACAAGGTTTTCTTAACTGTAATTTATATTTTTTTAATTTTGGTAATACTCGTGATTTTATATCCGTTAATTTACATTGTGAGTTCATCATTCAGTAGTCCGCTAGCGGTATCATCAGGAAAGGTGTGGTTGTGGCCAGTACATTTTTCCTTGGAAGGTTATAAGGCAGTTTTCAATAATTCACAAGTCATTGTAGGTTATGCCAACTCATTATTTTATACATTTTTTGGTACCTTGATCAGTGTCACGCTGACGGTGTTATTTGCTTACCCACTTTCACGAAAGTCGTTCTTCGGACGAGGACCACTCATGTTTTTCATTTTATTTACGATGCTTTTTTCCGGAGGCTTAATTCCAGAATACCTGATTGTAAAAGACCTTCATATGTTGGACACGCGATGGGCCATGTTAATTCCAAAGGCAATCGCTGTTTGGCAGGTGATCATTGCTAGAACCTTTTTCCAGACAAGTATTCCGGATGAATTGGTGGAAGCAAGTGAAATGGACGGATGTAGCGATTTACGATTTTTAATGTCGATCGTGATACCACTTTCAAAACCAATCATTGCAGTTTTGGTACTGATGTATGCAGTCTTTCAATGGAATTCCTATTTTGATGCGATGATTTACTTGAAATCGGAGTCGCTATTCCCATTACAAGTAGTTTTAAGAAATATACTTATTGTGAATACAACTTCAAGTGCAGGTATGGATGCGGGCAAAATGATGGAACTAAAGCAACTAGCAGATTTAATGAAGTATTCTTTGATTGTCGTTGCAAGTATTCCTGTGCTCATTATTTATCCATTTGTACAACGTCATTTTATGAAAGGTGTCATGATTGGATCCATAAAGGGTTAGAGTATATCTAAATAGGGAGAGATTGTTATGAAGAAGAGAGGAATCTTGTTATTGCTCTTATTATTCACCCTTAGCGTAGTGCTGGCTGGGTGTAGCAACGACAAACAAACGGATGCAAACGGAAATACTAACGATAGTGATGGAGGATCCACGGAGTTAACGGTTTTTGCACCACAAAGCTCGGAACAAAATTTAAAGACCAGTTGGTTTACGAAACAGATGGAAAATAAGTTCAATATTAAATTTAAATGGCAGACCACCACGCAAGATGCAAGTTCAGCCAGTCAAAAACGGCAAATCTCGTTAGCTAGTGGAGATCTTCCAGATGCATATATGTTGATCCCTTGGGTTGACCAGTTTTCGACAAATGAGTTGCTCAAATATGGAAAACAAGGTGTGCTTATTCCGCTTAATGATTTGATTAAGAAATATGCCCCGAATATTCAGAAGACACTAGATAGCAATGCGCAATTTAAGGCAATGACAGTAGCGCCTGATGGCAACATTTACGGCATCCCACAATTGGTTGAATGTTACCATTGTTCGTGGCCGAACAAAATGTATATCAATAATGATTGGTTAGAAAAATTGAATTTAAAAATGCCAAAGACCACCGAAGACTTTAAAAAAGTATTAGAGGCTTTTAAAAATCAAGATCCCAATGGCAACGGTAAAAAAGATGAGGTGCCACTTAGCGGTGCGACCAATATTCCCGAGAATTCCATTATTCCATTTCTTATGAACGGATTTATTTACGATGATGGGGTAAAGCACCTCATACTTAATGATGGCAAAGTTGATTTAGTTGCCAACAAACCTGAGTGGAAGGAGGGGCTGGAGTATATACGCTCCTTATATAAGGAGGGTTTAATCGATCCTGGTGCTTTTACTCAAAATGGTGATGCTTTTCTAAAATTAGGAGATAATGCTAAAACAGAAATCCTTGGTGCTGCTGCTACAAAACATCCAGGTGAATTTGTAAGTGACCAAAAGCGTCTATATTCTAAAAATTATCTAGCAGTCCCGCCACTTCAGGGTCCAAATGCGGATTATTCTACTTATATATCTCCAATTGCACCCGGTGCAGATTTTGTTCTAACGCAAAGTTCGACAAATGCGGATCGTATTGCTGCAATAAAAATGATGGATTACTTGTTTACAACGGAAGGTGACATAGTAGGTCAGTTTGGTAAGGAAGGTGTTGATTGGAGGAAACCTAAAAAGGGTGAAGTTGCGATTGAGGAGGGTACTGAGCCAATCTATGCTACGATCCCAGCAAAAGAGGGTGCAAAACCTGATAACAATGCTTGGGGAGCATTGGCGCAATATGGCAATACCAAGGAAGTAAGAAATGGTCAAATTCAATCTACTGAAGTCTATTCTCAGGAAGGCTATGAACGCAGGCTACAAAATCTCACTCATGATTATGACGGACAAGAACCAGATAATTTATTTCCATTCTGGTCAGTTTGGGTTGACCCTTCCGATGCCGACGAAGTATCTATGATTGAAACAAATCTTAAAAGTTACATTGACCAGAATACGCTAAAATTCATTACTGGAGATAAAGATCTGGACAAGGACTGGGAAGCGTATGTTAAAGGTTTTGACCAATTAAACCTTAAGCGATACTTAGAACTGATGCAGAAAGCCTATGACAATTCGGGTAAGCCTTCTAAATAATCATTGTAGTCTAGCACCATCTTCTAATTCAGAAAAGATGGTGCTGTTTCTACATACCCGGGTACTCTAGATCACAAAATTGAGATGGATAGAGAGTAAGAATGTTTGGGATTCAGATTGCCTTTTTGAAAAGAATCATTTTGATTGGTGAAATAAGTCAGAAAAATTATTTCCCTTTTCTATATGTTTCTTTGATTAAACATTCTATCAGTTGGGAGTGATTTTATGAAAGTGGATTTAAATAATTACAATATTATATGGCATTCACAAAGTCAAAACTCTAGTGAAAGTATGCCTGTCGGGGGACATGATATCGGACTGAATGTGTGGGTGGAGCAAGGTGATATATACTTTTATATTGATCGAAGTGGGAGCTTTGATGAGAATAATCAAATGCTAAAGCTTGGGAGGGTAAAACTAAGATTATCACCCAATCCATTTCGCAACGGAACAGAATTCACACAAGAGCTGAAGTTATTGGATGGCTATATGGAGATTAAGGGTAAGACGGCAAACGGGCTAGAAGCTTGTGTCTTATTGTGGGTTGATGTTTTCCATCCGGTTATACATCTTGAGATCAAGTGCAAACAACCCATACAAACGGAAATCTCGTATGAAAACTGGCGAATGCAAGAAAGAAAGATTCCTCATGATCGGCGCATGGCCTGTTTGAGCACGGTAGGATATCCCGGCGAGGTTACAACAAAACCTGATTACGTGAATTTTCATGAAGATGATATTTTGTTTTATCACCGAAATAGAAATGACGAATTATTCTTTGATAAAGTGGTTGACCAACAGGGATTAACCGATTATAAGGATAAACTATGGAATCCCCAAAAAAATAATACGTTTGGTGGGATAGTCCGTGGAGAAGGGATGAAAGCAAGTAGTATAGAGGGGGGCAGCTATATCCGAACGCCGCATATGACTTGGAAACTGGTTTCCGTCCAACCACAAACAAATCACCATATCGCTATTTATTTACATACAGAGCAGACGGAAACCTTCGAACAATGGCAGAATCGGCTTTATGAAACGGTTAGTAAAACAGAATCCAAAGTTGATGAGTCAAAAGAATACTCCAAGCAATGGTGGAATAATTTTTGGAAGCGAAGCTATATATCGATCGATCCAGATCGTAAAATCGAGGATAAACAACCTTGGCAGGTTGGGAGAAATTACAACTTGTTTCGTTATATGCTTGGTTGTAATGCATTTGGTACCTATCCTACGAAATTTAATGGAGGCTTATTCACTAGCGACCCTTCCTTTGTCATGAAGGATGAGGCGTGGGAGAATGAGACACCAGATTTTCGTAAATGGGGAGGCGGTAGTTTTACCGCGCAAAATCAAAGGCTTGTTTATTGGCCATTGTTGAAAAGTGGAGATTATGAATTGATGAAGCCACAGTTCGATTTTTACAGCAGGGCTCTCACTAACGCGGAGATCCGGACAAATGTATATTGGGGACATGGTGGTTGTTCTTTCACTGAACAATTGGAAAATTTCGGTTTGCCTATTGGATGGGGTTGGGGCTGGTTGGACAGTCCTGATAAAGTGCATTGCAGAAGGCCATTTAATGATTCAACGGAACAGATGGCGCCGTGGATTAAGTATCATTATGTCAATCAATTAGAATTCTCGTTTATGATCATGAAATATCACTTTTACAGTGGGGCAGATATTCAAGAGTATATCCCTTTTATTGAAAGTTCACTAACCTTTTTTGATGAACATTATCAATATATGTATGCGCTTGAAACAACAAAGAAATTGGATGAGAACGGAAAACTTGTTTTATTTCCATCGACAGCTTGTGAAACATATAAATTAGCAATGAATCCAAGTGATTTAGTGGCAGCTTTAGATGCTAATGTCCAAGCAATACTAGGTTTACCGGAAAAGTATATAACCGATGAGAGAAAGGCTTATTACAGAGAACTCCGAGGTCGTATTCCGGAGCTACAGTTTAGGGAAATAAAAGGTAAGAAGACCATTGCTCCAGCTGAGTCATGGAAAGGCATTATCAATGTTGAAATTCCACAGCTGTATCCTGTATTTCCATATGAACAATATGGGATTGGAAAACGAGATATGCAAGTTGCTATAGATACTTGGCATTATGGCACGGACATTCCAGAGCAGAAAAACCATATTAGTTGGCATCAGGATGGTATTTTTTGTGCAAGATTAGGCTTGACTGACGAGGCTGCCGCTATTGCCATAAAGAAGCTTTCAAATGGGAATTGCCGATTTCCAGCCTTTTGGGGACCAGGCCACGACTGGTTGCCGGACCATAATTGGGGTGGGACAGGAATGATTGGCCTGCAAGATATGTTGATGCAGCAGGTGGGGGAGAAAATTTACATTCTCCCAGCATGGCCGAAGGATTGGGATGTTGACTTTAAATTGCATGCGTCTGGTCGGACTGTCATCGAGGGGTGTGTTCGTGATGGATGCCTTGAGGACTTAGTGGTAACACCTAATAGTCGATCGGTAGATGTTGTGAATTGCTGGGGTTGATAAATGTATGATTGTTATAAACACTCGCAGTAATTTCCATAAAATCCGATGAATTAGTTAATTATTATACGACAAAAAGACTAACTATATATCAAGATTGCCAAACTTGTATCTCAAAAAAGGAATATTTTAAGCAGAGATAATAATAGTTATTTAAAAAATTTCCTTATAGAAAGGAATCACTATCTATGAGATTGCACTATGAAAGACCAGCTCATGTTTGGACGGAAGCTTTGCCAATTGGGAATGGCCGATTGGGTGCTATGCATTTTGGAGGTGTGGAATCGGAATTTATTCAACTTAACGAGGATACATTATGGTCCGGGGCTCCAAAGGATTGGAATAATCCAGAGGCAAAGGAAGTATTGATTGAAGTACGACAATTGCTGCTTGCTGGTCGCTATGTTGAAGCAGAACAACTTTGTAAAAAAATGATGGGTCCTTATACTCAAACGTATTTGCCATTTGGTGATTTACATGTTCATTTTGAACACGGTGATGAGGCAGCAGACTATCAGCGTAGTCTTGACCTCAATCAAGGGATATCCCGAGTCGAATACACTATTGGTGATGTCATCTATACTCGCAACATGTTTGCTTCTTTTCCGGATCAGGTGATCGTATTACACCTTAAAGCAAGTCAGCCGGGGATGTTAACCTTCCATGCTAAGTTGGATAGCCCGTTGCGTTATTTTACTCAGGCTGAGGATAATCAGTTTATAATAACGGGGAAGGCTCCTGACAATGTAGATCCTAATTACTTTAAGAGTAACGTCCCTATTGAGTATATGGATCCCAAATTTACTGAGGCAATGTCCTTTGTTGGTCGTATTCACGCAAGAGTTGATGATGATGGTGATGTGTTTGTCAATCAAGATGGGCTACATATTTATGGCGCATCCAAGGCGACCCTCTGTCTTAGTGCCGCAACCAGCTTTAACGGCTTCAAACGTTCTCCGAACCGTGACGGAAAAAATCCATTAGCAATTTCGGCATTTCATTTACAGAAGGCACTAGACTATTCTTTTAAGGAATTGAGAAAGCGTCATGTTGCAGATTATCAAAGCCTCTTCAATCGCACAACATTACATCTAGGAGAATCTATTACATCGGACGATGTGGCGACAGATAGGCGTATTGTTGAATATGGCGCCAGCGATCCAGAATTGGTTGAACTGTTATTTCAATATGGCCGTTATCTCCTCATCGCCAGCTCTCGCCCTGGCACGCAGGCTGCCAACTTACAAGGGATATGGAATAAAGAGACTCGACCTCCATGGAGCAGTAACTGGACATTGAACATCAATGTGGAAATGAATTATTGGCCAGCTGAGACGTGCAATCTGCCAGAATGTCATGAGCCGTTTTTAGATATGGTTGAACATTTGGCAGAGAACGGCAAGGATACTGCTCGTGTGAATTATGGCGCGAATGGCTGGACTGCCCACCATAATACGGATATATGGTGTCAGACAACGCCGGTAGGGAATTATGGACACGGTGATCCGGTTTGGGCAAATTGGCCCATGGCAGGTGCTTGGATGTCGCAACACCTTTGGGAACATTATGCCTTCAGCAAGGATGAGGTTTTTCTTCGAGACAGGGCTTATCCGGTGATGAAGGGGGCTGCCAGCTTTTTCCTAGACTGGTTATTTGAAGATGAAGAAGGACGTTTGATCACAGCTCCATCGACTTCACCCGAACATAAGTTCATGTTAAAAAATGGAGAGCTCTCCGGAGTTGGCGTGGCGTCAACGTTGGATCTGGCGTTGATTTGGGACTTGTTTACGAATTGTATTGACGCCTCGAAAGTTTTAGAAGTCGATCAAAATTTCGCAAAAAAACTTTCTGAGGCTCTTAGTCGACTTTTTCCGATGCAGATAGGAAAGCACGGACAACTGCAAGAATGGATTCACGATTTTAAAGATGAGGATGTGAATCATCGTCACGTCTCCCATTTGTTTAGTGTGTATCCTGGCAGGCAGTTATCAAAACAGGAGACGCCTCAGTTATTAGAGGCGGCCAAACAAGCACTCATTCGCCGTGGCGACGAGGGTACAGGTTGGAGCCTAAGCTGGAAGGTTGGGTTGTGGGCCCGATTCCATGAAGGTGATAGGGCTCTAAAATTGATCACCAGTCTACTCAGAATATCAGAAAATAAAGAGTATAATGTAGGTGCTCAAGGTGGTGTTTATCCAAACCTTTTCACTGCCTGTCCACCCTTTCAAATTGATGGAAATTTTGGTGTAACTGCTGGAATAGCGGAATTATTCGTGCAGTCTCATCACGGATATATTGATCTATTGCCAGCCCTTCCAAAGGCATGGCGTAGCGGTTGTGTCAAAGGCCTAAGAGCCAGAGGTGGTTTCGAAGTGGATATTCAATGGGAAAACGGAGAATTGGTTAAGGCGAAGATTAGATCATTGAGTGGAAGTATTTGCAAGGTTAAAACGGAAAGATCCGTAAAACTTACAAGTAATCATGATAATTACAGTCAATCTATTTCAATGAAAGAAGGAATTATGAGTTTTCCTACCATGGTTAATAAAGAATACTCCTTAAAGGCAAATATTAAAGGCTAAACATTGTTATCTGAATTTTATAAAATTAATTTTTGAAATAACCTAAGGAAAATTATTTTTAAATTATCCAACTAGGAGTTCAAACGGGGATATTAAGAAAGTCCAATGCATCTATTTTATCTCGAAGGAGGAAACGGACGTGGGCAATAGTACTATTTGGTTTAAGAGTTCTGCAGAAGAATGGAACGAGGGGTTGCCGATTGGTAATGGACGTTTAGGGGCGATGGTTTTTGGACAAACCCAACAAGAGCATATTCAACTTAATGAGGATTCAGTTTGGTACGGCGGTTCAAGAGACCGTAATAATCCAGATGCTTTGGAGTATTTACCAAAGGTGAGGGGATTACTCAAAAATGGACAGCTAAAAGAGGCGCAGAAATTAGCATTGATGGCTCTTTCAGGTACGCCTGAAACGCAAAGGCATTATATGAGTTTGGGGGATCTTTTTTTAGATTTCAACCATGAAAGGGTTGTGAACTACAGACGTGAACTCGATCTGGAAATCGGGATTGTATCCGTTACATACACATGTGAGGGTATTCAATATCATAGAGAAGTATTTTCAAGCCATCCTGCGAACGTTATTGTTATACGGCTCACGGCTGATCAGTCAGCGTCTATTTCCTTTTCAACTCGGTTAACTAGAGATCAAGGCCATCTTATGGAAGAGGTAAAAGCATTAAGCGGTCATCGTATTGTGATGAGAGGGAATTGTGGCGGGGAAGGTGGTTCTGATTTCCGAGCGGTTCTATCGGTAAGTTGTGAAGGAGGTACCATTCAAACTATTGGTGGAAATTTACTTGTGAATAATGCGGACGCCGCCACACTGTTAATAGCTGCTGAAACAAGTTTTTACCATGATGATCCAGAAGCTGCCTGTCTCAAGATTCTTGATGCTGTCGAAAAAGAGAATTTTACTTTTTTAAAAAATAGTCACATAAAGGATTATTCCTATTTCTTTAATCGAGTCAATCTGGAATTAATCGATGACAGCAATGGTAAGAATGAAAGCTTGCCTACCGATGAACGGTTAAGAAGATTGCAGGACGGACACGAAGATCATAGTCTAATCGCTTTGTATTTTCAATTTGGAAGATATTTGTTGATTTCAAGCAGTCGGCCAGGATCCCTCCCCGCTAATTTACAGGGGATATGGAATGACAAAATGCGGCCCCCATGGGACAGCAAGTACACCATTAATATTAATACTGAAATGAATTATTGGCCTGCGGAAGTGTGCAATCTAGCAGAATGTCACGAGCCTTTGTTTGATCTGATTGAAAGAATGAGGGAAAATGGGCGACATACTGCCAAAGTTATGTACGGAGCTCGTGGTTTTGTTGCTCATCACAATACGGATATTTGGGCCGACACAGCACCTCAGGATCTTTATCCTCCGGCAACTTTCTGGCCTATGGGGGCGGCTTGGCTTTGCTTGCACTTATGGGAACACTATCAATTTAATGGTGAAAAAGGTTACCTAGAAAAAAGCTATGAAACCATTAAAGAGGCCGTTGAGTTTTTCTTGGATCACTTAATAGAAACTGAGGACGGTTATCTTGTAACGTCCCCCTCATCCTCACCCGAGAACACATATGTATTATCAAACGGAGAGTCAGGGACATTGTGCATAGCTCCTTCTATGGACAGTCAAATTCTTTATGCGCTTTTTAAATGTTGTCTAGAGATAAGTGAAATTCTATCTATTGATCACACTTTTAGGGAACATTTACGCAATGCCCTTGACCACATCCCGCGACCCCAAATTGGGAAATACGGACAAATTCAAGAGTGGTTGGAAGATTACGAGGAGAAAGAACCTGGGCATCGTCATATTTCTCATCTATTTGCTCTATACCCGGGTGATCAAATCACGGCCCGACAAACTCCGGAACTGGCTAAGGCTGCAAGAAAGACGTTAGAACGACGTTTATCTCACGGTGGGGGACATACAGGATGGAGCCGTGCGTGGATCATTAATATGTGGGCGCGCTTAGAAGACGGGGAACTCGCTTACTTAAACCTATTGGAATTGCTTAGACGATCTACCTTGCCTAATTTATTTGATAATCATCCACCATTTCAAATTGATGGAAATTTCGGGGGGGCAGCCGGAATCGCCGAAATGTTGATACAGAGTCATAATGGGGAGATTTATCTACTTCCAGCCTTACCGAAATCGTGGAAAAATGGGAGTTTTCGCGGCTTACGAGCGAGAGGTGGTTTCGAGGTTAATATTCAATGGCGGGATAGAAAGGTTATCATGGCAACGATTAAATCGTTGAACGGGAATAGGTGCAAGATTAGGACGGATTATGATTTAAATGTGAAAGATGGGTTAGAGGGTTTAACCAAAAATAAAGAAACCATTAGTTTTAACACTGAAGTTAATGGTATCTATACACTGAGTCGCCAACCAAATTAATATTATATTGATAAGTTAATAATTGTTTGATTCAAGGGCGGGAGTATAAGATCTTTTTATTATAATCTATTTTCTATATCAATTTAACGTGGTGATAGATGTTATTTGTCACTTTTTAAGAGTGCTGTATCTTAATAAAGTTCAAACCATTACTGTGTTTCAAACCGATGTAATCGATCCAGAAACGAATGAAATACTTGCGGGTGAAATCACACTTGATAAATATGAGGTAAAAATAGTAAAGGTTAGTTGTTAAACGATAGTGAATAACAATTAAAGAATAATATGTTTAACATCCATTCCTTTTGTGAGGGAATGGATGCTTTTTTTGATATCTTTGTTGGACAATAATTATTTCTACTCATAAGGCCATAGCTTACAATGACAACTTATTGAGTGTAAGCCACTACTCTTTTAGGAACTTTTCCCCCAGTCCCAATCTCATAAATCCAATACAAATAAATTGTAAACCCTTTCGTTGTGTTTGAGAAGATTTAAGGGTAAGATGAATTTTCCCTCTCTTTTTTTATCGTCCTCGTAAAAAAAGATATCTTTAACTATAATGTGGGATTTTTTCATTTGCAGTGCTAATGAGAGCGAAGGATTATATTTTCCTTTTTCAATTGAAATAATAGTTTGCCTTGAAACGTTAAGGACCTCAGTAAGCCGGTCCTGTGAATAACCGTGTTTCCTCCTTAAATCCTTCAAACGATTTTTCAAATAAAACGCTCTCCCTTTTTCTGAAAGCATTAAATGTAAAGGATGCTTTACATAAAGAACTCCATTAAGCGCTAGGGGATGTAAGTGCTATAGCTTAGATAATTAGGTGTGCAAGCATCTTTAAGAAAAATTTCACGATAAAAAGAGAACCACACTTCATGCTGTCACTAGCCCAAAGCTGGTTCTCGAAAGGAGTGTAATTAAGTTTGGCAATCACCAGGTCTTTGCTGAATACTAATGGCTTTCTCTGAACATCTTTCCGAAAGCAATAGTAGTTACTTTTCATTTAATAGCTTTAATAGCGATTTTAGCTGCCTCAGCGATAAGTGCATCATCATAGGCAGCATCCTGTGTATCTCGAGTGGACATGATGGACATTACAATAGGAGCTCCTTTTGGTGGCCATAAAATGGCAATGTCATTACGGGTGCCATAACTGCCGGCGCCGCTCTTATCTCCAACGACCCATCCTTTGGGTAAGCCTGCACGAATCAACGTATCCCCAGTAGTGTTTGTCTGCAACCATTGCTTGAGAAGTGCACGCTTGTGAGATGGAAGGATGTTGTGACCAATTGTAAAGGTTTGAAGATCAGTAGCAAGTGCTCTGGGTGTGCTCGTGTCTCGAATATCTCCAGGGATAGCGTCATTCAGCTCTGTCTCGAAACGATCAGCATGGGTGACATCATCACCCATCCGCTTAAGTGCGGCTTCAAGACCTTTTGGCCCACCGATTTCATTTAACAAAAGGTTTCCGGCTGTATTGTCACTGTAGCGAATAGCAGCATCACAGAGTGCCTGTAGTGTCATTCCGGTATTGACATGCTTCTCAGTAATGGGAGAATAAGCTACCAAATCATTATTGGTATAGGTGATCACCTTGTTCAGATCTTTAATTGAGTTTTGTTTCAAGATGACTCCTGCAGCGAGTGCTTTGTATGTTGAGGCGTAGGCAAAGCGTTCATCAGGTCTGTAGGCTATCGTCTGGCCTGTCCCGGTGTCAATGGCGTAGATTCCGAGTCTAGCATCATATTTTCTTTCTAAATGACGAAACTTTTGTTGACTATGTATCCTATCTTTAGCATCACCGTCTTTTGCATGCGCTTTTGTCAGAGGTGAAAGGGCTGACATAAAGGTGAAGACTAAAATGCCTAAGGTAAATAATAATAATCTACTGAAGCTCCTTTTGTAAGACTTTGATCTCACGTTTATCCCTCCCAAAGCAAATAGAGTTATAAGTGGATCTAAGTCTCTCCTTTCAGGGGAAACTTAGATCTACAAATATTTCGAAAATATGCTCGCTAATCTGTCGTGTAGATATGAAATTTTTAGCTTTAGGGATAAAGACTGTGACTTATCATTGTTCTTTATTACGACTATATAAGGAGAGGTGCATAATATGTCTATGTTCATGTCCCAAGGCTTTTTATATATGAAATGGGGTCTACCCTTTAAATGGAACTTGGTGAAACACCGGTAATTTTCTTGAAAACTTTAGAAAAATATCGGCTATCGGAATAGCCCAATTGAAAGGATAGATCGGTAATTTTCACTTGATTATTTTTCTTAAGGATTTCAACAGCCTGTTCCACTCTTAACTTATTAAGATATTGATTAAAGGACATTCCAGTCTTTTGCTTAATGAGCTGACCAAGGTAAATATTATTATAATGGAACCTTTTACTTATTATGGTCAGTGTTAACTGTTGAGTGTAGTTTCGTTTAATATATTTAAGGATTTCTTCAGTAATATCCACTGGTTTGAGCTGTTCATTATTAATATTCTTAATTAATTCAAAAAAACGCTCAAGTGAATCAAATGCTAATGGTGATAATATATTAGATGCCATTAGTTTGGACAGGTCTGTAAGAGAAGGAATATACTCGGAATAAATTTGCAATGTAGTTCTGATGAAAGATTCAAAGCCAGTGAGTTCAGGGTTTTTGTGAAGGTAGCTATTTAGTTTATTCATTAAAAGCTGTGAAGCTCCGCTATAATCAGAAAGGGCAAGGTGTGTTCTTAATGTTTGTTGTATATCCATGGTAAGAACTTGGGTACTATCATTATTAGATTCCTCGGAAAAGACGCTGTCGAATATTTGGCTATATAAATGTGTTAGAGAAGTAATAAACTCTTTCCCCATTTGATTAGGGTTATTAAAGGTATGACTTAATAAATAGTGAGGACTTAAAATACCATCCCATTTAAAAAGTTTATGAACAAAATTAGTAACATCTTCTGCTAACCTTGATTCGGGCGGACAAAGAACTGCTACTAAGGTTTTAACGGGAGCTAATACTTGAATTTCACAGGGCCATTTTTTATTCAAAATTTTTTTGTAATCTAATAGCTTTTCTACATCAATTTCATGAAACTGATGCTCATTATTAAACGGTATTTGAAATAGGATCCATCTCCCTTGTGATGGGGAGGATAGATTCTGAAAGTGGTAACTGTTGATTAAGTATAATAAGCAGTCATTAAAAGCTCTTATGTGTTCTCTTTGTTCAAGGGTTTTAGCGAAATTACTTATATGGTTAAGTTCCTCAGTTTGACGGAGATTGTTGATCGCTTTGTTAAGGCCTTTTAGTAGTTCTTCATCTTGGATCGGCTTGAAGAGATAACTAATAACATCAAATTCAATGGCTTTCTTTAAATACATATAGTCGTTGTATCCAGACACAATGATAATTTGTGAGTGTATATGACGTGATCGTAATTGTTCAATAAGTGATAACCCATCTTTTAGTGGCATCCGTATATCTGTAATAATAATATCGGGTGATACTTCAGAAAGCTTTTCTATTACTTCCTTACCATTATTGCATATTCCACCTAGTTCAAGTCCAAGTTCTTTCCAAGGAATACGTCTCAATAATGCTTGACATATGATGGGATTGTCGTCAGCAATGATCACTTTATACATGAAGTTTCATCCTCTTCAACTTTTTTTGGAACAGTTAAGACCACAGTTGTGCCTTTTCCTAAAGTAGAATGTATTTTAATAGAATATAGAGATCCATAATAATCGTTCAAACGTGCGTGTACTTGACGAAGGCCAATACCAATACGGTCTTTAGAGACAAAAGAAAGATTATTCACCATTTGTTTTAAGCGATTATTTAACCCGTTTAATTGGTTTGAATACATGCCTTTTCCATTATCGCTTATTTTAATGATTACAAATTCATCAGCCTTTTTAGAACTAATGAGTATTTGAGGAGGTATTACTGGATCTAAATCAAAGGCGTGTTTAAAACAATTTTCTAGAATGGGTTGAATCGTCATTTTGGGTATAAGTTGTTTTAAGGTTACTGCATCAAGGTCGTAATTAATATGAATATTATGGAAGGAAACACAATTTTTTGTGATAAAGACATAATCCTTAGTATGTTCAATTTCGGAATTAAGAGAGACGATATCTTGCCCGTGTAAATTATAGGCTAGCATTGCCCCTAATTTTTGACACATAACACTTGCGGATTCTGAGCCATCGATAATAGCTTGACTTGAAATAGTCTCCAACACATTGTAAAGAAAATGAGGATCCGTCTTTTGGTAAAGAGCATTCAATTCAGCTCGTGTTTTCAAAAGATTGGTTTCATAGTTAACTTTAATCATATGTCTCAAACCCTGCCCTAACATGTTAAATGAATGAAACAAATCATTTAGCTCAACGATGTTCCCCTTATATTTTGCCGTGACATTAAGATTTCCTTCGTTTACTTCCTTCATATTTTTCATTAAGGAAAAAATAGGTCTTGTAAATCGTCGAGTAGATAATAAAGAAATAATAAAAATACAAATTAAGTAAAATAATAATGTGATTAAACTGATAATTACAATTTGACCGATGCCGCCGGAAAAGAAGTGGTTACGTGTGTAGCTCGTTATTGTTATACCTGTCTCTTGTGAGGTCTGACGATTCAAAATAGCACTATCTTGAACATCTTTAGTTGGATTTTTTATATTTGTATAGAGCAATGTGTTTGTTCGATCATAAATTTTAATTGGGATCTTGGGTTCTGACTTCGCAATAATATTTCTAATGGTGGGATATGTGACATCCATAATTATAAATGCGATGGGTTTATCCGTATTATCTGTAATCGCTCTAATGATTGAAATAGCATTTGAAGAAGAAAGATAATAATCACGTTGATTGTTAAAGATAATATGGCTAATTTTCGTGTTGCTTAGCACCTTTTGGTACCAATTTGCTTCTTTTGGAACAAATGAATTATTGATCATCTGGTTTGTAGAATTAATGGGTAAATGCCCATCCCTTCCAATAACACAAAATTGTATCCCCTCCTGAAATAGTGTCAAATTTGAGATAGTTTTCTTCACATTACGAAAAGCAACTTCTGTTTTTGCAGAATCATAATCAGGCAGTGCATAGTGAAGTGTAAGCGGAACTATGAAATTAGAGTCGGTAGCCACAGTATCCTCTGTGAGTTGTATGGATTGGAAAAACTCATCGAGTCTATCATTGATTAAACGGATGGCCTCATTATCTTGTTTGATGATTTCATTTCTCGAATAGTGATATAACATGATTAGGAATGGAATTGTTACAACTAATACAGAACAAATAATATAAGTGATGTTTCTAATGTAGAGATAACTAAACATCTTTCGTCTTGCTGTCATGGCATTCGCATCCTTTATTGTAGCAGATCCTAACAGTGGTTTCAGAAATATAAGATTTTTACACATAGGTTCTATACTTTTTCTATTTATCTTTTTAAAGCGATCTTTTAACATAATAAGCAACCTTGGAAGCCCTTACAGTATTAATATAATTCTTATTCTAAGGTTGTCAAATGGTACTAACGGGTCGCTTATCTTAAGCAATCAGCTAAAGGACCCACATTACCACTAAAAAGAGGAGGGGTTCAATTGAGAAGATTTATCAGAGTCTTTTTATTTATTACTCTAGTACTATTGGTGTTAAATGCTTGCTCGTCAGGCAGTAGTGGAACTAAGGGAAAGAGTCATTCGGATAAAAAGATTACCGTTACTGCATGGCATGGTGCTGGTGGTGAAGGGGGGAAGTTTCTTCAGAGTTTAGTCAAAGAATATAATTCGCAACAAGATAAAGTGGAAGTGAAGCTACAGTATGTATCAACGGATAACATGGTTCAGAAAATTACTGCAGCAGCTGCCGGAAATGCTCTTCCAGATATGGGGTTATTAATGTGGCCACAGTGGACTGGCCCTCTGAAGGATATCATTCAACCCTTGGATGATTTTATTAAGGAAGATCCTGATAAATGGAACGAAGATGACTTTTTAGATTCACTTCTCGATGGAAATGTACGCTTTAATGATGTAACCTACGGTTTTCCAATGGAAACGAACAATTTAGCACTCTATTATAATAAAAAACTTTTCAAAGAGGCTGGAGTTGAGCCACCGAAAACTTGGGATGATTTAGTGACTGTAGCTAAAAAGCTTACAAATCCAGCTAAAAAACAATGGGGCATTGAGCTCCCAACCGAAGGTAACGGACATATGGATTTTATATGGGACAATTTCTTATGGCAGGCCGGGGGAGAATATGCTAATGAAAAAGGTACGGATCTATTGTTCAATAACGAAGCAGGTGTAAAAGCAACTCAATTTTGGACGGACTTGATTAATAAATATAAAGTAGCCAGTATCTCACCGCCGCAAAATGGATTCCAATCAGGTAAAATTGCGATGAGTATTGACGGACCGTATGATATACCCAATCTAAAATCAGCCAAAGTAGATTTCGGCATTGTTCCATTACCTGAAGGTCCTGGTGGGAAGGCGACAAGTCTTGGCGGGACTAATAATTTGATATTTAAATCAACTTCTGAAAAGGAAAAGGCTTCATGGGATTTCTTAACATGGCTTGCTTCACCCGAAGTCACAGCAAAATTTGCTGCTGGTTATGGATCTATCCCTGTCCGGAAAAGTAGTTCTGAAGAAAAGGTTTGGCAGGATTTTATCAAAGAAAATCCAGGTGTTCAAGTTCATGTAGATGCTTATAAGTATGGAAAGATTCGTCCCTATAATCTCTCATCCTACGATCAAATCTCTCAAGTTGTAGCTTCTCACGTGCAAGCTGCTTTGTATAAGAAGGAAACACCTGAGGAAGCCATCAAAAAGGCGTATCAGGAGAGTAAACCTCTTGTTAAAAGCTGGTTAACAAATTAGTTATAAATCAATCTTTCACAAAGTGATTTTCCGAGTGTCTAGATCTGAAGTTTATTGTCTACTTAACACTTCATTTTAATGGGTCTAGGTACTTGGAATCTCCTTGTTATTAATATAGTGAAAAAGAGGTGTCTACGAGTATGGGAGGATTCAAGAAAAAATTTGGCCCAGATGCGCCGATGGCTATGATTATGCTGGCCCCAAACCTTATTTTAGCAGCTATTTTTATTGTATATGCGATTATTTATTCCTTTTACCTTAGCTTTCACAACGTTGATCTATTCGCACATACGTTTAAATTTGTAGGATTTGAAAATTATACAAAGGCTTTAATTGATCCGTTGTTTGCAAAAATGCTTAAAAATACATTTATGTTTGTATTGTTCACAGTACCATTTGGAATGGCTATCTCGCTAGTAGTTGCTGTTTTGCTCAATAATAAAATTAAAGGCCGAATGTTTATACGGGCCTCATTTTTTTTGCCAACGATTCTTCCAATTGTGGCTATTGCACAAGTATGGAATTGGATATATGAGCCATCCTATGGCCTGTTAAATTATTTTTTACAAATGATTGGGATAAGCGATCCTTCTAAACCGATTCAATGGCTTGCTTCGCCTAATACGGCTATGACAGCTGTTATTATTTTTTCAATTTGGAAATCATTTGGCTATAATATGATTCTTTATTTGGCAGCTTTACAAGGGATATCACGTCAACTTTACGAAGCAGCAGAGATAGATGGTGCCAATAGTATGAGAAAGTTTTTTCATATCACTATTCCGGGACTTAGACCTGCTACTTTCTTTGTTTTGATTACTTCCATAAATGGCTCTTTTCAGGCTTTTGACCAGATTTATGTTTTGACTCAAGGTGGGCCAATAAATTCGACTAATGTTATTGCTTATTATATTTATCAGTATGCCTTTGAGTTTTTTAATATTGGTCGAGGAGCTGCAGTAAGTATTCTTCTCTTTATACTGTTATTTGCTATAGCAATTTGGCAGTGGAGATCCTATCAAACGAAAGAAGAATAAGGAGGTCTTCAAATGAATAAGTCCTTAAAATTACTGGGTAAGACTATCATCTATATAGTCTTAATCTTTATAACGATACTTTGTTTATTACCACTATGGTGGATGATTATAACCGCTTTAAAGGCACCAGCAGAAGTTTTCTCATATCCACCCAAATTTTGGCCGAGTAAAATTCATTGGGCAAATTTTGTAACAGCATGGAATATGGCACCTTGGGGTCGATACTTTTTTAATACAGCCTTTTATACCGTATGCACGGTTGTTGGTGTCATTGTTACTTCCGTTATGAGTGGGTATGCATTTTCAAAATTAAAATTTAAAGGTAGGAATTTAGTTTTTATTTCCTATATTGGGACAATGATGGTCCCGGCTCAAGTTACCATTATTCCTGTTTATATGATTCTATCGCAATTGCATATGATTGATACTTATGCAGGGTTAATAATTCCAGGGCTAGCCAATGCCTTTGGATGTTTCTTAATGAGGCAATTCATTGCCACTATTCCCACAGAATTTGTCGAGTCTGCTTTAATAGATGGTGCTGGGCATGGAAAGATTCTTATTTCTATAATTACACCACTTGTTACTCCTGCTGTCGCCGCTTTGGGGATATTTACTTTTATGGGTTCTTGGGATAACTTCTTTTGGCCACTTGTTGTTACAAATAGTGAGAAGCTGCGGGTCTTACAGGTCGGATTAGCCTCCTTCCAAAGTCAATACGGAACCGCTGATTGGGGAGCAATGATGGCAGCAGCAACATTTGTGAGTGCCCCTATATTAATTCTTTTCTTTTTTGCTCAAAAGTATTTCATCGAAGGAATTACAATGACAGGTATAAAAGGCTAAGTATGCAGAAGCACATAAAGTAAAGAAACATTTCTTCAAGTAAGTGCACTTTCTATCTAAGGAAATAACTATTTTAATAGATCAACTAAATGAAGGAGGTAGGCAATGTCGTTTCTATCAATATGTCAGACCCCTGATAAAATCTCAGTTGAGACTGACATCAACTGGATTGATTTAGATAGGAGTAATACAAACGAATGGGACAAAAGTGGGATAGAGGTGCATGTCCCTATACAAAACAAAGAGATGAGGATTTTTTTATCCTCTCAAAGCGATGGGATTAAACGTATAATGATTCGTTGGAATAGAGCCGTCTCAAGTCAGTTACAGATACTGGGAGATCACTGGGAACGAGGATATGGAGATTTGGAATGGAGAGGAATAGTTCCTGAACGTATCTTACCTTGGTACTTCCTTACTTATGATCATACATCTACACATGGATATGGTGTCAAAACAGGTCCGAATTCTTTATGTTTTTGGCAGATAGATTCATCTGGTGTGAGTTTGTGCCTTGATGTAAGAAATGGGGGTAAGGGTGTTCAGTTAGGCCATCGTCAGTTACATGCAGCCTCAATTGTGGAGCGAAGAGGGAGGGAATCAGAGAAGCCTTTTGTAGCGGTCCAACGTTTTTGCCAACTTCTTTGTGAGAGTCCACGTTTACCTAAAGTACCTATTTATGGTGGGAATAACTGGTATTATGCATATGGAAATAGTTCCCACGATGAGATATTAGATGATACTAAATTAATTGCCTCGTTAGCGTCAAATGCAGACAATCGACCATTTATGGTGATTGATGATGGATGGCAAATTTGTCATTCTAAAGCATGTAATGGGGGGCCTTGGTTTAAAGGAAATTATAAGTTTCCTGATATGGAGAAGTTAGCAACACAAATTAAAGAAATAGGTGCACGGCCAGGCATCTGGATGAGACCTATGCTAACGACAGAAAGTATCCCTTCGTCCTGGATATTGCAGAATCAAAATAAACAACAATTTTCTTTTGATGGGCAAGTGATGGATCCGAGTGTGGAAGGAGTTTTGGAATTCATTTTTAATGATGTAAGACGGCTGTCTAATTGGGGATATGAATTGATTAAGCACGACTTTAGTACTTATGATATTTTTGGAAGATGGGGCTTTGAAATGGGGGAACAAATTACCCATGAGGGATGGTCATTCTCAAATCCTATGAAAACTACAGCTGAAATAATTTTAGAGTTATATCAAACTATTCGTGTAGCGGCGGGAGAATCATTGGTGATAGGATGTAATACCATTAGCCATTTAGCAGCCGGTATCATGGATATACAGCGGACTGGAGATGACACTAGCGGAAAGGAATGGGAAAGGACTCGGAAGTATGGAATCAACACACTAGCCTTTCGCATGCCTCAACACAAGACTTTTTATGCGGTTGATGCCGATTGCGTTGGCATAACTAAAGAGATTCCGTGGTCTCTTAACAGTAAATGGTTGGATTTATTATCGAGGAGCGGTACACCTTTGTTCATCTCTGCAGATCCAGATGCAGTAGGAAAAGAGCAAAAAAGAGCAATTAAAAATGCGTTTGAATGGGCTTCTAGACCACTAACCATTGGGGAACCGTTGGATTGGCTAAATACCACATGTCCGGTAAAATGGTCATTAAACGGAGAAAGGGCTTCTTTTGATTGGTTTAATCAATAAGTATATCGCTCTTAGCTATTGATATATAGCTTCATTTGATCCAATAATTTTCTAGCACTGTGTGTAAATGATGCATACTAAAAGGAAGATGCCTTTTGGAATATAGCTTACTAGAGAAGGTAGTCGTGAGTGGACATTTAAGATAGTACTCCACTCACTACTGTTCTTCACAACAAAGTTGTGAAGAACAGTAGTGAGGAAATAAACCGTAATCGTGAATTGGAAAGAAAATGCAGAAAAAAATGAGTTGTACGCTTCGTTTTAATTTAACTAATTGAAAATAAGTTTGCGAGGGATACTACAATATAAAGCATACACAAGCAAAAGATGCTCCATGCAAGCAGCTAGCATAAGGATAAGAGGTCAGAATACGAGTGTAATACAGGAAAAAACTAATCTCTAAATACTTTAGAAGTTATTAATTAGACTTGTAACTTCTATTTAAAAACAACATTAAGGCTAATAGATTTAAACAAATACTAAAGCTATCCTAGATTTCCCCTATTGCTAATGCAATACCAAAAAATAGTATTATTCCTAGATATAACAATAAAAGTTCGAGTTCAAAAAAATGGATGATCCAATATTTTATCTTTAACCCACTTTTTCCTCGATTTTAATAATCAAATAAATTATTTTTCTTTATGTACCAATAAGATCCAAACGTAAGGCTAATCCCTAAAAGTATAAATATTATCCCCACACCATTTTAATCTCCTTATCACACATCTTTAATGCTACAAACTTCAATTGTCTTTCGTAGGATGTCCTTTTTATAAATTAATAGTACCACAGTTATAAAAAGTTTCTCCATTGAGATTGTACCAATGTTAATGAGAGGGAGATAATGGTGTAGTCTGGAACTTATTTCTGAAGCAGCCTATGAAACGGTTTACGGAGAGCCTCTTGAGGAATGTATTAGAGCGCATCAGCTATTCGATTTCGATTTGGCTGTATTTGAAACAATTGCTGAGAGTAAATCATCTATTCAGTCTTGTGTTAAGGACGGTTTAAGGAAGTATACGAGACAGCGCCCCATAGTCATATGATATACAGTATAAAATTATATCTTCATACAAAGGGAATGATAAATTATGAAAAAGTTATTGTTAACGGGATTTGAACCCTTTCTTGATTTTCCAATTAACCCAACCAGTGACATTGTTGAGGCGCTTGATGAGAAAGAGTTGGGGGGCTATAAAATATATGGGCGAGTACTCCCTGTTGAATACAATGTGACGGGAAATCAATTAATCGAGCATTATAAAGACGTTGAACCTGATGATGTAATATCCTTAGGTCTAGCGGCAGGTAGGCATCTTATCACACCTGAACGTGTTGCAATTAATTGTAAAGGTGGTGCAAAAGATAACCGAGGGATAATTTATGAGGATGATAGAATTGATCAGGAAGGTCCGAATGCCTATTTTAGTAAATTACCTCTTCGTTCATTCTTGAATGAATTAAATGGGGCAGGATATCCAGCCGATGTTTCCAATACAGCGGGCACTTATTTATGTAATTACGTTATGTACACTATGCTTCATTATCTTTCTGAAAACAATAGCAACGTGAGGGCAGGTTTTGTGCATATTCCAGCTTCTCATGAACTGGCGCTAACAAATAGGAAATTACCAAGTTGGTCTCTCAATGATTTGCTAGAAGGAATAAAAATAATTATTCGGACACTGGAAGAATAATCGTGTTTGAATATCAGGAAATATGATTTAATAAAGGCTGGCCACTTAATTGGAATATATTCCTAATCAAGTGGCTTTCTTTATGAGCTAGAAGGATAAAGTATTATGGAATATAATTCTATTCTTGAAGCTATAGTTACCACTAGCTAGGCTTTCTCCTCCAGACTCAAGATCCCATAAACCCAATACAAATAAATTGTAAAACCTTTCACTGTTTGAGAAGATTTAAGAGTGAGCTGGTTTTTCTGAGATCTGCTTATTGGCTATACTAATACATAGGCAAATATGGACGTTGGACAAGGGCGTTTCTTACAAAATTTTACTAGAAAGAAGGATGGACGTTATGAGTAAAGTGCCACTTAAAATTGGTGATCACACAACCTTTACGAAAACGATTAGTGAATCAGATGTCTATATGTTTGTTGGCATTACTGGGGATTTTAATCGTTTTCACATTGATGAAGAGTATATGAAATCTACCAAGTTTGAGCAACGGATTGCGCCAGGCTTGCTTTCTGTTGGTTTTTCCACTGCTGCGGCAACCGCTCTGTTAAATGACTTGGACATGGGTGCTGTTTCATATGGCTACGATAAGCTCCGTTTCATTCGCCCGACCTTTATTGGAGATACAATTACTGTACAATATACGGTTAAAGACATTGATGACGAAAACCTGACGGCGATCTCCAATGTTCGAATTTATAACCAGCATGGTAAGCTATGTACATCAATTAAACATATTGTTAAATTTTTTGAGTTGTAAGAGTGAATGGGTTATTGGGTTGAAACGACGATGAGCTGTTGCTGAACTTTGTTATAGAGATAGAATTCAGCAATGACTTTTTTCTAGGTTGCTGAGAACCTCTACTGGGACAGTAAACCTGTCCCTCTGTCCCAATCAACCACAGCACTTCTTAAATTTTTTCCCACTCCCACAAGGGCAGGGGTCGTTTCTGCCAACGTTGTTCTTTTTGGCCATTTGACGGGTGAGTTCTTTTTCTCTGAGGGCTATATCGTCATCGATTTTTGTGATGTGTTGTTTCCAATCATTGAGTTTGGGATGATCGATTTGATTCATCACACAATTGGCATATAGTGATTCTTCAAGAGATAGCATGGTTTCGTCATAGCCTTTATCTATAAGGGTTTCAACTAATGGGATGGCCTTAGTCGATAGTTGTTTACACAAGGCGTCGGCCAATAAGGTTTTTATAGTGATATCATCCGTTTTATGAAATTGTCGAAGCAGGATTTCCTCTGCTCGTGGGCTTTTGATGTTTTCAAGGATTCCTATAGCAGTAAAAGCGGCGTCTCCCTTTAGAACATAGGGTTCTACTTTCTCCACGACTTCGTCTGTACCTATTTTAATTAGTGTCGTTTCTAAACTTTCTTGAAGGAAGCCATCGTCTTCTCGACTCAATAATTTTGTAAGCAGTGGGACAAGCGAATGAATTTTTAGAGCGCCTGCGAGATAGATATTGAAAAGGACATTCATTGGTAGAAAGTCATTTTCTAATTTATCTTTAATGGCGACTTCGATTTCCCAAATGTTTTTGTCGCTATATTCCTTGCGGTCAATCAGTTCATTAAAAATTCGTTTACCGTATTCAAATAAACCTTGATTATATTTTTCTTCTAGCATACTCATGACTTCGCCGGCTTCCATAAATAACTCTTCCACACTCAGTGTCTTAATGGCAGTCACCGATTTAAGGAAATCTGCTGACATATGGGATTTAAGAGAATCCTGATATTTGACAATTAAATCGGTATCAAGCTTCGCGAGTGCAAGGGTATACCATACACCATTCCCATCATTTTTTTCCAAACGATGAAGTAACTCTTTTAAAATATTCTCTGTGATTGGGATGTTTCGAACATAAGGCATAATTGAGTTTTTTACTTTATGTACAGGAAGCTTGTCCAGAGCCTCAAGGGCATAGAAGTAGGTTTGCTCAGTGCCTAAATAACTACTATGAATAGATTCCAAGGCGAATTTACGTAAGAATTTATAATCACTTAAAATATAGGGTTCAACTTTTTCCAAGAATGACACTACAGATCCTCCTTTTTTGCAAAGTTTACGAACGATTTTCACAGGATTAAGGGGTTAGGTTCTTTGCCCATTTTACTTTAGAAGCTGTGCATACTGCAACCATTACCCAGATTGTCATCATGATAGTACAAAAGGATAGCCACTCTACCTCGGCTGGATATGTGTTTACCTCTTTTTAGCTCAGTTTTGGGCAAGCCTTTTCTCCTTTCACTAGCTTGATCTCATATATTGAAGCTAAAGTCACTCGCATATAACTAGTAGAGTTTGTCTCTCTTCCCCAAACATAGGGGAGAGATAAAAAGAAAATGGATAATGTTTCACTATAAGTGAACGCCATTGATAGATCGTGCTGGTAGGTGACATAAGAGCCGAAATGTTCATCTTCTTTCAACTAGTTTTAAATAGTCCTCAACCACCACTGCGGTAACCGATAAGAGATCGTTACCCTATCATTTAGAATGAAAAACTACTATTCGAAATTTCTATGTCACGATACTGGCATCAGTATTGACTCTTTAAGTTTTTGAGGATAACATAATGTTATAACAATATTACTATGTTAATGTTTAGCAAAACAGGACCGGATTATCCTGTTATTTTAAAAGGGTGGTGACTTGTTAGTTAGTAGAGTTTTTAATTTAACCTTTAAAGACCCTAGAGGAGAAAATATAAGGATATTAGAAAGGACGTAGGGAATGCAGAGGCCAAAAAAGAAGTGGAAAATTCATGTTATTCATCATTCACACACAGATATTGGTTATACAGAAAGACAGGAAAGAATTGAACAGTTTCATGTTGATTATATAAGGCAAGCTATTGAAATTAGTAATAAATCTCGTTCGGGTGTGCGACCGGAATGGGAAGGTTTCAAG
>NZ_BMFV01000033.1 GCF_014639255.1 Pullulanibacillus pueri
ACCTGCATAGCAGGTGGTTTATTGTTTCGCACGCTATCGCGAGCTCAACTGACTAAAGTCGTAAATAATAACAAGCGGTTTGTCCCGCTTTACACCTGTAATATCTCCCGTTAACTTTGGATGTCCCTCCTCCTTATCTATGGAAACAAAAAGAGAGGTGCCAACCTCATACTTTTGATCATAGGCTTCTGATGAAGAATAGGTATTATTCAAATGGATCAACTGGCCTTTGTCTTTACCATTCTTTATTTTGGCCGTTATGCTTTGAGAAGATACCGTATCTTTATTATGAAGAGCATCCACTTGCTTCACTGTTTTCACCGTTTTAGCCTTAATGACTTCAGCGATTGGCTTGTGATATAAAAAATCATTGTGATTGGTGAATGCACTCGCTAAAAAGATACAGAGTATCCCCAATATGTAGAATAAAAACCGCTTGCGCAGGCGTCTATTCGATTTCATTTTCATAGCAAAGGGTCTTAAAAAATCAAGAAAAAAGCGAGACATAACATAGGTTCCTTTCATACTAGCAAAGATAGTTTGATAAGTTCCTTCTCTTCCTCATTGCCTTATCACACAAGTTGAAAGTAAAAGGTCACCTCTTAATTCCAAAAAACATATCGTAATTATTACGTTTTGAATCATTTTAGCGCTTCCCCTTGTGAGATGCAAGCGAACTCGTTTCAGCGTTGCTGAAACATCGTGAAATCAGGTGGCGAGTCTACTCCACCTGATTGGGTAAATCCCACCTACGCTGCCCTAAGAGGTGGGGGTCTTAAACCCTAAGTGCAAAACAAGATAAAGCCCTCAGGACAGGCAAAATACTTTTCTATAAAACAAGCCGTTCATTGCCTTTTTTCATAGAAAATGATAAATTATCTAGAAACAACAAATAAATCGTAATGGTTACTATTTTAAAACAACCATCTCGAGGAGGGAACCCACTTGTGATTTTATCTAAGCCCACATTAGAGAAAAAACTCATGGCTAAAGAACTCATTGTTAAGCCTCTTACCGCCATACAGCTTCAGCCTGCCTCCATTGATTTGCGGGTTGGCAATGAATTTTTAATTATTGATGAACATGCGTCGCCTGTTATTTCATTAGACAAGCCAGCTTCATATAGAAAGGTCAGCGCAGATCATATTATCATCCCCCCAAAAGCCTTTGTCCTCGCGACAACGATCGAATACATTGATTTGCCTACAGACATCACGGCCTTTGTAGAAGGAAGAAGCTCTATAGGAAGATTAGGATTATTTATTCAGAATGCCGGATGGGTGGACCCTGGATTTAAGGGTCACATCACCTTAGAACTTTATAATTCCAATAGTGTGCCCATAGACATACAAGCGGGCAGACGCCTCTGCCAATTAG
The DNA here is from genome assembly GCF_014639255.1 of Pullulanibacillus pueri. GTDB lineage: Bacteria > Bacillota > Bacilli > Bacillales > Sporolactobacillaceae > Pullulanibacillus > Pullulanibacillus pueri. Next base: position 1,378 of record NZ_BMFV01000033.1, read on the forward strand.
TGCTCGCATCACTCGATCAAGACGCCCCGCCCTATACAGGAAAATATAATGGGCAAACCACAGCGACACAGAGTAAAGTCTATCTTGATGGCGAAGCAGTTGCTGAGCAAGACGCAAATTTCAGATGAATAGAACAAGCCTAGGTGGTGCTAAAATGACAACTCTTTCAAAAACAGAAAGGCTGAAGTTATTCGGTTCGGTAGAGCCCTCGAAAAAGCAAAAGCCAACGAAAAAAGAAGACATGAAAGATTTACAGAATGCATTAGCTGATTATTTATTTTCGATCACTCAAGTTGGGGTTTCAGAATTAACATTACCTGTTCTCCTAAATAGTGATACATCCCCTTTTAAGCAAGCTGTTCAGGCCACATTTCAAGTCACCTCTCAATTACCAAGAGAGCGCAAGGGCGTGAATATGAGTCGTTATGTAGAAAAAGTAACAGCCTATTGTAAAAATGAGGGTTCACTCGACTTATCCAAGCTACGTCTTTTAATTAAAGAAATTGCCGAATATTGCGAGCTTCCAACCATAGCCATGAAAGTACAGTTTCGCTGGTTCTATGATCAAATAGCACCGGTAACGGGATTAACAGGCATGAATATAGCAGATGGAGAGATTTATCTTACCTACGATCCTAACGCAGGCTACAAGCAGTCTGTTCAATTAGAGGGGACCGCAACCACACTATGTCCCTGTTCAAAAGAGATTAGTGAATATGGTGCGCATAATCAAAGAGGGCATGTGAAGATACAAGCAGAATTACCTGCACATTGGGATGGCGATTGGAAAACACCTTTTCTCAAAATCATCGAAAGTAACAGTAGCTCCCCCATTTATCCAATATTAAAGCGTGAGGATGAAAAATATGTCACCGAAAAGGCCTATGAAAATCCGAGATTTGTAGAGGATTTTGTACGTCTCGTGGCAGCCGAGCTCTGTGAATTACCTTGGGTAGAAAGCTTTCATGTGAGATGCGAAAATGATGAATCGATTCATCTACATAAAGCTTACGCAGAAATTAAACACACGCCTAGTGACAGGCATCAAGCGTTTTAAAACCCCTATTCATAGATACCTCCCTCACAATGCAAAAAGCCAGATTCACTCTCGAATCTGGCTTTGTTTTCTTCAATTTAAATTTTAATGCACAGAACTAGGCACTGGGTACCCATTCTCTAGGTGTGTCAAAGGTCTCCCAATCACTCATGAGTTCCGAATCGGTTAATAAGCAGCGATCTAATTCTTCTGTAATTCCCTCAGGATCAAGCTCTGTCCCGATAAATACGATTTTCGTATGGCGATCGCCATATTCTTCGTTCCACTCCGCCAATACCTCTGGGTTTGCTTCTAAAATTTGCTTTTGTTCATGTTTTGGCATTGAAGCCACCCAATAGGCTAAAGGAGACATAGACACAGATGGTCCCGCATGTGACATGAGTAAGGCTACATTATTATGGGTTGCACACCAAGCAATCCCTTTAGAACGAATGATTGTCGTGTCATCTAGATTGTGTAAAAAGCGATTAAATCTCTCAGAATGAAAAGGCTGCTTCCGATAATAGACAAAGGAACCTATACCGTATTCCTCTGTTTCAGGTGTATGTTCTGGTGCATTTAATTCTTTCACCCATCCGGCCGACTCCGCTGCTTTATCAAAATCAAAACGGTGGGTATTTAAAATCTCGTGCATATCCACCTTACCATGGACTGTACGGATAATTTTCGCTTCAGGTTGTAAGGTCCGTAAGACACTTTCTAGCTTATCCAATGATGCTTCATCGACTAAATCACATTTATTTAAGATGAGCACATCACAGAACTCGACTTGATCAATGAGAAGGTCAGAGATTTCTCGATCGTCTTCATCACTAATCCCTTGCTTTCGATCGACAAGCGTATCCCCTGATTGAAAGTTTTTCATAAATCCGAAAGCATCCACAACCGTCACCATGGTATCTAATCGGCAATATCTTGTAAGATCAATGCCAAGATCTTCATCAACATAAGAGAAGGTTTGAGCAACAGGTACAGGTTCGCCAATCCCTGTTGATTCGATCAGAATATAATCATACTTTCCCTCTCTCGCCAATTTCTCAACTTCAATCAACAAGTCTTCACGTAAGGTACAGCAAATGCATCCGTTGGACAAGGAGACAAGCTTCTCATCGGTTTTAGATAGACTCCCGTCATTTTCAACCAATGTGGCATCCACATTAACCTCTCCCATGTCATTAACAATCACAGCTACTCTTAAGCCCTCACGATTATTTAAGACATGATTCAAAATCGTTGTCTTTCCTGATCCTAAATAGCCACTCAGCACAGTCACTGGAATTTGCTTAACCATATGTACATCTGCTCCTTCCATTTTGTAAATCGTAATAATTACGCTTTATGTTCTTTATTAAACCACACTCTTTCACCCAAAAGCAAGTATCACCTCAAAAGTTAAAGAATAAATTCTACTCAATCCAAAACAATACCCATAGAAATATTAAAAATAAGAAAAAACCGGGCGCTCGCTCCTCATTCAGTTGAATTAAAATGTTTTTTCACTAAAATGAACCGCCAGAAATAAATGGATTGGTGCGAAAGACGTGCGACTCCTTCGGGAACAGCACGCGTCAGAAGGCGCCCTGACTTCGGATTCTAATCGGCTAATCGCTCTCATTTTTGTCCAAAGGCGCCCTGACTTCGGACTCTAATCGGCTAATCGCTCTCATTTTTGTCCGAACCTGACCTGACTTCGGACTCTATTTCGCTGCTTGTTCTCATTTTTGTCCGAAGGTGCTTTGACTTCGGACTCTATTTCGCTGCTTGCTCTCATTTTTGTCCAAGGGGCTTTGACTTCGGACTCTATTTCGCTGCTCGCTCTCATTTTTGTCCAAACCTCACCTGACTTCGGACTCTATTTCGCTGCTTGTTCTCATTTTTGTCCAAAGGGGCTTTAACTTCGGACTCTATTTCGCTGCTTGCTCTCATTTTTGTCCAAAGGGGCTTTGACTTCGGACTCTATTTCGCTGCTCGCTCTCATTTTTGTCCAAAGGGGCTTTAACTTCGGACTCTATTTCGCTGCTTGCTCTCATTTTTGTCCAAAGGGGCTTTAACTTCGGACTCTATTTCGCTGCTTGCTCTCATTTTTGTCCAAAGGGGCTTTAACTTCGGACTCTATTTCGCTGCTTGCTCTCGTTTTTGTCCGAAGGGGCTTTAACTTCGGACTCTATTTCGCTTCTTGCTCTCGCTTTTGTCCGAAGGTGCTTTGACCTCGGACTCTATTTCGCTTCTCCCTCTCATTTTTGTCCGAAGGCGCCCTGACTTCGGACTCTAATCGGCTAATCGCTCTCATTTTTGTCTGAACCTGACCAGGCTTCGACCCCTATTGACCTTTATAGCAGTCGTAATCAAACGCCTCGCCGGCTCAATAAGAACAATATCTCTTGATAAATAAAATTATTTATATATCTCGACATATTCATCATAATCTAGTACTTCAATCGCCTCTGACCAGTGCAAGACTGTGCCGACAAAATCTTTTATATCCAGACCCTTCATCTCATAAGTCTCGTCTGTATTCACTGTGGCTGTCGCGTCTTCAATGAAAGTCACCTTATAGCCCCGGTCAAACGCCGCAATAGCTGTAAACATACAACAAAACTCCGTGTTAAAACCGCTGATAAAGAGGTGATCTACCCCCTCGCTTTCTAGTACTTCCGCTAACTTTGTATTAAAAAATGAACTAGGTGTTTGTTTCTCAAGGACAACGTCTGCGTACGCTTTAAGTGAATGGTGCAATTCCGAGCCAACAGACGCCTTATAAAGAGGACTTTCTTCATTCTCATCAAAATGCCTCATGAAAATAACAGGATGGTTATCCTTTTTAAAATCCTTAATGAGCTTCTCCATTAAAGTTAATGCCTGACTAAAATCACCTTGTTCCACTAACCCATTTTGAACATCAATCACTAACAGCGCCTTCATGGTCTCTCCCCCAAGCTAGTATCTTTTATTCCATTTAATTATGGCATATATTGAATGGCGCAGTAAATCAAAAGTGTCATAATAGTCAGGAATTCTATAAAGGCACTTGAAAACAGGATGAGTTTTCTTATTATCGTCGGCAGCTTTAATCATTTATAAGCGACAAATCCTAAGGCAATTGCGATTAACCATATACTGACGCCCCAAAATGAAAATAAATGCGCTGAATTCGCTAGCCATAATACTGTCACCAGTAAATGATAGAGCACTAATACCCAAGAGATTCTCTTCTACCCCTTCGCTTCCTATAAAAAATTTTCCATCAAAAATAAAGCATACATAGGACGTTTGTCACCTAACGCAAAAAGTCGAACGCCCTACAGGAGTAAGGATTCGACTGTGGTTGATTAAACGTGAGATAGGCATTTATCCTTTTGGTCTTTTTTCCTTAACAAGCTTTAATGTCGCAACAATAAGAAAGCTCACAATGACTAATAAGAGCCAGGAGCTTACCTTGCCAAAATTAACAAGGCTCCAAGCCTCGGTTTGGTTGGGATATTCCCAAGCCCCGAAGAACGTTGCGATATTTTCGGCTATCCATATAAAAAAACCAATGAGTACAAAAGAAAATGCAAGTGGCATGCGGTAGCGTGTGCCACCAACCTCGTACGTGACCCATGATTTCCAAAAGACAATAATAACAAGTGCCGATAACCACCAGCGGACATCCATCCAAAAATGATGAGTGAAAAAATTTAAATAAATCGCCGCTGCTAGAGGGATAACGAGCAAAAACGGTGGCCACTTGACCAGTTCAACCTTCAATCTCCGCCATGCCTGACAAAGATAACTCGCGACACTCGCATACATAAATCCACTGTACAAAGGGACTCCAAAGATTTTCGAATAGCCTTCCTCTGGATAAGCCCAAGAGCCCATATGTACTTTAAAAAGTTCAAGCGCAAGTCCAATAAGGTGAAACAAGGTAATCACCTTGAGTTCATCCCGTGTTTCCAAACCAAAACGTACCATTAACACTTGCATTAGCAAACAGATGATGAGCATCCAATCATACCGCGGTAGGAAAGGAAGTGGGATAATTTGCGTCAGAGCTAACGACGCAAAGATAACGACAGGAAACACACAAGACAGCGCCTGCTCCCAACCAAAACGCGCAAGTTGTGTTATCCCTCTCAAGACCAGTGCCTTCAATGTTTTTCTCTGAAAATCATTTTGTATGGTGATATTCATGAGTCACCTCGTTTAAGCCTTAGCTTCAGCTTCTGTATCGTCATCACTTTGGTACTCTAATACATCACCCGGTTGGCAATCCAATGCCTTACAAATAGCCTCTAACGTAGAAAGCCTAATCGCTTTTGCCTTACCGTTTTTTAATATCGAAAGGTTAGCCATCGTAATACCTACCCTCTCCGAAAGCTCTGTTACACTCATTTTCCTTTTTGCCAGCATCACATCAATATTGATTATAATTGCCATTGTTTTCACCTCAGACCGTTAAGTCATTTTCTGATTTTATATCAATCGCTTCTTTTAACAGTTTTTGAAGGACAGCAGCAAAGACCGCAATCACCAATGAAGCAAAAATAATGATCAATCCGATGAAAATGACCCCTGGGGCATCGTCCTTGTCTGCCACGAGATAAAAAAGCGGCATAGCGGCGACATACCAAATGCTGATGGTGACGGCACAAATTTTTATAACCTTCAGCGCCTTGACTGACAGTTCTGAGAATGCTTTGTTCTTGTCAATATAGCTCAGAAGTTTAAAAGCTTGGTAAAGGGCAATATAGAACGGAACGGCCGCCCCATAAAAAACGATGAAAACAAGCAGTTCCATATAAAAAGATATATTGGGGAAAAATCCTGCCGCATAGGTGGCGATGTGGGGCACCACAAAAATACACAAAGCAAGAATCGGAATTCCAATAAAAATAACAGCGATCTTTAAGAAGAGCGTTGACACGCGATTCATAACAAGCACCTCACTCCATTTATTTACTCATTGATTTTACCATCTTATTTATCGTTTTACAATAAATAATTATTGATTTTTTATATATTATTGTTGTTAGACAATTTTACACTTTATACAACATCTTTTGGTCAAAACCTATGAATGATTTTTGAAGTTAAGTTAAAGCTAAGAACACCTAATATATGGAATTCCCATCAGCCCTTTTAAAAAGAGAAACGGGTTATGTTAAAATGGAATGAAGTGGAATAAAAGCTTTAAAATGATTGGAGTTGTCATTATGAAGAAAGGTAAGAATATTATCGCAGCATCTGCATTCGCCGTTTTATTAATAGGCATGTCGGCTTGTAGTCATTCATCTGACCCTGACACGTCCACAAAAAGTCAGTCAAAAACCGATAAAACAACCCAAAGCTCAGATAACAATACAACATCGAAGGATTCAACAAATACATCTGATAGCTCTACTGGGGATACAGCTAATAACAGTCCAAACTCGACCTCCAAGACGGATAATAGCGAGAGTAAGTTAGACCAACGTACAGGGGCTGTCCTAAACGCCACTTTAAAATATGAGAGTCAACAACCCGATACCACTGTCGATTATCCATCCTATACCATGACACAAAGTGGGAAAAAGGTGAGACTGACCCTTGACCCTGCAGAAAACCATCAAGATGATTTTAAAGAAGGTTTAGTGAAGGAAGTCGTCAACAATGGAGACGAATCACACAATGTGACTTTATTTCAGTGGAAAATAGATGATAATAATACATTATCTTTGATTGATACATCAACCGAGAAAGTTGTCTATACGACAAAAATAACCGATACAGAAAAATTAGGGAGTAGCCATCCAACAGGGGCTTGGGTGAAAACCTTTGAAAATAAATTATATAAGGCTTATCACGTGACACCCCGTCGCTATAAGTACATCGGAAACGGAAATTGGGAAGTTTGGGTGAAGGAAAATGACACCGGTAAGAATCCCTATGTCACAGTCAATCAAAACACGGGTGATTTTCACGGATAATAGTTCCCTTTGTTTATACACTTTAAATGAGTTTGGATTTTCTCCAAGCTCATTTTTTGTTGTGCGGTCGTATGGTGTTCGAGCTCCTACAGCCTTACTTATAAGATGAAGTATGAAGTATTGCTAAGAATCCTTGAAATTATTATAATTAAGACGTAATTAAAATGGGTCGTTTGAAAGAAACACTGGAAAGTCGTCAAAAGTATCGTAAAGGACAGTCTGGATTGGTCTCCTGGCTGTCCTTTCGTTTTATCTGCGTTTATTTCTCCTTACAAGTCTTCAATGGATGTTATAAATGAATCAAAGAGATGAAGTTGGGAAAATGCAAAGTCTAAATCTCCGTTTCCCTCTAATGCTAATGCCAAATTGGTTGTGACGGACATGATCACCCTGGCCTTCAAAATAAATATAAACGTGCTTTTGTCAGCCACTACGTCTTCAAGATTTAATACATGAGTGACGGTAGGATGCTTTAGACCTTGGAACAAGCAGGTATTTCCTATAAAAGAAGCAAGATCCCAGAACTTAAGCATTAATGAAACGTCTTCGAAATCAATCCATTTCCACCCTTGTGAGCTTGGTATAAGATTATTAGGATGAGCATCCCCATGGGCTGGAAACAATTCAAGACGCCTTATGTCCTTGTACACCTTTTCATATTCCTCTAGCAATACTAAAATTCGCTCATCTTTATCCTCTCTCTTCGTTAAGTACTCCGCCGCTTGATTCACATTTTTCCAAGCACCTAAAACCTGCATAGGTCCTTCATAGCTTTTCAATGCTTTTGACAGCACATTTAACATGCTTATCGCTTCTTGACTTTCAAGCGGTGGCAGTTCTACCGGGGCAATATACTCCCATAAAGTCATCCAGGTCGAATCTATTTTATGTGGCCCCGGTGAAACATCCTTTACTAATGAGATTACGGGGACCTTGTGTCGCTCTAAATACTCAACGACCTTTAACTCTTGGAGTAAAACATTCTTCCAAAAAGTAGAATTATCGCCATCAAACAATTTTGCTATTCTAGCTACAATTGGATAGGGTGAGAGATGTACGATAAGGTTTCCTGCGTCACTCAGAATGACAGGGTCGATATTTGAGAGTCCAAGTTGTGGTGCCCTCTTTACTAAAGCCTTGATCAATTCATCAGAGATTGTCAAATATTATTCCACTCCCTCTAAACGATCATATTTCCAATTCAAAAATAGGAGGCCCTACACAAAAGTGCATACTCCTTTTTGAACAGCCTCATTCTCATTCCGTCTTATCAATCGATCTTCATTTTAACGGCCTTGGTTGCGATAAAGCATTTGATGTACTGATCTAAAGGACGTGTTCCGCCGAAATCATCTTCATACATTCCGGTGATGACAAAGCCCGCATCTATTTGCCCTTGAATTTGTTCCTCTAATGTATGGCCATATTCAATCGTTTTATTCGCCTTAATATAGTCATTGATTTCTTCTTCTGTTAAGCCATCCAGTGAGGAGGAGGGAATGGTATTTTTCACAACCAAATGACCTTTCATATCCTCTTCATCATCAAAAATGTATAAAATAGGGTTAACAAATCCTGCGATAAGAACACCTTTATCTTTTAAAACTCTTGAGGCCTCTTGCCAAACAGGCTTTAACTCTTCCACAAACAGATTCGAAATGGGATTGATAATCATATCAAACTCTCCATCAGGAAATTCCGAGAGATCGGACATATCCCCTTGGACAGTTCTTAACTTCAACCCGTCACGGCGCGCAACAAAGTCATCCTGTTCTAATTGCTTTTTAGATATATCCGTAACAGTGACGTCGGCACCCGCTGCCGCTAAGACAGGCCCTTGTTGCCCACCACCCGAAGCTAAACATAAAATCTTTAAACCTTTTAGTGATTGCGGAAACCAATCTCTAGGGACAGGCTTTCCCGTGACAGTAATTTCCCAATTACCAGATTTACTTTTTTCTATGGTTTCTTTACTTACCGGTTGGGTGTATTTAGCACCCTCTTCAACCTTCTTATCCCACGCACTACTATTCTGCTTTACTGTATCCATATCAAACTCCCCGTTTTTAGGACTTTCTCTATTAAACAATGATTATCATGAAAATCCCCGCTCAAAATTCTACATAAAAAGGATGGAGACTTTCCTCTAAACAATATTCAATTCTTTGTCTAAAATTTTTCCATGTGACCATTTCAAGCCCTTCATCTAAGGGAAAGAAGCCGACTTCTAAACTTTCAGAGCTAGTGGTAGGTTCTCCACCGATAGCTTTGCCTAAAAATAAAGTATTACAGATTGAACGGCTCACATTTTGAAAGATGCCACAGAACTTTATGACTTCAATATCAATCCCTGATTCTTCCTTTGTTTCTCTTATGGCCGCTTCCTTTAGTGATTCTCCAATTTCAACTTGACCTCCAGGCATTTCCCAACCTCTGCGCGGGCCCTTAATTAACAAAATTTCTTTCTTATCATTTAATACAATTGTAGCTGCTGAGACAATGTGCTTTGGTATCGTCATACATCGAGCCCCTCACCCATTAAATTTTAAAAAGGTAGTTCTTTCTTAATTAATATCTCCTACATACACTTGGGTTTTCTCACCATTAAAATGTTTTTTTATATGCCTTATTAATTGTTTTGGATAGACTCTATATTGGTTGATTTGATTGAAATGAACCCATTCTATCCCTATTTGATGGTGATCAGGGTTTGTTGGTTTTCGCTCAAAATTCAGTTTATTTTCCAAGGAACATAGAAAATAAAATTCAACTCTATGAACATCAAAGTCAAACGAGTGCTCATGGTTTTTACCAATATAATCACGAACAAAACATAGATCACCGATAGTCACCTGTTCCCCAATCTCTTCCATACATTCCCTTGAAACAGTTGTCTTCAGTGCCTCACCTTGTTCCTGCCCACCACCAGGACAAAGGTAAAAGTAACCATCTTCATCCTGGTTTTTGGTCAGCAATATCTTACCCTCGTTAATTATAATAGCTTTTGCTGAGTTTCTAATCGGCAATATATCCACCTCTCTTAATGTTTTGGTATTCGGCAGAGATAAATGCTTTATTATTGCCACTCGTCTATGAAAAGCCGACTGAGGTCAATTAGCCAACCCTACTATTATTTTAAGTACAATATTTCACTTGGCGTTTTTTTACCTTCTAGCTATTATAAGAAATCTTTTTGAGTTGGTTTGAATGCCTTTTTCACTTTTATTGTTCTCAATGAAGTCTTTCAATATTTCAAAGTCCATTTTATCCTGTCCGAAATAAGGAATGATAGGGGTGTGTTTAAGTAAAAAAATTAGATCTTCTGGTCTCTCATAATATTCGATCGCATCGTATTCAAAGGATTGGATTTCAGAAAACCCTGCCTCATTCAGTTCACGAATATATCGTTTTTTTAATGAGCCATCGGTTTTATCGTAGGCCTGTCCTCGACCAAAGGCTTCTTTTATATTCCATTTATCTGCTTCACTGACTTGTTGTGTCAAAAACCACCCACCACTTTTTAACACCTTAGCCACTTCTAGTGAAGAGAATGGGGCATGGCAGCTTGAGACGACATCAAAAAAACGCATAGGAAATTGCAATTCATCCGATGACATTTGGAAAAACTTGACGTTTGGAACCTTCAACTTTTTCAAGTGAGATAAAGCTGTGTTTATCATGCTATGAGAGAGATCTATGCCAACCAAGAGAAATAACGAAGAGGCAATGCTTAACAGCTTTTCACCGCCACCTGTACCAATATCTAAAAGGATATCTGTTTTTTCACATCTTTTGACGACTTCATCGTAAAAATCCCAACGAACACCTTCAGAGAAGGATTTTAGATGACTAAAATCCCAACCGTTTGTTTTTCCGACCCTCTCATAAAAATTCTCATAATCAAAGGCTTTCATTTCTCTCCACCTTCCAAAGGGTACAAAAGCAAGACACTTATACAGTACCATTTCATTGTAAAAACTTTCTTAGAATCACCATATTCTGTTCTAGAAACACTGCATTTTTCTCAATGCCCCGTCGTTTACACCAGCCAATACTATTAAAGGCATCTGTAAATCGGTAAAAAGGCAATACCGCTTCTAGATCAATTAATGGTCTGATACTGCTATAGCCTTCTTGATAGGAGTGATAAAGGGTATGATCTGAGCTTAGAAAATCACGATTTAGCTTGGTAAAATCGACCTCTGTTGAACCAAATCTCACGCTTTCAAAATCGATCACGCCTGAAACTTTCTCATCATTCACAATGATATTTGCCGGACGAAAATCCATATGTATGAAGCTTGGTCCATCCGGAGTAGGGAGCTGCTTTTTCATGTCCTCGAACTGATCAATCGCTTGTTTGAATAAACGCTCATCCAGAACGTCCTCTACATCCTCCGCAAAACTATGAAACTGGCGCTCAACAAAGGTTGACCAATTTGGATATTCATTTTGTATGCCCGTTAACACTTTTTCAGCAGGTGGACGAACCGTATGCATCGTCGCATGAAGGACCCCCACCTGAAACGCTAGGGTTGGAGAAGCTTGCAAGGATAACGGTCTCCCTTTTAATTCAGATAATAAAAAGGCACCCGGAAATTCCTCATCACCAGACCAATAATCCAGCAATTCAGGAATCGAGACACTTCCCTTTAAAATGTCATAGGCTTCTAACTCCCGCTGATATTTCAATTTTGTATAAGGAATTTTCACAAAAACAGTTTCTCCGTTAAGTAAAGTACATTTATAGACTATTGAACTATGGGAGTCCTCAACCTCATTAATAGACAGTACTTGAATTCCAAATTGCTGAAAGACACGATCTAGCACAAGCTCCCTCCTTTACATAATAATGGACCTGCTTTAGAATAGCCCCTGCAAGTTAAGCCTCCTCTTCACAAGTTTAAAATCCGTTTTTAGACTCAATCACTTATCCCTTTCTTTTCTCCGCCTTCTAATGAAGAAAATACAACCTATAATACCAACAATAGCGATAACACCTAACAAAACAACAAAAAATGAGGGCCAGAAAGAACCGATAATCCCCCAACTATCTTGGTATTCGAAGCTGTTTGAATCGCTCATTATAACCCACCTACACTAATCAAATTGTCAATTCTACTTTTGCAAAATTAATCTTTCAATAGCCTGGATAAGAACTTCTGGCTTATCTTTATGTATTTCATGATCGCTACCTTCTGCAATTATGAATTCTCCACGAGGCGATAGCTGTGATAACTCAATCTGTAAATCTCGCCACACCGCTTCATATAGAAAGGCTTCTTCTTTTGGAATGCCATGTTCAATAAAAGGTTCAGCTGCCAACTCTTTATCTCTTGCGATTACCACCAAAGGGATATCGGGGAATTCACCTGAGTCTTCTATTAATTGGCTGCTTTGGTCCCAATTCATAAATTCATTGGCGATGGTGCGGAATAAAGTAGGATCTGTTATAAAACACTTAAAATTTTCAAAGTCCCCATTTTGCAAAATAGCTTTAGACCCTTCAATCAGGCCTGAGAATCTTTGACTAAGTTCTTCTGTTGTTTTATTTGCTGATTCAATATTCTCCTCTATCATTTTTTCTAAGGATATCAAGGAATACATGACAGGGAGCTTGAGGTCATATAATCGACTAAAATGGTGCGAGGTTGCATCTAGCAAAATAACCGCTTTAAGTCTTTCAGAAAACATTCTCGCATATTGTTGAGCACATAATCCCCCAAAAGAATGCCCGATTAAAATAAACGTTTCATCAATATTCAGATCATCAATTAATGCATTAAGTTCACTAGCAATATGCCCGGCCGTTCTTTGTGCCTTTGACTCTGGACTCTTACCATATCCTGCCCGATGATATATTAAAATCTTATATTTGTTTTCTATTTTCTCTATAAAGGAAAGCCAGCTATAAAAAGAATTTCCTATTCCTATTTCGATAACAATGAGTGGCCCTTTCTCACCAATCACTCGGTATTCAAGTCCCATTTCCTGCATAAAAAGAGCCTCGCCTTTCTTTTGCCTATTAAAATGATGACATTATCCTTCTTAAAGATATGCCCCATTAAATACGTCATATTTTTTAGTCAAGTCATGGTGGATAATAATATGGAAGGGCTGAAACCAAGTAATAAAAAACAGGATAATAAAAAAAGAAGTGAATGAAATAAATTTTATATTTCCTCTCTCCTTTTTAGAAATCGCGATAAAACTAAATACAAACGGACATTCCTTCTAAGACGCTCTACTAATTTTAACATAATATTACATTAAATTGCGAATAAATAAAATACACCTTCAGCATTTACTATGGAAATTTGGCTTTTTTACAAAAGTTACACATATGCTGTTAAAGATGCACTTTTACCTAAGGTGTACAAATACGCAATTTGTGGTATACTTTTACATAGAAGCAAGTCCATTTGCATAAACTAAATTAAGCCGCCAGTGCACGAACACCGACGGCATGCAATAAGACCGAACCCATCAAAAGGGTTTGGCTCCTAGGTAGAAATAAATCCCCTAATTAGCCGCTAAGCACAAGGGGGGTTATTTTTTTGGCGAAAAGCCAAGATAACGACAACTAATGATGCAAAATTTATTGCCACCATTAAGCTTTCGTATACACTCATGGCATCACCCCCAATCTATCGGGAAGTGAGCCACCCCCTTGTGAAACCGATCTATTGCCTTCTATTACTATATCATATGCATAAACCCGCACATAAAAATTCTTTTTTCACAAAGCGCTATTTAATTCACTTCTTCCCCTCTGTTACTTTATATTCATCCATTTTCAAACAAACAGCCTATAGTCTTTCTAACCCCCTAAACTCTACTCAAATAACTGTTTAATCTTGGTCACAGCGTTTTCGGACATCATGAGTTTAAATTGGGCATACGCCATCTTAGCAGTCTCAGAAGAATAAGCATACATTTTTTGTTCATAGGCTTCTATTGCTTTATCCCATTCCCCTTCGTGCCGTACGATGGAAAGGGCTAATTCCATGGCATCGAGCATCGCAAGATTGACTCCGTCACCAGCAGGTGGCATCAAATGTGCCGCATCGCCAATAAGCGTAACTCCCGGCTTGCTCTCCCATTTCAGCCCAGTGATATCATAGGGGAGCGATATGAACTGAATATGAATAAAGACATTCGGACATTATTTTTATTTCTAAACCTTTTCATTTATTTGGTTATTGACCCGTTAAAAGAACGAGGTGTAGAATTGACTAGGTGAGGAGGAAATATTTATGAAAAAATTGATAGGATCCGTGTTTTTAAGTGGCATTTTAATAATGACAGCTGGGTGTGGTGATCATTCGACCTCCGCGCAATCCAACAAGGCAAGCGCCAACGCCGAATCTACTAAAACGGCTGCTTCCAAAGTCAATATAGACAACAGCGATAGCCAGAACACCTCTACAACTCCGACGAATAGTACCGATGATAATAATTCATCGTCCACAGCCTCCAACGACTCAACACAAAATCCAGCATCAAAAAGTGTGAAAATCACCTCTGGAAGTGAAGCTATCACCTATTTAAAAAGGCAATTAAAACTTGATGATACCATCTCCTATAGCAACATCGGTGGAGAACTTGAGACAGACAAAAAAGGACCCTACTACAAGATAAAAGTAGTAGATACCTCCGTAAGACAACAAGGAGGTTCAGGAACACTAGGTCTATATAAAGTCTATCAAAGTGGCTCCTATTCCCTCATTGACCCGAGCACGGAGCAGGATGAAACGAATGAAAGCAACCCAACGCCAAAAAGTGTCCATATTACTAGTAGTTCAGAAGCTAAGCAATACTTGAGAAAGCAATTAAATGATGATGGCAAAACCAATATTAAACTTACAACAGATGGATCACTTCACAAAGCGACAAACGGGTATGGAGCATATTATATAGTCACAGTCACCGATTCATCACAACAAGAGGATAAAAAAGTCTATCAAGTGCATGAAGAAGGAACCGTCATCCCACAGTAAGATTTGGTGGGTTGTTTATATAACATAGAAGAAAATAAACAACCCTCAGCGCGAAGTTGAGGGTTGTTAAACAAATCCTCTATCCTCGAGCGCTTGTTCCAATGGGGTTCCTAATATAATTTTCCTTAACATCTGATTCGCTGTCATCAGTTCTTCCTTTGAATATAAGGCTTCTACTCGATGATACATGTCGGCCTCTGCTTTAATAATCAATTCATATTTTTCGTTTCCTAATGGTGTCAGCACCAGCCTCACATACCTTGAATCCCTTTGATCTCTTATTCTCTCTATCAGATTCTCTTTGACCATCCTTTCTACTAATCTTGAAGGACTTCCCTCTTCACATATTAGGAGATGTCCTAGCTCCTTCAGTGCAATAGGCTGGTATTTTTTCAGGACACTCATCACTTCAGCTTGTGAAGGGGTTACACCAATGTTTTTCAGATACGCTTTTAACATTTTATTTCCTTGTCTTTGTACCGCTAAAATGAGATATCTAAAAGCCTCTGCCTCTTTAAATTCTGTATTCATTGTTTTACTCCTTTTATGCCATCACTTCAGGTTTTACGTTCGGATCATGGTTGGCAATTACCCTCAGGCAGTCCTCTCTTTGCGAAAAATCCTGCACCCATTGTAAGGATTGGTAGGCTGCCTTTTTATCTGTTGTGAGCCCTGGTAAAATCAAATGCTCCCAGGACCTTGTAGCATAGCCAACATCACTTGCCAGCAGTAGCCATTGATCTTGTAATCGAATTAACAATGAGACCATGCCCTCACTATGCCCAGGCGTATGAACCAGGTACAGTGTGCCATCAGCAAATAAGTCATAACCCTTTTGATAAGGTCCAAAGGGGATACCCTCGAGTTTAAAGGTATCTATGGGAATCCCTTTCCACATTGACTTTATGTAGCCCAACTGTTTTTGCGCAGCTCGCCATTCCATTTCACTAGTAAGAATCTTCTTGGCGTCTTGTACATGCCTTAAGCCGCTCACATGATCAGAGTGCATATGTGAGAGAATCACATAGTCTATGTCCTTAGTCTTTATTCCTAATCTTTGTAGTTGCTCCGCTATAGAATCCCCTTTAGGGAGCTCCCCCTTAAACATCGAATAAGCAAAGCTTCCTAAATGACGTCTTGGGTTGACTCTTATCTCTTCGTGCCACCCCGTATCGACTAAAACTGTCCCCTTGGAATGTTCAATTAAATATGAGGAAACTGGAACCCATAGCTTTTTCTCTTTTCCTCTGAACCAGCCTGTATAGGGTGCCGGATGAAGACTCTTCTCTCTGTAAGCTAAAGAACGATCAATGTAGACTCTCCCCGTGTGCAGAATATGGACTCTCATGATCCATCACTCTCCCATTAGATGACACATCATCTATTTATGTTTAATAATAAATGACACGTCATTTATATGCAACATAAAGGCTGAGTGAGCTCATCAACACTCAAGTCGTTTAGATCAAAAAATCGACAACATCCATTCGAGAACATCAAGAATTTTTATATCCTGCTTAAATAAACATACAGACCTACCTATAGAAACGGGGCGCCCGTTACAATAGATAGGCCTTGAGTGTAAACAATCATCTCATAGACAGTTTGGTCGCTGATTTATCCCAAACCTTTTCTGCTAAATGAATGACATGCTTGAGTTTATCCCATTGCTCTTCTTCACTTAGTAGATTCCCCTCTTCCGAACTCGCAAAGCCACATTGCGGACTTATCGCTAGGTTTTCTAAAGGAATATACTGACTTGCTTCCTGAATTCTTTCTTGAATAACAGCTGGGTCCTCTAATTCAGGGTGTTTTGAAGTTATTAATCCCAAGACTACTTCGATATCACGGCGTTTAATTGCACTTAAAGGTTCGAATCCACCGCTACGCTCAGTATCATACTCTAAAAAGAAAGCATCATAATTTAATTGATCAAAGATAGGCGTGACATAATCATAGCCACCATCTGAATGCAGATGCTTCGAGCGGAAGTTTCCACGGCACATATGAACGGTGGTTATCAAATCTTTGGGTTTATCTTGCAGAGCGATGTTCGTCGTGTCAATGATCAACTGTAAAATGGCATCCTTACTTAATCCTGTCGCATCTATCATGCGCTGAGTAAACGTCTCATCGTTAAACCCTGTAAAAGTCGTATCATCAAATTGAAGATAACGACAGCCCGCATCATATAAAGCCTGCACAACTTCGCGATAAGCCACCCCGAGATCATGAAATAGATCGACGGCATTGGGATAAATCTCTTTTTCCTTTTCATCGATAGAGCGGTACATAATCACACTCGGAGCGGGAATGGCAAACTTAGCGACTTGTGTACCATCGCCATACTTCTCCACTGCTCGCTTCAAAAACTTAAAATGCTCTAGCATATAATGCTGGTTATTTTTAATCTTGCCTGTAATGATCGAAGTAATCGGCTTAGGTGTATTCCCACCACCAAATGTTGCTTTTCTTTCTTTCTCGATCAACTCAATGCCTTCAAACCCAGAAAAGAAATCATGATGCCAAACGATTCGCCTAAACTCGCCATCTGTGATCGTTTTTAGACCCACTTCAATTTGCTTTTGTACAATCTTTTCGATTTCTCTATCCTCAACATCAGTTAAAGCCGCTTTATCAATTGTTTTACTCGCATAAGCTGCTCTCGCTTGCTTTACGGGCTCTGTTCTAAGAAGACTCCCAACATGGTCCGCCTTCAATGGTAATTTCCCTGCCATCGCTATCCTTCTCCCTTCGTACTCCAAAAGTCATAAAAATATGAAAATCAAATAATTCTCTATTTAAAGATCAGTATACCACGGGAGATCAAAAGCTGCGAAGTGGATAGGTGTGACGTTATTTTTTATAGGCAAGTTTCTTAAATATTTTAATCACTATTAAATAAATAAAATAGAAGACAGCGATATCAAAGAGCAGGAAGTCTTAGAAAGTGACCCCAAAAAGATTTTAACACCAAGATGTACTGTCATGAAGTAGCAAGCGGATTGGAGCGAAAGACGCGAGACTCCTTCGGGAACAGCAACCAGCGTTACTTCTCGAATAAACTTCGAGTTGTTCCGAGAAAGCTGACGACGAAGCGATACGCGTAGACGCAGGAACAGGGGTTTTGTAGCCTAAATATTTTGGAACACAAATTGTCCATTCCAAAATTAGCTGAGGCCGTGCCCGAGGAAAGCGAGCGTTCTGAAGCGGAAATCCACACCGTCCTAATGTCCAGAATTTTCTACTCCTCAAAAAAGCGATACTTCCCTTCAGTTCTCATCCCTATACTAGGAATAAAGGAAAGCACTAATACGAGAAAAAAGCTAAAACCAAATGAATATAACGAAGCACCTTTCTTCATAGACTCCCCCTTTCTATCACATTCCCAAATGGATCTCTGCTTATTTCTTTCTCTCTTCTTTAACCGTTAAGATATTCGCCTCTGTGCCGTACTCCAAACGAATGGTTTTCCTTACATCCGCTGGTGTTCTAGCCGTGACGGAGCTGATTTGTTTTTGCCCGTTGACTTCGGTTTCTACGAGAAAGCATTTTGCCCCACATCTCATCTGTTCATCCCCTTTCAAGACGATGGCGCCTAATCTATTCCTTTTAAACTAAGTTTTTGTAAGGCTACTTTATTAAGGAGGCTATAGCCTTTTCCTTTTTTCTCTATTCATCCTTCTTTTAAAAACTCATGCAGTGTATAATTGTTTACTATAATCCGTCAAGATGATTATCTCCCCTTGCTCACGGCAATGTGAGATATCCTCTATTATTATCGTCTTGCCTTTATATTACTATCAAGAGGTGGATAGACATGAACATGTACAAACATATTATTTTCGATTTAGATGATACAATCCTTAATTTTCAAGAAGCGCAAAAAGTCGCTTTAAAGGAAATCATCACGCGTTATAAGCTTCCCTATACCGAAGAAACCATTGCCTGCTATAAGCAGATCAATAATACATTATGGCACCAATTCGAGGAAGGCGTTATTTCTCAGAATGACATATTTACAAACCGTTTCTCTCTTTTTTTAAAGGAGTTTCAAATCATTGAAGACGGAGCACAGGTAGAAGCCTTCTACCGTGAGCATTTAAATGAGGGCCATAAGACGATGCCCCATGCACGCGAAGCCTTAAAGGCTTTAAAGCAAAAAGGCTTTAAGCTTTATATTGGAACCAACGGTGTCGGCGTAACGCAGCGAAAAAGATTAAAAGATGCGCATCTAGAAAACTATTTTGAGGCGCTTTTTGTTTCTGATGAGATGGGTGTTCAAAAGCCTCATGCAGCATTCTTCACCTATATTTTTGAGGCCCTAGGAACAGATCAAAAAGAAAATGTCCTTATGGTCGGGGATCGCCTCACCTCAGATGTTCAAGGGGCAGTCAATGCCGGCATTGATTCAGTATGGTTTAATCCCGAAAACATCCTACCGTCATTTGAATCCCCACAGAGCACCTATACCATTTCCGATTTAATCGAGCTTCCGGACTTATTAGAAAAGTCATCTTGAGTTCCAACTTAAATCACTTCGGCACCACTCGCTTATGAAGTGAGTGGTGCGCCCAAGTCTTTAATATAGAGTCGTTTAACTGTTTAGTGTGTATATTTCGCAGTGTTTTAGTTTAACAGTCCCGCCATCAGCAAACCAGTGAATCTCTTTGCATGCCTGACTTGGAAATATCAGGCTTGTCATGACAACTTCTCCATCTTCTGCAAACAATTCTACAGAACAGTGATCGACAATGAGACGAAGACTCAATCGCTTCTCTCTTAAAGCGATAGCCACACCTTGCGTTTCAGAAAACTCTGGGTGGAAGTCGACTTTTCCAGAACAACTGCGATCAATGTAGAGCCAGTTCTCGTCACATCGATAACCAATAGACGTGTGTTCACGATCAGCCGTTTTGATTTGAATACCGAACCCTGCAGCATTTTTCCATTCAAACTCTGCAATCACTTCAAAGGCTTCGTGTTCTACCAAAGAAATCAATGGGGCATCCGGTTGGATTATACTGGCCTCCATAGTTTTCACGAGTTGCCTAACAGTCACCAATTCTTCGACTGGATGTTGGAATAATCGGATCCCTTCTGCCGTCGTGCGAAGTTCCAGCTGTCGAGGTAGTGTCAAAGCCCCTCTCCATTCCTTTGTAGGAGTCACATTCGCATATTTAGGACTGCTCATCCAGCCAAGATACATTCTGCGACCATCTTCTTCCGGAATATCCGACCAACTCACGCCCGCATAATTATCTCCACCATAATCCAGCCATAACACAGTCTCTTCCTTATTTTCATTTACAAAGGTAGTCCCATCAAAATACCCGACAAAATATTGAGTGCGTGGTGCTCCTGGGATATGAACACTCCCTACACTAACCAGCAATACCCATTTTTTCACCTGATCCTTGTCTTCAACGGGTAATTCGAATAAGTCGGGACATTCCCATACGCCATCCCATTTTCCTAGATTAGAACTGGCAAATGCACTCCGGTAAGACCAGTCAGTTAAATTAGAGGAGGTATAAATAAGCACCCGTTGTCCTGCGGCTACTACCATAATCCAAGACTGCGTCTCATCATGCCAGAACACTTTCGGATCGCGAAAATCAGTTTCCTGCTCATTAACCAATACTGGATTGCCATCATACTTCGTCCATGTTCTGCCCGCATCTTTACTGTAGGCCAGGCTTTGCCGTTCCAAAACACCTGTATCCGTATCCAAATGATGTGTGAAGATCGCCACTAAACCTGGTTGCCCATCGAAGAAACCGGTTGTGTCCTGCCAATCCACGACTGCGCTTCCAGAAAAAATCGTTCCCAATTCATCCGGAAACAGAGCAATCGGCAGGTGTTCCCAATGAAGCAAATCCTGACTTACCGCATGTCCCCAATGCATCGTTCCCCAGGTTGTTCCAAAGGGATGATGTTGAAAGAATAAATGATATTCACCTTGGTAATACACTAAGCCATTCGGGTCGTTTAGCCAGTTTTCACGGGCTGTGAAATGCAATTTCGGTCGCTCAATCACCCTCATCGTTTTCCATCCTCTCCATCGTTCATCAGCATCAGCTTGCTTTAAGTTTTTCAAGAATCCATTCTAATATTTTAAAATTCTATTTATTTATACTTTTCATCTTAACGGATCATGTAAGAAAAAACATCAGGTAAATCAAAATGAATTTGAAACAGTAAAAAAAATAGATGAAATTTTAAGAAAGTTTAATAGGGTTATCTTCCCTTTGAAGATAACCCTCAGTAAGTCAACGATTCATCTCTTATTCTTAAATTGCTACACAGCTTGGCGGCACCCCTGACGTGATTTTTTAAATCACATCAGGGGTGCCGGTACGGTGCAACCTTAATTTGTGAAGGCGTATGCCTGAAAATCAAACTGAGTTTAACGAGCGGTGAAGCGCAGGGCAAGTTTTCTAATGTCTCTATGGAAAAAGTACACTTTTTTAACATTAAAAATGGCTGACCTTATTTCTTACTTTCTTTTTCAGCCTAAAACTTAATCTGTTCACATGCTCCTCATTTTTCACCAGGAGTTTATAGGCTTCAATAATAGTTGTCGTACGCGCTAAAACGTAAACACCAATACTAATGAAAAAAATAAAAATTGGGTAATAAGGCACCAAAACGCCTTGGGCAACCCCTTTCCTTTCTAATCCATAAGCGATTATGCCGACAAAAAGTGGACAAAGTCCAGCCATTATTATAGGAATATATCTTTTCTTAATCCCTTCATACCTCGCCTCCAACGCTTTAAGATACTTTTCGTCGAACATCAATGGCTCTTGCTTTAACACTCTGTATTGACTGTCCTCTATGAATCCTGAAGACAGAAACATGACGAAGCCTAATGCCGCAATAATGATGATGAGAAATGAATATACTGCTGGATTCTCAAAAATAAAATAGGGGACAAAGGCTAATGCAATTAGGCTGAGACCCCAAGCAACTGACTTAGCCAGTTTGAGTTGATTTAGTAAAAATCCTTCCGCCATTTCTTTACTTACGTAATAGCCATCTTCATCGTCAGGATGTTGTTCCACAACATCCTTTAACAAATAATCCATAGACACCTCAAAGATATTTCCGATCATGAGAAGCTTTTCCGTTTCCGGAAAGCCTTGACCGTTTTCCCATTTGCTAATCGCTTGTCTTGTTGTGCCTAATTTTTCAGCTAAAGCCTCTTGAGAAAACCCCTTGCCTTTTCTTAATTTATAAAGTTTTTCTCCAAATCCCATATACAGGACCTCCAATTAATTTGATAACTAAAGTGTATTAAAACATGGCTCACTCAGCTATCTTTTATCAAAGACAATTTGTCAACTTCAGGTTGCACTGATGTCATCCCCTGTTATTTGAGCAAAATTTGCGCACTCGCCGAAAACCATTTACCATAATATACCACAAATTAATAATTTCGAATCACCTCTCTAGACATCATCCTTGTGATATTCCAATACAACAACTTGGATCCTGAAGTATAAAAATAAATATTTTCATCCCAATGCTTTTCTCGTCATTTAGGAACCACTAATACAAAGGTATTTTTAATATAACAGAATATTAAATACTTTCCATTGGGATTTTGTATATATATTGTTATAATAAAGGAAATAACAGGTAAAGTTACTGCAGTGGGTCTTCCTCTCACTGAGAAAAAGAGACATCTTGTTAAATATGCAGATAAACATTTACTTGACCAAAAAATACTTTCACTAATTGACTTTGTCCTAACTGAAAAATATGCTTCACTATAATAAAAACGGAAGCTCCAAATGACAAAGCTTCCACAATTTTTAATTCACTTTTTTATAGCCCTCAGGAATGGTAAGTAATTTTTCATCTATGCCTTTATTAAACTTTAGCCTCGTCGTCTTCATAAACTCTATTAGGTTCCCTTTCTTGTCATAGTTTTCCATTCTTAACAAGATACCTGTCCCCTTATTGATCCACATTTTAAATGAGGTGATCGGTGTTTTATCTGCGGACAATCGGTTGATATGGCCTGTTAATATCACTGCTTCGTGCCCAAGGTAATTCGCATTTTGGCTTTCGATATCCCAATCTGTATTTTTCATCAAATAAGATTCTGCAATTTCAAACGGAAACAAGGTACTGCTTCCATATAACATAACGGGTCTATTTCTTGGACTCCAAGCTGTATGCCCATCACTCAAAGCCCCTTTAATTTCATCTAGCTTTATAGGTTTTCCTTTCTGATAGCCTATCTGACCTGACGTATTATAAGTCTTATCATGATATAGATTAATATGCTTTTTACCTGTATTTATTTGAATTTGTGTTTCATCTGTACTCCTTACCTTGACATAAGATTCATAGGTATTGTTTTGGAATGCCAAGGAATAGTCTACTGTATCCTTATCATCCTTTTTAACGCTTCCCATATCTGTAATAAAAGACCCTTGTACTGAATTAAAATAGTCCATTGTATTCATCATTCTGTACAGCACTTCAGCTTTCGTTAAAGTCCTGCGATCTTCCGATGGCGAAGCCTGAGTAGAAGTATCCCCCTCTTGATTGCGATGGGGTTGTAATGACTCCGCTTGATGAGTGTTCTTAGAGACGCCTTCAGAAGAATAAGGCGTATGACTATGGTGGGTCAAACTGTACAACAACAAGAAACAGATGAATACCACTGCTGCACTCATCCCTCCACGGACGCCTCTATCAAAATAAATTTCCCACTTCTTTTTTTGGCTTTTTTCAGAGCGCTTAATGCCCTTCATCATTGATCTATCTAGTAATTTTTCGGGAATATCAATTTTATCAATTTCTTTTTTAAAGGCATCATAATCCATGTGAATATTCCTCCTTGAAAAAGAGATTTAACGCCTTCAAGCCACGATGTATTCTTGTCTTTACATACCCTCAGGGGTGTTCAGTGTTTCTGCTATGTCTTTAATTTTAAAATCATAATAATATCTAAGGATAATGGCGGTTCTTGTTTCATAATCTAATGTCTCTAGTGCCTCTTTCAGTGCTAAATGATTAACAACTTCTGTAGATAACTCACTATGTATAAATGGGGCCTCGTCGATTTCTTCATGAATAACGAGTCTTTTTTGTTTTCTAATAAAATCTAGTGCACTATGAATCAATATTTTAGTGATCCACGTGTTAAAAGCTTCTATGCTTCTTACATTTTCATAGTTCTGATAGGCTTTAAACATCGTTTCCTGCACTATATCTGTGGCATCATGCTTATTTTTCACATACAAAAAGGCCGTTCTGTACAGTTTATTTTTTATTGGCTCGACTTGAGCTAGAAACGCCTTCTTTTTGCTTGCATCTCTTTTCTTAAAAAAGCCTGGCACTGACCTCCACCCCCTTATATACTAAAGACGCACAAGGCTTTAAAACCGTTTCAAATTTTATAAATGTATAAAAAAAAGCCTACACAGGAGTGTAGCATATCCCATGTAGGTTTTTTGTTTAATAGTTACTTAATCCTGAAACCGGGGTTTGGATGATCACCGGGCTTTTAGCAGGATCTAACCACTTTAATATTTTTAAGACGTTCGATTGTGCTGTATCAGTACAGCCCAGTGTATACCCACTTCCCACGTGGAAGAAGATCGCACTCCCTTTATATGGCGTGCGACTCGTATTATAGTTAATCACAAAGCCATAATTATAAGCAGAGATATTCATATTTTCAGCACTCTTCCATTGTCCTTGCGTTTTACTTCTTGATTGCCAGGTGTTATAAAGCGAGGATTTAGGATCATCCACCCAAACATCGTCGCTCGTGATTTTTCGATACGACAATTTGGTTCCTGGATTCGCATAACGTCCAAAGGCCGTTCCAATCGTGTACTTACCAATCGGTGACTTCTTACCGCCCTCACTCATACTTGATGTGAGTCCATACTTACCTACATGCCCAGATATCGTGAGCACAGGATTCCACTTTCCACTTGCATTTTTCTCGAAGGTGCGAATTGTAGCCGCATTCGTGCTAGAGCTGCTTGTGGTCACGAGAATAAGCTGACGGTTTCTGCTTACTGTTTTTAATTGATCTGCCACATTACTCTTATGCGCCGGTTTGCTTGTCGTTGTTGGAGCAGGCTGCGACTTTTTAACAGATGTCGTGGTAGATGTCTTCTGAGTTACTGTCTTTTTGACGACGGGTTTTGTTGTAGATAAATATTTATTAGACACCCAACCCGTTTTATTATTTACCTTGATCTTACTCCAAGAGCCACTTGACTCATAGACTGTAACTGCCTGTCCTTGTTTTATCATCATAATGGCTGGATGATTGGTTCCAGCGCCACTCCTTACATTCAAAGAACTGACTGTCACATATTTCGTTACTGGTTTTATAGTTTCTTCTGCTGACTTTGTAGATGTTTCTACTGTCTTTGTAGGCGTAGCGGAAGTAGAGGTTTCCTTCTTTGCCGTTTCTTCTTTTTCCGCTTCAACTTTTTTGGCTTCTTGAGCAGGGTCCTTGGTATTTTCAGTTTGAGTTTTCTTAGCGTCGGACTTTTTTTCAGTAGTCTCTTTTTTGTCCGTTTTTTTATCGCTTGCCTCTTCATGGGTTGCCTTGACGACATCCGTTTTCTCCACTTTTGGTGTTGCTTGATGAGAAGATAATGTTGGCGGTTTTTCTGCCCCTCTACTCGAAAAGACCAAAACTACAATTAAACCGATCGCGATGGTCACCAATGCACCAATAAAAATTTTCTGTTTGTTTCTTTTCATTCTTCTCCTCCTTCTACACTGCTCACTATTGAATCTTTGACGTTAGAGAATATCGAGTATATCACCACACAATGTGACCGTCACTCCACTAAACTCCTAAATATAGTCAATTATTATATCGGTCAAACTGCTGATTTGTTTAGTAAAAAGAGGAAATTTAAAAGATTTTGGAACGGTGATAAACGCGCTTAACCATTAACATGAACATTCCTGACTTGACCGTTTTCCACTCTCTCCCGTCCTTTAACCCCAAGACTTCATTCAAACCTTCTCTACAAAAAGAACGGTCTGTGATTATGTTTAAATCGAGAGGCTCAAGAGTTCTTCACTTAACCTACATATTTCTTTTACCTTATTGTCATCTAAAGGAACAAATCCTATTTTCGTCAAGCCTTTTTGTAAATCCCTCGGCAAATGATCATAATACGTCTCAAAGGAGCGCCCTTCTGAAGTTTCAAGAAATAACCATAATGCTTCACTATACATCTGAAAGAGTATATTTAGATATTCTTTTTTATTCAATAATCGTTGGATCTTTCTTTCACATAAACGATCATGAAGTTCAAAGAGATCATTAAAAGCATATCCTTTCTCTCTAAGATGCTTGCGGAAATGGCTCATTATTTGCTGAACCTCTGAAACATTTACATCTAATTTAAAGGGGGAAACGGATTCAAATTGATGGAAGACCTCTAAGTCTTGAGTTCTAGGAATCAGATGCTCGTTTGCCAGAGAATGATAGTGATAGAGTAAGTATAAAAAACCAGCCTCCGTCCAAGCCCCTGTAGCAGCAATTGTTGCAGAATAATAATGCTGTTGCTTTACACACTCTAAGGCAAATCTTCTTCTTTCTCTTACGATCATAGAGACATGTTCCATCATCTTGTTTCTCCCTATCTCTGAGTAAAAATAGTCTATCGCCCATGTTTTTATCGCATTTAATGTGCCTCCTTCATCTTTTATAATTGAAATCTCTAGTAGAAACCTGAAATCCCAAGGTGATGCCTCAATCCTACTTTTATTTGGTAACTCAATGATATGTAATTGTTCTAATTGAATGATCTCACCTTTGAAAATAATGTCTGTCTTTGTCGGGGGCACTTCAATGTTTCTGTATACCGTTAAATCTATATCACTATATTCATCAGCTTCTCCTCTTCCTACTGAGCCCCCTACATAGGCATAAGTAATGTCTCTCTTTTCCTCTTTAATAAACTCTCTTGCCCTTGTAAGTAATTCATCGCTTTTTTGTGCCACTATTCTCCCCCTAAAAAATGACATTTTATAGTATCCTATTCTTCTTGAATGAACAACCGAATTCAGCGATTAAAAACATTCTCGTAATTTAAGGGAGAGCTCTTTATTATTAACGATAAAGTCTCTGATTGGGAGAACGATAAAATAAGGAGTTGCCTCAGTATTTGCTAGTAAACAGTCATCATAAATCAAACTTATATTTAATTCTTTTAGAGGCTCTATTTCATTTTTCATGAGATCATTTGACAGTTCTACATATAATGTCTGACTAGATTCATCAATGGATCGTTCTAATGAAAAACGTCCAGCAAGGCTCCCAAACCATACCCTAAAGGATTGGTATATTTCATTAAATTGATTTAATGTATCCTCCGCTTCAGTGAATAAGACTTGGTAAAATAAGTTTTTCTTTTTAATAAACACTTGCTGATCATTGATCGGGTCTTCAGAAATGGACTTCAATATGTCATCCCATAATTCACTGTAGCGCTTAGCAAAGTCATTCCGAAATCCACATTCCTTGGGTATGTAAGGAAATTTTAGTTCATCCTTATCCTGTTTTTGGTTTAGAAAGATATTTTGAATATAAACCAAAAAGTTTAATGAATAAGAAGCCTCTGTCCTTATTTGTAATGAATTTTTAATTTCATACACTCCCTATTTGTTACGTTTAAAAATCATCTTTTTATTCTTGTTTGTTCATTCTCTTTGTCCTTTACTTCAATAAAAAAGGACAATCTCCTTCATGAAGATTACCCCTGTTGATAAAATTTCATTATTGCCAGCAAAATTTCAGGAATTCCTATTCACCTACAAAACATTCAAAATAAATAATGTCTGGAGCACCCAACCCTTTGTCACAAAGACGGTGTAAACTCTTCCCTCAAAAGAGCATAATTTGCAATGTCTATAAATTTTCCCTTTATAAAAAGTGTCTGCCTTGCAACGCCTTCGAAGGTCATCCCTAATTTTTCTAATACCCGCTGTGATTGTTTGTTTTCCAACATGATTCGTCCCTCCACACGATTGAGTCCCAATGTTCCAAAACCATATTCTAATAGTTTTTGAGAAGCTTCAGTTGTCATTCCACGCCCCCAATAATGATGGGATAAGACATAAGCGATTTCGGCTTTAAAATGGTCAGGACTCCAATTAACATAATCAATAGTGCCAATCATTTTCCCTTCACTTTTAAGTTCTATGGCCCAAGTTAACTTCCCTTTTTCTTTATATGCATTGGTAATGGATTCTAAAAAGTGTTGGCTATCCTCAATGGACTTGTGAACATCCCATGGCACGTAGCGAGAGACCTGCGGTTTAGAGGCATATGCAAATAAATCCTCGACATCATTAAGAGTGAGTTTTCTCAGTATTAAACGCTCTGTTTCTAATGTAGGTACATCAATTTCATGCTTTTGAATCAATTGCTTTCCCTCCCTTAGGTTATTATTTTCAAAGCTCTTAGATCTTTCTTTTACTACTCGCTTCACGACATCCTGAATTTAAATAATATACAAGATTATCCGTCCACTCTCCGAACTCATAAATAAACTTCTTTCTGGTGCATTCCAACTCCATTCCTATACTTTCTACTAAATGTATGGAAGGAAAATTATCAACATTTATATGAGCTTCAATTCGATGGAAGTTGAGAAGATCAAAGGCAATATTAAGTGTTTCTCCTACCGCTTCTTTACCATAGCCCCTTCGCCAATGTTGATTGTGCATTCTATAACCTAGAAGCCCCCACTGGAACTCGTCTCTCATGATTGTTGAAATTTCAACCTTGCCGATATGCTTTCCATCCGACTTTCGAAAAACAGCAAAAACGTACGCTCGGTCCTGATCAGCTAAGTTATGAAGTTTTGTGACAATACCATTGAACTTCGCCTGTGTCCATTCGCTTAAATCTATTTTATCGTCGTCGTATTTATGCTGTTTCGGAAGACAATTTTGATAGCCTTCTATGTAACTTTCATAATCATGATTTTGCAATAACCGTAAAGCTAATCGCTCTGTTTCTGATTGCAGCTTGTCTGTTTTCAATAGGACATCTCCTTAGCATTGAATATTTTCCAGTAGCAAAACCCTTTGCTTTTGGATTATATGCCATAAGCTATCACACCTTTCAATCATTAATGAAACAGTTTAATGAGATGTAAAGAGGTCCTGTTTATTCAGTCTCTCACTTGATACAATATTCTTACAATAGCTCTATATTGTCAAAGACAAAAAGGAGATAAAAGAGAAAAACCCCTGAAAGTTGTGAACAAGGCTGCTCCACAACATCAGGGATTTTGAGGAATAAACTATGAAAATCAGAATCTAAATATAAAGGACTTCATTTTTGAGCAAGGGAGTCTTGGAACTTAAGGATCGGGGCAATTCTCACTGATTTCAATGGAAAGGAGTATCTCTCCCCCACCTCAAAACACATTTAGAATTTAGTCCCACAACAGCTTATTCAAAGTCATAAGCCTGCTTCAAGAGCTCTATCATTTCTTCTAGTGTGAGACCAAAAGATTTGTAATATGAAAGATCATTCACCATTTGCTTTAGGACCATTTCGTTGCGTAATTTTACCATTTCATCAGATGAGAATTCGGCTACAAAACAGCCTTTACCCGTGATGGTATTGATCAATCCTAATCGTTCGAGTTCTTCCCAAGCTTTCTTTACAGTGATGATACTGACTCCAAGCTCCTTGGCCGCTTGTCGGATCGGTGGCAAGCCATAGCCACTTTCTAAATCGCCTTTTAAAATTTGGGCGCTGATTTGTTCAAAAAGCTGCTGATAAATTGGCTTTTCAGAGGTGTTCGAAATCGCTATATTCATTTTATCTCTACTTGCCGGAAGCGCTTGAGTGCCATTTTATAGGCGACCACATTAAAGGCAATAAATATTACGATTCCCACGATCAAAATAGAGGCTTGAAGCACATTATTATCAGCACCGCTCCCATTAAAAACATCTGATACAAAATCATTTTGGATGCCAAGCCACTGGGCAATTCCAGCAAAAACCATAGTGGCGGTGATAGCACCCCATGCTGCCGGTCCATGTTTATAAGCCGTCTTGTAAAACATGGGAATAAAGATCACATTAAAGATCGCCAGCATAACAAAACAGAGTCCCCAAAAACCCATGTGTGGCGCGAAGAAATAATAGTTCACATTTGGATATATGCGGAGCGTTATCATACCATAGATCATGGCAATCACAATATGCATCAATTCTAGAAGAACAATAACAAACAGTCTTGCTTTCACCATATCTTTTCGAGTGACAGGCATCATAGTAGTAAATATTAAATCATTCTGAGTTCTATATCCGCTAAACATATTTGGTATTGTTATCCAACAAAAATACAGTGGAACAATAAAGTAGATCCAGCCAGGAACAAGCATTAAAGCGCCTATCAGAAAGGGAAACACAAAAAACATAGGATTAACGCCTAATTTTAAATCCTTAATCACTAAGTTATACATACAT
This sequence comes from Pullulanibacillus pueri, assembly GCF_014639255.1. GTDB lineage: Bacteria > Bacillota > Bacilli > Bacillales > Sporolactobacillaceae > Pullulanibacillus > Pullulanibacillus pueri. Next base: position 31,881 of record NZ_BMFV01000033.1, read on the forward strand.
ATCCTCCCTTTTTGCGAAATAAATCATAATTTCCTCGAGACTCGGCGTGGTTGCTTTAATATCAGAAGAGGAATCAAAATCTCTAGCATGAATCAATCCCGTAAAGCCGAATGAATTTACTTTGTAGGCAATTAATTTTTCTCTCACCTGACTCAACTGGGTTTCACTACCGTTCAACAGGCGATACGATTCCATAAATTCTTCCTTTTCGGCGCTCTGAATAATTTTCCCGTTTTCGATAAAGGTTATAAAATCCGCGCATTTCTCCAAGTCAGATGTAATATGTGTAGAGAAAAAAATACTGATCTCTCCATCCATTACGAGTTCTTGAAAAATATCTAACAGATCATCTCTAGCGACCGGATCGAGTCCGCTTGTCGGTTCGTCGAGAATGAGAAGCTTTGCCCCATGAGATAAGGCCAGTGCCAAATTGTATTTGACCCTCATTCCCGTTGATAAGTCGATGATTTTCTTGTTTTCATCCAATTTAAATCTGCGCAAGTAGTTATAATAGGTTTCATCATCCCAATGGGTGTAAAATTTCTTAATCACATCAGTCAATGTCTTCATTTTGCTTCGTGTATAAAAGTCAATATCTCCAAAGGCATAGCCGATATCCTGCTTCAATTCAATCTCATGTTCAGCAATATTCTTGCCAAAAATATGAACCTCACCACTGTCGGGGCGAATCATGTTTAAAATGGATTTGATCGTCGTCGTTTTCCCTGCGCCATTGGCACCGATAAAGCCCATAATATAACCTTTTTCCAGTTGAAACGATACATTCTCCAACCCAAAATTTTGGTAGCTTTTATTTAAATGTCGAACATCTAAGGCCAGCATAGTGGACCTCCTTAATTAATTGTGTATATCGTATATGCACAATATACACCGGTGTGATTATAAAGTCAATCCCTCCAGCGCACAAAAAAATTAAAACTCTTTATGAGGCCAGCCTGCGAAAGGACGAAAATAACCATATACCTACTTCCGAAGGTCATTAGAAAACTTGGCTTCCGCTAAATCCTTATCAGAGAAGACAAATTTTTCTACCGATCTCTTTATTGCTTTGACAGCTTTCTTATTCTTTTAGAAAAACCGGGCGAAAATGAACTGCATGCCCGGTCCTCATTCAGTTGAGCATTAAACCAAAAGGCAACGTAATATCAAGTGGATTGGAGCTGAAGACGCTCTGGCTCCTTCGGGAACAGCACGTGTCCGAAGATCCACTTGGGAAACTCGATTATCATCCCAAGTTAGCTGAGGCCACTAAGGACGATCGGCTAAAAACGTCACGTCCTGTGACAACGCCGACCCTACCCACATCAAAAAATCGTAAAACACGATTTTTCTGCGAGGATTATTCTCTTAGCAGCTTTCCTTAGTCGTGTGGGCATGAGGAAAGCGAGCGTTCTGAAGCGTAAATCCACACCACATCATCCTGATGACCAGAAATTTTCTTTACTGATGACGTTATAAAAAAGCAAAGTATTATTTTCATGAAGACAATAATACTTTGCATAATGAATAAGTATCAAATAGTAATGAACCGGAGCAACGAAAGCCTAACTAGGTCTTTCTTTGAAAAAGAGTATGGGAAAAATTTTATTGTGCAAATCCTATGGCGCATTGTATGGTTACATCAAGCCTGATCAAAAGATTGGAGGAATACTAATGGATTCAAACTCATTCGTGGCCATCCTTCCCAGTAATGATATTGACGCAAGTGAAGCCTTTTACGCGAAACTCGGATTCAAGATCAATGGAGGAGGAGAACCAGACTACCGCATACTATCGGATGGGAAAGGAGCCCGCATTCATCTAACACAGGCTGTGGAGGGTTGGCTCATCCCAGGCCGAAATCCGTTTGGAGTGTACCTTTATAGCGAGAATGTCGATGCGTTGGCTAAAGCATTTGGAGTTACTCCTGAAAATAAACCTTGGGGCATGTATGAATTTGCCTTGTCGGATCCAGATGAAACACTCGTCCGTATCGGTGGCCCACTAAGCGACTTTAGAAAACTTGACTCCTCCGAGCCTAAATAGCAAAAGCCAAAGTTGTCCTTATAAAGGTCTTTCCATTGAGTTGTAAATTCCTCCATTACAGGGAAATGAACATCAGCGAGGGGTCCTGGTGACCATTTTTCTTTAGAATCTGAAAAATCGGGCTTCAGTGCGGCCCCTTGGTGACCATTTTTCAAAGAAACCTGAAAATCGGGCTTCACAAAGGCTCCTTGGTGACCGTTTTTCATTTAAATCTGAAAATCGGGCATCAGAAAGGCTCCCTGGTGACCGTTTTTCATTAGAGTCTGGAAAACGGGCATCAGCATGGCCCCTTGGTGACCGTTTTTCATTAAAATTTGGAAAACGGGCATCAGAAGGGCCACATCGTTCACCATCATGGCCCTTCCGCTTTTTCCCCTGATTCCCTTGCCGCTTGCAGTTTATAAAGGAATATTTAGACCTGCAGCTGAATCGATAACTTTAATAAATTCATGGAATGCAGAGGTTTTCACAATCTCCCTATGATTAATAAACTTAGTAGAAATCGTACTGACTTCTCCTGGCAGGCGCATCTGTTGAATATGATCATTTTTGCACAACTGATCAGCTACCGATTTTGTTAACAGCGAAATACCTAATCCAGCTTTAACACAGCCTATGACACCATCCAAAGTGTTTAACTCCATCATTCTTGCATGCCGAATCCCTTTGGACCTCAACCATGTTTCAAAGACCTCTCTATAAAAGCAACCCGACTTAAAGACGATAATCGTTTGATCTTTCAATTGGTCAAACTCTAGGCTCGAAAGGCTATTTTCCTTTGAAACGAGAATGAGTTGCTCCGCAAACACTTCAGTCACTTCCAACTCTGGATGATTAACTCCACCTGCAACAAAGGCGCCTTCAATGTTGCGATCCAAAGTCGCCTTGATCAGTTCCTCTGTCGTCCCAGTTTGGAGCGACAATTCAACCTGTGGATAGTGATCGTGATAAGTTGATAAAATATCGGGTAAGCGTGTCGCCGCAGTTGTCTCCATAGACCCTAAAGATAAAGTGCCACTCGGGACTCCAGAGGTTTTTAACGTTTTTTCAGCCTCATCCATCAAATGAAGTATCTGTTCCGCATAAGATAACAAGACTCTACCCGGAGACGTTAACGTGACCCCATGCTTGTGGCGATAAAACAGCTTTGTTTCATATTTTTGTTCTAATCGCTTCATTTTTGCTGTGACATTAGATTGAACAAAATTTAAGTTCACAGCTGTTTTTGTGATATTCCCTTCGTTTGCCACTTCCCTAAAGACGCGCAGATCTTCAAGATTCATGTCTAGACCCCCTTAACGCTTTAAATATCATTATTTTTGATGATAACTACCAAAAACCATCATTTTACAAGATATTTTACTCCATTTATAGTGTAAGTAAAGGATTTGAAGATACCGAGGAGGATTAATATGTGGTATGACAATAGAGTGACCCAAGGTTTAAGAATTCAATATCCAATAATTCAAGCAGGAATGGCTGGTGGGATCACCACACCTGAGCTTGTGGCAACCGTTTCCAATGCCGGTGGTCTTGGCACTCTCGGAGCTGGCTATATGAGCCCCGAACACATGCGGGCGGACATTCGAAAAATCAAACAGCTCACGACCAAGCCCTTTGGTGTGAACTTATTCATCCCGGAAATACCAGACATGTCCGATAAAGAAATTGCCAAGGCAAACGAGTGGCTTCAGCCTGTCCGAGAGACCTTAGGTTTACCGGAAAAACCAGAGGTGGAAAAACCAACCGCTTCCCTTTTCCAAGAACAAATAGACATCATTATTGAAGAAAATGTGCCCGTATGCAGTTTTACCTTTGGCATCCCATCAAAAGAAACAGTCCAGCGACTAAAAATGCGAGAGATTGTGGTCATTGGAACTGCAACGAGTGTAAAAGAAGCCATCGTCAATGAGGAAAACGGAATGGATATGGTGGTTGTCCAGGGAAGTGAAGCCGGAGGCCATCGTGGCACCTTTATGGGCTCTTTTGAACAAGCCATGATTGGAACAATGGCCCTTGTCCCACAAACAGTGGACCATGTCACCATTCCAGTGATTGCAGCAGGTGGTATTATGGACGGGAGAGGTATTCTGGCTGCTATGGTATTGGGAGCCCAAGCGGTTCAAATGGGTACAGCCTTCGTCACCAGCCTAGAAAGTGGCGCACAAAATCCACATAAAGAAGCGATATTGACAAGCAGTGAAGATCAATTGGTTGTGACTTCAACATTTAGTGGAAAACCAGCAAGAGGCATTCGAAATGCCTTCATAACCAGAATGGCTAAACATGAAAAAGAGCTTCCTCCGTACCCCATTCAAAACACATTAACAAAAGCGATCCGAAGTGAAGCCGCTAAACAAAATCGACCTGAATGGATGTCCTTATGGTGTGGGCAAAATCCGCGCTTAAGCAAGCCATTACCAGCAGGTGAACTGATCGCCGACCTCGTGGCTCAAGTGGAACAGCTTATCAAAAGCAGTAGAAAAGGATGGGAGTCATGAGTCCCTTCTCTGTTCTTCTATCCGGAATGGTCTCTTTAATGATTGCGATGGGCATTGGCAGGTTTGCTTACACGCCCATTAATAAAAGGCCCCTGACATCGGAAGTCTTTATGTTCACGATATCAGGGTTCTATTTTTCTACTCATCTATTGATTCCAAGCCGTAAAACTTAATGTGCGCGTTATTGATACAGCTTTTTTGTCGTTTTTACTTTTAATCTCGCGCCTCGGACCAATAGGAAATAGGATAAAAACGCCAAAAAGCTTGCTGAGAAAATCACAATACCCATTGGAATGGCTGTATATTCACCGCCCACTCCAACAAGTGGCGCGGTTAAAGAACCGAGTAAAAAGGGTAACAACCCTAATAAAGCTGATGCACTTCCTGCAATATGCCCCTTGGTTTCCATAGCCAAAGAAAATGACGATGTGCCAATAATACTAATACACGTTACCAAAAAGAAAATGGGAATGGCCACAGCCACTAATGGTGCCTTTAGAAAAAGAGCGACAAGTAATAATACAGCAGCTAAGTTGGAGATAAGTAAACCAACCTTTAAAAACGTTTTCTCAGGAATAACATCAGTGAGGCGCCCCACGAGCTGCGTTCCTATGATTAAACCTAAACCATTGACTCCGAATAATAAACTAAAGACTTGAGGTGATACACCATAAATATTTTGATAGACAAAAGATATCCCCGATACATAAGCAAAAATTCCTGCAGAAGTAAACCCTTGTGTGAAGGCATAACCTGCAAATTCGCGGTCCTTTAATAAAGAAACAAAATTGCTAACGACTTGTTTAAAATTGCTTGGGATACGTTTTTCAGTGGGTAATGTTTCTTCTAATTTCCATGAAACTATGGAAGTTAAAACAATACCAACGCAAGCTAGGACAAGGAAAACGCCTTTCCAATTGGCAAAAGTGAGGATTGCCCCTCCCATTATTGGCGCAACAATCGGACCAAGATTCCCGACTAACATCAACAGCGCAAAGAATTGCGTTAAATCCTTTCCACTATAGAGATCGCGAACAATCGCTCTTGAAATGACAAGACCACCAGCGGCTGCAAAGCCTTGTATGAAACGAGAAACAATTAACGTATAAATATTAGGTGCAACTGCACAAATGAACGATGACACTAGATACAAGCTGAGAAAAATAATCAGCGGCTTGCGCCGACCCTTTACGTCACTCATTGGTCCTATAACTAATTGCCCCAATCCTAAACCAAGCAAGCACGTCGTTAAACTAATTTGTACTAAAGAAGCATTTGTATGCAATTCCTTTACAATCGTCGGAAATGAGGGCAAGTATGTATCAATGGTAAATGGCCCTAAAAGTGAAAGTGATCCCAACAGTAAAGCTAATTGTAATCGTTTAGCCTTTGACAATGTGTTCAATTTTCTATCGCCTTTCTACACAGAATTTTGTATTAATTACCGTTCCAGGGTGCCTGCTTTACATAAGTCAACATGTTTGCCTGCTTCACGCAGGACTTCTCGTCCCCCACTCCAATTAACTAGAAACTTATGCTGAGCCATTGTTAACAGGAACCCTCTTGCGCCATCTATTTCTTAAAATCACTAAAGAAGAAAAGAACAAAGTGCCACTCTAAATAGTGTATTACTTCAGTAAAGAATTTTCACTAAATATGCAATATTATATTTTTCATTTTTCTTACCCTTGATAATTTATTCCTGCATGGCCATCCTTAGATGAATTTAGAGCATGAACAGATATACCTGTGATATGAAAAGGCGAAGACGCCAACCTAACTTAAAATCAAAAAGGCTTCCTAAAACCTAAGTTTTAAGGAAAGCCAAAAAAAGTTACAAAAAATGTGTTGTTAAAAAGTTTTCCCGCTCCGCCTTATTAGAGGCTGGGACAATAAACCTGTCCCTATGTCCCTTCTTCCTCTATTCGGTTCATAAAGTCTGAGGCGGCGCTGTAGCCTTGTTGTCGTAAATACCAGTTGTTTGCAGCGGCTTCAATTAATCCAGCGACGTCTCGCCCGGGCTGAAGTTGTATTTCTATTGAAGGCACTTTAACACCTAGATATTCCTTGAATTCAGGGTGCTGCTCTAATTCATTGTTCAACGAATCTTTTTGCCATCGGGTTAATTTAATATCGAGTGAAATGCGTGTTTCATTTTGAAAAGCCTTCAGCCCGTATGAACGGACAACATTAATTAATCCGATGCTTCGAAGTGCCAAAAATTCTTTTGTTTTTTCATCGTGTGTCCCTAAAAGGGTTTGTGGACTAAGCTTCTTTAGTTTGACGATATCATCAGCTACCAGTCGATGCCCTCTACCAATAAGCGTATGCGCTGTTTCACTTTTCCCTACTCCAGAATCTCCTCGCAGGAGAATGCCCATCCCAAACACATTTAAACAAACGCCATGAATAAAGGTTTCTTCTGCTAATTTATTGATTAAATAGGTATCTAGTTTTGTGATATATTCTGATGTCGTTTCAGGGATCTCCGTGACTAACAGTGGAATACCTTCTTCATTACAATGATGCCTTAAATAGGTCAGCCCATCTTCACCCGTCGTCACGATAAAGCAAGGGGGATGATAATGAACAATATTCCCAATACGGATTTTACGTTCCTCTTTCGTTTGTTTATGTAAAAAGTTGATTTCCTTTCTCCCTAAAATTTGAATGCGTTCAGTTGGAAAGAAATCAAAATGACCCACAAATTCTAAACCCGGTCGGTGCACACGAGGTTGAGTAATCGATTTTTGTAGATGGTCCTGACCCGCTAATACTTTCAATGAAAACTGCTGGACTAAGTCTTCAACGCTTATTTTATTCACTCTCATAATCACCGCAATCCTATTATTATAGTTTTAAATTATACACTGAAAGATATTGAATCATCATGACCTTATATGAAATTTTTATAAACGTTTCAAAGTCATTGTAAAGTTTCCCTGTAAAAGAAAAAGCATCACAAGTAGATAGATATACTTGCTGCCTTCGTCAGTCTTTCTTATCTTATTTAAAAGCAACTTCCCTTAATCAAAATGTTTTTTAAAATAGGTTGCAGATTCACTATACCCAATGGATTTATAAAACTGACTGGCCCTTCTCGTCGCTAGTGCAATTAATTTAGAGCCACGTTCTTTTGAAAGCTGCTCTGCTGCTTCCATCAAATGTCTCCCCACATGCTGCCCTCTATGTTTTTCCATTACAAAAAGCTCCTCAACCCAACTGATATTGCCATTGGCATAAAAAGCAGGATGATGAAGTACAAAGACGTATCCAATCAGTTTTTGGTCCCTTTCAGCAACAATAACATCAACATTGATGTCTATAATCAGGGCATTAAAAACATTTGAAAAATCATCTTGATTAACATAAAAGCTCATAGCTAAACACTTTGCAAGGACATATAATGCTTCCTTATCACTATTTCTTGCCTTTCTATAATGTGTTATCATATCGCTCTGCTCTACTCTTCTCAACTCATCTCACCCACTTCTATAAAGTTATAAAAATTATAATATTATTGCGAATATAAAACAAATCATTTTAGAGGCTTTATGTATTCTTCTCCATAGGACACTTTTATTCAGATACCTCCCCGTTATCTTTCGTACATCTCCTCATCATCACTATGCTATAATTTGAGAGTAAATAATAATTGAGGTGACCACTCTTGGCAATACATGTTGTACTATATCAACCTGAAATTCCATCTAATACTATAAATATTGCACGCACGTGTGCGGCTACAGATACAGCCTTGCATTTAATCCGACCGCTCGGCTTTTCAACCGATGAAGAAATGATCAAACAAGCAGGTATCGATTACTGGGAGTTTGTTAACTTATCGTATTATGACTCATTAGATGACTTTTTTTCCAAAAATCAAGGAGAGTTCTATTATATTGAGACCTTTGGTGAAAAGGTACATTCAGCCTTTGATTTTAGTGATCAATCGATAGAGCATTATTTTATGTTCGGCAGTGAAACAACGGGCCTACCTAAAAACTTGCTAGAAAAAAATGAGGATCACTTTCTGAGAATCCCTATGAGTGAACATGTGCGTTCACTGAACCTTTCAAACACAGCGGCTATATTGGTGTATGAGGCTTTGAGCCAACAGGGTTTTCCCAATTTAAAGTAAAGAAAACGACCGAATAGCAAGCTTTTTGCGGAGAAGCAAGGAGAAGTTCTGACCACTGTGTTTGCTCTCCAAAGAACGGCGTTTGCCATGACGACTTTTTTTTATGACATCTATGCTGGACACAAAGATCCTTCATGCTTTCTTCCAAATTGGAGCCACCCGTGTGACCGGGTGGCTCTGATTCACTTCTCCTATAGTTACTTTTAATTAATCTTTGTCCCTCCCTTACTATATATGATGAGTTTATACGTTTTACCGTCCAAGATTTTGGAAACATCATCTGACTTAAGATATTGCTGAATGGCTGACTCTAAGTGATGAGTATATGCTTTAACATTGGGATCGGAACTTGATACGGCTGTATAAACCATAAACTGCAATGGATGGTTCTTGTATCCTGTCCCAGTCACTTTGTAATCCTTTTTAGATATTAAGATTTCGTTTAAGTCAGAAAGAACTGTTGAAGCTGGATCCGTCTTAGAAACACTCATACCCATAACATTAATCACATAGCCTGAATACCCTTCTTTAAACTCAGACATTGCTCTGATTTGCTTCGGTATAGCCTTTCTCGCCTTTTTAAAATCTCCTTTAAAATCATTCAAATCCAACGTAATATCTATCATTTTTCGATTCTCATCAACAGAAACAGATCCGGGATAATCCAATTGTTTTAATTTGGTGGAAACAAGCTTTGCAAGCGGTGTGTTCTCTTGGTTCTGTCCGTTATTTATTTCGTCATCCTCTAATTTCTTAGAGCTATTACTAACACTTATTGAAAAAGCGTCGTAGCCTTTAGCGTCTAAGATGTTTTGCGTCTCCTTTTTCACCGCTGCTTTTACTTCACTCATGTACGCTGCCGAACCATCAATATGAATATATAATTTTTTGGGATTTACACTGTAGCCTACTGAATCGACTTTATATCCTTTTTCTTTCAGTTTACTTTGAACAACACTGATAATCCTCTCTGAATCCGGATGATACATTAATTTTATGATGGGGATTTTTGAAGCCACTTTGGCCATTGCGGGAGAGACAAAGGTGGAGCTAATAAAGAGTCCAATGAGCAAAATAGCCACTCCAGATACGGTTATCCATTTTAAGTCTATACTCTTCTCTTTTTTGCCTGCCTTCTTAAACGTTTTCTCTACCAATATATCTAACTCGTCTTGAGGAACTTGAATCTTGTCAATTTCTTCTTTAAAGTAATTTGACCACGCACTCATTTGATATCCTCCTTTAAATCAACCTTTAACTCTCCCATCCCTCTATGTAAATAAGATTTGACTGTGCCTTCTGGATAATGCAACGTCTCAGCTATTTGTTTTATCGTGAAGTCCCTATAGTACCTTAGAATAATCACCGATTTGTAAGGTTCCTTTAATCGCTGTATCGCATTCACTAAATCAATTTTTTCTTCAAGAGACACACTTTCTCTGTCATTTGATTTCTCGATGGTCTCTAAAAGTTGGACCCGATTCTTTTGGTTAATAAAATCTAAGGCGGTATTGATCAAGATCTTGGTAATCCAAGTTGAAAAATACTGTGGCTCTTTTAATGTTTCCTTGCCTCGAAAAGCTTTAAATAGGGTTTCTTGAACAATTTCAAGCGCATCATTCTTATCCTTCAAATAAAGAAAAGCGATTCGGTAAAGCTTATTCTTTTCTTGCCGTATTAGCTCCTCAAAGGTCCTCTCCATTTTATCTTTTGGAGGTTTTACTTTTCTCCGAAAGGCCACAAATCTTCTCCTCCTTTCACATTCTATTGGTTAGACCTAGCAAGCCATCAAAACGTTGCAATTTTTTTACTTAATAACACAAAATTTAACCCTTTGGGCCGTATAAGTTTAACCTCTCAAGTAAACCTTTCAAAACCTCTTCTGGCACTTCCCTGACCTCGATATCTTCACCGAGGAAAAGCAGCCAATTTGTAATTTCAGTCAATTCCTCTGGATTATTCACATTGATAAACATCTTTAAAATGGCGGTGGCTTGATAAGGATCGGTGTAGGAAATGGAAACCTTTAAAGGATGGTATTTTTTGAACTGGGCGATTGCTTTTGGACCGAGTTCAAGGACAAGGTTGATCGCCTCTTCTTGCTTATTTAGTTTTTCTAACATCTTTTTCTTACTTAATCTTTTTTTGGTCGGGAAGGGTTCGACATGAATAAGATGATCAACGGGAAAAATCATCTTCTTTTCCTCGTTTAAGTGAAAGCCTTCGATCAGCCACATACTTTTTTCCTTGTAAAGGTGCAAGAGATAAAGAGGAAACGACTGAGTTCCCCTCTCGGCTTCGATGATCACGAGCAAATAGCGATCTGAAAGCAGTGCTTGGATGAGTTCTTCTAACATGGGGTGAGGAAGATCTGACAACTCGAGCAGATCGGGATTATTGGGGTTAGTCCCCTCAAAAAGCAAAACCTCATTTAAAATGAGCAGATCCTCTTGCTGATTTTCTGAAATAAGGCCCAGTAATTTTTCCGCCAAAGACTGGCGACTCTTGAGATAAGGGAGCTGTTGATTTCGTGTGGCCATAAAGGCAATAAAAAGAGCTTTAAGCTCATTATCTGTGAAATGAACATCAGGTAGGACAGCGTTCCGCATGACGAAATAGCCCCCGTCCCGCCCAACTTCAGCGACAAGCGGCATACCCATGGCCTCTATTTCTCGAATGTCTCTTATCGCTGTTGAACGCGAGATATTAAATTCTCTCATGATTTCAGAAATGGTAAAGTGGGCACGATTGTTGATATAGCGCATAATGGTATTAATTCGTTCAATTTTTTTCATCGGAACTCCTAAACAGTATCATTTTTTGACATGATTTAAAGCTATCATATAATTATCAAAGGAAGAACACAACTTTTACTTAAAGAAAGGGTTGGAAAAATGACGGATTATACTTTAGAAGAAAAAGACGGCTTTACCGTTTTAGGTTTTGGTACCGAGCTTAAAAGCGACTACACAGACTTTGCTGGCATAAGTAAGGAAAAGGCAGACTTTTGGCGGACTATCAAAGAGGACGGAACGCTTGACACTTTAAAAGCGGTAGCCACCAATGACTACATTTTTGCCGTCAACGAAGCGGTAAATAACAAGATGATGCATTATGCTGGGGTCATGACAGATACATCATTACCAGAGGCCACTAGAGTGATCCAATTTCCTAAGGGGGAATACCTCGTGGTTAAAGGTGAAGCGAAGACCCCAGATGAGTTGAGCGATACACTGACTGGTATCGCCTTTGGTCAAGCCCTACCCGAAGCAAAGGAAGTTGCCTATGTGGGTGGACCTAATACAACGGTTGAGATCGAGCAACGCGACGGTTTAGTATACGGTGAAATGTGGATTCCTGTTGTGAGGAAATAAGAGATAAAAGGAGTAGTGGGAATGTCCTATACCGTTGATTTTAAAAATGTGTCTACAGTAGGTCTAGAATCTTCACCAGTAGCAGAAGCACTTGCGGGGTTACGCGCGAATGAAGCCCGGTATTTTATGAATAAATACAAGCATGAATTTACAGTAGTACCGGCGAGCGAAAGCCAGGAGACCCTTGACTATGTCAATCACATCTTGAAGGAAGAACGCGAGATTGAATTTGCCGCCAAACCTCTAGAAACATCACGCTTTCAAGTGGAAAATATCAAATTTGCCTACGTCTTTTATGAGGATGGTCTTGGGATCAACGTCATGTACACAGTTGATGACCCTAAGAAACGAGCCGTTGGTTTCAAGCTGTCTGAGGGGATGGACGTTCCAAAAGAGTTAGAAGGCAAGTTTAAGTTTGCTCGTCAGAAATCAAAACTCGCAGGCACCATCCGAGGCTCGTTTTTTGTTATTAAAGGAGATTATTAGAGGAAGTCAACACAATTTATGGGAACCAATTATGAGTGATCGTCATTTACACTCTAGTAAAAATTATTTTCACTTGTAGAAAATCTAATGGATGCGGACATATTCCTTGCTAAATTCTATTTTGCTAATAAGGAGTTAAGCAGGGGTATAGACGCATCTTTATTAATATTCCTTCGCTAATAAATCTATTAACCTTTGTTTCACTGAGTCCCATTCACTATCAATAATACTGTAAAAAATATTGTCGTGAATGCTGCCATCTGCCTTTACTCTATGTTTACGAAAGGTCCCCTCTTTTGTTGCCCCTATGCGTTCAACCGCTTTTTGAGAACGCAAATTTTGTCCACTCACTGAAAATTGGACACGAATGACCTTCAAGTCTTCAAAACAATACTTAAGTAATAAAAATTTGCACTCGGTATTGACCTTTGTTCTCCAAACTTCTGGTGATAGCCACGTCCATCCTATTTCAACATTTCGATTGACTCTATCAATATCACCAATACGGGTTGTCCCTACGACTTGACCTGTCACCTTATCCATAATAATAAAAGGGATTTGTTTACCTTCCTTTTTACTCTCAACAGCCGTGATTAATAGTTGTTCCAAATCATCCACCGTATTAACTTCTCGCCAAGTATACTTCCATACTTCAGGACTTTGTAAAGCCTCAAACAATGATTCCTTATATGTGATATCAAGAGGAATGAGCGAAACCGTACTTCCTTCTAGAGTTATCTCTTTATTCATTGCCATCGTTGTTTCCTCCCTTTCTGCCTCAATAGCCAACGAGCAACAGTATCTATAAATGCCGTACGATTATGTGTTTCTCCTCTTTGAAGGAACCCTACGCGTTTAACACCTATGTAGATGATGAATAGTCAGGCATTGCACTTAACTAATGAATTAATGACGCTCTTAATGTATTCACGCCATTTTCCAAGTATCCTTTTAAACACGTTAGTGTATACACCCAACCTTCTTTTTGTCCCATCATTTTGTTTACGATTTCTGGGTCATCTTCTTTCAAACCTGATTCATTTACTTCTATAATCGTGGTCGAATGATCCAACTCAATGAGTTTTATATTAACAACAGTTTCTTGCCCGTCTTCTCCCCACGAGAATACGATTTCCTTATTTTCAACTACTTTTAATACCTTAATATCTCCTTGAGCATTGTATTCATCATAGCTCAAGGTAATGATTTTCCCTTGTTCCCAACCTTCAGAGCTCCTTGAGAACCAGAAGTTCCCGATTTTTTCAGGATTCACTATCGCTTCAAAAACATCACTTGCTGGCTTTAATATTTTCATTTTCGTAGAGACTTGAGTGTTCATATAAAACAACTCCTTGTTAATATTTATAATGTTAATAATATTCAAGCAACAATCCTGAGTAATAAAGTCTTATTTTAAAGGAAAGAGAAATAGCCCCTCGAAGTGACAACATTAATTTAATGATCTTTGCTTTCTCCCAAAAACAAAAGTCAGCCACAATAAAAATATTGGGATTAAAGCCACTAATCTCCAACCGTTCTCAGCTCCATTGAAGTAGTACGCTATGGGTAAAAATGCTATAAGACTTACCAGCATCGAAATCCAAGAGGTTTTAAATACACCGTAAATGAAAGTCGCTATTGAAATCACTAATGATATTTGCCATAGGAGTACTATCCAATTAAATGTCCCCATTATACTTCCCCTATAATTTTGTGGATGTCATCATTAATCCTCATCCGACTTTTAAACCATGAGCTTAATTATAAAATTCACACTCTTTATATTAGATTTTATCACATTATACCCCTATCCTAATAACGAATTTAAAACAGGAAGAACAAGAGATAAAAGAAAAGGCCCCAAAATCGGAAAAAGCATTTTTCACGAAGCTAGGGCTGGTAAGGCAAAATTTATTTGACATAAAAATGTGATTTTCGCAGGAGGAAAAAACAGTTAAACTGTTAGAGGAAGTAAGTCTCATTGAATGACTCACCACTTAACACCTATACGAATGGTTTAAAATCAATAAAAACCACAAAAAATAATCCCTCATGTGCTTTAGCCAGGCCTTGAGGGATTATTTTTCCTTATACGCCTAGCCCCTCTTGATGGGTTAGGTCTATTGTAACCGCCCACGTTCCAGCATGTGGCGGTCTTTATTAGTTATGACTGAATATTTTATCTATAAGCATTATAGCATAATGATAACGTTTATGCATCATGAGCAGTTTTTAAACTAAAGCTTAGTACTGTAACAGAATCGAATAGCCTCGTCATCCATTTCGCCATGTCTTTTTAATATAATCTCTTTTTCAAAGTGATAGGAGATGGGTTCAACACAAGTCCTTATTTATTATAATCTTATAATAACCTCTGTCCCGTTCTTCTCTTTTACTTCCACGATTGTTAATCCTTTATAATAACGGACTGTTTTTAAGAATTCCTTCATTACTTTTTGATCAATCGAGTCTAGGAGGAAGGGCTCTAATTGGCCTTTTCTATCGAGTGACCGATTAATCACTTTATAAAAGACACGTGAAGATATGACACGCCCACCGAATCGCAAGAAGATATATGGAATGGGGAAGGTAAACCGTTTATTGTTTAATTTTAACTTAATTTTAATCATATCGCTCACTCAATAATAACGGAGACATTTTCACCATTTGGGCTTGTTACTTCCACAATTTGTCCAGTCATTTCATTTTCGATAGCTTCTAAGATAAGCTCAATGTCCTGAGAGTTAATATCTTTAATGTATTTAGCAGACTCTGGAATTTTTTCGGCAATGCTTAGCCCTGTTCTTAAACCGACCTTGATTAAACGCACAGGTAAATTTACCTTAACATTATCCCCTTCTTCCGACGAAACACGAATTTTCAATGTTTTATCTAG
This sequence comes from Pullulanibacillus pueri, assembly GCF_014639255.1. Lineage (GTDB taxonomy): Bacteria > Bacillota > Bacilli > Bacillales > Sporolactobacillaceae > Pullulanibacillus > Pullulanibacillus pueri. Next base: position 47,325 of record NZ_BMFV01000033.1, read on the forward strand.
GTAATCAGAAGAGGGGTTATGAGAAGCTGTTGTCTCTTTTTCATTGAGTACTGCAATGAGTTCAGAGGCCTTTTCAGAATCAATCTTTCCTTCTTGAACCATGGTTATCACTTTTAAAATTTCCTCTTTCATAGTGACAAGCTCCTTTGTTAGTGGATTATAAATCCTTTTTTAGCATTTTTATCGCTTCATCAGGGGTAATTTCCCCAGCTTCTAACATCGAAATAACTTTACTTTCACTCTCTTGACTTTTCTGTTTTGTATACCCAAGACCCTCAACAATGTCATTTAATTTTGCCCGTACAGTGGGATAAGAAATGCCGAGTTCCTTTTCAACTTCTTTTATATTTCCACGGCACTTTAGGAATGTTTCAACAAAGTAAAGCTGTTCTTGGGAAAGAGAGGCGAGTTTCGATAGCTGAAATTCATTTTCAATCGTTGTATGACAGTGGGTACATTGCAATTTAGTAATTGTCAATGCTTCATTGCATACTGGACAAGTCGTAAGCATTGGATAGCTCATAATAACACCCTTCATTATTTTGTTAAAATTATATATAAAAAAATTAATAAAATCAACATCTTTTATTAAAAAAATTAATTTTGTTATTGATATTGTTAATTGTTATTTTGAGCAACTTAACCACCAAGTCCTTATAGGAATATGTCAACATAAAAAAAAGCTCCATTATTAGAAGCCACTTACATTTGTATTGATGTTACCTTTGAGAAAAAGTTTAAATTCTATTCATTTGTTCGCCGATATATCTGTAATCTGACAGTTTAGCAAAATATATTCAAATGTAAAAATAGAAACATACCTTAGATTCACTTGAGTGTGAGAATAAACTCTTCCACATCTTCGCCACGTGCATTCGAAAACCCACTACCCTCACCAGTGAGCATGAATCCACATTTCTTGAGAACTCTGAGAGATCCAATATTGTCTTTTGCTGCGCGAGCATAAAGCGGACGAATTGTAACATATTTTAAAAATTCCTGTAAAGCCTTAGTTGCAATCCCTTTTCCCCAAAATTCCTTTCCAATCCAATAGCTAACCTCTTGCTCCCCAAATTGCTCGAAACTTGAAATATTCCCAACTACAGTTTCTTCGACAAGGATTGTTTGCTTAATAATGTTCTCACTCATAAGAACTTTGTTCCAGTGTGAAATGAAGCCATCCCAATCACTGGGATCTTTACTTGTAAAGGCAGCCATATAATTGGCTTCAGGATTCTGTTGGTAGTTAAAAAAAATACGAAGATCATCCTCAATCACATTCCGAAGTAGTATGTTACTCATCAAAACGCTCCCTTCGTTCTTTACTTCATCATAACAAACGTGTGTTCCTATTTCGACAGATTTTCCGAATAATTCAACATGCTTTAATTATATTGTACTCATATAAAACACAATTGCATTTATACAATGATTTTAAATTGTAGAGTAGAGGTAAAGATAAGAAGTAGGATAAGGGTGATCCATACTTTTTCTCACGTATTTCTTCACTATTATATACGGTGTTTTTTCTTCAATCTTCTATGTGGGATGCCTTTTCATGTTTTTACCCATTAGAAACTTGATTTATCGCTAAGCCATAATGGCAAAAACCAAAGTTGCTCTTATAAGCTCTTCCGAAAAGTTATAACCGCTGATGTTACAAAAAACCCCGAAACCGGAAAAATAACTTTTCACGATCTCAGGGTTGAAAATGATGGACTGTTTTGACACCTTAGTTTTCTGTTAGAGAGTTATACTCTGTGGGACAAGGAACCTGTCCCTCCGTCCCATCCCAGCGATCGAGCAATGTGCGCACTTCGTCTGTAGACTTCGTGTCCATCAACTCATTTCGCAATTCACTCGCCCCTCGAAATCCTTTAACATATATCTTAAAAAAGCGAAGAAGATGTTTGAATGGACGTGGCTCAAATTCCTTTGAATATTTATCATGAAGATCCAGCTGCAATCTTAGGAGCTCAAGGAATTCCTCACTGCCATGCTCTTTCGGCTCTTTTTCAAAGGCAAATGGATTCTTAAAGATACCCCGTCCGATCATGATCCCATCCACGCCATATTGCTGAACAAGCTCCAAACCCGTTTGACGGTCAGGAATATCACCATTGATCGTCAATAGTGTATCAGGTGCTACTTCATCACGAAGTTTCTTAATCTCCGGAATCAGCTCCCAATGGGCATCGAATTTGCTCATCTCCTTTCTTGTCCGCAGATGTATGGAAAGATTCACAATGTCCTGCTTCAATATATGGGTTAGCCACTCTCGCCATTCGTCTACCTTCGTGTAACCTAGCCTTGTCTTCACACTAACAGGTAATCCTCCTGCTTTTGCCGCTTGGATGATGTCGGCAGCGACATCTGGGCGTCGGATAAGGCCGCTTCCCTTCCCTTTGCTTGCCACATTGTGGACCGGACAGCCCATATTAATATCCACGCCACTAAATCCCAGTTCCGCCATACCAATACTCATTTCCCGAAAATGTTCAGGCTGATCTCCCCATATATGGGCCACAATGGGTTGTTCATCTTCTGTAAAAGTTAGGCGCCCACGCACACTTTGCTTCCCCTCTGGATGACAATAACTCACCGTATTCGTAAACTCTGTAAAAAACACATCAGGCCTTGCCGCCTCACTCACAACATGACGAAAAACAACATCCGTCACATCTTCCATAGGTGCAAGTATAAAAAATGGTCGTGGCAAATCACGCCAAAAATTATCGATCATATTCACATTCTCTCCTTACTATATACCAGGTCAAACTTCGTCCAAAAATTCCAAAGCAAAAGCTAATGCTCCTTCTACACTTATAGCAGATTCAAGTACTTTTAATCAAACGATAGTAAATTTCGAACATTATATACTTTACTATGATCAAATAAATGAGGCAAAGAAAATGGAGTAGAAATATCCGTGATATCAAAGAATTGAACAGGAAAGACTGGCACTAAGACGATATGGATATCAATTGAGAGTGATTAACATTTTTTGGTGGAATTCAAACCGTTTGATTTGAGACACCTACTACAAAATGAGCGCGCTGCTTGAAAAAGCAAAGCGTGAACGGTCAACTAAAGTACAAAGCAACACGAGGCCTTGTTAAAAATAAAATATAACAGCCCAGTTTCAAAATAAATTAGGCTATTTCCTATATTTATTATTGGATTCAACTCACCTGTGCCTCTTCTTATTCTCAACACTTCCGAACAGCTAGCATAATAAGAATCCATCTTATATTGGCTAGCTATCTTTGCAAGTGGCTACAAAAAATGATCGATAATTTCATTCAACCTATTGGTTACCCAGTCGATGTCATAGCCCACCTCATGACGAATGACAGTGTTATAGATTTCTTCTAATCCAATCCGAAGCATATAGCAATAAATGATTTCTTTTGTTTGGGTGGTTGTCATATATTGATTTTTTATTTCCTTAATGAGGGGTTGTAGCTTTTCTTCATTCCAAAAAAGGAAATTTGCTTTATCATATAAATGGTCTCCATACATTGACAAGCTCCAATCAATAATGCCTGTGATTTGATTATCCTTTGCCAATAAGTTATATGACCCTAAATCTCCATGAACAATATTTTTATCGCTAAAATGAATACTTTTAATATGGGTCTTCAACTCTTCCATTGCTTTATTTACAACTTCTGAATCCAGCCCTCTTTCTTCTAACACATCCCAACTATAAATGTTGCTGTTATAAACTGCCGTCACAAAATCTAACCAAGTGGGATACGGAGCATGACCTGTACTATCAAAATAACCATACCCACCATGATCATTAGACACTTCAATGGATTCCAATGATTCTAAGGTGTTTAATACAGCAGGGACAATATCGAACAACTGTTGACTGTTGAGGTCAAATAATTTGTCACCTTCTATATATTTGGATATAGAATAGGCCATCCTATCATCTGTCCTGTGAACTTCTAATACACAGCGAACTGGCAATATTGCATTGAACGTTTTAGCAATGAAGCCTTCTTTTTTATAGCTTTCCAAATCACTACCTACTTGAAAAACAAAACGCTGTTCACCTACTTCAAATAAATAAGTTTGTGAAGCCAAACCACCACTTAGTTCTTTAATATAGGTCACATGAGGATAATGTATTTTTATTAAAGCTTTGATTTCATCAAAAGATAATTTCTTATTCATCACAAGCTCTCCTTTTAGAAAACTCGGCTTAGACTTCACCGCTTCGTTAAGTACAGCCTGATGTTCGTGCTTTCGTACTCACATATTAAGGTTTGTTGCCAAGCCTTAATGACGAAATCCAAATTTACCCTTGTAAAATTCTCCATAAAATTATACATGCTGACGATTTCTTCTATTAAAAACCCCTATGCTCTTCCTCCGTGAAAAGTAACTTAAAATGGTTAACCCTTTTCCCAAGCCTCAGCAATAGTTAGCATTTGTAATCCCATGGCTTCCTGACCGGTTTTTATTAGGAACAACCCAGTCGATACTGACTGAATCAATCCCCACTCCCATATCGCCCTGGGATCTACGTCAGTTTTTTCACTTAGAAAGAGGCACCGCTTCCAGCCATTCTTAAGTGGATGATTGGATAAATCATCGAGCCATTCACGCATTAATACTCCAAGATCATAAGCGGGTTCAGCAACCAAACCATCAGGATCTATCAATTTAAACGAGGTGTGAGGTTGTATATTATCCTGTAGTATGTTTCCACTGTGGGCATCCCCATGAATCAATACGGAGGTTTCAATGCTGCTATGAGATAAACGAGAACTTAAGAATTCTAGAGCTTTATCAATTAACTGTCTGGAACATGGACTATTAAGCTCTGCCCAAAGTTCGGGAACAAAATTTGCAAACCAATTTATAACGTCTTTACTTGTTTGTAGTTTATGGTCCTTCGGTATAGATTTTCCCCATGATTTTTTCAGCGTTTTACAAATGATCTCAATCTGAGTTTCCATGGAATAGCCTAGATCTTTTAGAGGAGAACCCAATTTTTCTAATAAAACTCCACGATGATTCAGATCATGATTCAACAATCGGGCATAACCCTCTCCATCAGCAATAGATAAAGCTGCTATTTCCTGTTCGAATACTGTGTTTCCTTCCATTGATGGCATGGATAATTTTAGTATTGCCTGACCTCCACACTCTGTTGTAACCTCAGAAACAAAAGCCTCAGATCCACCATTTAAGCTTGGGCCAATCCGTATTTTCCATCTTTGTTCTAATAACTGAATGACCTCACCTAGATCCCTCAGCCAGTGTTCACCCTCAATACCTAAACTCATCGCTTTTTGTTGAACGGTCATTGGAACGACCATTTGTTTTTTGATATTTACTCCTCTCCCTCTATCCGTTCAGGGACTTATAAATGTTTGTCGTATATTCCGTAATCGCCTCATCATAATCTGGATACCTATACCCAAGGTCCTTCGCTACAGCTTTAGAGTATTTTCTAAATAATTCATAACATGTAAATAAAGCAAGCCACATTTTTGAGTAGTCTTCCTGCGAATATGTTGAAAGAAGTACTTCCCAATCTTCTTTGGGAAGATGGTGATTGATAAATTTATAGTTTTTACCCACGCTGAAGTTAAAGCCTTTTTCTAGTCCAATTTGCCAAGACATCATTCTTAACACATTCGGCCGAACAATCTCATGTAAATGATCCATCGCAAAAAGGATCTCTCTTCGGGCCAATCCTTTGACTACATAGGTTGCAACCCACCAAAATTCATTACAGCAATCATCAAATGCTCTAGCTGTTGGCTTTTGGATCCAATACTTGCGATCACTAGGAATGATATCCTCCTTGATGAGCGAATCTTTATCAAGCAGCAATTCTACTAGTCCATCACTATTAGAAAAATAATCATTCACTTCATTTATCGGAATAAGGGTTAAATCTATGCGATTGCCATCTTCAAATAACATCAGATAAGAAAACCAATTTCCTAAATCTGGTGGAAAAAGCTCCATATCTTCTGGCTTTTGCATGATTAAGCGCTTACCAAAGAAATCGAGCCATTTGTCATTTTCTTTGAATGTGTCCATCTCAGTGACAAAATAAGAAATATCATAATCCTGGAAGGCATCACGGGGAATATTTTTATTTGTACGGGAACCCTCCAATGTCACCAATCGAATGCGATCATCATGCCTAGCAAAGTCTATTGCCATTTTCATCATTTCAGATTCGCTTCTCATTGTATTCATCCTCCAATTATTCGAGTTTTTATCCTTATATTATTTTTTGATAAAGCAAGGAGACAATTAAAAGTGAAACTCCAGAAGATAAGATTCAGACTGTCTTTAGAAGATTATTTGCCCTATTTCCGAATTCCTTTAAATCGCTTAAATAATCATAGGCGTTATTGAAAAGATTATTCAATAGAATAGAACAAACTATAATCTAGGTTAAATGGATAGTAAAGAAACTTAGTTATAACCTTCAACTTCTCTACCAAAAGTTCCTGCTATCCTTAACGATACTCTCTAAATTAGGAAATGACACTTCTCTCTTCAAACCACATCCCCCAAGGAAGCTTATCCCAGCTTCTTTAATCTCTTTGAAACTTCTTCTGAGCCCAAGCATCTAATTTTCGGACCTGTTTTTTACCAATTGTAGCCCCATAAATAATAAGCAGCACAATGACTACAGTAAATATATCGACTTCCCGGTTGACAATAAAGTTAATGATACCCATCGTCACTTGTGGAATCACGCCAGTAATGAAAAATAAAACCGTTCCGATTTTAAACCAAAAATTCGATTGCAACCCATACCTAGCATAAAATAGAAAAAATGTTGAAGACCAGGCCAAAACCTCTAAGCAAATTAAAATGGTTCTAAGTCAAATGTTGGGGTAGGAGTAAAGCTCCTACTCTTTATCCCCACTTAAAAATCTAA
>NZ_BMFV01000034.1 GCF_014639255.1 Pullulanibacillus pueri
ACCCTAAAAAGGACAAACAAAAGAGTACAAAAATTTATAAAAAGTCAACTTCAGCAATGGATCGCTAGCCTTCCCAATTATATCAAGGCTTATTTGTCGATTTCACTCTGCGAAGTTTGAGTTATTATATAATCGTTTTGGCTACCGTAATCTAACTTTATCTATCCCTTAGTATTGTTTTCTCTCTAGGGGAGTCTTCTTTCAGAAAATGATATATGAGAAAGATAAGAAGTAAGGGTGACATTTTTTCATCAAAAAACGTAAGAATTTTGAATTTAACTGTCGCATTCCTTCTATTCCATGATATTATTAATATTACATAATATATGTTTTTTCGTCATATTCGCTGCTTCTTCTACATATAAGTGGTCGAGTGGACTTTTCACAGAAAACTTGCCAGTGGCAAGCCTTAAAAGGGCGTAGATTTGGATCGCCTCATTGCGCCGAACTGGTTGGATAACTTCTACCAGTGGAAATAAGGACTTATATTGATTTATCGTGGCTGGAATGGAGGACCTTTATAATGGTGGCTTATGTCGTTATTGGGCTCATAGTGATTGTCGCTATTGTTGTCATTGTTGGAGCAATCATGCGCAAAAAAATATATAAACAAATTGATCACATTGAATCATGGAAAATAGATATCTTAAACCGTCCGGTGAAAGATGAAATTTCTAAGGTCAAAGAATTGAAAATGGTCGGAGAGACAGAAAAGAAGTTTGAAACCTGGAGACATGATTGGGACGAAATTGTTTCAACAGAACTTCCTTTAGTTGAAGAGAGGCTTTTCGATGCAGAGGAAATGGCGGATAGGTTTCGCTTTGATAAGGCTTCACAGGTTCTCAGTGAATTACAATTGACAATGGAAGACATTGAATTTCGCTTGAAAGAAATGCTAGCAGATTTAAATGTCGTCGTGGAAAGCGATGAAAAAAACCGTAAAGATATTGTGGAAGTCAAGGAACAATTTCATAGCCTAAAGAAGATTTTGATCACGAATCGCCCACAATATAAGAAGACCTTGCCATTTGTTGAAGCAAAATTAGAGAAAATCGAAGAGAATTTGACTCTCTTTGAAAAGGAAACAAATGAAGGCAATATTATTAATGCTCGGAAGATCCTTTCGGAGACTAAAACGGATATTGAAGCACTCACTGAAACAATGGATATTATACCTAAGCATTATAAGCAAATCACCAAAGTCATTCCTGGTCAGTTAAAGGAGCTTGAAAGTGGTGTTAAGGAAATGACTGATAGTGGTTATGTTCTTAGTCATTTACAAATTGATGAGCAAATGGTGGCTATTCGCGATAAACTTCAATTGTTTGAAGAAAAGATGGAGAAGGCTGAATTTAATGAGGTCGAACAAGGCTTAACAGCTATCTTTGAACAATTAGAGGCACTCTATAATCTCATTGAAAAAGAAGTGGAGAGCAGGCATAAAATTAAGGAACAGGCAGACCTTCTTCGCAATGATTTGCGTATTGTTGGCGAAAAAATTGATGATGTGAGCAGTGAAACGGTGATTGTCCAACAAAGTTATCGCATAGATCAAGAGGATTTACGAGAACAAGCAGATATTGATCAATTCTTTGGAAAGCTTGATGAGGAATTTAATGAGGTTGATGAAATTTTACAAGAAAAAAGAGAAGCCTATAGTATTTTGTTTGAAAAAATCACGGCCATGCGCGAACAGCTTGATCATCTGCATGATGATGTGGATGCTTTTAAAGTCAAGCTTAATACCTTAAGAAAAGATGAGATGGTTGCCAAAGATTTACTTAGGGATTTAAAACAACAACTTATTGAATCGCGACGAAAGTTACAGAGGAGCAATCTCCCAGGAGTGCCAACGGAATATTTAACCCTTTTAGAGGAAGGCGAGGATGTTCTTTCTGAAATCAGTAGTAAACTTGATGAAAAGCCACTTGAGATGCAAACAGTTAAACAACTTCTACCTGAAGCAAAAGAAAAAATAAAGCTCGTTCTCAACAAAACAGATGAAATGATTGAATCAGCGGTCTTAACGGAGCAGTTGATTCAGTATGGGAATAGGTATCGAAGCCAAAATCCCATGATTAGTGAGGAATTAAATCGAGCGGAAGCGTATTTTAGAAGTTATAATTACACGGAAGCCATTGAAATTGCGGCAAGTGCCATTTTCCAAGTCGATAAAACAGTATTGAAAAAGTTCAAGGTTGAAATTGAAGAGATTAGTTAAATCCTCATTTCCGAGGATTTTTCTTTTTGTTCAACGTTTTACTTGCTATCGGGAGTCAGAGTCGCTATTGTTTAATGGTGTAAGTCAGACGTGTAATAATAATGTTTTGCAGTATAAGTCTAAGAGCGACGCCGGGCGTGAGCGCCACGCTATTTATATATAAAGGAGTTGTGTAGCCAATGATTTATTTGGATAATAGTGCCACTACCCCTCCTTATCCCGAGGTATTAGAGACCTATCGTATTGTGTCAGAACGTTTTTTTGCTAATCCTTCCTCTATTCATAGGCTAGGAGGGAAGTCAGAGGATTTACTGAACAAATCGAGGCAGCAGGCCGCAGACTTACTAGGGGTTAAGGAAAATGAAGTTATCTTCACTTCCGGGGGGACTGAAGGGAATAACTTTGCGATTAAAGGAGCCGCGTTAAAATATAGACATCGCGGTCAACATTTGATTACGACAAGAGTAGAGCACCCTGCGAGTCGAAATGCTTTTGAGCAATTAGAAGCTTTAGGTTTTGAAGTCACCTATTTAGAAGTGGATGAAAACGGGCGGATTTCGGTGGATGATTTTAAAGAAGCCTTACGTGAGGATACATTGCTTGTTTCAATCATACATGTCAATAATGAATTGGGAACGATTCAACCGGTGAAGGAAATTGGCAAGTTATTGAAATCAAAGCCGAAGACGCTATTTCATGTGGACCATGTCCAAGGACTTGCAAAGGTACCCTTGAATTTTAAAGAAAGTGGCATTGATCTTTGTACAGTATCAGGTCATAAAATTCATGGGCCGAAGGGAACAGGGATACTCTATGTAAGAGAAGGTGTAAGTCTTGAACCTTTACTTGCGGGGGGTGGACAAGAATTTGCTCAAAGGTCTGGGACCGAAAATTTACCCGCCATTGCCGGTATGGTGAAAGCTTTACGAATCACGATGGAAAAATCACAGAAGGGCATCGCTCAACTTGAGTCTTTAAATGCGAAGATACGCGAGGCATTAGAGTCTCATCCCTTGGTGACAATACACTCAAACGCTCAAGAATCAGCTCCGCATATCTTAAATGCTACAGTGAAGGGGATCAGGGCTGAGGTTTTGATCCATGCATTAGAAGAGGAAGAGATTTATATTTCCACAAAATCAGCTTGTTCTTCAAAAGATACAGGAGCAAGTGAGATTTTACTTGCCTGTCACATTCCTGAAGCTGTTGCGAAACAGGCCATTCGAATCAGTATGTCCTTTGAAAATACTGAAGCAGAGATTAATACGTTTATCGCTGCATTCAAGAAAAAGGTCGGAGAATTAGAGAAAGTTAGGGAGGCTTAAAATGAATTACGAAACATTAATTATCCGTTATGGTGAGATCGCGCTTAAAGGAAAGAACAAAAAAAGTTTTTATGACACCCTTTATGATCGTGTAAAGGAACAATTAAAAGGACTGTCAGCGTTAACTATAAAAAAACATTTTGACCATATTGAAGTCCAACTCAATGGTTTGGATTATCGAACGGTTGCCGATCGCATTAAGCACGTATTTGGTATTCAATCCATTCGAGCGGCGATTATTGTGGATAATGAGCTGACTTCGTTACAAGAAGGCTCTTTAAAGGTCGTAAAAGATATTGAAGCGGAAGTAAAAACCTTCAAAATATCCGCAAGAAGAAAAAATAAAAAATATCCAATGAATTCAAAAGAGCTTAATCATGCTCTCGGTTCCTATGTCCTCCAAAATACGGAGAATATCACAGTCGATGTTCATCATCCCGATGTCAATATTCAAGTGGAAGTGTTAGAAGAAAGCACGCGTATTTATGGCAAGGTCATTAAAGGGGCTGGCGGTCTTCCTGTAGGCTCTGCAGGTAAGGTTATGCTCATGCTTTCTGGTGGCATCGACAGCCCTGTTGCTGCCTACATGATGATGAAACGTGGAGCCACTATTGAAGCCATTCATTTTCATAGTCCTCCGTATACCAATGATCGTGCTAAGCAAAAGGTCATTGATCTTGCTGCGACACTTAAAAAGTTTGGCGGTCGGCTCAAGCTTCACGTCGTACCTTTTACTAATGCACAGATTGCTATACGCGATTCAATGCCTGATAATTATCGAATGACCATTATGAGAAGAATGATGTTGCGTATTGCTGAACGTTTAGCCATTAAATATGATGCGCTGGCCATTGCCACAGGTGAAAGCTTAGGTCAGGTGGCTAGTCAAACCCTTGAGAGCATGAACACCATTAACGAGGTCACCAATTTTCCAGTTTTGCGTCCCCTTGTCTCAACAGATAAAGTGGATATTATTGATATCGCTAAGAAAATTGGCACCTATGATATTTCAATACGTCCTTATGAAGATTGTTGCACACTCTTTTTACCAAGAGCCCCTAAGACAAAGCCAAAACGTGAGCAGGCCAATCGATTTGAAAAAAGCCTCGCGATTGAAGCTCTTATAGAAGAGGCTTTAGCTGGGGTTGAAACTATTGATATTGGGAAAGAAGCAGAAGCTATTGAGGATCTTCTTTAAGCTAATGATTTAAGATTGTATTAAGCGTTATTAAAGAAATAATTACCAAAAAGAAATATGCATGAACTCTCCCTTCTTGGCAGACTCTATAAGTACACAAGGAGGTGAGAGACATGGCAGACAACAACAGCAATCAAATCTTAGTTCCTGGCGTTGAGCAAGCTCTTGATGCAATGAAGCAAGAAATCGCTTCTGAATTTGGTGTACAACTTGGCCCTGACACAACTTCCCGTGCTAACGGTTCTGTCGGTGGTGAAATCACTAAGCGTCTAGTTGCAACAGCTCAGCAACAACTTGGCGGTAAATCATTCTAATAAAATCTGAATAAGCAATGGCTAGGAGAGTGACTTCGTGTCACTCTCCGTTTTTGTGTTTGCAAATATAATTAAAAGATGAAAAGTGCAAGAAAACTGGTACTGTTATTAAGCGATGAAAGATGAGGAATTGAAGGATATTGCGACGTCAATTCGATCGGCTTTGGCAGCTCATACCTTATTATATTTAGTGTTTAACAACCGCTTCGGCAGAATACTTCGCTTTCCGTGGGCACGGCCTCAGCTAACTTTGGAGTCAGTTTTTGGTGCTCCAAAGTGGATCTTCGGACACGTGCTGTTCCCACTGGAGTCTGCGTATTCTGCCTACGCTAGGTAAGATGATCTGATTTACTTGCAACTAAAGTTAATATTAGCTTAAAAAAAAGCAAAGATGCCCATTCTTTTCTTCAAAAAGCATCGACAGCATGGAAGTGGATTGGAGCAAAAGGCGCTCTGGCTCCTTCGGGAACGGGGCCAGCGTGACTTCACGAATACACTTCGAGTTGTTCCGAGAAAGCTGACGACGAAGCCATACGAGTAGACGCAGGAACAGGGGTTTTGTAGTCGTAAATACTAGGGGAAACTCGACTACGCATCCCAAGTTAGCTGAGGCCACTAAGGACGATCGGTTAAAATCGTCACGTCCTGTGACAACACCGATCCTGCCTACGTCCTGTGGGCATGAGGAAAGTGAGCGACCTGGAGCGGAAATCCATCTACCCGTTACATCGCAATCTATATGCATAGCGAGAATCAAGAGAAAATGGCCTCACTTTCCAAGGATTTATTATTGGCTACACTCTTTTGCCTCATTATTAACTAAGGTCTTTTGATTTAAATTAATTTTCCAAAAAATATAACTTCAAAAAATGATTGTTGTCTAGTATCATATAGATAAGCTGAAAAAAGGGAGCGGTTACATGGAAAATCTGATTGCACCTGAATTCTATAATTTAACGGAAGAAATTGAACAGTTTGCGGGCAAAAATGATAAGAAATTGGCTCTCAAATATGTGGGACCAGCGGGGACAGTTTTGACACTTACTTATGATCAATTGATTAAGCGAGCAAATAAGCTTGCTAATGGTCTATTGAATTTAGGCTTAGAAAAAGGTGATCGTATCCTGATCATGATGCCGAGGTCGCTTGATACATATGTTGCTTATATTGCCGCTTTAAAAGCAGGAATGGTGATTGTCCCATCTTCAGAAATGCTGAGACCTAATGATCTGAGCTATCGTCTGAACCATTCTGAAGCACGAGCCATTATCGCCCATGAAATCTTAACTGAACAGATTGAAATGGCAGATACGGAAGTGGTAGATTTTAAAATTGTTTTAGGAAAACAGCCTACAGAAGAATGGCTGTCCTTTGAAGATGTGCTTAACCCCGAATCGGATAATTTTACAGCGGCTAAAACGAAAAGTGATGAAATGGCCTTTATTTCTTATACATCTGGAACGACAGGGCATCCGAAAGGTGTTGTTCATACCCATAGCTGGGCCTTTGCTCATATTAGAACGACAGCCTCCCAATGGTTAGATATTCAGCCCGAAGATACGGTATGGGCTACAGCTGGACCAGGCTGGGCTAAATGGCTGTGGAGTCCTTTTTTAGCGACTTTAGGGTCAGGTGCTACTGGTTTTCTCTATAACGCGCCCTTTGATCCGGAAAGATATCTGGCCCTTATTCAAGCACATAAAATTAATGTACTCTGTTGTACACCGACAGAATATCGCCTAATGGCAAAATCAAATGCTCTCAATGCATACGACTTGAAGCATCTAAGAAGTGCTGTATCGGCTGGGGAGCCTCTTAATCGAGAAGTCATTGATATTTTTCAGAAACAGTTTAATCTCAATGTTCGTGACGGCTATGGGCAGACTGAAAATACCCTGCTTGTTGGAATTATGAAAGATATGGAATTACGCCCCGGTTCGATGGGAAAACCAACACCTGGCAATCGAGTAGAGATCATTACAGAAGACGGCGATGCCGCTGATGTTGGAGAGGTTGGCGATATCGCAGTTCATGTGGATACTCCGGCTCTATTTAAACGGTATTATAAAGATGAAGAACGGACGAAGAAATCAAGGAGAGGAAATTATTATTTGACTGGTGATCGCGCGAGAAAGGATCAGAATGGCTATTTTTGGTTTGAAGGGCGCAGTGATGATATTATTATCAGTTCAGGCTATACCATTGGTCCTTTTGAGGTGGAAGATGCCCTTATTAAGCATCCGAAGGTCAAGGAGTGTGCCGTTGTCGCCAGTCCGGATCCTGATCGAGGGGCTGTTGTTAAGGCTTTTGTCATCTTGCAGAACCCAAAGGACCAAGAAGATTCAACTCTTATAAACGAGCTTCAAGATCATGTAAAAACTCTAACAGCGCCTTATAAGTATCCTCGTAAAATTGAATTTGTTGAAGACTTACCAAAGACAACTTCTGGGAAAATTCGTCGTGTGGCATTACGTGACAAAGAGTATAAGGAAAAAGCATAAGGCGCTAAGGTACACACTTTTCTTAAGTATTCCGAATCTCGCGTCTTTCGTTCCAACAAACGGGGGGTTGGCGAGGCCTTTTGGTAAAAAACATTTTAATGCCCAACTGAATGAGGACCGGGTATGCTTTTACGCCCGGTTTTTTGTTTTTTATGACTTATGTTTGACAATCATGAGATGAGAAATTTGGCAGTGGTGGGACAAAACCAAGAGCTTTTGACCCGTTTTTCTTAAATTCAAGCAATAGAAAGAAACGTTAAACAGTGAAAATAATTTTTTTCTGTTTATTTTTTTTTGGCTTGTCGATGATATTAAGGAGTATTTAAGGGGGCCATCATCATGAAGCTGCTCGTGATCCTATCCATCGTTGTTCTCTTGATCATCTTATTTCTTTTGCTTGTGATCTTTGCCACTATTAGTATTGCTATTGATGGGCGCGTCCTCAATACAAAAATAGACTTCAAGGTGACTTTGAAGTGTTTAGGGATACGTTTTTTGTTTATTCAATATCCTAATCCAGATCAACCCATGAGTCTTTTCAATAAAGCTATGACGATGTTGGAAAATTGGAGACAACAAAGAAAGGATAACGGACAAGAGCTCCCTATGAATGATCTAGAGCAGTTACTCGAATTGTTTGGTGCGTTAAAGAACAAACCAACACTGGAAGAACAGATGATTCAATTTTCTATGGACTCCTTAAGGATTAAAGAGATTAAGTGGTATTCAACAATTGGCTTTGAAGAAGCCGATAAAACAGCGTGGTTAACAGGCGTTCTGTGGACACTCAAGACCACTTTTTTAGGCTTTATACAACATTATTTTTTAAAAAACAAAATGGATGCTCCGTCCCTTATTGTTCAACCAGATTATAGCCAAGTGTTCACGTTTAAAACACATTTAACATGCATGATTCAATTTCGGCTCGGGCATGCTATCCGTACAGCTTATAAGATCGCGAAACAAAGGAAAGGGAGGCAGGAGACATGCCAGAAGAACATCCAATACAAGGTTTAATGAAAACAGCTTTAGAAAGTCTACAGGAAATGACGGATGTTAATACTATTATTGGTGATCCAATTGAAACACCTGATGGTAATGTGATTTTAACTGTATCGAAAGTCGGCTTCGGATTTGCAGCTGGTGGAAGTGAATTTAAACCCAGTGGAGGCCAAAACGACGATAGCTCTGGTGAGAGTGCCCTCCCTTTTGGTGGGGGAAGTGGTGGAGGTGTCTCAATCACCCCAATTGCTTTTCTTATAGTCGGAAGTCAAGGGATTAAGACTATTCATTTGGATAATAGTACGCATATTTATGAAAAATTACTTGATTTAGCTCCGCAAGCGGTGGATAAAATACAACAGATGCTGACCAAGATGGAAAAGGGGAAAGCTTTAAAAGGCAAAGAAAAAAGCGAAGGCCCACGTGGAGGCGTTCGTCGTCGGGGGCAGGATCAAGAAGAGGATGAATTTTATTAAAATAAGACTCCGGCTAACCGGAGTCTTTGCGTGTCCCCTTGTTTTTCAGTATGATGGAAGCTGGAGGGGAATTTATGGAACAAGGACAACTCTTAAATCATTTATTTGAACGACTTGATCAATCAGCAACACTATTGGAGAAGGAAGAGGAAATCTCTTATCTTGAGGCACTTTGTTTAACGGTGGATAATATATGTAATGGAGAGATTAAGCAGGAGATACTTAAGGATCAACTCACTCCAATATACGATGCGTTTTTTATTGAGGGAATGACGGCAGAGGACGTACGCAAAGCGTTTCAGTTAGCTCTACTCAAAGGGATGAAGCAAGCGTCACAGCCACAACATCAAATGACACCGGATGGGATTGCCTTATTTATCAGTTATTTAATGGATAAACTCGAGCTCCCTGAGGCCTACAGCCTTTTAGATCCTGCGATAGGGACGGCAAATTTAATGACAACAGTCATGAATCATGTGCAAAATAAACCAAAGCTCGCCATGGGTGTTGAAATCGATGATTTATTGATCAATCTGGCCCATGCAAACATAAACCTACAACAACAGGAAATTGAACTTTTTCATCAAGATGCTTTACGGCCCTTAATGATGAGTCCTATTGATGTGATCATTACAGATTTACCCGTGGGTACTTACTATAATAAAGAGATTGCCAAAGGTTTTCGAGTAGGAAAGGGTGAAGAGCCTTTCAGTCACTTTTTGTTGATTGAACAAGCTCTAAATTATTTAAAACCAGCAGGGTATTTTATCGGGCTTATTCCCAATCAATTATTTACAGCTGATGTGGAAGGCAGTCTTCATCAATTGATTCGAGATGAGGCGGATATATTGGCCTTTATTGAGTTGCCAGAGTCTACTTTTAAAGACTCACGGCATGCTAAAAGTATATTAGTGTTACAGAAAAAAGGCGAAGACCGCGTGCAACCTGAAGACGCTTTGCTTGTTAAATTACCCAGCTTTAAGGATCGTCAAGCAATGGCGAAAATGATTGCTAGAATTGATGCTTGGTTTAGAGAAAAAAACAATAAGGTGTGAAGCTGTTATTCAGCCTCCATTACGGTATATTTTAGTGATGATGGACAGAAGCTATAATGAAAAGTTAAATTGACGGTGCTTTTCATATTTGTAAAGGGGGCTTCTGGAATGGCTGATAAAATACAGTGGACAAATGAAGAAGAGAACGAGAAATTAGCGCTTCAATATTTGAATGAATCGTATGCGAGTGGTGTCGTTGATAATTTTATGGCCACGTACAATGTCTTTGAAGGAAAAAAGCTATCCGAAAAGAAAAACGATGGGGACAAAAAGTAAGATAGCTTAACTTTTAGAGGGTTTCCCAAAAGCCTAATGGTTGTTGAGGACACCCTCTCTCTTTTTGAGCTTAAATCACATGCCTATAAAAGAGGAATCCACTTCGCTTTACCCGAATCCCAAGTCTCAAGCCTGATTATTCGTTGCATTGCCAGTGTTTATCTGGCTGGTTATATCGTTGGCCACTTGCAGGTGGTCTTTTGGGGATTATTTGACATAAAGGGGTAACATCAAGAAGAAGTCGTCTCAACCTGTCCCTATTAGGACTTTTGGGGCGACCTCTTTTTATATTTAAGGGCCTCATAACTAAATATTTTTGCTTACTCCTTTCTATGAGTGATAAAATAGATATACTAAAGAAAATGTGAAATAAAGGTAGGGGAAAGGATGCGCCATGTTTTAATAACAGCAGGGACAAAAGGGATTGGTCGGCGTGTTGCCTTTCAATTTTTGCAGGAAGGCTACTCTGTGACGGTAAACTATCGTAGTGATGACCATGCCAGAGAGGCGCTGATGGAAGAGTGGCAGGATAACTCGGATAGACTCCAATTCATCAAAGGTGATGTGTCGAAAGCGGAGGATATTCAAACTCTTTTTGACGAAACCTACTCGCGATTCCATAGAATCGATTGTTTGGTTCATAATGCAGGTCCTTTTGTCTTTGAAAGAAAAAAAATGACAGATTACACTGATGAAGAATGGCTCAATCTCCTCCACGGGAATTTGAGTGCGGTTTTTAGGTTAACCAAATTAGTCCTTCCGGTCATGAGACAGCAGAAATTTGGTCGAATTATCACTTATGGATTCCAAAATGCTGGAGATGCACCGGGGTGGTTACATCGGGGGCCTTTTGCAGCCGCTAAAGTGGGAGTCCTTTCTTTAACCCGGACGATTGCTTTAGAGGAAGCAGAATATGGCATTACAGCTAATATGATTTGTCCAGGAATTATTCAGAATGATATGAAGGAAGTAGGTATTGACTATGCAGAAGCTCATAGTCAGAATCGAACCCCATTAGGAAGATCAGTATCAGGGGAAGATATTGCCCGGGCAATTGTATTTTTATGTCAAAAAGAATCAGAGATGATTACAGGGACAGCCTTAGATTTAACAGGCGCTGTTGATGTTATTAATCGTTTTCGGAACAATTATGATAATCAGTAAAGTGAATCTATTTGTGGCACTCTTGATTATTTTATGAAATTGGCGTAGATTACATAATTGTAAGGGTTTTCATCAATAAACTATATTAGACAAACATAACATTAGAGGGGGCTATTACCATGCGCATCGGGATACCAAGAGAAATAAAAAACAATGAGAACCGTGTGGCCATTACACCTGCGGGAGTTGTTCATTTGATAGAGGCAGGGCACGAAGTTTATATAGAAACAGAAGCAGGAATGGGCTCTGGTTTTACCGATCAACACTATAGAGAAGCAGGTGCGATCCTCGTTCCATCAGCTGAAGAAGCATGGGCGACTGACATGGTGATGAAGGTGAAAGAACCACTCCCTGAGGAGTATCATTATTTTTATGAAGGTCTTATTTTATTTACTTATCTACATTTAGCGCCTGAACCTGAATTAACAAAGGCTTTAACGGACCATAAGGTGGTTGCTATTGCTTATGAGACCGTGCAGCTGGAAGATGGTTCTTTACCTTTATTAACGCCTATGAGTGAAGTCGCTGGGCGAATGGCTACACAAATAGGTGCCCAGTTTTTAGAGAAAATCAATGGAGGAAAAGGGATTCTACTAGGTGGAGTGCCAGGAGTTAAGCGCGGGAAAGTGACCGTTATTGGCGGTGGTATTGTCGGAACGAATGCGGCAAAAATTGCTGTTGGACTAGGAGCCGACGTCACGATTTTGGATTTAAACCCGAAGCGACTTCGGCAGTTGGATGATATTTTTGGGCATTCGATTAACACCTTAATTTCTAATCCTTTAAATATAGCGGAGGCTGTTGCAGAATCAGATCTGGTCATAGGAGCTGTATTGATTCCAGGAGCCAAAGCGCCACGACTTGTTACTGAAGAAATGGTTATGGCTATGCAAGAAGGATCCGTTATTGTTGATGTCGCCATAGATCAGGGAGGCATTTTTGAAACGACTGATCATATTACGACACATGATGACCCTACCTATCTTAAACACGGTGTTGTGCATTATGCGGTGGCTAATATGCCTGGTGCAGTCCCAAGAACCTCTACTATAGCACTTACGAATGTGACGGTGCCTTATGCCATTCAAATCGCTTCGTTAGGTTATAAAGAAGCGTGCTCGAGGAACAAGGCTTTATTGAAGGGGATTAATACTTTAGACGGTTATGTCACTTATAAAGCTGTTGCAGATACGCATGGTTTAGTTTATAAAGAGGCCGAAGCGCTTATTAAACAGCATATTTAATTCCTCTTATTTTTGAGAAGAAAAGCTTAAGTGGTGCAAGAAAAAACAGGCTGTCCGATTATTTAAACGGGCAACCTGTTTTCGTTTATACTATAAAGTAAATCTAAAAAATTTCCTCATGACCTTATCAAGGACTAGTCACTCTGTCTCCAGGTTTTTGAGATTAACACCGTGGGTTATTCAATAATTTGAAGTTCTTTAGGATACTTCGTTAAACATTCAGGACCATTTTCGCCAATATAGACATCATCTTCAATCCGAACGCCACCAATGTCAGGGACATAAATACCGGGTTCTATTGTGAAGACCATTCCTGTTTTTAAATGATTGGTGTTATCAGAACTCATAGATGGTGCTTCGTGAATGCCCAATCCTAGCCCGTGACCGATGCGATGAGTGAAATACTTCCCATAGCCGGCCTGGTCGATAATTTGGCGTGCCGTTCGATCAACATCTCCGATAATGGCACCGTTTTGAGCTGCAGCGATAGCCGCTTCCTCGGCTTGCAAAACAGTGTCATAGATTTTTCTTTGCTCATCAGAAGCATGCTTATAAACAAAGGTCCGGGTAATGTCAGAACAATAGCCATCAACGATAACACCCAGATCAAACAGGACAAAGTCACCTTCGCGAATTTGACGATCGCCAGGATTTCCGTGAGGCGCAGCGCTTTTATCCCCTGCAAGAACAGTAGTGGCGAAGGACATGCCCTCACAGCCTCTTTTCTTTAGCTCATATTCAATTTCAGCGATAAGTGCCTGTTCCGTTTTCCCTTTTTTAATGGCTCCTGCCCCAACGCTTATAGCAAAATCAGCAAGCTCTGCTGCTTTTCGCAGGCTTTTTAATTCCTGCTCGTCTTTAATGTTTCGAAGCTGATCGACACCAGGTTCTGCGGGATAGAATTGAAGATTTTCTGCACATGCCTTGAGATTCAGTCCATGGCGATACGGCAACGTGTTCATTTCAATAGCAGCCTTTAGTGATTCTCCTTCTATCCGCTCTTGAATGCGCCTAATAACAGGAGTCCAAGGATTTTCATGATCTTCATAGCCGATAATGTCATATTGCCAACCCGCTTGCTCTGCCTGGCTTTTCTCCATATTTGGACACACTAGGAAAGGGTCTTGATGTGGAAAGACAACTAATCCTAGTAAGCGTTCGTGTGGATCGCACATAAAGTTTGTAAAATAAAAAACATTTTTAGGTTCGGATAAAAATGTAAACGCATATTGCTTTTCAATTAACCAATTTTTTAACTGACTTAAACGATGAGTCAAGCCCCAGTCACCCCATTTTTTTGATATATTATTCACTTTATCATAAATATAAAAGGAAAAGGAATGATTTGAATTGGAACCTTTGGCCAAGAAATTCTCGTTCTTTTGAAACCAATGCAGGGTGTTATTCGTAAATATGAGTACAATGGATAAAGAATAGAGGTGGTACAATGGGGATTTTTAGGCGCCTCAAAAATCTTAAATCCCAAAAAACGGGACCAGAAATAGAAAAGCGGACACTCATGAACCTTCGGGTTGGCGATATGGTCACCTATGAATTAGAGGATTTTGAAGTTGTTGGGAAAATTATTTTTAATGACCATGGTTTTCAATGGTTTGAATACCAACTGGAGAATCCAGATCATACGCTATGGCTTTCTGTTGAACTGGATGATGAATTGGAACTTGGCGTGTATCATAAAGTCAAACATACATTTACCGAGCCCATCCCTCATCGTATCGAATATGATGGTATCGTCTATACTCTTGACGAGAAGGGGACGGCTAATGTCTCTGGTCAAGGAAGAAATAATAACTTGAGCGGGCAAATGGTGCGTTACTTCGATTTTTGTGACGATGAAGAAGAAGCCTTTTTATCCATTGAAATATGGGGCGGAGAAATTGAAGCCAGTCAAGGTCATATAGCTCATGACTATGACTTTAATATTATTGCAGGTAGCTAATTTTAAGGAGGA
The DNA here is from genome assembly GCF_014639255.1 of Pullulanibacillus pueri. Taxonomy (GTDB): domain Bacteria; phylum Bacillota; class Bacilli; order Bacillales; family Sporolactobacillaceae; genus Pullulanibacillus; species Pullulanibacillus pueri. The sequence goes on from NZ_BMFV01000034.1 coordinate 14,749, forward strand.
ATATGCGGATGTTTAAAATGTTCAAACGTGTCAAAACCATTATGTCTTCGGAACTCAATGCCTTATTAGATAAGGCAGAAGATCCTGTGAAAATGCTCGACCAATTTATGAGAGATATGGCAGAAGACATTCGAGAAGTTGAAACTGCGGTAGCGAAACAAATGGCAAACGAGAAAATGCTTTATAAGAAATATACGGATGCTGAGAAGCTTGTAGAAAAACGTGAAGCTCAAGCCGTCAAGGCTTTAGAGGCTGGCAATGAAGATTTAGCAAGAAGAGCTTTAGAAGATAAAAAATTGCATGACAGTCAAGCGCAAACCTTGAAAGAATCTTGGGAGCGGGCTAAGGCTGATGCTGCCGATTTGAAGGCAAAACTTCAAGACATGAAAAATGAATATCAGGAAATGGATCTTAAAAGGGATTCCCTAAAAGCGCGTGCTGAGGCAGCCAAAACAAAAACGAAGATTAACCGTAGTATGTCAGCTATAGGTTCGGATGCCTCTAAACAAGGCTTTGAAAGAATGGAAGAAAAAGTGCTTCGCTATGAAGCCGAGGCAGAAACAAGTGAAGATTTGCGCTCGGAAAATCGAAGTCTAGACGATGAATTTGAAGCATTAGAAACAAAAAGTGATGTTGATCTAGAACTGGAAGAGCTTAAGAAAAAGTTAGGGAAATAAGCACCTCTAGAATATAGGACTCATTGACCAAGAGTGAGGATGACTTAAATTAAGGGGTCAGGGACCACCTGTACAACATATAGGACTTATTTTTCATGAAATATGACTATATGAAGTATGAGTGTACTCTGGCCTCTTATGAGTCACCCTCTTTTGTGCTTGCTTGAAATAAGGGGGTGGATCAATGAAAGTGAAAGGCATTGCGATCATACTTTTGCTCACTTTACTTATCTCTGGTTGTTCGGGGTTTGGCCGATCTATTTTAGATGTTATTAAAGAGAAGTATCAAATGAGTGACACAGTAAAAAGTAGTGTGGATCAAGAGGATACGGCACGACTTTTTACTACAAAGCAATCTATTCAAGAAGTTGAACAAACATTGAGAAAGGAAATCAAACCAGATCGAGAGTCAAAGCTTGTAAACGATAAACAAGTCCTTGTTTATGATGATTATTTTGTCACCTTAACGAAGGACGAGAAGGATCCTAAGCAAACGAATATCGAAGTGGCAACCTATGGTTTTGTTCGTGATAATTATCATCCCAGTTTCTTTGATGGCTTACTGACTTATGCTGTCCTTAATCACCTCTTTGGGATCAATAATTGGGCGAATCTTCAAAGGCAGCGTTGTGTGACTTCAGGTGGATGCTATCAAGGCTACAATAAATCAGGAACCCATTATAAGGGACCAGGATCAACGCCACTGTTTCGATCTTCTCTCTTCCGCGGTGGTGGACCTGGTGAAGGGAAATGATTGTTAAGGATTGCAATTAAAGGCAACAAATGATATTTGACTAATAGCCACTATTTTTCATTGTTCATCAGACGTGTTGTTGATTTATCAGTAAATAAAAAGGAGTGAAGCTTGTGAATGCCTTGCTACTAACACTTTTGTATTTTGTCGTATCCATTGTCGTTGTCCTTATTGGAGTGGGTTTGTTTGGTCTTATTACAACAAAGTATAAAGATTGGGATGAGATTGCCGATGGGAACACCGCTGTTGCCCTCTCAGTCGGTGGGAAGATCATCGGTTTATCGATTGTGTTGATGTTTGCGATATTACAAGGGGAAACCGTAAGTATTACATTGCTTTGGGGAGCTGTGGGTGTTGTTCTCCAAATTGTGATCTATTTTTTATTTGATCTTTTAACTCCCCGATTTTCAGTTCAACAAAAACTTAAAGAGGGCAATGTCGCGGTTGGTATTATCTCTTGTTGTGTTTCCCTCGGCTTAGGCTTTGTCATCGGTGCTTCTATCACATAAATGACCCCAATCCAATATGAGAAATGTAGCATGATATAACAGAGTAAGGGTGAAAAGCGTGAAGGTGAATGGCTTATCATTAAAGCAGACGAAACGTTTGTACTGGGCTTCCGGCATCGTTTCGATTTGCGGTATTATTTTTGAAGTGCTTTTTGGGGCTCTAGGCTCTTACATATTGGGCGATGGTGTAAAGCAGTATACATTGACCATCGCTCTTTTTCTTACAGGAATGGGTATTGGGGCTTTTATTAGTGAAAAAGTAACGAAAGGATTAATAAGGGCTTTTATTATTATTGAGTTCTTGATTGCTTTGGTTGGAGGGATGTCTTCTTTTTTATTGTTTGGTGTGACAGCCTATCTTCCAGAAGGGTCAGATGCTCTTTTTCTCTATTTGGTGATCATTATTGTCGGTGGTCTAACAGGGCTTGAGCTCCCTTTATTAATACGCAAAGCTAATGACATTGGGGAAGAAGTTAATCGCAGTACCGCACGTGTGCTCTTTTCAGATTATTCAGGGGGGTTAATTGGAGGCCTTCTATTTGCCTTTTGGATGCGCCCAACCTTTGGCATGGTCAAGACTGCCTTTGTTGTGGCGATAGTCAATCTCGCTGTTTCACTTTGGATGTTGGTGTCTTTTAAAAGCGAGATTCGCGGGTTTAAGTACCTCTCTTTTGTGGGAGGGGTAATTGGTATTTTATTATTGATAGGTTTGTTTTTTGGTGATGAACAAGCCTTTTTGTTTGAGCAGAAGCTCTATAAGGACCCCATAGTTTATTCTAAGGAGACGAAATATCAACACATTATCATCACTAAGGAACAGGGGGATACCCGACTTTTTCTTGATGGGAATTTACAATTTAGCTCTTCCGATGAATATCGCTATCATGAGGTGCTCGTGCATCCTACGGTTGCCTTAGCAGAGCATCCACAAAAAGTGTTGATATTAGGGGGCGGTGATGGTTTAGCGACACGGGAATTGTTGAAATATCCTGATATTCGCTCCATTCAGCTAGTCGATCTTGATCCTGCCATGACACATTTGGCTAAGACCAATCCCTTGTTAACCACACTGAATAAAGAGGCTTTGATGAATTCCAAAGTTCATATTAAGAATGAGGATGCTTTTGAATATCTTAAGGGAAGTCGCGCTTTATATGATGTTATCTTAATTGATTTACCTGATCCTAATAATACAAACTTAAATAAGCTTTATACAGAAGAGTTCTACTCCTTAGTAAGAAACCATCTTAGCCCAACAGGAGCCATGATGGTCCAGGCCACAAGTCCGACATTTGCAACGAAGGTTTATTGGACCATTGATAAAACAGTAAAAGCAACAGGGCTTCACACCGCTCAATTACATGTTGATGTTCCCAGCTTTGGGGATTGGGGCTTTGTCCTCGCGGCGCGCCATTCTTTCTCGGTAAGTGATATTCATATTTCTGATGCCATTTCTACAAAATTTTTGAACGATACGACATTGCGTAGCCTGACGGCGTTTAGTAAAGATATCGATGCTAAAATTTATCAAGAGGGAAAACGGGTGGAATTACAGCCAAACACACTGATACATCCCAATATAATTGAAATGTACCAACAGGCTTGGTTATACTATTAAAAGAGAGAGTTGTTTAAGCTTTGCGTGCTTTACGCTGAAAAGGAATTGTAAAAAGTAAAAAGGGAGAGTGAAAGTATGAAAGTAACGTACCATGGACATTCAGTGGTGCTCATTGAATCAGAGAAAGCCAACATCATTATTGATCCGTTTATTACTGGAAATGGGCAATGTACCATTAAACCTGCAGACTTGCCTGCTTTAGATTATATTATTCTTACGCATGGACATAACGACCATGTGGGCGATGCTTTTGATCTTGCGAAAAAACATAATGCCACGATCATTGCGGTCGCAGAGCTTGCAGGGTACTCTGAGAGCAAAGGTTTAAACGCTCATCCGATGTCAATTGGCGGTGGCTATAACTTTGATTTTGGTCGCGTCCAATATACGATCGCCTTTCATGGTTCAAGTTATACTGATGAAAACAATCAAATCATTTACACAGGTATGCCAGGCGGTGTGTTACTCACTCTTGAAGGAAAAACTCTTTATCACGCGGGGGATACTGCACTTTATTCGGATATGAAACTGATTGGTGAATACCATAATGTTGATCTTGCTTTCTTACCGATTGGGGATAATTTTACAATGGGACCTAAGGATGCAGCGATTGCGGCAGAATGGATTAAAGCTAAAACGGTTGTTCCCGTTCACTACAATACTTTCCCAGTTATTGAACAAGATCCCGTTGCCTTCGTAAATACGTTAAAAACAGAGGGAAAGGTCATGGCCTCGGGAGAAAGTCTGACACTATAGTATAATGACGGGTGCATGAAGGTATCTAGAATACAAGTATCCTAAGAAAAAGCAGCGGGACTTTTAGTGTTCCGCTGTTTCCTTCTATTTCTCGCGCTTGTTGAAAATAAACTTGAGAGGGGAGAAGGTGATATGCATTTACAAAATACAGAAAAGGTGACAGGGTTGGCGACGAAGCATGAACGGATTCTTGACTTTATTAAAAACTTAGAAATTGGATATAAAATTTCAGTGAGACAAATCGCCAAAGCCTTACAAGTTAGTGAAGGCACTGCTTATCGTGCGATTAAGGATGCTGAAAATCAAGGGTATGTCAGTACCATTGAACGTGTGGGGACTATCCGAATTGAAAAGAAACATAAGGGGAATATTGAAAAACTCACCTATGCAGAAGTGGTCTCTATCGTTGATGGTCAGGTCCTAGGAGGGCGTAATGGCTTACATAAAACATTAAATCGTTTTGTCATAGGAGCCATGAAACTTGAAGCCATGAAACGATATATTGAGGCAGGTGGCTTACTCATTGTTGGTAACCGTGATCAAGCCCATGAATATGCTCTTCAATCCGGAGCCGCTGTTCTTATAACAGGGGGATTTGAGACCCGCGAAGAAGTGAAGGAGCTTGCTAACACCTTAGAGCTTCCGATTATCTCCACCTCCTATGATACGTTTACTGTAGCTGCCATGATCAATCGCGCCATTTATGATCGGTTAATCAAAAAAGAAATCATCCATGTTTCTGATATTTTAATTGGCTATAAAGATACAAGCTTTCTTTATAACGATTCTAAGGTGTCGGATTGGCAACGACTCAACAAGGAGACCGGGCACAGTCGGTATCCTGTTATTGATCATCAAAAAAGAATACAAGGGATGGTGACTGCGAAAGATATTCTCAGGTATTCTGATGATGTCCCTATTGAAAGGGTCATGACGAAATCACCCATTACAGTAAGTGAAACAACAACGGTGGCTTCAGCGGCCCATCGGATGATTTGGGAGGGCATTGAGTGTTTACCCGTTGTGACCCATTCTCAAGAATTAATAGGGATTATTACACGTCAAGATGTGCTTAAAGCCTTGCAAATGGCCCAGCGGCAACCGCAAATAGGCGAAACGATTGACGACATCATAACGGATCAACTCACCGAAGTGAGAGGGCAAAAGTATCAATTTACAGTTAGACCACAAATGACCAATCATTTAGGGGCGCTCTCATATGGGACGACGACAACCATTGTCACAACCGTTGCAGAGAAAATTTTAGGGAAACAAAAAAAGGGAGACCTCGTGGTTGAGAATGTCACCCTTTATTTTCTAAAGCCTGTTCAGCTAGAAAGTGTTATCGATATCCATCCCAAAGTGTTGGAAGTGACTCGACGCTATGGAAAAGTTGATATTGAACTCTATCATGAGGAACACATTGTAGGTAAAGCGTTTCTGATTGCCCAATTTATTGACCGCTACTAGTCATGGTTCAGGCGAATAAAAGACTATTGTTTTTGACTTTGATTAGCCTCTTCAATCATCTTCATCGTATAAAATCGATAAGTTTTAATACTAAAATAAACAATGAAAATGCCGTATAACATAAAAATGGCACAAACAATCATCGTCAGGGTTGTTGAAGAAATAAAGATTCGATTCGCACCAAAAAAGAAAAGAAACGCGCCAAGTCCTATTCGGGCTTTTGAAAATGTCCATTTTTTTCGGTAGGGAGCGTCTGTCATCCAGCCTTTAAACCAATAGAAAAGGGTCATAATCGCACTAAGAACGATAAAAACAATAAGTGTTGGCATTTTTTAACCTCCGAGAATCTTCTCAATTCATAGACTATCAGAAAGAATCAAACATGACAATCTCTAATCACTCGGGATTGGATTGATAATGATTGAATCCTAATTATATAAGGGGCAGTAAAAAATGAAAAATAAGATTATTGAAATGATTAAAGCCTATGACACCATCATCATTCACCGCCATGTTCGACCGGACCCAGATGCTTTAGGTTCCCAAGGGGGACTTGCTGCTTTAATTAAGGATAACTTTCCAAGTAAGAAGGTCTTTGTTGTAGGTGAAGAGGTTGAGTCTTTAAGCTTCTTAAACAAAATGGACCTTATTGAAGATGCCATGTATGAGGGAGCCCTCGTCATTGTCTGTGACACCGCAAACCAAGCGCGGATTAGTGATGAACGCTATGGCCAAGGCGACAAATTAGTGAAGATTGATCATCATCCTAATGAAGATCCTTATGGAGATCTGATGTGGGTTGAAACAAAAGCAAGCTCAGTCAGTGAAATGATCGTTGATCTCTATGAATCTGATCCTTCACTGAAGATGTCGAATGAAGCGGCTCGCTTGCTTTATGCAGGCATTATCGGTGATACGGGCCATTTTATGTTTAATAACACGACACCTGAAACTTTTAAAAAAGCCAGTCGCCTTATCGAGAAATCGTTTGATCGGCAAACACTCCATGATCAATTAAATGAAGTGACGCTGAAAGTCATCCGTTTTAAAGGTTATGTTCTCGAAAATTTTGAACTTATTAATGGTCAGGTCGGTCAGATGAGGCTCACAAAGGACGTGCTTCAGACCTATGGTATTTCTCCTCAAGAGGGATCTTTATTAATTAATTCTTTTTCGAATGTTGAGGGGATCAAGGCTTGGGTATTTTTCATTGAGGAACCCGATCAAATTCGTGTCAGATTGCGTTCCAAAGGTCCTGTCGTGAATACGATTGCTGCCCGTTACAATGGCGGAGGGCATCCGATGGCCAGTGGTGCCACCGTCTATTCCTGGGAAGACTGCGATCGCGTTCTTGCCGATCTTATCGAAGCAACACAAAAATTCCTAGAAGAACAGTAATGAAAGAATGCTTAAAAGAATAATGGATATAGATTGCGACGTAACGGGGCGGCGCGCATAGCCAGGGTGAAGCTAACAAAAGCGCGCTGCATTCGCACATAAAAGAGTACTGAATCCTAAAAGGCGCACCAATCAAGGCTAAAATTAACAAAATAGCGCTGCGCTTGCACTAAAGACAGATTTTTCTAACAAAAAACATCGCAGTAATCAAGGAGATTGGAGCGGAAGGCGTGAACCCTTTAAAAATGTTTTAAACAACTTTTTTAAATCGTTGTTAGACCCCAACATATATAACGAGCAAGAAACGAACGATAATCACTAAAAGATACTCGGATTATCGTTCGTTTTTGCTTCCTTAGATTTCTTTTGACTAAGCCTATTTTTAAGGTGTGAAGCATGGTTATGGGATAGTCGAGGCTGATTTAGCATCAAGTAATTGAACGGTAAGATCAAGCGTTGATGAGACGACAAAATTTTTAACGGTAAAGGTATAAAGCTTATCTTCAACCTGAAAGCTATAGCCTTCTATTAGCCCGTAGATAACATCTTTTGTATCAGCTACTGTTTCGATATTTTTATTTTTGAAGGAATCTAGTCTTTGGGCGATTTTCCTTTTGAGTTCAAAGGTAACAAGACGTGGGAGATTCTCATCACCATCATCGATAGTGACTAAAATTTCTTGAACCTTTAATTGTTTTTCAAGTTCTTTATTTTCCTCTAGACCTTTTTCCTTCAAGATTTCATTGTCATGCTTCAAGCCTTCAATTTCTACTTGTTGCTTTGTTATTTTCTGCATTTGTTTATCTTGGGCAAGTCCATAGATAAGAATAAAAAAAACAAACCCGATGACAATGCCGACAACGGCGCCGGCAAAAAAACGCTCAAGACCAGGGGAGCGATAGTTAGGAGGAACCCTCATTCCTAATACTCCTGAGTAATCCAGTGAATGATGAGTGAAGCGGTATGAGCGCCTGTCATGGCTGAACCAATCAATAAGAGATGTTTAACTAATTCTCCGGGTGCCCCGCCGAAGAAACTATTTTCAAGATCATCAATGGTATCAAAAGTTCCACCAATGGCAGCAACGATAGCCCAAATTTTGAGTTTGTCAGCAAATTCATTCATGGTGAAAAGCGGAGGTTTACTGACAAACATTGCGCCGATGCCACTTAGTAGGCACCCACCAATGAGCAAACCCATAGCAATCAAAAAGTTCATAATGGCACTCGATGCAAATTCACGAAAATCCATACGCTCTCTCCCCTTCTTAGACATATTTTTATGAGACAAGGTGTTCAGGTATGCCATTTTTCCTTCACAAAGGTAGAAGTCGAGAAAGGGTATGAAGATCGCAAGCGTATTCTAAGTGAAATATTCTTCTTTTTCATTGGATAACGATACAAGAGAACGGCGATCGGCTGTTTAACCACGCATAAATGAGGAGTCTATATTATAATAAGAGGAGAAAGAATGATAGATACGTTAGATTTTTGTAAGTGTGGAAAGGGGGAGAATGCTTGAGTTTCACACACCTTCACGTCCATAGTGAATACAGTTTATTAGATAGTACCTGTCGTTTAGAACCATTAGTCAATGCCGCTAAGGACAAAGGATATCAAGCCCTAGCGATCACAGATACAAACGTCCTCTACGGCGTGATTCCTTTTTATAAACTTTGCCAAGCTAAGGGAATTAAGCCGATTATTGGAATGGAAATTAGACTCAGTAACATGGAAAAGTCAACACACTCACGGTTAAAACCAGCGACATTCTCGCTGATCCTCTTAGCCAAAAATAATCAAGGCTATCGTCATCTTGTTAAACTGAGCACTTTCATCCATACATCCAAATGGCAAACACTCCCTAAGGAAAAACTCGCGGAATATTCGGAGGGATTAATTGCTTTGTCATCAGGTCCAGACGGTGAAGTTGAAAGTCATCTACAAAACAATGATTTTGTAGCGGCCGAGGAAGTGGCTTTGCACTATAAGCATCTATTTAACGGTGCTTTTTATCTGGAGCTCCAGGATCATAGCAAGCCGATGGAAAAAGCCCTTTGGCAAAAGAGTCTCCAGTTAGGGAAGGCTTGTGCAATTCCCTTTGTGGCCACGAACGATGTGCATTATATTGAGCCGAGTGAGGCTTCGGCCCATCTGTGCCTGCAAAGTATTCAATCTGGTGAGGTTTTAAACGCGCACCCTTTTGAGACACTCAACCAGGAGTATGCATTTAAAAGCCCTCATGAAATGAAGCAATTATTTCAAGAGGTGCCAGAAGCAATAGCAAATACGATGAAAATTGCGGACCAATGTCAGGTGGATTTTACCTTTGGTGTCCCAAGGCTGCCTAAATACCCAGTCCCTGATCAACAATCAGCCAAAGTTTTTTTACGCTCGTTATGTGAAAAGGGCTTAAGGCGACGTTATGAAGGCAAAACTTCTTCAGAACAGCTGAAAGCAAGATTGGATTATGAATTAACTATCATTGATGATATGGGATTTAATGATTATTTTCTTATTGTATGGGATTTTACCCGGTATGCGAGACAAAAAGGCATGGGGCCAGGACCAGGACGGGGCTCAGCTGCGGGGTCACTAGTGGCTTATGTTTTAGGGATCACGGATGTTGATCCTATCCAGTATAACCTTTTATTTGAAAGATTTCTTAATCCTGAACGCGTGTCAATGCCAGATATTGATATTGATTTCCCGGACGTTGATCGGGATAAAGTCATTGCCTATGTAAATGAAAAATACGGCGGTGAGCACGTAGCCCAAATCGGAACCTTTGGTACTTTAGCAGCTAAGGCAGCGATTCGTGATATGGGGAGGGTTTTAGGCCTGGAGAGTCATTTAGTGGATCGCATTGCCCGTGAAATTCCATCTAAACCAGGCATAACACTTGGAAAAGCCTACCACGCTTCCGGATCTTTGCAACGGCTTATTGCCGCATCCGATGAGGCTAAAAAGCTTTATAAATTAGCAAGTCAGGTTGAAGGCATTCCTCGACATACTTCAGTTCATGCTGCAGGTGTAGTGATTAGCGCAGAGCGTTTGACTGATTTAGTCCCTCTTGATGAAAATAAGGACGGTATTCAAGTGACCCAGTTTCCTATGGAGGTTTTAGAAGACTTAGGATTATTGAAGATGGATTTCTTGGGATTACGTAATCTGACGCTGATTTATCGCATTTTAAGAGAGGTTGAGCATGGAAAAGGAACGAAAATCAATCTTAACAGCATACCCATGGACGATCCAGAAACGTATCGATTATTAAGTAGTGGTGACACACTGGGGATCTTTCAATTTGAAACAGACAGCATGCGTTCGGTTTTGAAAAGGTTGAGACCTTCTGAGTTTGAAGACCTTGTTGCTGTCAATGCCCTCAACCGCCCGGGTCCTATGCAGTTTATTCCTGATTTTATTGAGGCTAAGCATGGCAAGCGTCAAGTCACGTATCCTCACCCGGATCTAGAACCGATACTCAGATCAACCTATGGCATTATCGTCTATCAAGAACAAATTATGCAAATTGCAGCGACGATGGCGGGATTTAGCCTTGGGGAAGCCGATATCTTGCGGCGAGCCGTTTCAAAGAAAAAACGTGAGGTGTTAGAACAAGAGGAAAAACATTTTGTTTCTGGTTGTTTAAAAAAAGGGTATGAGCAAGCGACTGCCGAAACTATTTATAAGTTGATTGTGCGGTTTGCCGATTATGGTTTTAACCGTTCACATGCTGTCGCCTATACAGTCATTGCCTATCGTTTAGCCTATTTAAAGGCGCATGAGCCAGAGGCCTTTATGACGGCATTGTTATCAGGGGCTATCCACCATCAGGAAAAATTGAATGAGTATAGAAGGGAAATGCAAAAGCGGCAGGTTTCTCTTATGCTTCCTTCTATCAATAAAAGTGATGCAACGTTTAAAACAACCGCCCAAGGTGTTCTCTATGGATTAAGCGCTATAAAAAATGTTGGCACGATGGCTGTCCAAGAAATTTTGGAAAAGAGGACCACAAATTACAAAAACTTATTTGATTTTTGTCAAAGGGTCTCATTAAAAAAGGTGAATAAGCGAGCGATTGAGTCCTTAATCTTTGCAGGTGCTATGGATGAATTTGGTGTCGATCGTTCCAGTCTCATTGCCACGATTGATAAAGCGATGAGACTTGCTGAAAATCAGCAGAACTTTGAGGGGCAAACTTCATTTTTGGATGATCAGGAAGAGAGTTATGAGCCTGTTCCCCCTTTAACACTCAAAGAAAGGCTCTATTTTGAAAAAGAAGCTCTTGGGTTATATTTGAGTGCGCATCCCTTAGATCGCTATCACCACCTTTTATCTCAATTGGTGATTGACCAGATTGTAGAGATAGCGACTGCTCCAGTGAATAAAAGCATACAGCTCGCGGCAATGATAGAAGATGTCCGGCAGATCCGTACGAAAAAGGGGCAACTGATGGCCTTTATAACGCTGAGTGATCAAACGGGGACACTTGATGCTGTGATGTTCCCAAAAAGTTATGAGCCCCTTAAAGACTTGTTTGTTAAAGGAGAACTCCTTTTAGTCAAAGGGAATCTTGACCGTAAGGGTGGCGCGGAACAAAAACAGTTTATTGTTCAAACTGCTCAAAAACTGGAGAGTGTTCAAGTTCCTCAACAACTTTTCTTAAGGATTACGAAAAGCAACCGTTCAAGTGATGTCCTTTACCAATTGAAAAATCTCTTAAAGCAGCATCCAGGGAATAGTCCTGTATTGCTCTATTACGAAGAGGAAAAGCGATTGGTAGAGCTTTCAAAGGATTATCATGTTGAGGCATCAGCAAGCTGTTTGAAGACAATGAGCAACCTATTAGGTGAAGAACATGTGATTCTCAAAGGTTAATTCGATGGAAACGGTTGGCGTATTTTAGATCGCTTTAATATGTATATGGAGTTTGTTATAATAGTTTGGTCTACTGATGATCGAGCACCGAGATAAAGGAACGGATCCAGGTAGCAGTCACCCGAAAAGAAGCGTTACATAGGCATAGAATGAATCAAGGAAACTTGAAATCATCCCTAAGGTTCCTGTCAAAAATGCAAGGGATCTCAGCTTAGCGTATTCACCAGGTGTCGCGGAACCTTGTAAAGAAATTTACAATAATAAAAAGAGGTATATCAATACACACCATGAAGGCGAATACGGTCGCGGTAGTTACAAATGGGACAGCCGTTCTTGGATTGGAAGATTTAGGCCCTAAAGCCGCTCGGTCAGTAATGGAAGGAAAGGCCGTCCTATTTAAAAGTTTTGCTGGAGTTGACGTCTTTCCAATATGCTTATATTCAACGGACAACGAAAAGATTATACACACCGTGAAAGCATTAGCTTTCGGGAGGCATTGGATGTCCATGCGACACATATTAATGAAGATATGAAGGTGGCAACAGTTCACGCCAAAGCCAGTCTTGTTTCGAAGGATGAACTCAATGCTGAATACGTTATTCCAAGGCCTTTCGATCCTAAAGTAGCCCCTTCAGTCGCTAAGGCGGCAATGGAAACAGGTGTGGCACGTCAACAGGTGGACCCAGAGGAAATGGCTAAAAAGACGCGTCAACTCTCTTTAATTGATGAAGACTAAATAGCTGTTAGCCTTTAAGGACGAGCTCATACGCTAAGACCACGAAAGATATATTCAAAAAGCCGTTGTCTTCGTGATTTTGGGGGGGGCTTTTTGCCTAACCTGTTTAAAAATATTTGACGGGCGAAAAATGCAAGGCTAATATTATTAAGGGTGTCGACTTCATTTACCTAGGCCAACCAACAGAATGAAGAAGGTGGTAGAGCAGTGCTTAATAATATCTTTAATAAAAAGAAAAAATATGCAACAGTACCTTCACAACAGGTAAGACCAGATGTTCCGGAAGGTCTAATGAAAAAATGTCCAAGTTGTAAGAAGATCATGTACACTAAAGAGCTTCAAAAGCACTTATATATTTGTCAATCTTGTGGTTATCATTTTCAAATGGCTTCGGATGAACGTATTAAGAGCCTGATGGATGAAGGTACATTTGTGGAATTTGATGCTGACCTCTTGTCTGAAAATCCATTAAAATTCCCTGGTTATGAAGAAAAATTAGAAAAGGATCGTCAAAAGACGTCTTTAAATGAAGCGATTGTCACCGGCAAAGGAAAGATTAATGGTCATGGCACGGTGATCGCGGTGATGGATGCCCGCTTTAGAATGGGGAGCATGGGATCGGTTGTTGGCGAGAAAATTACGCGCGCCCTTGAAAAAGCCATGGCTGAAAACCTCCCGATGATTATTTTTACGGCTTCTGGCGGTGCACGCATGCAAGAAGGTGTTCTCAGCTTAATGCAAATGGCTAAGACAAGCACAGTCCTCAAGAAATATAGTGATGCTGGTGGTTTGTTTATTACGGTGATGACACATCCAACGACAGGAGGCGTCACAGCAAGTTTTGCTTCGTTAGGGGACTATAACTTTGCTGAACCGGGGGCTATGATTGGTTTTGCTGGGAGAAGGATTATCGAACAAACGATCAGAGAACAATTACCCGAAGACTTTCAAACGGCTGAATTTTTATTAAAGCATGGGCAATTGGATCGCGTGATTCCAAGAGACGAATTAAAAGACCAATTAACAACAGTATTATCATTACATGATCAAGGAGGTGACGAAGCATGGCTTCAGAATTAGCTTTTGAAAAGCCCATTATAGAGCTTAAAAATAAAATCAATGAACTCAAGGCATTTATGCAGGAGAAAAATATTGATTTGTCTGATGAGCTTGAAAGGCTACAGAATCGGCTTTCGAAGCTAGAGGATGAAACCTATAGCAATGTTTCGCCTTGGGATCGTGTCCAAATTGCGAGACATATGGACCGACCGACAACCCTTGATTATATTCCTTATCTTTTTTCTGATTTTGTTGAATGTCACGGTGACCGTCTCTTTGGAGATGACGCGGCTATTGTTGGCGGAATTGCCAGTTATAAAGGTCGTCCTGTGACTATTATAGGCGAGCAACGGGGCCGTGATACAAAGGAAAATTTAAGTAGAAACTTCGGTATGCCTCACCCAGAAGGCTATCGGAAAGCGTTACGACTTATGAAACAAGCTGAAAAATTTGGTCGTCCTGTGGTGACCTTTATTGATACAAAAGGCGCTTTTCCAGGAAAAACCGCAGAAGAAAGAGGCCAAGGTGAGGCTATTGCCCGTAACCTTTTTGAGATGGCGGGTCTGAAAGTGCCAATCGTATGTATTATTATTGGTGAGGGTGCAAGTGGTGGTGCGCTTGCGATCGGTGTTGGAGACCGCATTTTAATGCTTGAGAACTCATGGTATTCGGTTATTGCCCCCGAAAGTGCCGCTGCTTTATTATGGAGAGATGCAACCCAAGCTGAAAGAGCTGCGAAAACAATGAAAATTACGGCGCCTGACTTAAAAGAATTAGATATTATCGATACACTTATTCCAGAAGTAAAGGGCGGCGCCCATCATGATATTGAAATGCAGGCTAAGGCCATCGATTCCGCTCTCTCGGAAGCCTTTGAACAATTACGCCATTTTAATAAAGAAGATCTTGTCCAACAAAGACTAGAAAAATACCGCGTAATGGGTGAGTTTAAGCATGAAACCGATTACGTCGAATGAAACCAATGTGCTTTCCACTATGGAAAGCACCTTTTTTACGGTAATATATTCATTGTATAACTGAGAGTATAGAATAAACTGAATCAGTCGATGAACCAGCTACTTTTAAAGCATTAAAGTCACTTATTAAAATTTGGGGTGAATGAAGATGAAGAAGATTGGTGTATTAACAAGTGGTGGCGATTCACCGGGGATGAATGCTGCAATCCGTTCGGTTGTTCGTAAAGGGATTTTTGAAGGTCTAGAGGTTTATGGTATTTATCAAGGATATTCAGGACTCATTGCAGGGAATATTAAAAAGCTAGAGGTCGGTTCTGTTGGTGATATTGTTCAAAGAGGGGGAACAATGCTTTACAGTGCACGCTGTGAAGAATTTAAAACAGTAGAAGGTCGTCAAAAGGGCATTGAGCAACTCAAAAAGTTTGGAATCGAGGCACTGGTGGTTATTGGTGGTGATGGTTCCTTCCGTGGAGCACAAAAGCTGACTGAAAGCGGGTTTCCGACCATTGGTATTCCGGGTACTATAGATAATGATATTCCGGGTACTGATTTCACCATTGGATTTGACACGGCACTGAATACAGTCATTGATGCCATTGACAAAATTCGTGATACGGCTACTTCACATGACCGAACTTTTATCATTGAAGTCATGGGAAGAGATGCTGGGGATATTGCCCTTTGGTCAGGTCTGGCAGGCGGTGCTGAATCGATTTTAATCCCAGAGAATCCTAAGGAACTCGATGAAGTTATTTTGCGGGTACAACAAGGACATGCCCGAGGAAAAAAACATAGTATTATTATTGTGGCTGAAGGTGTGTGTACGGCCCATGATGTTGCCAAGCAATTGAAGCAGCAGGCTGAGATTGAAACGCGTGTGACGGTCTTAGGTCATATTCAAAGAGGGGGCACCCCCACGGCGAATGATCGTGTGTTAGCGAGTCGCCTTGGAGCCAAAGCGGTAGAACTTCTCATAAATGGAGAAGCTGGTAAAATGGTTGGCATCCAAAATAATCAGATTGTTTCTCATGACATTGGGGATATACTAACGGAAAAACATTTTGTTGGTAAAGAACTCATTGATCTTGCTAGAGAACTTTCGATATAAGAAAAACAATGATGCATGAATTGATGGAGGTTTATTTGAGATGAGAAAAACAAAAATAGTATGTACAATTGGTCCTGTTAGTGAAAGTGTAGACAAGCTCGTTGAATTGATTGAGGCGGGTATGAACGTTGCGCGATTGAACTTTTCTCATGGTGATCATGAGGAGCACGGGAACAGAATTAAAAACATCCGTGAAGCTTCAAAACGCACGGGGAAAAATGTTGCCATTCTTCTAGATACAAAAGGTCCGGAGATTAGAACGGGTGATATGGCAACGCCTAAGGTGTTATTGGAAAAAGGTCAGCAACTCATTGTCAGCATGGATGAGGTTCAAGGGACTGCAGAAAAAATTTCTGTAACTTATAAGGGATTGGCCAATGATGTTCATCCTGGTTCCAAAATTCTTTTGGATGATGGCCTTATTGAACTTGAAGTGGTTTCTGTGTCTAACAATGAGATTGTCACAAAGGTGTTAAATACTGGCGAATTAAAGAGTAAGAAGGGTGTCAATGTTCCTAATGTAAGTGTCAATCTACCAGGGATCACTGAAAAAGATGCTAATGATATTCTTTTCGGTATAGAGCAGGATGTTGATTTTATTGCCGCTTCTTTTGTACGTCGTGCATCTGATGTATTAGAAATTCGTGAACTTCTTGAAAAGAATAACTTTGGGGACCAAATACATATTATCCCTAAAATTGAAAACCAAGAAGGTGTCGATAATATCGATGAAATTTTAGAGGTTTCTGATGGTCTAATGGTTGCCCGTGGTGATCTAGGTGTCGAAATTCCAGCTGAAGAAGTGCCATTGGTTCAAAAGATGTTGATTAAGAAATGTAATGCTCTTGGAAAACCCGTTATCACTGCGACACAGATGCTTGACTCCATGCAACGGAACCCACGCCCAACGCGTGCTGAAGCCAGTGACGTTGCTAATGCTATCTTTGACGGTACCGATGCGATCATGCTTTCCGGCGAAACGGCTGCAGGTGACTATCCTGTAGAAGCAGTACAAACGATGCATCGCATTGCCACAAGAACTGAAGCTTCTCTAGACTATCGTGATCTTTTTAATGCGCGTATTAGAGAGAATGGTGTTAGCATTACAGATGCAATTGGTCAAGCTGTCGCAAACACTGCATTGTCTCTTAATGTGTCCACTATTGTTTCAGCAACGGTTTCAGGGCAAACTGCTCGCGTTGTTTCTAAATATCGTCCTAAAGCGAATATTGTGGCTGTCACAAGTACGCCAAAATCTTTAAGACATCTCTGCCTGGTATGGGGTGTTTATCCTTATCTCGGCAATGTTGCAAAGTCTACAGACGAAATGTTAGATTACGCTGTCGATGATGCTGTTAAATCAGGGATTGTGCAACACGGTGATCTGGTTGTTATTACAGCGGGTGTACCTGTAGGAGAAATTGGGACAACCAATCTTATTAAAGTTCACCTTGTTGGCGAAACCTTAGCTAAAGGGCAAGGTGTGGGGCGAAAGTCAGCCAATGGTAAAGTTTACGTCACCAACGATAGTGCCGACGCAAATTCGAATATGCCTGAGGGGGCTGTTTTAGTCACCAGTGCAACCGATCGCGATATGATGCCAGCCTTTGAACGTGCGAGTGCTGTGATTACTGAAGAAGGCGGATTGACTTCTCATGCAGCTGTGGTAGGTTTAAACCTTGATTTACCTGTTATTGTCGGGGTTAAAAATGCAACTAAAATTTTCAAAAATGATCAAGAAGTCACCGTCGATTCCGAACGTGGCAATATTTATAACGGACACGCTAAAGTCCTTTAATAGGTCGTTAAAAGTTAGAGGGGGCAATTTCTATTTAATTTGCCCCCCTTTTTTTGTCAATCAAAGTTAATAACTAGTGGAAGACCTTGTCAGTGCAACTTAGGCTTATCGCAATAAGGCTTGGCGGCAGCCTTAATGTGTAGGCGTATGCCTGAACATCAGGCGGTGCTTAGCAAAGCGATGAAGCGCAAGCCAAGGTTTTTAAAACCATTCACCTCAAATTTAGAATAAAGGAGGGAGAGGGTGAGGTTATTGTGTAGAGAGGGAAAGCCTTCTAGTGGCCTCATCAAAATCAGATGATAAGAGAGTCAAAAATAAGAGCAAGATATAGTGAAACAGATCAAATGGGTATTGTCCACCATAGTGAATATGTGAAATGGTTTGAGGTGGCCCGGACTGATTTTTTACGTGACTTTAATTACTCCTTTGTCGAAATTGAAGACAAGGGTTTTTACCTTCCTGTTATTGGTGTGGATGTTCATTATAAGTCACCTGCAAAATATGATGATGAAATCATCATTCAAACCTCGATTAGCCAATACAATGGCGTCCGGATAAAATTCCATTATATTGCCCTACATGCTGAAGATAAACGGGTTATTGTGGAGGGCCACACAGAACATTGCTGGACATCCAAGTCAATGCACCCTGTTAAATTAAAGAAATTGTGGCCGGAGCTTGATAAGATTCTCGTTGATAACATGGAGGGGTAGAAGTGAAGAAGCTGATTCCGCTCTTTATCCTTATACCTCTAATAGAATTAGCATTATTGGCCACATCTTGGCATTGGATTGGTTTTTTTTCTACCTTACTGATCGTTATTTTAACAGGTGTTATAGGGGGGTATATTGCCAGACAGCAAGCCCTTAAAATATGGAACCAATTAAAAAATGAAGTTTCTCAAGGGGTAATGCCCGGAAACACTCTTTTAGAAGGTGCTGTGACCCTCATCGCCGGTATTCTTCTTCTTACGCCAGGTTATCTTAGTGATCTCACAGGCTTTCTGCTCTTAATTCCATTTGTTAGACGCAAGGTTAGATTTATGATTTACCTCTGGTTGAAACAGCAGTTAAGTAAGGGGCGACTTTTCTTTCATTACAGACGCTGAGAATGGGAACTCAAATTTCTCAAGTTGTTAATGAGGGGACCCTTTGCCTAATATGTAGTGCCACACAGTTAGAATGATCCCTGAATGGGCAATCGTTGTTAAAGTAATTAAGCAGACTGGCCCAAGGACGATCCCCATGATGCCCATAAGTTTAAAACCAACAAATAATGATATCAATGTGAGTAAGGGGTTTGAACCAATGGAAGTCGATAATATCTTAGGCTCAATCATTTGTCTTTGAAGAACAGTGATGGCATATAAGCTACCGATACCAATGGTGAGAAAATAGTTTCCAGTAAGAAAGGTTGAAACCCCCCAGGGAATTAAAAGCGTTCCAGTTCCTAAATAGGGGAGAATATCTACTAACATAGCAACGATGGCGATCGTTAGTGCGTGATCGACTCTTAATAAAATGAGTCCAATAAAAATGGTCACACCAGTGATCACCATGAGCGTCATTTGTGCTTTGACGTAACCTCTTAAGGCTTTTCGAAGATCTAGTCCAATGGAAACGACATTGTCTAAAAACGTTGTAGGAATTTTTTTATGAATATAGCGATGGATCTTGTACCAATCCTTGCTAATAAAAAAGGTCGCCATGAGAACAAAGGACAATACGGTTAAGAATGAAGGAAAAGAAACCACAAAGTGAGTAAGGACCGTGACGATGGATTGTCCAACATCTCCTAAGGCTGAAGCAAGTTTTTGTCCTAGTTCTTGAATATTGGCTTCAATTGTTTTTTGCTGTCCTTCGTTTAATGTACTAATAATATGAGTAATACGCTCCCATAAGGGGAGAATATGAGACGAGAAAGATGCTTGCAGGTGATGAGAGAGCCACTTAATATGGCTAGGAATCGTATGACTTAAATCATTAAGACCATTGATCATCTCAATGACGAGAAACACAATGGCTCCAAGGATTAGACTCATAAAGCTAAGAATGGCCAGCAAACTTGCCAGACTTCTTGGTAATGGCGTCCGTGTTTCTAGATAGTCGACGATAGGATTAATCAGCAAAGCTAAAACAAAGGCAATAATAAAAGGATATGCGTACTTAACCACATAGAAAAACAGAACAGCAAAAAAGGTAAAGACGAGCAAGATGAAGGCAAATCGGAAAATAATAAACACGTATCTCACTAAGTCATTGAGGTATTTTGAATTCATGCTAACCCACCTTAACTCACATTAGAAGAAAGCTTATCCATTATCATTCTATGGTGAGTTCGGCTGATTATTGCATGTTCTCGAAACCTTGTATCAAAAAAATTCTAGACAGTCATTTACCCTGCTTTGTGAAAAAAACGTTTGTCAGTAAGAAAATAATGTGTTTTTTATGCTTGTCACTTTATTCCCATTTTTTCACAAGATCCATATTTGTTCACAAATACTTAGACTTTGTTTATAATTGTATATGGATTCCAACCCAATAACCAATAGTTTCAAAATAGATAATCATTGGTTGTTAATTGCAAAACTCTTAAGGAGGAGATTAGATTGCCAACAACAAAAGGTTTAGAAGGCGTTGTCGCAACAACTTCTTCAGTGAGTTCTATCATTGATGGCGTACTTACATATAGAGGCTATAACATTGATGATCTTGCTGAGAAATCAACATTTGAGGAAGTCGTCTATCTTTTGTGGAACGATAAGCTCCCAACACAAACTGAATTAGATGCCTTTAAAAAACAATTATTAGAAGAAATGGTTGTACCAAAAGAGATCTTTGATCAAATCAAGGCTTTACCACTAAAAAATGTGCATCCAATGGCTGTATTACGGACGGCAGTGTCTACTCTTGGTGTCTTTGATTCAGAAGCTGATGAAATGACAGAAGAAGCTAACAAGCGTAAAGCGGTGCGTTTACAAGCAAAATTACCAACTATTGTTGCAGGATTTACACGGATTCGTGACGGAAAAGAGCCTGTGGCACCAAGAAGTGATTTAAGCTTTGCAGCTAACTTCTTATATATGCTATTTGATCGTGAACCAAATGAAATTGAAGTTGAAGCGTTTAATAAGGCTCTCATTCTTCATGCAGATCATGAACTTAATGCATCAACATTCACTGCTCGTGTTGCGGTTGCAACGTTATCGGATATCTACTCAGGGATTACTGCTGCTGTCTGCGCTCTTAAGGGGCCATTACATGGTGGCGCTAACGAACGTGTAATGAAGATGCTCACTGAAATTGGTTCTGAAGATAAGATTGAACCATTCCTTGAAAATGCTTTTGCAAATAAAGAAAAGATCATGGGTTTTGGTCACCGAGTATATAAAAATGGCGATCCTCGTGCTAAGCATTTACGCGAAATGTCTCGTCAGCTTACACAAATTAGCGGTGAACCAAAGTGGTATAATATGTCTGTCAAGATGGACGAAATCGTAACTAAGGAAAAAGGATTACGTCCAAATGTGGACTTCTATTCTGCAAGCGTTTATCATAGCTTAGGAATTCCGCATGATATCTTTACCCCTATTTTTGCAGTCAGCCGAGTGTCAGGCTGGTTAGCGCATATTCTAGAACAATATGCAAACAACCGTCTTATCCGTCCACGTGCTGAATATGTTGGACCTGATAAACAAGAATACGTCGCAATTGAAGACCGTAAATAAAACAGATATGATGGTGTTGAGGGGATTCCCCTCCTGTTTTATGTATAAATATTAATGACTATTACATAGGAGGCATTCTATATGGCAAATGGAGAACGCATTGTCGTCGAGAACGGTAATTTAAAAGTACCAAATCAACCTATTATTCCTTTTATTGAAGGGGACGGGACAGGTCCTGATATTTGGGCAGCAGCGTCTCGTGTATTAGAAGCTGCAGTTGAAAAAGCATATAATGGCGAAAAGAAAATTGTTTGGAAAGAAGTCCTTGCAGGACAAAAAGCCTTTGACCAAACCGGTGAATGGTTACCAGCTGAAACATTAGATGTTATTCGTGAATATATCATCGCGATTAAAGGGCCTCTTACTACACCAATCGGTGGTGGTATTCGTTCCCTAAACGTCGCTCTTCGCCAAGAACTTGATCTCTTTACATGCTTACGCCCTGTACGTTACTTTGAAGGTGTGCCTTCACCTGTTAAACATCCTGAAAAGACAGACATGGTTATCTTCCGTGAAAACACTGAAGACATCTATGCGGGTATTGAGTATGCTAAAGGGACAGAAGAAGTGAAGAAGGTTATCGAATTTCTTCAAAATGAAATGGGCGTTAACAAAATCCGTTTCCCAGAAACTTCTGGTATCGGTATTAAGCCTGTTTCTGAAGAAGGGACAACTCGCCTTGTTCGTGCCGCTATTCAATATGCTCTTGATGAAAATCGTAAGAGCGTAACCCTTGTACACAAAGGGAACATCATGAAATTCACTGAAGGGGCCTTCAAAAACTGGGGCTATGAAGTGGCAGAAAAAGAATTTGGCGATAAAGTCTTCACTTGGGCAGAATACGATCGTATTGTTGAAGCTCAAGGCAAAGATGCTGCTAACGAAGCACAATCTAAAGCTGAAGCAGAGGGCAAAATCATCGTTAAAGATGCGATTGCTGATATCTTCTTACAACAAATCCTTACTCGTCCTGAAGAGTTCGATGTTGTTGCCACAATGAACCTTAATGGTGACTACATTTCTGACGCACTTGCAGCTCAAGTGGGCGGTATTGGTATCGCTCCAGGTGCGAATATCAATTATGAAACAGGACATGCTATTTTCGAAGCAACACATGGTACAGCGCCTAAATATGCTGGACTCGATAAAGTGAACCCATCATCAGTAATCCTTTCAGGTGTCCTACTTCTTGAACACTTGAAATGGAATGAAGCTGCTGACCTAATCATCAAGTCAATGGAAAAAACCATTGCAAGTAAAGTGGTGACTTATGACTTTGCACGTCTTATGGAAGGTGCAACAGAAGTCAAATGCTCTGAATTCGGTGATGAACTCATTAAAAATATGTAATGAGGAGATGAGTATTAATGGGCATCAAAAGGAAAAAAGTATCGGTTATTGGTGGGGGATTTACGGGTGCTACAACTGCCTTCATCATTGCGCAGAAAGAGCTAGCGGATGTTGTTCTTGTTGATATTCCACAAATGGAAGATCCGACAAAGGGTAAAGCACTTGATATGCAAGAATCCACCCCGGTATTCGGTGTAGATGCCAATATTACGGGCACCTCTAATTACAAAGATACGGCTGATTCAGATCTTGTGATCATCACAGCAGGTATCGCTCGTAAACCAGGGATGAGCCGTGACGATCTCGTTAATACAAACTCCAAAATTATGAAAGACGTGACGCGCAACGTCGTTGAAAACTCACCAAATTGTACAATCATTGTATTAACAAATCCTGCTGATGCAATGACTTACACTGTATATAAAGAATCCGGATTGCCTAAAAACCGCGTCATCGGTCAATCCGGTGTTCTTGATACGGCTCGTTTTCGGACGTTCGTTGCTCAAGAGCTTAACCTATCTGTCAAAGATATCACTGGTTTCGTTCTTGGGGGTCATGGTGACGACATGGTTCCCCTCATCCGCTATTCCTATGCTGGAGGGGTACCATTAGAAACATTAATACCTAAAGATCGGATCGATGCCATTGTAGAGCGTACGCGTAAGGCCGGCGGTGAAATCGTCAGCCTTCTAGGGAATGGGAGCGCCTATTATGCGCCAGCCGCTTCTCTTGCAGAAATGGCAGAAGCCATTTTAAAAGACAGGCGTCGTATTTTACCAGCGATCGCCTATCTTGAAGGTGAATATGGCTACAACGATCTCTATCTTGGTGTCCCGACTATCCTTGGCGGGAACGGCCTTGAACACATTATTGAGCTTGAACTTACTGCAGACGAAAAAGCAGCACTCGATAAATCTGTCGAGTCTGTAAGAAGTGTAATGGCAGCTCTGTAAATTGTAAAACAATAAAAAGTGTCCCCAGAAGCAATGCTTTTGGGGACACTTTTTTCGTGCCAAAAAGCGGATGAACAAAAATACTGGTAAGAGCAACAAAAGAAGAGGTAAAGCGACTAAAAGAAAGCCATGGAGGGACAAAAGAACAGCTTAAGCAACGAATGCCATTCAAATTCAAGGAAAGGAGCAACAAAAGAAGAGGTAAAGCGACTAAAAGAAGCCATGGAGGGACAAAAGAATAGCTTAAGCAACGAATGTCATTCAAATTCAAGGAAAGGAGCAACAAAAGAAGGGGTAAAGCGACTAAAAGAAGCCATGGAGGGACAAAAGAACAGCTTAAGCAACGAATGCCCCTCATATACAAGGAGAGTTGCAACAAAAATGAATGAAAAGAAGCGAAAACGTGACGTAATGAAACCATATATCTAAACTAGCAACGAATATAAATTTGAAATAAATTCATTGTTAATTTTTGTAGGATATTTTGATTTGATGTCGAAATATTTGGTTAAGATAAGGAGAGACTACTCAATTGATGAAAAAATTTAGAGATAATTATAGCATCGTTAAGGAATTAGCGGCACTAAAAAGATATTTACGAAAAGGGCATGCAAAGGCATCATTAATAGCTGCCGATTATCAAAGATATGAATCGGGATTAAGAGGAGAACAAAGTACTGATTATTATCTTTCAGGGTTGCCTAAGAATGATTACTACATCTATCGCGGTCTTCGTTTACTCTCTGACCAATATGCTTTTCAAATGGACACTCTTTTAATGAATTCTCGCTTTTTACTTCCAATAGAAACCAAAAATCATGCAGGGATCATCGAGATAGATGAAAATAATCATTTTTTTCATATTGTAAATGGTAATAGAATTAAAATAAAAAGTCCTCTTCAGCAGGTATCACGTCAAGTTTACGAGTTGCAGCGATGGTTGATAAAAAAACACCTTCCCAATATTCCTACTCCCTGGCTAGTTGTTTTCAGCAATCCCACTACTTCTATTAGGAACTTCTCAAATGATCCTTTGACTAAAGAAAGAGTCGTCACTATTGAAGATTTAAAAGAACATGTTCTTAACTTAACAGAACTATTCGCCTCTAAGAAGGCGAGTGAAAAATTTACGAATAGTGAACTGAAAAAAATTAACGATTATCTTTTATCTCATCATTCCCCAAAAACAACTTCGATTCTCAAATCTTATAACATAACAATAAAAGACCTCGAAACAGGCGTCATGTGTTCCCAATGCCAAAGATTCGCTATGTTTTACAAAAATACACTTTGGCATTGTCCTCATTGTTTGGCTACCTCACCTGATGCCCACGTACAAGCATTATTAGATTATTTCATTTTAATAAAATCAACTATTACTTTAAAAGAAGGCTGTCACTTTCTCCACCTCTCCTCCCGAAATATCGTAAGAAGATTGTTTTCTACCATGAACCTCAAGGGTCAAGGGCACACTAGAGCGAGGCAATATTCATTACCTGACAAATAAAATCATTAGGTCAACCCTTATTATCTTTTAGCCTCATTCATTCAAAGGCTTGTTATCGTTAATAGATCTGTCCCTAGTTTCATGAAAGGAAAAGTGAGTAAGATTGTGAGAAGTATAAGCCCTAAAGACTCAAGACATTATATTAAATTTTTTTAATACTACAAAGGACCTCTCCTTTCTTTTAACACAGGGAAAAAAAGTGTATGATAAGTAGATAGAAAAGCGAACATTTGATTTTTGAGGAGTGTTTTTATGAACAAGCTCGTTTTAATCGACGGCAGTGGGATTGCTTACCGTGCGTTTTTTGCCTTGCCACTTTTAAATAACGATAAGGGTGTGTATACCAATGCGGTTTATGGTTTCACGACCATGCTACTAAAAATTATTGAAACTGAAAAACCGACACACATGCTCGTCGCTTTTGACGCGGGAAAGACGACTTTCCGTCATAAAACCTTTAAGGAATATAAGGGCACCCGTCAAAAGACACCACCTGAGCTTTCTGAACAGCTACCACTTATTCGTGAAATGCTTGATTTAATGGGGATTAAGCGCTATGAGAAAGAACTCTATGAAGCCGATGATATCATTGGCACGTTATCAAAGGTGGCTCAAAAAGATGGCTGGACGACAAAGGTCGTAACTGGTGATAAGGATCTCTTGCAGCTTGTTGATAAAAACATTACTGTCAGTTTAACTCGAAAAGGGATTACTGAAATGGATGATTATGATCCTGAAAAAGTAATGGAACGCTATGAAATCGATCCTATTCGTATTATTGATCTTAAAGGCTTCATGGGCGATTCTTCTGACAATATTCCAGGAGTCCCAGGTGTTGGTGAGAAAACGGCGATAAAGTTACTCAAGCAATTTGGTTCATTGGAAGCCGTCTACGAGGATCTTGAGTCTGTCTCTGGAAAGAAACTGAAAGAAAAACTAGAGGCCAACCATGAGCAAGCGGTATTAAGTAAACAATTGGCAACGATAGATGTGCACGCACCGGTAGATATTCAACTTGAGGATTTAGCATTTGAAAGTAATTTTTCTCAAGCATTAGGAGATTTGTTCAAGGAGCTCGAATTTTCGTCACTTTTGGATCGCATTGGCTTCGAAGCGACCATTGAAGAAGAAACGAGGGATTTTGACATCCATGTTGAGCTCGTCCATGATATCACCGAGACTCTGCTGCAAAAAGAAAGTGCGGTGCTTGTTGAAACCTTAGATGAGAATTACCACTACGCTGACATTTTGGGTTTCTCAATCGTGAACGAACAGGGAAACTATTATGTACCAAAAGAAGTTGCATTAGCTTCAACACTGTTCAAAGATTGGCTAGAGGATGGGACAACCAAGAAGATTGTCTATGATGCTAAACGTGACATTGTAGCGATGCGCTGGCATGGTATTCAGCTTAGAGGCATCCATTTTGATATCAATTTAGCTTCTTACCTCATTGATCCCTCGGAATCGAATCATGATTTAGCAGCGATTGCTAAACGTCGCAAGATTCATTACGTTTACTCTGATGAGGCTTTTTACGGAAAAGGGGCAAAGCAACACATTCCTGAAGAGGAGAAGCTTGCAGATCATTTGGTGAGAAAGGCTCATGCGATGTTAGAGCTTGAACCTCTCCTTTCTGAAGAATTACAGACTAACCATCAATCCAGCCTCTTCTTTGAGCTCGAAATGCCGTTAGCAAAAGTGCTTGCTGAAATGGAGATTAAAGGCGTTGCCATTAATGAACAAACGTTAAAAGATATGGGCATTGAATTAAATGAAAAACTAGAGCGCCTTGAAAAAGATATACATCAGCTGGCGGGCGTTGCATTTAACATTAATTCACCGAAGCAGCTTGGGGAAATCCTTTTTGAAAAACTCAATCTCCCTGTGATCAAGAAGACGAAGACGGGGTACTCAACTTCAGCAGATGTTCTTGAAAAGCTTCAAGGCAGTCATGACATCATTGACCACATTTTAGAGTACCGTCAGTTAGGAAAGTTGAATTCGACTTATATTGAGGGATTATTGAAGGTCATCCATCCAAAAACCAATAAGATTCATACTTTATACAGACAAGCACTCACACAAACAGGGCGACTGAGTTCTACTGACCCTAACCTACAAAACATCCCTATTCGTTTAGAAGAAGGGAGAAAAATAAGAAAAGCCTTTGTTCCTTCTAAAAAAGAGTGGATCATGTTTGCAGCCGATTATTCACAAATTGAGTTAAGGGTTCTTGCGCATATTGCTAATGATGAAAATCTTATTAAGGCCTTTAATGAAGGAATGGATATTCATACTAAGACGGCAATGGATGTCTTTGGGGTAAAAGATGATGAAGTGACCTCATTAATGAGACGCCATGCGAAGGCGGTTAATTTTGGTATTGTTTATGGGATTAGTGATTATGGTCTATCACAGAGTCTTAATATTACTCGGAAAGAAGCCGCCGCGTTTATTGAGAAGTATTTAGATAGTTATCCAGGGGTCAGAAACTATATGACGGATATTGTGCAAAAGGCGAAACACGATGGCTATGTCACGACCTTGTTACACCGTCGTCGTTACTTACCTGAAATTACGAGTCGTAACTTTAATCGTCGGAGTTTTGCTGAGAGAACCGCGATGAATACACCGATCCAAGGGTCAGCAGCCGATATTATTAAATTAGCGATGGTAAATATGGCTCATCGTCTTGAAGAAGAAGAATTGGAAGCTAATATGCTCTTGCAAGTACACGATGAATTGATTTTCGAAGCACCTAAGCATGAAATCGAAAAGCTGAAGGTGATTGTTCCGGAAGTAATGGAAAGTGCCATTGAATTAAAGGTCCCACTTAAAGTGGAAGCCTCTTATGGCCAAACATGGTATGACGCTAAGTAGTAATAGAGTAAAGAAGGGATTTACATGCCAGAGTTACCAGAAGTCGAAACCGTTAAGGAAACACTCAAACATCTTATTA
Organism: Pullulanibacillus pueri; assembly: GCF_014639255.1. GTDB lineage: Bacteria > Bacillota > Bacilli > Bacillales > Sporolactobacillaceae > Pullulanibacillus > Pullulanibacillus pueri. Next base: position 42,988 of record NZ_BMFV01000034.1, read on the forward strand.
TAGGAAAAACCATTCAGGATGTGACGATCCGTTGGCCAAAGATCATTAAAGAGCCCGATGATGGTGAGGTATTCACCACATTGCTTCGTGGAGAGACGTTTCAGACCATTGAAAGGCGCGGGAAATTTATTCGCTTTATTCTTGATCATTATGTGCTCGTCTCGCATTTGCGAATGGAGGGGAAATACTCTTTAGAGGAAGCCACGGCGGTGCCGGATAAGCATACACATGTTATTTTTCATTTTACGGATGGAACCCAACTTTTTTATAAGGATGTTCGTAAATTTGGTACGATGCATCTCTTTCTCAAAGGGGAAGAATGGCATCGTCCACCGCTATTAGATCTTGGACCGGAGCCATTAGATGAGGCTTTTACCGAAGAAGTATTAAAACAAGCTTTTTCTAAAACCGAACGAATGGTCAAGGCTGTTTTACTGGATCAAAAGGTGTTAGTGGGTTTAGGGAATATCTATGTAGATGAAGCTTTGTTTCGTGCCGGCATTCACCCCACGACAAAAGCCAAAACCTTAACACAACAACAAATCAAGACTCTTGTTGAGAGTATCCGAGCCACCTTATCTGAGGCGGTGAAAATGGGGGGGAGCTCTGTAAGAACTTATCTGAATGGTCAGGGGCGAATGGGCATGTTTCAGCAAAAGCTTTATGTCTATGATCGAGCCGGAGAGCCTTGTAAAAAATGTGGCACACCGATTGAGAAGATCAAAGCAGCCGGGCGAGGCACTCACTTTTGTCCGTCGTGTCAAGTGGAGGTAAGGGTATGAGGATTGGCCTTACAGGGGGCATCGCCAGTGGGAAAAGCACGGTATCTAGAATGATTCGTGATCGCCAAATTCCGGTTGTTGATGCTGATATTGCAGCAAGAAGAGTTGTTGAGCCAGGACAACCCGCACTTCAGCACATTGTTAAGACCTTTGGAGAGGAGATTTTAACCCCAGAAGGGACCCTCAATCGTAAAGTCCTTGGACAACGGATATTTTCTAATGAAGAGGAGCGACTCCAACTGAATGCGATTGTTCATCCAGCTGTACGTCGCTATATGCTGGAACAGGTGCAGGCTTATGAGGAGCAGGGTCACGCGACGGTTGTTCTCGATATTCCATTATTATTTGAAAGTAAACTCACCGATTGGGTACAAAAAGTTCTGGTTGTCTACGTTCCTGATTCTATACAGCTTGATCGATTAATGAAGCGAGATCACTTAACAAAGGAAGAAGCAGAGCAACGTATTCATGCACAATTGTCTCTTGAAAAAAAGAGAGACAAAGCGGACGCTTGGATTGACAATAGCCACACGATAGCGGAAACTGAGAAGCAGCTTGATGCGATTCTTCACCAGTGGATAAAGGCTTAAACCTTTGACCTATCGCCAGCTTCTGAAAAAGTGAATTTCATCAATTACCATTGCAATGTCAGGGCAAAACAATTATACTAAACATCGTTGACCCATCATCTTTAAAGGTCGCTTAACCCTTATATGGGGCGCGCCTTACAGGTGATTAAACTTGTGATAGGTCACCTTTCATGGTAAGAGGAAAGTTCCTTTTATATGAGGGTTATTTCTACTGAAATATTGGAAGACATGTTATTATAGAATAATGGATGAGTAAAGGAGACGCGACTGGCGTTTCCTTTTATAACGTTGCAGAAGACATTATAAGTGCAACTTTGACTTTCATCCAGAAGGCATGTCGACACCTTTAATGTGTGAAAGCGTAGCTTGAACATCAGGCTGTGCTCTACGAAACGGTGAAGTATACACCAAGTTTTCTAAAACTTTTTAAATAAAAACTTATATAGACGGCTCTCTGTAAGAGAACGCATTCAAATATTTTGCTTTTCAGATAAAAAGACTTGTGAATCCCTGCTCTTTTCATTAAACTTAGAGTAGTATGAATAGAGGCGGTGGAGCACATGGGAATGTTTTCTAAAATATCAGCTTTTTTAAATAGTCATGTTGAAACTTCAGAAAGAAACGAAGATGAATCCCTTCGAACCCATTATTATAAAACGACAAAAGATAAAATGATGAATGCTATTTCAGAATGGGTGACAAAGGACCAAAGATTCTCTTTATTAGATGAATCGAAGGAACGTGGAGAGCTTTCTGTTAATGTTGTTAAAGGCAAGAAAGGCTTTCTAGTTATTACTGTTACAAGTGTTCGACCCTTTAGAACTGGCGTGGACTTCTCTTTTACAGTTGAAAAAGGTGTCAATTTTGGATATGGTCAGAAATTAATTCGACAATTTTATGCCAATCTTGATAAAGAGCATACTTTTGTAGGCATTGGCGGCAGTGAATAATTTTTTAAATCTATTTATTTATCTATCTCTCTATTGATAGAAATTCTAAGGTAGGTGTCTAAACATGCGCTGTCCGAATTGCCAGCATAACGGAACCCGAGTGTTAGACTCAAGACCTGTAGAAGATGGACGTTCTATTAGACGAAGAAGAGAATGTGAATCTTGTCATTTCAGGTTTACCACGTTTGAGACAGTTGAGGAAATTCCATTGATTGTCGTTAAGAAAGGTGATAATCGAGAAACCTTTAATCGTGAAAAAATCCTTAGAGGGCTCATTAAAGCGTGTGAAAAACGCCCGGTTCCTCTTGAAAAGCTAGAAGAACTTGTGAGAAAAGTCGAGACCGAATTAAGAGGGCGAGGGGTGTCTGAAGTCAATAGCAAAGAAGTCGGTGAATTAGTCATGGACGAGCTTGCTAAGGTGGATGATGTTGCCTACGTTCGCTTTGCTTCTGTTTATCGTCAATTCAAGGATATTAACGTCTTTATTCATGAGCTTAAGGACTTATTAAACAAAGCAAAAGCAGAGGAATAAATGTCTTTTCCGAGATGTACCCAAAAGGAGGAATTAAGGTGCAGGCCCATTGGAAAGAGCTGCTTCCGGTAGATCGATATACAGTGCGTCTTGGTGCCGTTATCCAATCCTTTGATTTAAAGATTATTAACTTTTTATATCAACCTCTTATTGGTCCATCGGCATGTCAACTCTATATGTCCCTTCAATTGGAAGCTCAAGGTCCTACCACTGACTTTACCCACCATCATTTAATGGTCAGAACAAATTGCTCGCTACAGAGCTTATTTAAAGATAGAAAGCTTCTTGAAGCCGTCGGTTTACTTAAGGTCTACAAAAGCAAAGAGGGCACGGTCACACATTTTATTTATGACTTAGTGGCCCCTCTTTCACCTGCTCAATTTTTTACAGATGGCTTATTAAATATTTTTTTATACAATCGTGTGGGACAGCAAGAATATGCGAGGCTTAAGGATTGGTTTAAACTCAAGGAACTTCCAGACCATTATGATGAGGTGACGGTGAGCTTTAGTGATGTGTTTACGTCAGTGAATCCCTCAGAGTTAGTCCAACATCATGACCCTGCCTCTATGGAGATAGCAGTAAAAGAATTTGAGGACAAGCACGGGGAACCACGATTAACAATAGATTTTGATTTCGATCAGCTTTATAGAAAATTGTCGGATGTGATTATTTCACGGGAGGCTTTCACAGCTGAAATAAAAGAGGCGATTACGAAGCTCGCCTTTGTCTACAAAATGGGTCCTGAGCAAATGGGCCAGATTATTCAGCGGGCCTTTTTGCATACCGGTGAAATCGATATAGAGCAGTTGAGGAAAGAAGTTAGAAATTATTATCAAATAGAAAATGGAGAACAGTTGCCGGCGCTGAGTTTTCGCACTCAACCAGAACCTTTGAAAGAATTTTCGTCGACCCCCCCCAAGGACGATTATGAGCATCTCATTCAGTGGTTTGAATCAATATCGCCCTATGAATTACTGGAAACCGTTGGGGGTGGACAACCTGCTGCACCTGACCTTAAAATAGTAGAGGAAGTTCTTTTTGATCAAAAACTTAATCCTGGCGTTGTGAATGTGTTATTGGATTATGTGATGCGGACAAATGATTATCGGCTGATCAAAGGCTATGTGACTAAAATTGCTGCTCAATGGGGTCGGAAAAAGGTAAAAACAGTCAGAGAAGCGATGGAACTGGCGAAATCTGAACACAAGCAATATCAGAAATGGACAGAGGAGAAAACGAAGCGGCCAACCCAGCGTAGTAATACGCGTCGAGCAAAACTTCCAAAATGGATGGAAGAGGGAAAGCAAGCGAAGTCTGAAGGTCAATCTGCTCCTGATGATAAGACTCTTGCTGAAAGAAAGCAGCGTTTAGAAGAGTATTTAAATAATTTATAGGTGGTGTCAGGTGTGCAATCAATCCAGTCGACACTACGGCGACTCTCAGGTTCTCAGTCTTTTGCAGAAAGGAATCAGAAACTGTTAGAAGCCCTTAAAAAAAATGATAGAGTGGTAGACTTTCTTGAAGAACATCCCAATCTTTCTGATGATATTCTATTAAAAAATCTTCCGAAACTCTATGAGTATATAGAGGGGCAAAAGCATTGTGACCATTGTCCGGGCCTTGCTCATTGTCAAAATGTCCTTAAAGGGCATCAACCCAACTTAATGGTTGATAAAGGATCCCTTGGGATTACCTATGAGCCCTGTCACTTAAAGATAGAGTTGGAGAATACACGCCGACAAGCCTCACTCATCAAAAGTATGTATGTGCCGAAAGAAGTCTTATCTGTGACATTTAAAACGATAGATAAAGCTGATGTTGGACGTTTCGATGCTCTTGAAGCTGCAGGGAGGTTCGTCGAACAATATAGTCGAGACCCTAAGGCGACAAAAGGACTTTACTTACATGGGAAATTTGGGGTCGGGAAGACCTATATTATGGGCGCCATCATGAATGCTCTCGCCGAACAAAAAGGTGTAAGTTCGCTCATGGTGTATACTCCCGACTTTTTCCGGGAATTAAAAAATTCCATTCAAGATAATACGCTGAATGAGAAAATAGACTATATTCAAAGAGTCCCTGTTCTTATCTTAGATGATATTGGAGCAGAAACATTAACTCCTTGGATCCGTGATGAAGTCTTAGGGAGTCTTTTACAATATCGAATGATGGACAATCTCCCAACCTTATATACATCGAATTATGATCTTGATGAACTTGAAGATCATCTCTCCTACTCCAATAAGAGCGGGATAGAGGAATTGAAAGCCAAACGTTTAATGGAGCGGATTCGGCATTATACGACGGCCGTTGCTGTTACTGGAGAAAATAGGCGAAGCCAACATTAGACGTTTAATAATCGGGAGCGAATGAGTGTTCGCTTCCTTTTTTATTGTCATTTTTTTTGGACAGGACCCATATAGTTTTACAAAAGGGTAGAAGGAGGGGCACTGTTTGATTTTAATGACATTAAATACTCGGCATGAAGCCGTGTCTTTACATAATTACCTCACACAACGGTTTACTCATTCCATTGAGAGTACTTTAAATGAAAATACACTCGAGATAAGTTTTGCTGGGGGGATGACTGAGCAGCTTAAGGATGCATTGACTGACGCTTTGGCCGATTACATGATTGAGTTTTATGAAGAACAATGGTTAATACATATTTTAAAGCATACCTTCTATTTTACTGATGAAGGGGATCAAGAAGATATTTTAAACATTGTTCGTGCTATATTTGACGGTGAAAAACAAGAATTGCCAAAGGTGGATACATTACCTTCACGATATCAAATGATGCGAGAAGCCATTAGGGGGTTATTCCTAGAACATTCTTCTTTCAGTTTTCAATCGCTGGAGACCTTTCGGCTGAATGATTATTTTGAATGTTTGACTGAAACGGTTGAACTGGCCATTGATGAATTTAAATTACAACAAGAGTATGGTGCTTTCGTAGACAAACTTCGCCGAATTGTTAAAGCATATCGACCCCTTCATCATACGATTTACGCCGTGGATAAAGACTCGTATGTCTTATACGATGAGCATTATCGCATCATTGATGATCCTGGAGCGGTTCGCTCATTTTATCCTTTGTTAAAGCAATGGGGGATTGAAGCCGAACCATCTTTACTTTTAACATTAATCGGGTTAGCGCCGGTGAATATTTATATTTTTACTGATCGTATTGAGGATAGTATGATGTATACCTTACAAAAAGTCTTTGAAGAGCGTGTCCATTTTTTCCCGATTAAAGAAGCTGAAAAATTAGGTTTGCTTTTTACAGGCTGAAAAGTTATAATACCTAACATAACGTGCAGCTTATCCCGTGGTAGGGTCTTTCATCGCCATTGGACGAGTTGAACACATCGGACCTTTATGGGCTCCCCACAAGAATAGGGGGCTTAATGCTTGTTAAGGTAGACAAATGAATCGTTATGAAAAGCGTTGATGAGGACATGAATTTGTGAGCTTCTACTTACAGAGAGGGAATGTGTGCTGTGAATTCCTAGTAGGCAACAAATTTACCCCCTACTGAGCTTTGTTAGTGAACGTTACAAGGATAATCATTAGCTAACAACGGTCCAACCGTTATGTTGACTTCGAGCCACAGTAATTATGTGGGAAGAAGGGTGGAACCACGAGAATAACACTCGTCCCTTAATTGGGATGGGTGTTTTTTAGTTTCTTTAATTTTGAAAGGATGTTGAAGGATGACAGAACAGATTAAAATTACGTTCCCAGACGGAGCGGTGAAGGAATATCCTATGGATTCAACCATTGAAGATATTGCCGGCAGCATCAGTTCTGGTTTGAAAAAACAGGCCATTGCTGGAAAGTTTAATGGAGATCTCGTCGACTTGCGTCGGCCATTAGCTATGGATGGGACCATCGAGATTTTAAAAGAAGATGCCCCAGAGGCCCTAGAAATTTTAAGACACACGACCACCCATGTGATGGCTCAGGCCATTAAACGTCTCTTTAATCATGTGAAACTCGGGGTTGGTCCTGTTATTGAGGAAGGCTTTTATTATGATATTGATGTTCCTGAATCTTTATCAGTTGAAGACTTTCCAAAAATAGAAAAAGAAATGCAAAAGATCATTGATGAAAATCTGGAGATCAAACGTGAAGTGGTGAGTCGCGAAGAAGCACTTGCACATTACAAGGAAATTGGTGATGAGTATAAGGTAGAGCTCCTTTCTGCGATTCCAGAGGGCGAAGTCGTTACGTTCTATCGTCAAGGGGAATTCGTCGATCTTTGCCGTGGACCGCATCTTCCATCCACAGGGAAAATCAAAGCCTTTAAATTATTAAGTGTTGCGGGTGCTTATTGGCGGGGAAATAGTGATAATCAGATGCTACAACGGGTTTATGGTACAGCCTTCTTTAAGAAAAAACAGCTTGAAGAGCATTTGCACATTCTTGAAGAACGTAAAGAGCGTGATCACCGTAAACTTGGGAAGGAACTTGATTTATTTACAATTTCCCAGGAAATTGGACAAGGCTTTCCAGTGTGGTTACCAAAAGGTGCAACCATTCGTCGTGTTATTGAGCGTTATATCGTTGACAAGGAGATTCAGCATGGCTATGAGCATGTGTATACGGCAAATCTTGCAAATGTGGAACTTTATAAGACGAGTGGTCACTGGGATCATTATCATGAAGATATGTATCCTATCATGAAAATTGATAATGAGGAATTGGTGCTCAGACCCATGAACTGTCCACACCATATGATGGTGTACAAGCATCAATTGCATAGCTATCGTGACCTTCCCGTCCGCATTGCTGAACTCGGGACCATGTATCGCTATGAAATGTCTGGAGCCTTAGCGGGTCTACAGAGAGTCCGCGCGATGACCCTTAATGATGCGCATCTCTTCTGTCGTCCAGAGCAATTGAAGGAAGAATTCATTAACGTCGTTCGCTTGATCCAAGAAGTGTACGAAGACTTTGGCGTTAAGGATTACTATTTCCGTCTATCTTATCGCGATCCTGCCAACACCGAAAAATATGTGGATAATGATGAAATGTGGGAGCTTGCTCAAGCAAAATTACGTGATGCCATGGATACGATGGGCCTTGAATATGTGGAAGCAGAAGGGGAAGCAGCCTTCTACGGTCCGAAACTTGATGTGCAGGTCCGGACGGCATTAGGGAAGGATGAGACGCTCTCAACGGTGCAATTAGATTTCCATCTTCCTGAGCGTTTTGAATTAAAATACATTGGTGAAGACGGAAACGAGCATCGTCCAGTGGTTATACACCGTGGGGTTGTTTCCACAATGGAACGCTTTGTTGCCTTCCTTATTGAACAATATAAGGGCGCCTTTCCTGCTTGGCTTGCGCCAGTTCAAGTGAAAGTGATTCCTGTGGCCGGCGTTCATCAGGAATATGCTAAGAAAGTCGCTGAAGACTTGCAACGACAGCTTGTTCGTGTCGAAGTCGATGATCGTGATGAGAAAATAGGGTATAAAATCCGCGAAGCACAAACGAAAAAAATCCCTTATATGCTTGTTGTGGGAGATAAAGAAATCGAATCAAACAGTGTTAACGTTAGAAAATATGGCGAAAATAACTCTGAGACGATCGCTTTTGAGGCTTTTAAGGATCAACTGTTGAAACAGATTTCAGAGCGAAACTAAAGCATTGAATATTGAGGATGGTGTCTAAGGACGCCATCCTTTTTTCGTGGGAAGAAGGTAATTACAACAAATGGCCGACGGAGGACGTGGCACTTTTTTATACACACAACTCGTTATTTTCCTTTAGTCAAAAAGTTGTGCCTCATCTGTGTGATTCCTTGGGATCTCTTTAGTTTATTTGTTTCGAATGTTTTTATAGTTGTCCTTTATGTTCTGTCTAACTAAAAAGGCTCTAAACGCCTTAAACTGAGTTCATTTCTGCAGATAGTGAAAATTCTTCCGAATGGCGCCCACCTTTTATGGAAAAATATAAGAACTTAAAGATGAGCCTTATTTTTGAAAATGTCCTCAGGGTGTAAACATTTCTCTGAAAATATGCTATTATAAAATGAGTAAAACACGTTGTTTGGGTGTGCATATATTGATATCACTTATTTTTTGAAAAAATGAGGATATGAGAATTTGTCTTTTTAGAAAATACATTTGTTTTTAAGTGATGGATAGGGTTGTCTTCTTAGAAACAGTCATTAATGGAAGGCAATTTTTTCTTGAGGAGGAGGGCTTAGCATTGAAAAAAATACTGATTACAGGTGCCTTAGGACAAATCGGCTCAGAATTAACGATGGCGCTAAGAAAGCAATATGGAGAGGATCATGTCATTGCAACAGACGTGAGAAAGCCTGAGAATGCAATGACACAAACGGGTGTGTTTGAAAAGTTGGATGTGACCAATCTTCAGGAGATTTATGAGATGGCTAAAAGACATCAAGTCGACACCATCATTCACTTGGCCGCTCTTTTATCAGCAACGGCTGAGAAAAAACCATTAGCCGCATGGGATTTAAACATGGGGGGATTGGTGAATGCGTTAGAGGTTGCTCGCGAATTAAATTGTCAATTTTTCACTCCAAGTTCTATAGGTGCTTTTGGGCCATCAACACCAAAGGATAATACGCCTCAGGATACCATTCAGCGTCCCACAACGATGTATGGTATCAACAAAGTTGCAGGGGAATTGCTTTGTGATTACTATTATCAAAAATTCGGTGTCGATACCCGCGGTGTTCGATTCCCAGGACTCATTTCTTACATGACCCCTCCTGGAGGTGGGACAACGGATTATGCTGTGGATATTTATTATCAAGCTGTTGAAAAAGGCAAGTATACCTCTTATATTGCTGAAGGTACTTATATGGACATGATGTACATGCCTGATGCTCTGAACGCGATCATTAAGTTAATGGAAGCGAATCCTGATAAGCTTATTCATCGCAATGCGTTTAACATTACAGCAATGAGCGTTGCACCTGAATCCATTGCGGCGGCGATTAAGAAACAGATGCCAGAATTTAAGCTTGATTATCATGTAGATCCAGAAAGGCAGAAGATTGCTGATAGTTGGCCCAATTCTATTGATGCTCAGGCTGCAAGAGAAGAATGGGGATTTTCTCCAGCTTATGATCTCGATAAAATGACAAAAGATATGTTAATGAAGCTAAAGAATAGGGAATCACTTGGAATAAGTCTTAAGTAAAGGTAGGTTTTTAGGTGAGTAAAAATACGCCTGATGTTCATTCCGCAGATCGAACCTTAAGCTTTGAATGGGAACATCATAAGATTATTATTCATCATCGTTACCAGTGGCTTCATATCATCAACGATATCGTGATCGGTTTATGGTTTCTTGTTGGAAGCTTTTTATTCTTTTTTGAGGCATATCAAAAAGCAGGAACGTATCTTTTCGTTATTGGCAGTGCGCAAATGCTTATTCGTCCCCTTATAAGAATTGCCCATAAGCTCCATGTTGGAGAGATTGAAACGCAAAAACTTCATTTTTAGAAAAAGAGGATGACCAGTTTAAAATGGTACCTGTAGGTAGGACACTTGAAAAAGAGTGTTTCACCTACAGGTATTTTTTTGTAT
>NZ_BMFV01000035.1 GCF_014639255.1 Pullulanibacillus pueri
ATTTCTAAGAAGATTATCGCATGAGTGATCTATAATTTCCTACGTGTAATTTATTTGACGCTTACAATTCGCCATGCTATTGAACTTGCCTGGAACCGAGGAGATAAAGAGGCAATGGCACCTATCCTTGGCTCTGCAGTCATACAAGGAAACGCAAAGCCAACAAATAGCGAATACCTGCACCTCATTGCTGATTATATAAGAAGAAACTTAAAAGAAAGATAAAGTGGGACATGGGGTCAGGAACCATGTCCCACTATCTATTAGAGGTATTATAAGTGTCTATAAATTCAGGTACCTGTCACCACTGGGATTTGTCGAACAATGTTGGGAGTGCAGGCACTACAATAAAAATGATTAGGACTGGTGAATGCTTTTTCGTGTCCTTGTTAGTAAATAAAAGGTGTGTCAAAATGATTACGGTCAATGAATTTTGTATTTGTTACTCCCACGATATGTATGGCGTAGTAGACTTTATACTGCGCAATAAATAATTTCGTTTTGGAAGGATCGTAATTTAAGGAAATCAAGGCAATGTGGTCTTGTAAGTTTTCCAAAATTAGAATAGATGGGAATAAAAAGGAATTGGTAATAACTATGTCGAATTATGTATTTATAATCTGTTTAAGGAGGCAAAAAATGACTGAATCAGTATCGTGGATTCGAAATATGTATACAGGTCCGGGTGGTGGAGTATATAAGGTCCAGATTCGAATCCTTATAGGGCAATACATCCACTATGGCCACTATTTGCTATTGAACTTCGTAAAATGGGGAAGCAAAATGAAGCAAAAATGATTGAAAAAGCTTTAAGAAATGCTGGGTTGAAATTTAATCTTATCTCTACATTATACCGTGTAGTTTTTATTATTTAAATACTATTGTTCAGTAAAATATACTGTTGAAAAATTACGGAGACGATTATGTTTTTAAGTGATCGTATATTCACGGTTGAACGAATGAACTAAATCTAAAAAGGAGGAGTTTACATTTGATAGAGAAGATTGACATAAAGAACTTTGGTTCTTTTAAAGATTATGAATGGAAAAGAAATGTAGGTAATGATGACAATTCTATTTTTAAAGACCTAAATATAATTTATGGAAGAAATTATTCCGGGAAAACAACCTTATCTCGTATTTTTCAATGTGTTGAGTATGGAGAAATCCATGATGATTATCTTGATTCAGAATTTAGTTTTCATCTTAATGATGGTACGGAAATTACACATGATGATCTAGAACATATTAAAGAAAATATCACAATGAGGGTATATAATACAGATTTTGTAAAAACAAATCTTAGTTGGTTTTTTAACGATGATGGAACCATTCAGCCCTTTACAATTTTAGGAGAACAAAATGTTGAGATTGAAAAACAATTATTAAAACTTAAAGAGAAGTTAGGAAGTGTGGGAGATAGTAAAGGGTTGTATTTTGAGTTACATAAAATAAATGAGGATTTTGAATCAAAACTAAATAAGGCAAAGGAAACTCAAAATAAATTAGATAAGAAGTTAAAGGGGAAAGCCCAAGATATTAAGAATACTGGAGATATTTATAACAAACCTACTTATAACATTACATCAATTAAAAGGGACTTAGATTTAATACGTAAGAACGGGATTTCTTCATTTATCCTTGATAAGGATAGTAAAACTTTAAATGAAAGGTTATTAAGAGAAGAAGCCAAAACCACTATACCTAAAATATCGAAAATAAAAAAGAATTTCGCAGAATACATAGAAAAAACTAATGCATTACTTACTAAAAAAATAAAACCTAGTAAACCAATTACAGAATTAATTAATGATAATTTGCTACAAGAATGGGTTAGAGAAGGGATGAAGCATCATAAAGGTAAAAGAGATACTTGTGGATTTTGTGGCAGTATATTAAATCAGGATTTATGGGAAAAGTTAGGGGCACATTTTGATGAGGAATCCGATAGTCTAAGAAATCAAATAACCATCCATTTAAAAACAATAGAAAATTTAAGGTTAGAAATAACGAATTATATAACTCTTAATAAGAATAACTTTTATGTTCAACTCCATGATTCACTTGATAAACTGGTTAGAGAATGGGAAATGGGTGTAAAAGAATTTGAAGAGAATTTAAACAAACAAATATCTGAACTAAAAGAGAGAGAAAAAGACATATTTAATGAAAAAGAACTTATAAAGGTTTCATTAGATTTTAATACAGCATTAAATACAAAGATTGAAAGTCTTAATAAGCTTATTAAGAATAATAATGATAAAACACAAAATCTTAATAGCGACCAAGAGAAAGCAAGAAAAGAACTATTAATGGATAATGTTGCTGATTTTTATAATACGATACAATATGATGAAGAAATTAATAGCATCAATAGATTAGAAGGAGAATTCCAGCAAGTCAAATCATTAAGTGTTGAGAAGAGAGAAGAAATAGAACAGGTACTAAGCGAAAAAAGAGATTTAGAAATTCAAATTCAAGATGAAAGTAGAGGGGCAGAATTAGTTAATACTCATTTAACTAATTTCTTTGGACATGAGGAACTTAAATTGGTTTCCGAAGGAGAATCACCTAATGTTAAATTTAAAATAATTAGGGATTCAGAAGAAGCTAAAAATTTAAGTGAGGGAGAATGCAGTCTAATATCATTTTGCTATTTTATGGCACAAATAGAAGATGAAATAAATGCAGACCGTAGTAAGGAAAAACTAATAGTATATATAGATGATCCCATTTCAAGTTTAGATGGAAATCATATTTTTTATATGTTTAGTTTAATAGAAAGTATCATAGCAAAAAGAAAAAAATATTTACAAATGTTTATTTCTACACATAATTTAGATTTTCTTAAATACCTTAAAAGATTAACAAAACCAAATGGAGATGGAAGTATAAACCATTTTCTTATTGAAAGAAGACTGAGACAAAATGATAGTAAAAGTTTTTTAGGTAAAATGCCAGTCCATTTAAAAGAATATGTAACTGAATTTAACTACTTGTTTAATGAAATTTATAACCTTTATAAAGAGGTAAAGGGTGACAGAAAGCAACTTTTAAAGAACACATATAATCAATTTTATAATATACCTAACAATATAAGAAAATTTCTTGAATGTTATTTGTTTTATAAATACCCAAATACTTCAACTCCACTAGAAAATTTACCGCAAATGTTTAATGGCAATGTACCCCCTCTATTAAATAGAGTAATAAATGAATATTCTCATTTGGTCTACCTTGACAGAGGTTGGAAACCTGTTGATGTAGATGAGATGGAAATGTGTGTTGAAATTATTATCAAACGACTTGAAGAAATTGACCCAGAACAATTTAATTCATTACTAGATAGTATTGGAGTAAAACCGAAAGAAGAGATTGGAGTTTAGGTTACTTCAAAATCTATAAAAAAATATCATTAGAGCAATCTTGTTTTAAAAAAACAGGCACTTTACTTTGAAAACACTATAGAAACCTCTATAGGGTATTAGTTGAACTAGGACTGTTATACTATCTGGATTTTCTGCTGCACAGTACAACTCTATTATGAAATAGAAGATTATAGTCCACAATCTTGCGCGATTACAGAAAGCTATAAGCCTAGTTCTCGGTAAAAATATGAGGATTAGGCTTTTAAATTTACTATCTCTAAATTTTCCAGTGGTAAATGCTTTGACAATAAGCGGTAAATTCCGTGGCAACTGGTGGTGAAAAGCATGGCAAATTGCCTATTCCCTCTCACTAGCTGGATGCAATGGTGTTTAGCAATAGGGTATCAACTGAAACATTAAATATGGAAGTCATTTGCTTTAAGGTTCTAAAGAGGGTCCATTTCTTCCCCGTTCATAATAGCCATATGCGCTATTTACCTCACTTGATAATGCCTCATGCTAGATTTCAATCTTCATTCTGTTTTTTAAACTTTATGTAGCGTAATATGTCTAAGATCTCTTTTTTTACCTCTTCAGGCGATCCGGGGATTTCATTAAAGGCTGTTTGTATTTCAGGATCAGTGATAATCTCCAGAAGTCTTTGATCAACATTTTTATCTTGTAGGTAGGTATGACCACTTAAAATATAATCGATAGAGACATCAAAAAATTGTGCGAATGTTTGAAGCATATCATAATCGGCTTGATTAACATCAGTCTCGTATTTTGCATAAGTTGCTCTTTTGATGCCTAATTGATCAGAGAGTGCTTCCTGAGATAAGCCAACTTTGTTTCTCAAGTGTTTAAGTCTTTCTCCAACAGTCATGACTGTTTTCTCCTTTAATATTATTTGTCCCCATTTTAAAATAGATGTGAATAAAAATCACATAATGATATAATAAATCACAAAATATATTGACTTAATTTTATAGTGTGATAATATATCACTATAAAAGATTGAAGTTAAAGGCAAGGAGTGTCATTCCTTGAAAAATCATTGGTTAGTGATGCAGCGAAACAACAAAGAGTACACACAAGCACAAGTTGCGAGACTCTCAGGAATAGAGAGATCGTACTACACAAAGATTGAGAATGGGACGATGCCGAGTGTAAAAGTCGCACAAAGGATTGCTAAAGTCTTAAACTTCGATTGGACTCTTTTTTTTGTAGAAAACCGTGACAAAACATCACGAAAACAAAAAAGACCGTTTGAATGATAGGGATAACTAATGAATTTAAAGGGCGGTGAGGGTGAATGGTTATTTAAGTATTTTGATTAGAAGTGGTTTGTAAAGTAAATGTCAGTCTTCCCAACAAGAAAGTCCTCATGAAATAGTTTTAAAACTTCGTATTCATAAAATCCTCATCTATGAATTTCAAACACTTTCTCTATTAAATCTAATATTAAATGAATTAAGTGCTTATAAATAGCTTTGCAATTAAAAACAAACATTTATATAGAAACTTAAAGGGGGTGGTTTTTTCTTAGAACATAGTTTGTTCATATTAATATTTATGGGGGGAGTTTGAGAAAATCTATAGGGCTTTTAGCAACAATTATATTAGTGTTGATGACTGTCTTGGTTGGATGTTCAATTTCGAGCTCTGGCAGTTCTAAGGGGAAATCTGGTGCTATAACTGTAACCTTTTGGTACAGTGCAACGGGTAAAGATGAAGATGGGATCAAGAATGTCATAAATCATGAAAACATTCAAGTCAAGGGAACTTATGTGGCCACTGATGAAACAAATGATGATAAGCTGCTACAGCTCCTGCAGGTGGTAACTCGCCTGATATTGCTTTTTTGATCGGTTTAAAGTTGCCTCATGGGCGAATCAAGGTTCGTTGACGGATCTAAGTGATTATGCTGAAAAAGATAGCGTAACAAAAGATCAATATTATCCATTTGCATGGGATGAATCTAGTTATAATGGGAAGCTATATGCGATCCCTATTTCAGCAGGTGATCGATTGCTGTTTTACAATAAGGACGAATTTAAGGAAGCTGGGCTTGACCTGAATAAGCCACCAACGACGATGGATCAACTAGAAGAATATCCGGACAAGCTGACTAAAAAAGACGGAAGTCGCTTCAAGCAACTTGGGTTTGCACCATGGTTAGGCCAGGGCTGGTTGTATACATGGGGATGGGAATCCAGCAAATGGGGAAAAGTATTCCTGAAGATATTGGCATTGTAGACTTTGACGGTATAACCCTTGGAGAAATAATCCATCCAGAATTGACGACAATGTCCCAGCCGATTTATGATATAGGGCTTTTGGCTGCACGTATGCTAATTAAACGAATAGAAAACAAATCTTTAGATAAGGCATTCTATGAAATGCCAATAAAGCTAACTAAAAGACAAACAACAAGGTAAATGAGAAAGGAAATCCAATCTATGAATCATCCGAAAATCACTGTTATTGGAAGTATAAATATGGATTTTATTACGAATACATCAATCATTCCCGATGAAGGGGTCACTGTTTTTGGGGACTCCTTTTCAACAAAGCCAGGCGGCAAGGGGGCGAATCAAGCTATTGCTGCTGCAAGGCTTGGCGCACAGGTAAGAATGATTGGATGCGTTGGTAACGATGTGTTTCGGAAGGAAATTATAGACCGTTTTATTGATGAAGGTGTTTTTTTTGAAAATGCGGAACCGGTTACACAAATCTCAACCGGTGTTGCCAATATTACTGTTTTTCGTGGCGACAATCGTATCATTGTTATTCCTGGGGCAAATAAACAACTAACCCCTGATAAGATTCTAGCTAAAAAGGAATGCATAGCAACGAGTGATGTTATTCTTTTACAACTTGAGATTCCCTTTGAAACGGTTGAGACAGCTATTCACCTAGCTGATCAATATGGTGTCAAAGTTATATTAAATCCTGCTCCTGCTACATTCTTACCCGAATCATTATTGAGCAAAGTCAGTTACATAACACCAAACGAATTTGAGTTATCAAAAATATTGGAAAGAGGTACAAAGTCTGATGAATCAATGGAAAATTTAATTAGAGAAATAGGAACTTCGTGCATTGTTACGAAAGGAGGGGATGGTGTTTATTATTTAAATGATTATGATTTAGTCCATGTCCCTGGGTTTGATGTGGACGTCGTTGATACGACAGGAGCTGGCGATGCCTTCAATGGAGCTTTTGCTGTAGCCATAGGGTCGGGTTATTCTCTGGAAAAGGCATGCGAGTTTGCCAATGTTGTAGGAGCACTGACTGTGCAGAAAAATGGAGCACAGCCTGGGATGCCGACATTACAGGATATTAATCAATTTTTGAAAGAACAGGGCGTGGAAGTTCCTATATTACAAGATGGTGAACCTATTTAAGAATTAAATAATCTCTTTAAGGAGGTGCTGCTATTTGATGAAAGAGCTTTCGTGTTATCGATAAAAAGGAGGAGAAATTTTATGATTATTACATTGGGTTGTGACCATGCTGGCTTTCCTCTTAAAAGTAAGTTGATGGAACACTTACACTCAAAAGGACATCAGGTAATTGACCATGGAAGCTATACTCCTGAACCGGTGGATTTTCCAGATATAGCAAAAAAAGTTTGTAGTTCTATTAAACACGGAGAATCAGAACGGGGGATCATGGTGTGTGGAACAGGAGTTGGAGCAAGTATAGCAGCCAATAAAATCCCTGAAATTCGTGCTGCTCTTTGCCATGATATTCATTCAGCTCACCAATGTGTTGAACATGATAATGTAAATGTCATGTGTTTAGGAGCAAAAATTATTGGCGAATGGTTAGCCTACGATTTAATTGATGCATTTTTGAATGCAGAGTTTAGTACAGAACCAGAATTTAGACGCAGAGTTGAAAAATTAAATTTAATGGAATTAGAAGCTGAAAAAGAATTAAAAGAAAAATAGTTGTAATTACCAGCCATAGAAAAGACTTATTACTTATTTTGTAACAAAGGCTTTCACAATGCAAATTTACATTAGGAGTGGAAGAAATGTTTAATAATAAAAAAGTAAAGTTTTTAAGCGTAATGCTGGTTTGTATAATGTTAATTTTAGGGTCAACAGGTTGTTCTAATCAATCTTCATCGAAAGATGGAGGCTCAACAAATAAAAAGGAAAAAACTGAAATAGTATTTTGGCATAACTGGGAGACGGGCCCATCTGGCGAATCAATAAAAAAGTCTGTTGAAAAGTTTAACGAAACTCACCCAAATATAGAAGTTAAACCAGTATATGTGGCTCCCGATGGAGGAGACTCAGTAAGTTCAAAATTACTTACTGCTGTCGCAGGTGGAAATCCTCCGGATGTCATGTTGGCTAGTAGATATGGAATCGCGGAATACAAGGATGCTATTACACCCGTTACAGATCTTGCAAAGGAAGATAATATTACTAAAGACATGTTTTATCCATGGGCGTGGGGAGAAGCAACATATGAGGATGAATTGCTTGCATTGCCATATGATGGAACATCAAGAGCTCTATTTTACAACAAAGACCATTTCAGGGAAGCGGGGTTAGACCCTGAAAACCCGCCAACAACTATCGATGGATTGGAAAAAGCGGCAGAGAAATTAACTAAGAAAAAAGACGGTAATTATACTAGATTTGGTTTAATTCCATGGTTTGGAGAAGGATGGCTCTATACATGGGGGTGGGCTTTTGGTGGTAAATTTGTAGATGGAAATGGAACTGTAACCGCCAATGATCCTAAAATTGTTAACGCTTTAAAATGGGAAACGAATTTTGCGAAAAAGTATGGCATTCAAGACGTTACGAGTTTTGTCAGTTCAGCCGGTTCAAATGCCACAAATCCTTTTATGACTGGTCAGTTGTCTATGATGATAAGTGGCAACTGGATGCTGTCACAAATTGAGGAATATGCACCGGATCTCGATTATGGTGTCAGTTATATTCCCACTCCAACAGGGGATGATTTTACGACGTTTGTAGGGGGGCGTGTCCTTTTAATACCAAAAGGGGTTAAACACTTAGATGCTTCATGGGAGTTTGTTAAGTGGATGTGCGCAAATGAAGAAGGTCAAAGCTTTAAGAAAATAACAGGAGAATTTGCTGCAATGCCCGATGTTAATGAGAAACTTTACGGAGATGATCCTCAGCAAAAAAAGTTTTTAGAGGTACTACCAAATGGTAAACACCGTCCCGTTGTGCTGGCTGGAAATATGATGTGGGATGAATTGGCGAAAGCGCCGGATCTTGTAATGAATGGGAAGGGAACACCACAGGGCATATTGGATGATATAAATGAAAAGATTAATAAGGAGATTAAAAGTAAGAAAGCAAAAGCTAATTAAAGAAGGAGAAGGTGATTTTTTCCCTTCTCCTCCATAAAAAGGGGTTGTGTTGGGTGTCGAGTCATACAAACCTTTCATCGAAAGAAAAAGTAAATATAAAAAAAGGCACGTCTAAAAAGAAATATTTAAGTACAGAAAGCAGAAGGGCGAGGGCGGGGTATCTATTTGCACTTCCTTGGATATTTGGTCTTCTTGCCTTTTTTGCATATCCGTTACTTAGTTCAATCTATTATAGTTTTACAAACTATAATATTATTAGTGAAACTCAATGGATTGGCCTTGATAATTATATTGCTTTATTCAAAGATGATCTGTTTTGGAAAGGTATTAGTAATACACTATTGTTTGCTTTAATGCAAGTCCCACTGAGTATATTGGTAGGTGTCAGTCTGGCAATTTTGTTGAACATACCTTTAATAGCTCAAGGCGTATTTAGAACAGTTTTTTTTCTTCCGTCTTTATTGCCTTTAATTGCAACAACAATCTTATGGCAATGGCTTTTAAATCCTCAATTCGGGCTTGTTAATTCCTTGTTAGGAAAAATAGGCATAGATGGTCCTGCTTGGCTGGGTAGTCCTGTGTGGTCAAAACCATCTTTAGTAATTATGACACTTTGGGTATTAGGAAATGCTGTCTTAATCTACTTAGCGGGTTTACAGGATATCTCTCAAGAATACTATGAGGCGTCAGAAATTGATGGTGCAAACTGGTTTCAAAAGGCTTGGAATATAACATTACCTCTGTTAACACCAGTTATCTTTTTTAACATGATAATGGGAGTAATAAATGCTTTACAAGAATTCACTTTACCGTATGCCTTGACATATGGTACAGGAAACCCGGCTGAATCACTTCTATTTTACAGTATGTATTTGTATAATAATGCTTTTATGTATATGAAAATGGGTTATGCTGCCGCAATGGCTTGGATCTTATTTATTGTTGTCATGGTAGTAACATTAATCTTATTTAAAACCTCTGGTAGATGGGTATTTTACCAGGGCGACGAATGAGGTGTGGATTACTTGAAAAACTACTCTACTTTCAGAAAGATACTTATATATGTTGTGCTAATTGTTTTTGGTATAGGTTTTGTTCTCCCCTTTTTTTGGATGATATCAACATCCCTAAAGCCGCTTACACAATTATTTGTTCATCCACCCGTATGGATACCCCACCCATTGAATTGGGGGAACTATGTTCATGCAGTTACTGAAATTGAGTTTTTTACTCAATTCAAAAATTCGATTATAATATCAGGTCTTTCTACAATAGGGGTGATCATCTCTTGTCCTCTTGCTGGGTATAGTTTTGCTAGGCTGAAATGGAAGTGGAGAGATATACTTTTCATAATCACTTTAGCTGTTATGATGGTTCCCTTTCCGGTGACAATGGTCCCCCTTTTTATTATCTGGTCAAAGGTAAATTTGGTGGGCACATTTTTGCCACTCATTATACCAACTTTCTTTGGAGTACCGTTTTTCATCTTCTTAATGCGCCAGTTTTTCAAGCAATTGCCAAAGGATTTGGAAGATGCCGCAAGAATAGATGGTTGTAATGAATTTGGAATATACTTTAAAATTATGCTTCCTTTATGTCAGCCCGCCCTTTTAACAATTGGGTTGTTTCAATTCATGATGTCTTGGAATGATTTCTTAGGACCATTAATTTATCTAAATGATGAAACTTCATACACTTTGCAATTGGGATTACAACAATTTAGGCAGGCTCAAGATACTGCCTGGGGGCCACTAATGGCAGCATCCGTTTTAATAGCACTTCCAGTAATTCTCTTATATTTCTTCGTTCAAAAGAGATTTGTTAAGGGCATCACCTTTGGCGGTGTCAAGGGTTGAATATATACCAATATAATAAAGGAGAGTGTTAGTAATGAGTAATGAAAGTTTAAGAGAAAAGTTCTTTGGGTGTATTGCTGGTGTTCATATTGGATCTGCAATGGGGGCTGCTGTTGAGGGCTGGGATTATCAAAAAATAGAAGAACGCTATGGGACTTTGCAGGAATTATTAAAATATGAACACTACAACAATGGATGGGTCAGAGAACCTGGAACAACCGAAGATGGTGTGGAAAGACAAAAACTTATGATTACGGCAATGATCGAAAAGCAAGATCGTGTTAATGCTGAAGATGTTAAAAGCATCTGGATTAGAGACATTAAACCAGAGTCAGCAGGAATGGTGTCTGAACCATTTGAAGCAACCCTACTTGCTATGGCGAAAAGTGGAATCCCAGCTGTGGATTTAGGTAAATACTGTGATTACGCTGGCCTAAATAGTATGGCTCGTGCTTGTCATCCTATTGGTTTAATAAATGCTGGAGACCCTAGTGGTGCTCTAGCAGATGTATTGGAAGTTGGACAACTGTATCAATCAAGTAATAGTAGAGGATTAAAATGGGCATCTGTGACAGCGGTATCAATAGCTTCTGCTACTAAGCCTGGGGCGACAGTTGACAGCGTAATTGGAGATATTTATGATCTATGTGATCAAGACCGCGTTGTAAAGGAAATTGACAGAGAACTAAAACATACCGCTCATTGTAAGGATTTTAGGGAGTTAAGAGAAGCATTTGATAGTGTCTATTCAGGTCGAGGAATGGACTATGCGTTCGCATGGGCAAATGAAGTAGTGACAAAAGGTATTTGTATTTTTAAAATGGTTGACGGCAATTTAAAAGATGCAATGGTATCGGCTGTTAATATGGGAAGAGATGTTGATTGCATTACAGCTGTGGCATCCGGAATATCGGGTTCTCTTACAGGTGCTTCATCTATTCCAGAAGAATGGATCAAGCAAACGGACTATGCTACAAGCTTAAACAAATATACAAATTCCCAAAGAACTCTACGAGAACATTCAGATGGTTTATTCAATGCATATCAATCCAGACTTACGAACATGAAAGAATTTGCGGAAAAAATGTTAGTTGAGCAAAAGGCCTAATAAGTAATGGGCATCCGCTATTCAAAGTGGAGGGATGATTCACTTTTTCGGTCACATACAATTTTCCACTATTAGTTACTTTGGTAACTAAAGCTGGGAGTTGACTGCCACCCCGAGTGAACTTATTCGTTGGATTAAGTTCGCTCGGGGTATTCTATATCATAGAAATAGTTGAACATTTTCATGTGTATGTAACATTGGCAAACGCTGTGTCGGACAACAATGTATATGATTCGTGGCTCCTTTCAATGTGATATTGTGCTGTCACGGATATAAGGTCGATACAAACACATGAGTTTAATAACTTTATATCATGCTACGAAACTTACTGACACGCCTTCTAATGGTTTCTTTGTGTAAGAACTAAGAAAAATATTTCATGCCTGTGCTATGGAATCGCTTGCCTATCCGGAATATTGCCAACGACAAAAAACTATAAAAATCATCAAATGATGAGCAAGTTTAGTTAAATAATTCTATATTTATTGTGTTAACTCAACTTTCGGACCCTGAAATAGGCAAGTAAACCTTAATATAGTGAGATAACCTGCATCCATTGTTGGAGTTGACTTTTCAGTAGCTTGTTAATCTTTATATTACAGTTTTTAAGGGCATTTCAAGAAGCTCGAGTAACTGTTGTAGCTGGAGAAAATGATTCTGGAAAAAGTACAATTGGTAAATTAATTTATTTGGTTATTAGAGGATTATCGAAATATAAGGAGGAATTTGAGGCTGATCGAATTGAGTTATTAATTAATTTAACTGATCGAATTTATTTTGAAGTAAGAGGAAATATTGGTGTCCTGAGGTGAAAAGTTGATGCTGCTTCTCTAGATCTATCACAATATTCAATTTCCACACCCTTTTTAACGACACTATCCAACGTAAAAAGAGAAATTTCCACCGTCTATAGACGGTAAAAAGAGGTTTTTCGACAACTTTTTTGGTGCGGTGCCTTTCGGCCTTAAAAAACGCTGCTTCATGGAGAGACAGAGGGACAGGCACCTTGTCCCACTTTAATGCCATATGGGGTCCACCGAACCAGTCGGCAGCAAATATCAACTAAATAATATAACCAAAAGCAAGCACTTCCTTGTTATATGTGGAGGTGCTTGCTTTTTTTCTGAAAGACCTTACAAGCGAGGAAACGTTGTATATAATCTTAATTAACAATCATTCGTTGCATTCAGGTAAGTTAATTAAATATAAAAGGGCTTTCAGCTCTAAGGTGTGTAAAATAAATTCAGGTGCCTGTTACCACCGGAATTATGCTGAATAATATTTAGGAACACTGGTTCTTGCTGTTGTGTATCTGTGTTAAAATGAATTTAGCAACTACATAAAGTGGACATTGTACCAGTAAATAACAGACGCTTGCCATTGGATTATTTTGTTTAATTAATGTTACTCCACGATATGTAATGCGGAGTAGACTTTATACTGCGTAATAAAAAAGAGGGTATTAAGAACTGAAGCGAAGAAAATGGCAAGCGACAAGTACACTCCTAAATATGCTCCATTACAGTTTTTGAAAGTGGAAAACTGGTTTTCACCATCATGTATGGGCCGGAAATAGAATGTAATGGTGAGTAGAAAGAATAGTGATAAAAGCTGATTTGAAGAGATACTTAAATATGTTACAAGGTTTAGCAAATTAATAGATAACAGTATTACAATATACGAGGCTTTACAGAACATTAAATATGGAAAAATATATAATATCTGCATCTCAAAGACAATTTGTTTTTTATGGGGTATGAAGCAAATAGAAAAAACTATGGGGTTCCATTTTGTTGGATTAAGCTATTGACACATTTCTGTTCTAGAACGTTGACGATACTAATGTAACCAAGGATATATACATCTGTAATTTTTTGGCTGGGATTACTTTGGGTAATAGAGAACAGGCAGATAGTGTGAATATGAATTAAGCAAGATTGATGTGAAGATTACAAAAACACAGTACTTGATGGGCAGCAGAGATTAACATATCTTTTCCCTTCATTTTGGGAAATGCTCATATCAGTCAGAAACACGCAAGAAAGAAAATTACGGTGGTATTGTTATCAAAATTCTTATTGAACTTATTTGGAAGGATTGTTTAAACTTATGGCTTATAAGAATGCAAATCAAAATATGGCAATTGATAATATTGAAACTGAATTTGATTTTGAGGAAGTGGAAGGTCTCTTATCAAAACAGTTGGAAGAAAGCTTTTCTGATTTAGAGCTACTGGAAAAAGATAGAGCAACCATTTCTGATCCTGATTCTTTAGGAAAAGTAGTCTTGGATGAAGTTTGGAAACAGTTTGGGAACCAAATTGGACTCGACGTGACAAATGAGACATTAATTCAAAAATATGATAGAGAGCATCCTGAGCAGTATAAGGATATTGCTGATTCGGTTATGAAAGACAAACGATACAAAGATGCCAATAAGGCAATGAGGGATCAACAACAAGCTGGAAATTTAAAGGATAAGTACACAGGAAAAGACTTAAAGCCTAGTGAAAAAGCTAATCTAGACCATGTAGTAACTAGAAAAGAACTATTTGAAAATCAAAGAAGAAAGCAAGCAAATTTAGATGTGGCTGACCTTGCTAACAAAGCAGAAAATCTAAAGCCGACAAACGAATCATTGAATAAGAGTAAAGGTGCCAAGAGCAACAAAGAGTATGTAAAAACCCGGGAGACTAGGGAAAAATCACTTATTGAACAAAACGAAAAGGCGAATAAAAAAGTCGATGAATCAAACAAATCAGATGTTGAAAAACGTTTGCAAAAAGAAAAAAATGACAAACGTTTGAACGATAAGCTTGCTGCTGATGACAATCTTATGATGCAAAACGATAAAGGAGCAAGAAAAGCAATTAATAAAGATATTCGAGTTAATGCAGCAAAAGAAACCGGGAAAAAAGCTGGAAAAGATGCTCTAAAGACTATGGCCATCTCAGCACTTTTTTCGTTGTTGAAAGAAATCATGAATGGTCTAATCCGTTTTTTAAAAGGAAAATCTAAGTCGTTTAAAGGATTTTTATCTGAAATGAAGGAATCGGTAAAATCCTTCTTTTCCAAAATTTTAAGTGTTGTTCAGACCGGAGCATCAACATTAATTGGTACAATTATATCTGAAATCTTCGGACCTATTGTAAGTCTTTTTAAGAAATTGGCAAGTTTAATTAAGCAAGGGATATCTTCTGTTATTGAAGCAGTTAATTATCTTCGAGATAAGAGGAATAAGGATAAGCCGTTTACCGTGAAGGTAGCACAAGTTGGGAAAATAATAACAGTTGGATTAGTTGGTGGTAGTGCGATTTTCTTAGGGGAGGTTTTCGAAAAATTCTTAATAACAGTTCCTGGCATGCAAATTGAGATACCACTGATTGGAACTCTTGCTAATATGATTGGCTTATTTTTATCAAGTTTAGTTTCTGGATTAATTGGAGCAATAGTTTTAAATCTTATCAATAAGTTTATTGCCAAAAAGTTAAAAGAAGAACAGGACCAACAAATTATCGATAAGAAAAATGGGATTTTAAATCTTCAACAAGTACAACTTTCTGTAGCTGAAAATCGTGTAGTAGCATTGAAAGAAAATTTCATGAGCGGAATTTCAGAGAATCATGCATTAGCGAAGGACGTAATGCGACAATCGCTTAATAAGATATTTGAGGATGATAATGCTAATAATGAGGATGATACCGCTAATAATTCTGAAAATAGGAAAAATATTAGTGGAAATCAGAGTGATTTAGCTCGTATTCAAAATGATTTAGAAGACTTACTTTGAGGTGATGAGAAGTGTTGGATATAAGGGAGAGAGAGCAAACTCAAAATAATGAGCAGAAAGGAAATGTGACCACTAGCTCCAATGTTTTCAATGAAAAGAAAAACGAGCTAAAGGCATTCAGTGAGAAATTGCCTAAAGAAGCAGAGTTACCTAGTGTCCCAATTTCGGGAGGGTTATTTGGGTGGTTTAATTATGATGTGACGGGTAGTGACTTAAATAGGCTAACTGAAAGTATTCAAGATAAAATGATTGAGCAGAATAAAGTACTTGTTAGAACGATTCAAGAGTTTAATACTATTTACGATACATTTTCTGCATTAGATCAAGAGTACATTCAGGGAATTTTAGTCTCATTGAAAGCAGCTGAAGAAGCTAATTCAAAAGCATTAAAAGGAATTGAGGGCGTTCAAGAAAATCAGAATGAGATTAAACAAATCATTAATCAACAAAAACAGGTAATTCAAGTTCTGAATAACTTTAAAGAAAAGATTGAGAAGATAGAACACTTGGCAGATGTGGATAAAATTTTTGTTGTCTTTACTACAATGCAAAGTAATGTTAAAGAAATCGATGCAAAGATAGAAGCTCAAGAACTGAGAGTAACTGACCTGACTGATAAAATGAAAGCATTGTTATCGTCACAGTCATTTTTTCAAGATAATTTGAATCACCTAAAAGCAAATCAAGTTAAGCAATTTCAAACAGTGAAGCAATTGGTTTCAAATCAAAATGAAAGTATTTCTAAAATCGAAGAAATAAGCAAAGAAAACAGTACAAATATCGAAACTCTAAATAAAGAAGCTGTTATTCACGGAGAGAAACTTGGTGATCTAAAACAATTAATTCAGGTTGATATCCAGACCTTATCTGAAAAAGTTGCTCGAAACAATTCTGAGTTTGATGCCAAACTCCATTCAACTACTAACGAAGTCACAAAAAACAAGATAAATTTTGAAAATGCTATTAAGGAACTCAAGGTTGGAATCGAGCAACAAGGAGAAAGTATGTCTGCCTATCTTGACTCTGAATTGTCTATAGCCAAAAATGAGATCACTGAGCTTAGCCTATTGACAGGAAACTTATCAAGAATTTTGAAGACTACTAAACTTATTTCATTTGCTAGTATTGCTATAACATGTGTTCTAGTGATTTTGGTGATAATTGGGGTGTTATGATGATTTCAGAAAGTTACAAACACCAGTTGATTAAAGAGGCTAAGCAGATAGATGTTACCTTAGGGCAAACGTCTAATTTTGAAAAATTAGCTCAAGAAATAACTGATGAACTGAATGATAAAGCTGTTTTAGAGTTAATAAAAAACTTAGGTATCTTAACTAAGAAACAATCCTTGCCTAAGATGGAGCAAAGGCAAGAAAAATTTATTGAGATATTATACAAATATCTAGGAGCATCAAAAGTTGATGGGCTTTTCCAAGACTTAAAAGAGTCATCAAATGTTTCACTGGATGAGCTACTTAACCAATTAAACGAACTGGTTGGTCTCGAAAATGTGAAGCAACAAGTCCGTGATTTGATTGACTATAATCGAATACAACATTTACGAGTGAAAAACGGTTTGAAGAAGTCTAACAAAACTTTGCACATGGCATTTCTTGGTAATCCGGGCACAGCCAAAACTACAGTTGCTCGTATTGTTGGGAGGATGTATAAAGCTATCGGATTATTAAGTAAAGGACAATTTATTGAAGCGAGTAGGACTGATTTAATTGCTGAGTATCAAGGACAAACGGCAATCAAGGTAAAAAGATTAATTAATCGTGCAAAAGGTGGAGTCCTATTTATTGATGAAGCGTATAGTATAACAGAGAATGACCATAGCGATAGTTATGGGAGAGAAAGTCTTACTGAGCTAACAAAGGCTCTCGAAGATTATCGCAATGACCTAGTTGTAATTGTAGCTGGATATACGAATTTAATGGAGCAATTCTTTGAATCCAACCCAGGATTAAAGTCAAGATTCAATACATTTATTTCATTTAGTAATTATTCACTCGATGAGCTTGTTCAAATATTCATTTACACCTGCAATCAAAATGACTATTTTGCCGAAGATCAAGCTATTGAAAAAGTTCGCGATTTGTTGCAAATGAAATTAAATGAAAAAGATGATCACTTTTCAAATGGTCGTCTTGTTCGGAATTTGTTTGATGATATAACGCTGAATCAGTCGAAGAGGCTGTCAAAGTTGACGGAGCATATTGCTAAAGAATCGTTGATGTTAATTACTAAAGAGGATGTTCCTCAAGATGGTGGGCTTTTTTCCATAGAGCAATAAATCAACAATCAAAAACTCAGTAATAGGAACCTTTGATGAAGGATACAAAAGTTATTATTACCTCGATTATGAAGATAGCATTAAGGTTGGTGATTCTATTCTGGTTACTGCAGGAAAGGAACCACACTGAGCGGAAATTTGATTGACTCTGCTTCTTAATTTAATAACTATTGCACAGTACAACACTACTATGAAATAGAAGATTATAGTCCACAATCTGGCACGATTGTGAATAGCTCTAATGCAATTAGACAAACCACTGATTATCGTTCACCGCCAAGGAATGAGGGAAGACGAGAATACTATTCAATATTTGCAAGATCGGAACCGTTGTTACCTCATTGAGTGGGAGGAAGTGATGGATTTGCAGTTCCATGAAAAGCTTCTGGCTAAGTTGAACAGTCAGATAGATGAGTCCGTTGATAAGGGTGATCAGATTCATGCTATTGTTGAATATATTCTTAAAGAACTAGGAGATTGATCCGTTGAGGCACATAGTAACAAACCGCAAAAATGCATTGCTGGTATTATCCATCTTATTTATTTTATTTTTTACTTTTCTTCCGCATAGCTCTTTAGGTATTGGTGTAGAAAAGGGCTATCTTAACCTTAATCCACTGGCTATGTTCCACTTTGCGTCTTTCTCTTCTTTCATCATTAATAATATAGGAAATGTCATGTTGTTTATCCCTTTTGGCTTTACCCTATCAATGAGATTACCCAATCAGAATAAGTGGAGGATAGTAGGTATAGGTTGCCTATTATCAATGATGATTGAGATTACTCAGTTGTTCATGCCTAACCGGTGCACAGATTTTGATGACGTGATTTTGAATACAGTAGGGACCTTGCTGGGATGGGTAATTTATTCGAATTGGAAGAATGACCACTGGAAGAAGTAGACTCGCCTTTTGTATTTAATGGAGGTGCTGATAAAGGGATATTATTCAATGTATACCCAAGGGCTTTAAACATTAGTTCAATTGGAAGTATAAATTACAGGATAGCCTCCTACTATTAGAAGAGTATTATGTTAAATAAATGGAGTAGAGAGTTGTTGATTAATATAGTTTTGGGATTGTCTGAACACAATTTCTTCATAATGGAAGATTAAATTAATCCAGTTAAGCTGTTCTTCAATTGTTAAGTGGCCTAGTTTATTGGCATTTTCAATGGATAATTTAAGAATATCCCAACGTCGTTTAATAAGACGCTCCGGATTATTTACAGGTAATGTTGCTAGTTCGAATAAATGGTATTTTACAGCTTCATCTAAAGTGTTGTCTATTCTAAGAAAGCGAGCCATGTCATTAACAGTAGTGGCTGCTTGATTCTCCTCAACTTGTGTGTGGAACTCTGCGGGAACATCCTCAACAATTAAATATTGGGTTACCTCATTTATCGGTTTTCTTATTTGATTAGCAACTTCTTGAACCGATAGATTGGAGTCAAGAAGTTTTAAGAGAATATTGTGTTTTAAATTCCAAGTGGTCGTCTTGGATTCTTTTAAGCAATGAGCAAGTAAATGAATTAGACGTTCTCGATTATTTCTATACTTATATAAGCGGCATGGTAATAGCGTACCTCGCCTGTTTCTATTTCTTAGGACGTAATAATCCTTATGACCAGTAATTAGACGGTATCCTTTTTCCATTTCTTCAACTATAAAAGTTGCATCTAAATTGTTGAAAAAATTGAGGTATTCTTCTCTTTTTCTGAGACCCGTTATATCATGATTGAATTCCTCTTCACAAAGTATTTCCTTGATATCATCAATCATTAAATAACGAACAGTTAAACCCATGGTTATCACCCCATATCAATATATGAGGTAGTAAATTTGTCCTATACATAAGAAAATAATTAGTGCATTTTACATAAAAATGAAGTTAGAAGGGTTTTTGATAAGTGGGGGAATTTAAGTTTTTAGTATGCAATCAAGTTAGACTTAAGTGGGTTATACACCGTGTTTAAGCCTGTAAATTCATGCCCTGGCTGCATTTATTTATGCTATGCTTTCTGTAAAAAGCATTTGGAGGTGTGGGTATGATAGATTTTGAAAGACTAGATAATAAGAAATTTGCATATAGCTGTCTCGCCTCACTTAATGAAAAAAATTGCTTGAATATGATAGCGCTCAATTCGAACTTAGTTTTGATAGGAGTCTTCTCGAGTGTTGTGATGCTCGTCTTACAAAGAAAAAAGTAACCGCCCCCTCAGACCAAAGAGTAAAGGTAGTTACTTTTTTCTGTTTACTACTATTCACTTGAGGTCAGCCGCTCTTCATGCGGCATGTAGTTGCCACCAGACTGAGCGTTCGCTTCGCTTGGTCTCTTTTTATTATACGTTCATTATAAATGAAATATACATTAGGTTCAACAGCCATGAATACGACTACTGAAAGTATAAATTTGGGGTACACCTGCAAATTTAGGATCTTTTACTTAAGTTTAAACCAGCGCGCCTCATATTGTTCATCTCAAGATGGTTGCCCTAATATTGGGATTTTTAATGATGAATAGCCGCCTTATTACGGATCTGATTGACTCACATTTCAATAACAACATTTCGAAATGTGAGTGTTGTTGACACTTTAGAGAAAGGAGCTATTCTTTCATACCTTTTATCACTCTTCTCAGTTGTTTATGCCTAACCGCTGCACAGATATTGATGATGTGATTTTGAATACATTAGGGGCTTTGCTGGGAAGCGTGTTTTATTCAGTGTTAAGAATGACTAGTAGAAAAGATGAGGATTGGAAGCTATTACCCAAGATCAACTGAAATCATGAATGGTCCACGGGGGTTGGGTTATCAAGAACGGCACTCATTGAAGCGGATAAAGAAAGAACTTATTTGAAATAGAAAAAAGTAGAAAACTATTATAAGGTTGTACGTGGCTGAAATAGAACCCCTATTAATCAATGACTTGATTAATAGGGGTTCTTTATTACTAGTTATTAGGAAAATCAAAATGGAGTAAGCTTTGTGCGCCTTGGCTTGTAATGAGGTGTTCAATCAATGACACGGGGTGTTCATGCTCATCAAAAGCTATACAGCAAAGTAATAATACCGGTTCGCCTTTATGTAGTTTTAAGGTTGGAAAATCTTCCTTTAAAACTTGAGGCTCAAGGATTAGCCGGGTTCTAGAAATTTTAACCCCAGCCTGCTCTAATGCTGGAATGACTAATTCAAATTTAGAAATCCTTTCAAAAAGGGTACCGTTGTCATATGGCAACAATCTGTAGAAAAAATTAATGAACTCTCTTGATCTTATTTAATTTAGAGAAGTAAACCTAATCCCAAGATAATATTGAAAACGCATTTATTGTGATTGAA
The DNA here is from genome assembly GCF_014639255.1 of Pullulanibacillus pueri. GTDB lineage: Bacteria > Bacillota > Bacilli > Bacillales > Sporolactobacillaceae > Pullulanibacillus > Pullulanibacillus pueri. The sequence goes on from NZ_BMFV01000035.1 coordinate 21,123, forward strand.
CGAGTTTTAGCTGAGGCCAATGGGACATAGCTATAATGTTTCATTGATCTGGGCTTTTATTCAACAAATAATCAATCGCCATTAAAAAGTTGAAGAAGTAATGGAGGTTTTCAATCAACATTTGACGAATATCAAGATATATCATACTAGAAATTTCAAGCCAATACTATTGAAAATAACTTGAAAGAGGAGGAGCTATGAAAACTGTAAATGGTTTTATGAGCAATGCTAAAGAAATGATAAAGAATCCTTTAGGTATTATAGCTCTTTTTATTTCATTAATTTACGCTATAGCGAGTTTGGTTTTGACAGTATCAACGAGTGCATTATCGAAAAATCAAAATTGGGTTTTAGTGTTATTTATTGTGCTGTTTCCGTTAATTGTATTATCCGCCTTCATTTACCTCGTAGTCTATCATCATCAGAAATTATATGGGCCAAGTGATTTTAGAGATGAGAATAATTTCTTTAGACAGTTAAGTACGTCAGAACAAAGGGAAAAACGTCAAGAAGAGGTCATGAATCTATTAAAGGTTGAAAATGAAGAAAAAGATGCTGGTGATAATGATTCAATGCAAGAGGTTAAGGCTAATAATGGTGATGAGGACAAGGCGAATAATAACGGTGAAAGTGTACTAAGTTTTATTCATGATAACGCAGAGAATATTATTTCAAATTTGTCCAATCTTGGTCTTTTAACAGAAGAGTCTGTTTTGAGATTATTGGAATCCGAATTAGGGGTCACTGTTAGGAGACAAATGGCATTGGATTTAGGGAGCCAAACAATAAGTTTTGATGGCATGGCGTTTAAGAACAATAAGATTATTGGTATAGAAATTAAACTCTTTAAAAGTGGTAGAATTAATATGAGTAAAGTATTAGACATTAGTAACTTAGTCGAGAAAATCCTACAGAGCAAACGAGATATTAAAAAATTCAAATTCATTTTTGCCTTTGTATCAGTTAAGCCTTTTATAAATAAAGCTCAAATTGAAAAAGCTATAAATGATAAACTTAAGACATATGCGGACGTCGATATCAGATTCTATAACTTAGAGGACTTGGGTATATTTGTAAATAATAATTTAGTAGAGGCGCTAGACTAATTCCTACATATTCTAATAATTGTTCTGATAAGAGAAAATTATCTTATTACTAGTGGTGGAATATTATATAGATATGAGAACCAATCGTATAGAAGATATATGTATAAGGGGTTGAGCGCTTCATGTAACGTAGGGGTAACTTTAATACAGATTCATTAAAAAATCCTCCCAAAGAGGTTTTTTTTGTGGAAATAAAAAGGAAATTGAGTTTTTGTGTCGAAAGAGTGTATTAAGAGAAAATGTGAAGGAGGTGTTGGGCTTGGAAGTGATGGACAAAGAGTATTTAGTGGAAGTCAAAAGGGACGATGGCTGGCACGGGGTACTTCCAATCTATACAGCTCAAGAGGATTTTTTGAGTGATTATATCTGGTTTACCATTTATTCGAGGGATGATTTATGCCGGTTGTTAGAATATCAGGGTCATCCAATCCGCCTTAAAAAGCCACATTATTTTCCTGATCACTTACTTGATGAAGAAAATGATGATGTGCTCCTATTTGAAGAGGTTTTAGAGATCAGCGAATGGAGATACATCGATGGGAGATTTGTGGCCTCATCAAAAAAATGCAAAGAATTTATCAGATAAAGTCCTTCGGGGCTTATTTTTTTATAGAGTACAAGACTTATTCAAGGGGGCTTCTTGTATAGTTATTGGAATGAAGTCTTTCTGATTATTGAGTGGAAAAATTTGAAAGAAAAATGCTTTATAGGGAAATAAATAAATATTTCAATAAAAAGAGAGCGGCGGACCGCCCATTTAATCATTTTGACGATAGAAATCTTTGTTTTTTGTCGCCTTTATCTTTCTACCAATTCTAGCTTCTCGCCATTCGGGCCTTTGAAAAAGGCGATTTTGACGGTATCTTTTAAAATTCCTCGAGGCTCTTCATCAACTAATGTCACGCCGGCTTCTTTTAGTCGTGAGAGTTCGGCTTCAATGTCTTCAACGGTAAAGGCTAAGTGGTTCACGATGCCTTCGGTTTCGATCTTGTCACCATAGACAAGTTCAATCTCTACACTCGGCTGCTCTGGAAAAAATAAAAAGGCCAATTCAACACTATCATTTAGCCACTCTCTATTTCTTAGCTCTAAACCCAGAATGTTTTGATAGAAAGCTAAAGACTCATCCATGTCATTTACCATGATCCCAATATGCTCCATTTTCATAATGCTTTCCTCCCACCGAAAAGAGTATGTGTACCTTTATATCATAATCCAGATTGGACGGTTCCAACAGTAAAAGTTTTAATTTTTTAAATAGGGGAAATCCTTAATGCTGATTTGTCATGTTTTCTTCTATTTATATTTTAAAAGTGGGCCAGTTGACGGATAAACGCAAACTGAAGGCTCAGATTATTTTTAGAGATTCCCACATAGCTATTCATCCCCTTCTATGACTAAAAACTCTAGATTCACTCAATCATTTTCCCCGTACAGTTATGGTATGTTTATTTTATAACGTCAGAATCTTGGAGGACCTTATAAGTGCAACTATGGGCCTCGCCAATAAGGCTGTCGAAAGGCTAAGTTTTCTAACAATAACCATTAAGGGGTAGACTCATGAATAAAACAGACCGTTTGTTAGCCATCGTGCTCGAGTTACAACGTCAAGACGTCAGAAGGGCTGAAGATTTAGCGGCGCTATTTGAAACGAGCGTACGGACGATCTACCGCGATATCCAAGCACTATGTGAGGCCGGTGTACCAATAATCGGGGCACCTGGGACAGGCTATTCCCTAATGGAAGGCTTTTTCCTACCCCCTATTAGTTTCACGGTTCAAGAGGCCGTAAGTTTGCTGATGGGAACGGACTTTATCGAACAACAATTTGATGATGATTATCGTGTCAAGGCTCAAGAGGCGCGCTGCAAAATAGAGGCCATTCTGCCGGAGCGTGTACTCGATGAAACTTCTCGTGTACGCAATGTTATGCGTTTGCTCCATTCTGATAAGGAGCATCAGTCAAAAGAAAGAGAATATCTAGAAAGGATCCGTCGAGCGATATTAGAAAAGAGAAAAATCAACTTTCATTATGTTAAAAAATTTGCAGATGCTGAAGGAGAGCGGCATAGTGTTCGTACTGTGGCTCCCTATGGGTTGGTGCTCGTTGAAGGCTCATGGATGCTGGTTGCCTATTGTGATCTGCGTCAAGACATTCGTCATTTCCGCTTATCCCGAATCACAGAATTGATAGACTTGAAGGAGCGATTCGAATTACCCCTGCATTTTAAACTGAGTCAGTATACCCCACTAGATGATCGCTCTTTATTCGTCCGCATTCGCTTTAACCATGACATCGCTGATAAGGTGAAGGAATCAAACTATCATTACATCGTGGATATGGAAGAGCATCAAGATGGATTTTATGTAGACCTACGTGTTCGGCATTTGGATGAAGTTTTGCAATGGGTCCTTGGTTGGGGAGCTGATGCAGTTGTTTTGGAGCCTAAAGCACTCCAACATCGGATTTGTGAGGAAGCTCAAAAAATTTTAAAACGCTACTGACATACTGATGTCAGTAGCGTCGTTTTATAATCAGAGTGAGTCAACATAAAGGAGTGAGAGATAAACGCAAAGGATGTCTTGCTTAGAAGGAGGACACTAGCAATTGACATTTAGAAGGGTTATTGGGATAAATTATGGGACGATCAGTAGCAAGCGTGGTCAGGGTCCAAATGGCTTAGTTTCTCATTCAATCGGACCCTTTAAAAAGTTCCGCTGGTATTGACCTAAATGCATAGGATGAGATTGCCTCATTGACTAAAGGAAGGATGATAGTTGTGAATTTTGCTTCTGTTCGTATCATTACTGAAGACGTGGATCGTCTTGTCAAATTCTATGAAAAAGTTACGGGTATTTCGGCTGAACGCCCTGCGCCTGTCTTTGCTGAACTTGTTTTGCCATCGTGTACTCTTGCGATCGGTCACTTGCAGACGGTACCACTGTTTGGTCCTGGCTCCGCAGTGGCTGCTAACAATCACTCCCTCATTATTGAGTTTCGCGTCAATAATATTGATGGCGAATACGAGCGCCTGAAATCGTTTGTAGATGAGTGGGTAAAGGAACCGACCACGATGCCATGGGGGAACCGTGCGATGTTGTTCCGTGATCCCGACGGAAACCTCGTTAATCTCTTTGAGCCGGTCACCGAGGAGGCTATCGAACGGTTCAGCCGAAGAGGTTGAAAAAGAGGTTTGAATGAGGAGTCAATCCGGAGGCAGGGTGTTCTTTTCATATAAAAGAGACCATGTCTCCATGTTAAGTTTGTTCCTTTATTTTTCTTTTTTTGTTTAGGGTATTGAATAAGCTTGTTGATAAGACTAGATTTAATGATTACGCGCCCAACGCACTCTGCAATAGAAAATCACAATTCATAATCTGGTACAATCGCGGAAAGCCATAAGCCTCATGCCTCAGTAAGAATAAGGGGATGAGGCTTTTTTAAATATCTAAGGCTTCTACTGGTAAAAGTTTTTGTTTGCAAATGGAGATTTCATCGTCATTACTGACGGAGAACATAGATGAAGTGGTGCATTCTTGGGGCTAGCACCATTTATGGCTTCTGGATCTGACTCATCTCTTGTTTAAAGCCATAAATAATTTCAGTAAATTTTAAAAACACCTTGACAATTATAAATCTAACAGTTATGTTACTATATAGTAACGCGTTACCCTTCAGTAACATAAGGAGTGAAATAGTTTGATTGTTGAGCGTTTTATTGATATCAAGGCCAGTGTATCAGAGGTATGGCAGTTAATTTCTACCGAGGAAGGGATGAAAGATTGGTTTGGCGCGGATATTCAGATTGACATGAGCGTTCATGGCAAATATCGACTCACGGATCCTGAGGGAAGCCAGATCATCTGTGGCGAAGTATTGGAAATCAGTCCTTTGGAGGGGATTACCATCTCCTGGTATGAAGAGGGCTCCGATTGGTTGAATCCGACAACAGTGTCCTTCCGCTTGGAGGAAATATCCGAAGGCGTCAGGGTTCATGTCACGCATTCAGGCTTTGAAGAAGTCAGAAAGCAAGGGTGGGAACGGACTTATAACGAATACCAGAAAGGCTGGACCCGTCACCACCTACTGGAGAACTTAAAGGCACGAGCTGAGGGTTAATGGCACCCTCTAAGGAACCAGGAAACGTGAATGAAAAAGACTTCTTTCAGGCCCTCGGGGACAATACACGTCGTACCATTATAGATCTATTGGCAGAACGTGGTGAAATGACAGTGACACAACTCAGCGAGCACTTCCCCAATCTGGTTCGTTCCGGCATTTCAAAACACTTAATGCAATTGCGTAAATTAAACCTTGTGTACAGCATTAAGCGTGGCAGGGAGCATATCTACCGGATCAATCCGGAGGTTATAAGGGATGTGTTAAAGCCGTGGGTTCAAAAGTATGAAAAATTCTGGGATGAAAGGCTTCTTCGTCTTAAACAGTCTGCAGAAAGTTCGAAACGCGATCATGAAGAGTGATATGTGCATGCAAGTAAGGCTTTTAAAACTGATGTGTGTTTCCGATATTTCGAGAGAGTAAGTATCTGTTAGATGAAACGAAAATCATTGTATTGGAGGAGATTTTTTATGTTTTTATCTGCTTACCCCCATGTCTATACACAGGACATCAATCAAGCTTTGCGGTTTTACCGTGATCTTCTCGGGTTTAAACAGACCTTTCAGTTCCCGGACAAAGGACAACCGGACCATGTTGAACTTCGCCTCGGAGATTCAGTGATCGCTTTGACAACCAATGATGCGGTAAAGGATGATGGCGTGTCAGCACCCACTCCTGGCCACCCCTTCCAACTCACGGTTTGGGCTGAAGCTGCGGATCAAGCTGTCGAGCATTTACGTGAGGCCGGAGTACCGGTCGTTATCGAAACACACGATCATATGTCGGGAAATCGCCGAGCTTATGTGACCGACCCTGATGACAATTGGATTGCGATTGTTTCTCGGAAGAAATGAGGTTGTGGCCTTCCGTGTTATTATCTTGTAAATCAGTGCTTTTCTGAAGATATTTTATGGTGGCAGACAGTAGAGGTTAGTGGTGTACGCTTTTGTGAAAAATGTAAGAGGAGTACTTCTTAAGGTTGTAATTAGACCTACTAAAAATAGTCATTCCTATTGGAGTGACTATTTTTTTACATTTATTAAAAGTTAAGGGGCTTAATTTTAATATTCCTCTTGAATAAAACGCCATAGCCGCTTCAATTTTTGAATATGTTCTGAAGGATTAGCTGCTAGTTCGTTGACGAAGCTCTCATCTTTTTTCAATTCCTTAATAAGCTGGAGCTCTTTCTCTGTGAGTGTTAAATCATCAGGTGTTTGGAAGACTGTAGTATGGTGATAGTCATTAATTGTCCCAAGTAAATAATCAGCTGAAACTTTAAAAATTGAAGCCATTTGCTTTAAGGTTTCTAAGGAAGGTTCATTTCTCCCCCGCTCATAATAGCCGTATGCGCTAGTGGTGATATTAAGTAATTTTGCTATTTCCTCTTGATTAAGACCCGCATTTTCTCTTAGTAACCGCAGACGTTCTTGGAAAACCTTCATTATCGGACAACCTCCCCATCCCAATTTGCGTGCATTATATAACTAATTGGTAAAGGGGTTATCAAAAAGTACCTAAATGTTGTAAAGGTTATTTACAAACAACAAAATGTTATATATAATCCTAGTTAACGAGGATTTTTTCTATTCAGATATAAAAGATAATTTTGATTTCTGAATTCTATGTTTAGACGGATTTAAGTGAGAACGTTATCACTTTATTTTCAATGAATGAGAACGTTCTCAATGGTGGAGGAATGTTATGCCTAGGAAGAGTGAACAGAAAAGTAAAGAATACACGATTAAAGATGTAGCTGAACTAGCTGGTGTTTCTACTGCAACAGTTGGGAGGGTCTTAGGTGGATATGGAAGTGCATCTCATGAGGCAACTCAAGCAGTTAGGGAGGCCGCAAATAAACTCCATTATATCCCTAACGGAATTGCTCAAAGCATGAAGAAGAAAACGACTAAATCTGTTGGATTGATTGTAGCTAATATCTGTAATCCTTACTTCAGCTCAATTGCAAGAATAGTTGAAAGTGTTTTAGTGAAAAAGGGTTATAACATTATCATTTGTAATACTGACGAGGATGGGGATAGAGAGATTTCTTATCTAAAGATGTTGTATGAAAAGAGAATTGACGGATTAATGATTGCTAGTGCTTTAAAAGAGTCTGAGAGAAAGGATTCTCAATTTAATATGACCTATAAAGAATCTATACCAACAATTATTATCGATAGAGAAATTTCAAACCTAAAATTTCCGACAGTTGCATCGGATAATTTTAGAGGAGCCTATGAAGCAACTAGTCACTTAATTAAATTAGGTCATAAAAGAATAGGGATTATTGGTTCAACGATTAGTACCTTTTTTAGACGCGTCGAAGGTTATAGACAGGCAATGCTTGATCATTCACTCCCTTTTGACACTAATCTTGTTTTCAATAAATCTTATAAAAATGTCAAACCAGGGGATGTGAGTGAAGGAATTTATGCTACAAAGAATCTTTTGAAATATAGAGAGTACAGGCCAACAGCTATTTTTGCCTTAAATAATCTACTGACTACCGGCGTATTGATTGCAGTTAATGATCTTGGTCTCAAAATACCAGATGATGTTGCTGTTATTGGTTGGGATGATTTTGATTTGGCATCACTTCTTAATCCACCCATTACAGTAGTTAAACAGTCAACTTATAACATCGCCACAATTGCTATTAGTCGATTACTTCAACAAATAGAGAATCCAAATACTATTTTAAATGAAGAAAAGAAGGTCATTTTGTCTACTGAACTGGTGATTAGAGGGTCTTGTGGTTCTAATGTCACGTATTAAATTAACTTAAGGAGGTGATTTAGATGTAAAGAATATCTACAGTATTATTGGTTTGAAAAAGTCTTTTATAAATTTAAGGAGGGAAAATCAATGTCGTTAATGATTGGTCTTAACAGTGGAACATCTTTTGATGGAATTGATGCAGTTTTGATCGAAATTACTATGGGAGCTGATGGTCATCCAAATCCACCTAAATATATAGATGGATTATCGATGCAATGGCCTAAAGAAGTCCAAAAGGTGATGTTAGATACATTTGCCAACAAAGTTGATATGGAAGGGTTAGGGAGATTAAACTATGTTGCTGGTGCTGTGTTCGCCAATGTAGCTAATGCACTACTCGATAAACTGAATTTATCACCATTTGAGATTGATGGGATTGCAGTAGATGGTCAAACCATCTACCAAGAGCAACCAGATCACAAGAAAATTAATCAAATGACTGATGAAGAAAAAAGTGACCTTGTCGGTAGATGGTTCAATGGTCCCTATCCAATTTGTTATCAACTTGTAGAGTCGAATGTGGTTGCGGCCCATACTAACATTACTACAATTACCCACTTCAGACAGGCGGATCATGCTTTTGGAGGAAATGGTGCACCGCTCATGCAGTACTTGGATTGGGTTGTTTTTAAAAATAATGGACCAACACTGACTTTGAATTTAGGTGGGATAGCAAACGTTCAATTTGTAAAGAAGGACAGAAGTCAAATGATTGCCTTTGATACAGGTCCTGGAAATGTCCTACTGGATCATGCTTGCAGAAAACTTTACAACATATCATATGACAAAGGAGGGAGGATTGCTGCTGAAGGTCAAGTTAATGATGAAATGCTTCAAGAACTAATGAAACATCCATACTTTGAGCGAGAACTTCCTAGATCTGCGTGGAGAAATGACTTTTCTTCAGTATATGGCGATTCCATTTTGGAGAAATTTAGTCACTTGTCTGGTGAAGATATTATGGCAACCTTCTGTGCCTTTACAGCGAAGGCAATTGCAAAAAATGCGAAGGATAATATTCCCTCATTTGAGGATATCAAAGTTATGATTGCAAGCGGTGGAGGAGTTTTTAATCCGGTTCTAATGGAATATATTCAGGAGGAATTGCCTAAGGGTATGCGTCTTACAACGTCGGATGAATATGGGATTCCACCACAATTTAAAGAGGCGATAAAGTTTGCAACTATAGGTTATTCAACTCTACATCAAGTGGCCAATAATATTCCAGGTGCAAGCCATGCGGACAATTATGCCATTATGGGTAAAGTTGCGTATGCACCAAGGCATGCTAAAGCTATTGGACTTTTGCCTAAGAAAAAATAAGAGGAAACTGTATATAACCCGACAAAGTCATTACAGCTTCCTTTAAAAATAGTATCAAAATTATGGTATCACAGGGGGAAGAAATTTGAAACAGAAAAGTACTAGTTTCATATTACTCGTTACCATCATAATTATGGCATTTCTTATATCAGGTTGTGCCAATGGAGATCAGGAAAGTTCAAGTTCAAATCCAAATGCTGGGAACTCAGATTCTACATCCAATAGTGAGATCAAATTAGGCTTTTCTTTTGGACAAGGTGTTCATCCGTTTTTTGTCGCAATGCAAAAAGGGGCCCAGGATGAAGCAAAGAAATTAAATGTAGATCTAAAAATGACCAGTGCAAATTATAAGATAGAAAATCAGTTAGCAGATGTAGAAGACCTTTTGCAACAAAACGTTGATGCTTTGTTGATTAATCCAATTGATTCAAAGGCAGTATCAAATGTTGTAAAAGAGGCAAATGATAAGAATATCGGTGTGTTTACAGTAGATATCGGTGTGGTTGGGGCAGATACCACTTCATTTATTGCTTCAGATAACAAAGAAATAGGAAAAGCGGCAGCTAAATATGTTACAAAACAATTGAATGGGAAGGGTAAGATAGCAATTATTGGCTGGCCAACAATTACGTCTTGCAAAGATAGAGAAACTGGATTTCTCGAGGAAATTAAAAAATCACCGGGAATAAAGGTTGTTGCTAATCAAGGAGCTGGAATGGAAAGGTCAAAGGCTCTTGAAGCAGCAGAAAATATACTTCAAGCTCATCCAGATATTGATGCTTTCTTTGGAGTTAATGAAAGCGCTGCTACGGGAGCTCTGAGTGCAGTTCAAGCAAGGGGAAGTAAAAATTTATTTATTGCTGGTGTTGATTCAACCCCTGATGTACTGGATGCTATCAAGAATAATACACCACTCAAGGCAACCATTGCCCAAGACCCTTATAAAATGGGGGAACTTGCTGTGAAAAATGCAGTGGATTTTATAAATGGTAAAACACCAAAAAAGACAATACCTGTTGAAACTAGCCTTGTAACCTCCGAGAATGTGGAAAAATTTATTAAAAGAGATTCTCAGTATAACAAATAATTAGTGTGAAAATGTTAAGGAAAAGGTGATAGTGTGAAAAGTATTTTATCAATGAAGAATATTAGTAAGTCCTTTTCCGGAGTTAAGGTATTGGATAATGCTCAGTTAGAGATTAATGAAGGTGAAGTTCATGCGTTAATGGGAGCTAACGGTGCTGGGAAATCAACTTTAATGAAGATACTAACAGGAATCTATCAAAAGGATGAAGGTGCCATTCTCCTTGGAAATGGGGATGGAGAGTTAAAGGGAATTGAATTTCAATTCCCTCTCCAAGCCTTAGAAAAAGGCATAAGCATGATCTATCAAGAGTTTAATTTAGTGGACAATCTCAGTATTGCTGAAAATATCTTTTTGGGAAGGGAACCCATTAACTCACTAAAACATATTGATTGGAAAAAGATGTTCCAGGAATCTAAAAAGTATTTAGAGAAAATTGGTATGGAGATTGATACAAAACTTAAGGTTGGGAAACTAAGTACAGCTCAAAAACAATCTGTTGAAATTGCAAAATGTTTATCTCTTAATTCTCGAATTATTATTATGGATGAGCCTACTGCAAGCTTAACAGACTACGAAATTAAGAATCTGTTTAATTTAATAAAAGATCTTAAGAAAAAAGGATATAGCATCATTTATATTTCTCACAGAATGGAAGAAATTTTTTCGATCACTGATCGGATTACAGTTATGAAAGATGGGTGCTATGTAAATACATTAAAAACTAGTGACACCACGGAAAATGAACTTGTAAGATTGATGGTAGGAAAGGAAGTAATTACTCAAACAAGGGATAATGCTTCAAAGGTCAATAAAAATAAAGAAACGATTTTTTCCGTGAAAAATGTAAGTTCAAAGAGTTTGTTACAAAATATTAATTTCAATCTAAATAAGGGAGAAATTTTAGGCTTTTTTGGATTAGTAGGTGCGGGGAGAACTGAATTAGCTAGGGTCATTTTTGGTATAGATAAAATGGAATATGGAGAGGTATGGATTGAGGGGGAGATGGTAAATATTAAGAATCCTTATGAAGCTACCAGGCATCACATCGGATTAGTCCCTGAAGATAGAAAAGATCTAGGATTAATTTTAAATTTACCTATAAAAAACAACATGAGTCTAACAAAATTAAGATATTTAAATCCTTTCATTCTAAGAAAACAATTAGAAAATCGGATGTCAACCCAATATATTAATGATCTTTCTATTGCTACTTCTGGTCCAAATCAGATAACAGCAGAATTAAGTGGTGGTAATCAGCAAAAAGTTGTTATTGCGAAATGGTTATCCGTTTCCCCAAAAATTTTAATTTTAGATGAACCTACAAGAGGAATTGATATTGGGGCTAAAAACGAAATTTATAAGTTGATGGGAAAGTTGGTAGATGAAGGGATGAGTATTATTATGATATCTTCTGAACTTCCTGAAATACTTAATGTTAGTGATAGGGTAATTGTCATGCATGAGGGGAAAATCACTTTTGATCATAAGAATATTGGATTAGATCAAGAAACCATTTTGCAATATGCAATGGGGGTAAGAAAATGACTCAGTTGGCTAAAAAGGATAAAGTATTTTTCCCATTTGGGCAACAATTAAGTTTTGATCGTATGAGACAGTATGGATTGATTTTAGCATTGGTCGTATTATTTATTGTCATGTCCTTGGTAGCTGATAATTTCTTCGCAGTCTCAAATTTAATGAATATAGCTCGGCAACTGTCGGTTACTTCGATTGCTTCTGTAGGAATGACTCTAGTTATCTTAATCGGCGGGATAGATTTATCAGTAGGGTCCATTCTAGCATTGTCGGGCGTTATGGCTGCAATGATGTACAGTTCTATAGAGTCGCCATTTTTAGCTCTCTTTGTAGGTGTTTTAGCTGGGGCAGCAGTTGGTTTCTTCAATGGCTTTGTCACAGCAAAAGGTCAAATTGCGGGTTTTATAACCACACTTGCGACAATGAGTGCAATAAGGGGATTAAGTTATATATTTACGGATGGAATGCCAATTTCTGAAACAAGCCCAAGTTTTATCTATATAGGAACAGGCTATTTTTGGGGCATCCCCATCCCGATATATATCATGATTATTATCCTATTACTAGGATCCTATATCGTAAAATTTACTCGTTTTGGTCGATATATTTACGCTATTGGAGGAAATGAACAGACGAGTAAATGGTCAGGGTTGAAGGTCGATCGAGTAAAAATTTATGTTTATACAATAAGCGGTCTCTTAACGGGCTTAGCTGGAGTAATTCTAGCCTCACGATTAGCATCTGGCCAGCCAAGTGCAGGTGACGGATTTGAATTAGATGTTATTGCTGGTGTCATAGTGGGAGGGACAAGTTTATCAGGTGGTAAGGGTAATATTAGTGGAACCTTTATTGGTGTATTACTTATTGGGATCTTAGGAAATGGATTAACACTTTTGAATGTTTCCTCTTATTATCAAATGGTCATTAAGGGAGGCATTATTATTCTAGCTGTTTTATTAGATACTCTTGGACGTCGTGGTAAAGATTAAAGTAACTGGGGAGGTATTTCTCTATTGATAAAAATATCAGCTTCTCTTATGTGCGGAAACCCTCTAAAACTAGGTGAGGAATTAAGAAGATTAGAAGAAGCTAAAGTAGATATGATTCATTGTGATATTATGGATGGTGTTTTCGTTCCTAATATAACACTAGGGATATACATGCTAAAGGCATTTAAAGAACAGACCAAGATACCACTAGATGTTCATTTAATGGTTATGAATCCTGATTTGTTTTTAGAGGAATTAGCGGAAATAGGGGTAGACTTTGTCACAGTACATTCAGAAACAACCTTACATTTACACAGAATCATACACAAAATCAAAGATTTGGGAATGTGTGTTGGTGTTGCATTAAATCCATCTACACCAGTTGAAAACATTAAACATGTCATAAAAGATATCGATCTTATAATAATTATGACTGTTAATCCTGGTTTTGCAGGACAAGCATTCATAGAAAATACCTTGGAGAAAATTACAGAGGTAAAGAAGCTTCTAGAGTTAAAAAATGTAAATGCAATGATTGAAGTGGACGGCAATATTAATAAAACAACTATACCAAGGGTAATAAATTCAGGTGCAGATGTACTTGTACTTGGGACTTCCTCAATATTTAAAGGTCCAGATACAGATTATAAAGAAGAAGTAGAACAAATAAGAAAATATACTGAACAAAAGATGTCAAAATAGGAGGCTGTTATGTATCCCATAAAATTTGATACTATTTATATCTCAAAACCATGGGGAAGCAGAAAGTTGAGAGAGTTTAAGCCCAATCTACCAAAGGGGATTATAGGAGAAACATGGGAAATATCCTGCCATCCGGAAAATGTAAGTATTATTGCCAATGGTCAATTTAAAGGAATGAAATTAACAGATCTTATTGAACTAGAAGGTCAAAAACTATTGGGAACTAAAATTGAGTCTGATTGGTTTCCATTAATGCTTCGCTATGTAAGTGCTGAAGAGAAACTATCTATACAAGTCCATCCTACTGATGAATTCGCCCATGAGAAAAAAGAACCAATGGGTAAGGTAGAGGCTTGGTATATATTAGATGCAAAAGAAGGTGCCTTTCTATATGCGGGTGTCCAAACAGGAGATAAGACCGTTTTAAAGAGGGCAGCACTTAATGGTACTATTGAAAACTATTTAAAGAAAGTTTATGTAGAAAAGGGTGATGTGGTTTTTATTCCTAGTGGTCTTATACATGCAATCTGCGAAGATGTCACTCTTGTGGAACTATGCTGTAATAGTAACACAACCTACAGAATTTATGATTATAGCAGGGGTAGGGGCTTGGATTTAGAGTATGCTTTTCAAGTTGCAGATTTAAAGTCCACCGAATTGATCACAAAGGGTCTAGAAACAAAACGACAGGGTTACACAAAAAGCTACTTATGCTTAGACAAACATTTTGCTTGGGAAAACTATACAATAGAACAAAGTCTCAGAGAAAAAAGTGATCCTGAACGATTTTACTTATTTACCTGCGTGGAAGGGAACGGTAGGATTATTTATAACAACACATATGAATCAATTAACAGTGGAGAAACTTTCTTAATTCCTGCTCAACTAGGGGAGTATACATTCGAGGGGAGAATGAAAGTTTTAAAAAGTTATGTTCCTAAACTAGATAATGTGAGGGAAGAGATATTGAGAGAGATTGAATATGGAAGCCAGGAGTCTAAATAAATTTTTATTACACCAAATTAAGGTTAAAACATTTTAAAAGTTAATAGATTGATTTAGTTTCGAAACTTATAATTAATATTAGAACCACAACCAAAGCTCAGCCAAGAAGAAAGGTTTCCTTAATTGTCAATTAGGGACCGGAAAACCTGGATTCTGAAGGAGCTACTCCGTTGTGGTTTATTTTATGGAGTTTACAACTCTATAATATTGTAAAAATTATTTACACTCAAAATGATCATTTCATTAAGCTATCTTGTTTTGAAAAATTTTTAATACCTCTCTTCAAAAAACCCTTCATGAATTGACTGATTTTTCTTTATACTTAGTATGAGGCGAATCGTTCCGCTAAAATACTTCGCCTTCCACGGGCACGGCCTCAGTTCACTTTGGATTGGGTCTTTTAGTGCTCCAAAGTGAATCTTCGGACGCGTGCTGTTCCCGTAGGACTAAGGAAAGTAACTAGGAGAATACTCTCAGAAAAAATCGTCATTCTCACGATTTTTTGAGTCTCCGTATTTTGACCACGTTCTCCTTTTCCTACTCAATCTTTGAACTTACATTGCTCGGTATTTGTCTTCATTGTTTTTTTGTCTCAACCTCTTTTGCCATTAATTTTACAAAACACTGTTTTTTTATAAAAGAAAACTGAATTTTAAATTTAAGGGGGGGAAGGGATTTCATATAATAAAGAGGGAATTAAACGGTGACAGTTCATAAGAGTTTTAAAAAGATTCTTTGGACAAAGCTTTGTGGGATACAAAAGGAAGGGTAAAAACACTCTCTGTTTGGAGGATTAACTAATGAATAGAATTGCAATTTGTGGATTAAGCAACAGGGCAATGGGAATGTATATCGAGCCTATCTTCACTAATTTCTCGGATAACAATCAAATTGTTGGTCTTCTTGACCCTGACCCTCGCCGTTATGAATTAGCAAAGGAAAGTTTCCCCAAGCTCAATACTGTCCCTTTATTTAGCCCAGATCGATTTCAACAAATGGTAGAAGAAATTAGGCCGAATACGATAATCGTTACAAGCAGAGATAATACCCATATTGATTATATCTTACAGGGTTTGAAAAACGATTTAACAGTGATTACCGAGAAACCTATGGTTATAAATGCCAACGATGCCAGGAGAGTTGTGGAGGCAGAAAAAAACAGCAACGGAAAAGTAATTGTGACCTTCAATTATCGATATAATCCCTTTCATAGAAAAATTAAAGAGATGATTTTAGAAGGTAAAATCGGCCGGGTTACATCCGTTGATTTGAATTGGTATGTGGATACATACCATGGTGCGAGTTATTTTAAAAGATGGAATCGCAACAGAAAACATTCTGGCGGGTTATCGATTCATAAATCTACACACCATTTTGACTTGGTCAATTGGTGGATTAATCAAACCCCGGAGCAAATCTTTGCTTATGGTGCTTTGAATTACTATGGAAAGAATGGTGAACTGAATCCCAGTCCAATTGACAATCGTTATTGTGGTAGTTGTGAGGAGAAGATCAACTGCCAATATTATATGCGGTGGTCCAATCGAAGAAATAATATCACTGCAAAGGATGACCATATTAAGGTGGACAGTATTGAAAAGTCTTCACGAAACTATACCAATTATCGTCCAGATTCTTGCATTTTTGACCAAGAAATTGATATAGAAGATACCTATGCTGTAACGGTTAAATATAAACAAGGGGCCTTCTTAAGCTATTCGGTTAATTTCTCTCTTCCCTATGAAGGTTATCGACTTGCGATCAATGGAACGAAAGGAAGAATTGAGACACAAGAATTTGATGAACCAAGCCGGGTTCCATTCCCTATTCCTGAACAAACGATTGACTATTATCCCCTCTTTGGTTCAAAAGAGGTGATCCATGTTGTACAAAATGAAGGGGGACATGGCGGAGGTGACCCATTGCTTCAAGAAGATCTTTTTCTAGGGGTGGACCCCGTTAGACCATTTCCTATTTTAGCTGGAGCAGAGGCTGGCGCCTATTCGATTGCAATGGGAGAAGCTGTTTGGCGGTCTAGTAAAGAGAATAGACCGTTTAGCATTGAAGAACTGCTTCGAGAGCCCAGCCATCCCTCTCATTAAATGGTGAGAGATGTGGCGTAACACTCTCCTTTTTAGGCGGGGGTGTCTTCTGCCCCCTGATAAGTTTATTAGATAACTAGATTTCAAGAGTTTAATCATTTAAGGGCATAGAAATAGCGTGGCCCACTTAGGTTGGAGATTTTATCTTTTTGGCAATTTTTTCATGTCGTGATTGATATAAGAAGACCTGTAAGACAAGGAGGTTCACTATGAGTAAGGATGCCTTTGTTCTAATTGATCAAAATACGATAATACGTCCGCCAGAGTCCATTTCTTCCCCTGTGCAGCACGCATTAAATATGATTAGACGGGATCACGAAAAAGTATTTGGTAAGATACCTGAATTAACAAACTCTCCTAGTGCTGCTCCTGATTTGATCGTCCGCTATGCCTTGCCTGAAGACCGCTGTCCAAATTGGCCAGAGACCTTTTGTTTTCGGTTTCATCTGATCAATGGGAAATGGACAATGCACATCATTGGCCAGGATGATCTTGGAATTATCTATGGACTGCTGTATTACAGTCAACACTATTTAGGGGTTGATCCATTCTGGTTTTGGGCCGACTTGCCAATCTCAACAAAGGTAAGGGTGGAGATACCGACAACTGACTATAATTCAGAAAAATTCAAAGTGAAGTATCGCGGCTGGTTTGTTAATGATGAGGTCTGTTTAATTGGGTGGAAGGAAGACTATCCACCGTCAAAAGAAATATGGTACCCCGTCTTTGAAGCCTTATTACGGTGTGGAGGGAATATGGTGATTCCTGGAACGGATCTTCCGAAAGAGGGCATTCATGCCAAGCTGGCTTCGGAAATGGGCCTATGGGTCACGCATCATCACGCTGAACCATTAGGGGCGGAAATGTTTTTGCGTGCTTATCCTGGGAAGAATCCAAATTATATGGAACATCCGGAGTTGTTCGAACAGCTTTGGAGAGAGGCCATTTTAAAACAAAAAGATCAAAAAGTGATCTGGGTTCTTTCGTTCCGCGGTCAGGGTGATGCTCCTTTCTGGTTAAATACGCCTGAGTTCGATACACCTCAAAAACGAGGTGAGATGATTTCAAAAGTGGTTGAAAAACAATATCAAATGGTATGTGAATCGATCGAGAATCCCGTTTGCTGCATGGCCTTGTACGGTGAAATCTCAGAGTTGTACAAACAAGGCTATATAAGTGTTCCAGATGGTGTTATTAAAATTTGGGCTGACAATGGATACGGAAAGATGGTTTCACGGAGACGTGAAAATGAGAACCTTCGAATACCTTCATTACCTGCTTATGGAGACCCGGGAGAACATGGAATCTACTATCATGTCACTTTTCATGACCTGCAAGCATCCAATCATTTAACAATGTTTCCGTCCCCTCTTGAATTGGTAAAAGGAGAGATCGAACAGGCCTTTGAAACTGGGGCTCATTCCTATCTATTGCTCAATAGCGGGAATATTCGGATGCATCTCTATCCATTAGATTTAGTCAGTCATTTATGGAGAACCGGAGAAGTCCAGATTATTCCGCATTTAGAGGCTTTTGTTCAGCGACTTTATTCATCATACCACAAGCGGATTGAGCATGTGTATCGGGATTATTCAAACCACACTATATCTTATGGACCCCATCCAGATGATCAGGCAGGTGAGCAATTCTATCATCACCCTGCTAGACACATTATCGGACATTGGCTTCAAGGTAAGTGTCATTTACCTGTGCGCAGTCTATTTTGGGCGACTGGTGAGGTTCCTTTTAACGATCAAATCAATTGGTTTAAGGCGAAATGTGAGGAGGCTCTTTTGGGCTGGATGGATTTATTAGAGGAGTGCTGCGATTTATTCATTCATCTGGGGGATGAGGATCAAAGGCGTTTCTATGACCAACTCATGATGCAAGTTGAATTACATGCTTCCGGATGCAGGGGAATGATTGCTTTATGTGACGCTTACTATTCGTTTGCCAAACAGAACTATGCTGTTGCCTTCGTACAAGTCTCCCAGTCGATTCGTTCTTACAATGAAAGTCTTCTTGCATTACGGAAGGCTGAACAGTATAAATGGAAGCATTTTTACCGGGCCGATTGGCTAACCAACATAAAAAGTACTTTATATAGTTTGGAATCATTACGTAAATATATTAGGATGCAGGAGGACAGCCCGGACTTCTTTCTATGGTACAAAAAATACTTAATGTCAGAAACAGAAAAGTATATCTATCTGGAAAATACTCATCGAAAGCCATTATCAGATGACGATCTCGCACAGCAATTAGAAGAACTGTTTAGAAAACATCTTGGATGAGTTGTTAGAATCATGCTGTTATAAAGGAAAAGCGATGACCCACTTTTACTAGGTTCTTTTCCTCATTCATCTGTTTCTGCCGAAGGGTTTTAAGTGCTGTCTATACTTAAAACCTTTCTCCCGTTTAATTCATTTGCCCGTTAGTATAAAATAAGTTTAATGACTAGAGAAGGTTAGGAAGCGTATCAAGTGTTCTGATAGTCGCGTCTATTTTTTTGAGGGTCTATGTATGCGTTATCATTTTTAATAAAATTCTAAAAAGAGCCAAATTGGAGACATCACAAATGACACGGATGTTTAAAAAGAGTTATGGTGATCTTAAATTTAAATACAAGCTGTTTACTTTAATTTCATTAATTATGATCATTTCCTTTTCTTTTACCTTTATAGGACTCCAATATGCTTTTTATAGTTACGATAAGCAACTTTACAGAAAATCATCCCAGCTTCTGAGTTCTTCATCTAGCAGTATTGAAAACGAGCTCCAAAAAATAAAAGATGTTTCTTATAATATTGTCACAGACCCTCAGGTTCAAAAGGACTTGATCTCCCAAATTACACATTCTAATAGCTATGATCGATTTTTGATTCGATCTAACATGACAGACAAGCTTTTAAGCTATGTTAACAACAATCCATACATTCAATCCATTGATTTAGTGGATGTAAATGGACAGGATAGCAATGTTGGGACAAGAACAGTTAAATTAACAGAGAAACAACAGACAACGATCATCAATATGGCTAAAAAGGAACACGGCACAGCAGTCTGGATCAATCCTGAGGGCAAAGACTTAACTCTTTTTATAGCTCGAGAGGTTCGAGAGTATAATGACCTAAGCTTTAGGTCGATTGGTACGTTGATTATAAGGATTGATATTGATCACCTTGTAAATGGACTGCTGCAGGGAACTAATGAGTCAAACGGGGATTTTATAATTTTTGATAAGCAAGGGCTTATTTATCCTCAAAGAATCAACAGCGCCTACAAACATCTGACACTTTCATTAAACCAAAATTCTGGATATGAAATTAGGAAAATGGGAGAAAAGAATTACTTTATTGTCCATTTTAAATCCCATTACCTTGACTGGGATTATGTAAATGTCATCCCATTTAATGAAATTTTTCAAAAGGTTGGGGTTGTAAAAACAGCTTTAATCCTCATTTTTATCATCATGTATGTTATTGTAGCCATTTTGGGACTCAGATTTGCTCGAAACATCACAAGCCCATTAGAGAATCTCGTAAATGGCATGCACTATGCACAAATCGGAGATTTTAAAGAGGCACAAAAAGGATTCTTAAAGCCTGCCTTTTTGCATGATGATGAGGTGGGACAGCTGCACAAAAACTTTCAAAAAATGATTCAAAAAATTGACGAGCTTGTAAACGAAAACCTTTCAAAGCAGATTACAATAAAAGAAACAGAATTCAAAGCCTTACAAGCTCAAATTAATCCTCATTTTTTATATAATACTTTGGAATCCATCAATTGGTTGGCCAAAATGGGGGATCAGGAACAAATTTCAAAGATGGTAGAAGCTCTTGGATTTTTGCTTCGAAACTCCATTAGTTTAAAAAAGCCGCTGATTACAATTGAATCTGAACTTAATATTGTTGAAAATTATATTATTATACAAAAGTATCGATTTGAGGAGAGATTAAACTTCACGATTAATGTGAATCCTGATGTATTTGACTTTTTAATCCCGAAGCTAACCCTGCAGCCACTTGTGGAAAATGCTATCAATTATGCACTGGAGACTAGGATTGAATCTTGCAACATTCGCATCGAGTCTATTTTATATCAAGAGAACTTCCAGCTTATTGTTGAGGATAATGGTCCGGGAATGGATCCTGCTATTTTAGAAAAGGTAAAAAAGGGAGAAATCAAAACCCGGGGGCAAGGCATCGGGTTATCCAACATAGATGAACGAATTAAGCTTTTATTTGGGTCGCAATATGGTGTAACGATTGAAAGCCAACCTAATAACGGAACAAAAATCCTTATACTTCTTCCTTACAAAAGGGGTGAAGAACATGTTCAAAGTGATGTTAGTTGATGATGAGCGCATTATTGTGGATGGAATTTCAAAGGTGATTAAATGGGAATCACTCGGGACACGTTTAATTGGAACGGCCAGAAATGGGATAGAAGCCTACGAGATTATCAAACAAAACCGACCTGACATTGTGATTAGTGATATTAAAATGCCAGGGATGAATGGCTTGGAATTGGTTAAAAAGGTGAATAACACCTTCCCAGAAACAAAGTTTATTTTATTATCAGGGTTCAGTGAATTTGATTATGCCAAACAAGCCATGGAATTTGGTGTTAAGCATTACCTGTTGAAGCCATGTAATGAAAAAAACATTATCGCAGCATTGGGAGAAATTTGTGGGGAGTTGAATCAGGCGAGCGAGCATGAACAGTTTATTCAAAGAATGAAGGATACGCTTGAGGATGTTCTCCCGTACGCCAAGGAGCAAAAACTAAAGGAATTTGTAACAAATATAAATGAAAATAGTGATCTATCTTCATATCAACATTTATTCCAAACTGATTTAATGATGACCAATGTCCGTTTAATGTTGTTCCAATTAGAAGGGGACTTTCAATATGAGCAATTATTTGCCTTGAAAAATATAAGCGAGCACACTTTTGAAACATACACTCTGTGCTGTACCGTAGGAGAACTTATTTTAATTCTCATAAAAGACGTGGAAGCATATATAGAAATTCAAAGGAAGCTTGAAAGGATTAGAGAGACTTTCTTTCAATATTATAAATTGGATTGCACGATTGCCGTCAGCGATTCAGGAAAACTGAATCACGCCAATAAATTGTATAAGGAAGCTCTCGAATGTCTCCATTATCGTTTTTATTTAGGGGAAGGAAGCATTATCACAACTAGAGATATTGGGATTAGAAATAGCCCTGATCAAAAAGCAGTTTATTATGATGATCAGAAATTTTGCCGACTTGTTAAATCCGGATGCTGGGAGGATGTGGAGCTAGAGATCCATGATTTTTTTAAGCGCCTGATCGATTTAAGAATTGATACTTATGCAACCAAATCCTATGTGATTCAACTCTTTAATGCCATGATTCGTTTGTGTGATTCCAAAAAGATGAACACTTATTTATCCAAACTGCCTATTCTTTTGGAAATGGAGACAATCCAAGCGATGCAATCCTTTTTTCAAACGATCGCAAATGAACTTACCGGATATTTCTATCATCAAAATAAAAACAAACACTCATCTATTATTAACCAAGTCATTGAAATCGTTAAAGAGCATATCAGTGATCCCAATTTAAACCTGCAGTGGGTGGCCAATGAAATGTTATATATGAATGCGGATTATCTTGGTAAGCTTTTTAAAAAAGAAACGGGAGAGAAATTTACAAACTTTTTAACTCGCATCCGAATTGATACCGCGATTCATATGCTTGAAACCCAGAGTGATGTTAAAATTTTCGAGTTAGCGGATCAACTGGGCTTTGGTGAGAATTCGCAATATTTTAGTCAAGTCTTTAAAAAGCAAACAGGTTTTACGCCATCAGAGTATAAACGAGAAATGGCTTATGGTGTATAGAGGTAATGTAAAGGAGGATCATGATCATAAAAAAACAAATCGTCTTTATTGTTCCTCTTATATTTTTTTTGATCTTAAGCGGTTGTACCAATCGTTCGACCTCTGCTTCAATAAAGAGTCAGGAGCCTGTGATCCTTAAAATGGCTTGGTGGGGAGAACAGCCAAGGAATGATGCGACAGAGCAGGTTATCCACTTGTTTGAAAAAGAGCATCCGGATATTAAAATTGAGTTTGAATATTTAAACTGGGACGATTATTGGAAGAAGCTCGATCCGCTGGCAGCTGCGAATCAATTACCGGATATTATCCAAATGGACCTGCTTTATTTAAAACCATACAGTAAAAGCCATTTATTGGAGGACCTGACCCCTTATATTAAAAACCACACTATTGATACAAAATCCGTTGATGGGAAGGTTCTTTCATCAGGTGTAGTAGATGATAAACTAGTCGGAATGCCGTTAGGTCTCAATGCGCCTCTTGTTCTTTTGAATAAATCAATGCTTTCAGGAGAAGGGTTATCCTGCCCAAAAGCGGATTGGACATGGACAGATTTTGAAAATATAGTTCTAGACGTTCACAAAAGCAGTCAACTCTATGGAACAAATGGTCTAGAATCACCGGAAGTGTTTTTTCAATATTATTTGCAAACAAAAGGAGAAAGTCTATATAACTCAGACGGGACATCTCTAGGATATGATAACGATCAATTATTTATTGACTATTTTAATATGCAATTACATTTACTTAATCAAGGGGCCATGCCGACTGCTCAAGTTATGCAGCAAATCAATAGAATTGCAGACGAACCTTTAGTTAATCAGCAAGCCGCCATGACCTGGACACATTCCAATCAGTATTATAGTTTTTCACAGGCTGCCAAAGAGCCTTTTCAAATCCTCCCTCCTCCAGGCCCTGGCCAAAATTCGGGTTTGGTTGTGAAGCCTGGTCAGTTTTTTTCGATAGCGAAGGGATCAAAACATAAGAAGGAAGCAGCTAAATTCATTAATTTCTTTATTAATAATATTGAGGCGAACAAACTATTAAAAGCAGAACGTGGTGTTCCAGTGGCTTCTAATGTAGCGAATGAAGTTAAAAAGGAATTGCCTAATGACCAGAAAAAGATTTTTGATTATGTGGAACGTGTTGAAAGTAATAATCCTAACATTGAAAAAGCATACCCCATTGGAGCTGTCCAAGTTGTTGATAACTTGGAGGATATTTCAAATCAAGTGTTGTTTAAAAAAATAACGCCAGAAAAAGGGGCAAGGCTCTTTAGAAAAGAAGCAAACCTTGTCCTTTCGAAAAATAAAAAGGGCTAATTTAACTTGGTAAGATTCTATATTTACAGGATTCCTGTTGAGATAGAATCTTATTTTTTTGCCTAAATAAAATAACGGTTTTTTAAACAAAGAGGTCTGTTATTTGAATTCAGAAAATTATAACACAAGCCTATAATTATAAATGTAAACACTTACATTTCTAAGGGGGATTAAGAACCGATGAAAAAAGTTATTATGGCACTGTTTTCGCTATTACTTGTTTTTGCCTTAACCGCTTGCGGTGGAAGCGCCAGTACTAATAGTAATAACAGCTCTGGAAGTGACAAAAAAGTCACGATTCGTATTGCTTGGTGAGGAAATCAACCGAGAGATGATTATACATTAAAAATTATTAAAATGTACGAGAAAAAGCATCCGAATGTAAAAATTGAACCTGAGTATGCAACTTGGGATGATTATTGGAAAAAACTTTCTCCGGAAGCAGCAGCTAATCAACTACCAGATATTATTCAGATGGATCCATCTTACATTACACAATATGCAAACAACAATCAATTAGCAGATTTGAAGCCATATCTTGGCAAAGAAATAGACACAAGTGATCTCAGCCAGAACTTTCTTGACACTGGAAAAATTAATGGCAACTATTATGGACTTAGTGCGGGGGGCGTTGCTGTCAGTTACCAATACGACCCTGAGTTGTTGAAAAAGGCGGGCATTGATTCCATCCCTGAAAATTGGACGTGGACTGATTATGAAAATATGGCTAAGAAGGCAGCTGCCGCAGGTCTATATTTTGTAGATGGACCAGGGCAAGCTCCAGATGTTGAATTCAACTATTATTTAAGAACTTTTGGGAAAAGCCTGTACAGTAAAGATGGCAAATCCTTGGGCTATACAGATGACCAGCTGTTTGTAGACTACTTTAAAATGTATGCCGAAATGGTCAAAGGGAAAGCGATTCCATCACCCGATGTAGAAGCACAAGTAAAAGGACTTGAAGATGATCCTGTTGTCAAACAACAATCGATCGGTATTGTCCAATGGGCTACCCAAATGGCTCCTCTACAGGAAGCAGCCAACAGACCGCTTGAAATAACCGGTATGCCAGGGCCAAACGCTGATAAGGGATTGTTTATAAAGCCCTCCATGTATTGGTCAATTGCTAACAGCTCCAAAAATAAATCAGAGGCTGCCAAGTTCGTCGATTTCTTGACCAATAATATTGAGGCGAACAAATTAATGCTTGGTGATCGCGGTGTTCCTGGATCTCCTAAAGTCCAAAAAGCATTAGAACCTTTATTAACCCCAGCGAATAAACAAGTATTTGAATATATGGCTTGGGCTCAAGACCATAGTTCAGCTTATAACGGTCCAGATCCTTCTGGAGCTGGTCAAGTGATCACTCTTTTAACCAACGTATCTGATCAAATTGCTTATGGGAAAATGAAGCCGGAAGAAGCGGCCAAACAGTTTAGACAACAAGCTAATGCAATTTTAGCTACCTCAAAATAAGAAATATTTCATAACCTAATCCGATAGCTGATCCTTTTTCGGATCAGCTATTCCCCTTTCTTCTTGGGGACTGTTTAAAGAAAGAGGAGTTGAGATGGCTATATGAGTGTTCAGAAAGCTGAAAAAGAAATTCAGCAGAATAGTATGTCTGCGCCTGTTATGAGGCCAAAAAATAAAAAAAGTAAACTTAAGAAAAATTTAGAGGGTTATGCCTTTATAAGTCCATTTATTATCGGATTTTTGGCGTTTACCATCATTCCTATTCTTACATCACTCTACTTATCGTTTACAAATTATAATTTGTTTTCCGCACCACACTGGATCGGATTCGCAAACTATAAAAAACTGTTTACAGATGACCCAAGATATTGGCATTCGGTAAGAGTGACCCTTATCTATGTATTTGCAGGAGTTCCATTAAGGCTTGCCTTCGCTCTACTCATTGCTATGCTGTTAAACACCGCATCAAGGGCAGTCGGTTTGTACCGCTCCTTATTTTACTTGCCATCCTTGATCGGAGGTAGTGTTTCGGTTGCGATTATGTGGCGTAATATTTTTGGAGATCAAGGGATTATCAATCTTTTGCTAAAATTTCTAGGGATTCCAGTTGTTCACTGGTTCGGAAATCCGTCAGCTGCTCTGTGGATGTTAATTTTTCTGTCCATTTGGCAGTTCGGGTCATCGATGCTTATCTTCCTGGCTGGATTGAAGGGTATTTCTAAAAGTTATTATGAAGCCGCAAGTATGGATGGTGCCAACGGATGGCAGAGATTCAATAAAATTACGCTTCCTATGCTTAGTCCCATTATATTATTTAATCTGGTTATGCAAACTATAAGTGCTTTTATGACCTTCGTACCCGCCTTTATCATTTCAAAAGGTACGGGAGGTCCATTGGATGGCACCCTTTTATACTCACTTTATCTCTTCCTGCAAGGCTTCTCATTTTTCAATATGGGCTATGCCTCTGCAATGGCTTGGATCATGCTTATTTTTGTAGGAATATTAACAGGCTTTATTTTCTTGACCTCAAAATTATGGGTTCATTACGAATCAGAAGGAGGCAGATGACCTATGCGGGCTAAATCAGTTAAGTGGTGGATTTACCATATTCTTGTTGGTGGCTTTGCCGTTCTCATGTTATATCCAGTTATCTGGCTCCTTATGAGTTCTTTTAAACCTAGTAATACTATTTTTACGACGGCCCAATCACTGATTCCACATCCATGGGTATGGACTAACTTCTTAGATGGTTGGAAGGGGATTGGTGGAAACTCTTTTGGTCTGTTTATCAAGAATACAGCTGTGCTCGTTATCCTGACAATGATTGGACAAATAATATCTTGCTCAGTCATAGCCTTTGGGTTTGCTAGATTGGAATTTAAAGGAAAGGCCTTTTGGTTTGCGGTGATGCTTGTCACCTTAATGCTTCCAAATGAAGTCGTTATGGTACCGCAATACATTCTATTTTCCAAATTTGGATGGCTCAATTCCATAAAACCACTCGTTGTGCCTGGCTATTTTGGTCAACCGTTCTTTATCTTTTTATTGGTTCAATTTATACGTACCATACCAAGAGAGCTTGATGAAGCCGCTACTATTGATGGGTGCAACACCTTTAGTATCTTTTCAAGAATTATAGTGCCATTAATCAAGCCAGCATTAGCTACAATTGCTATTTTCTCATTTTATTGGTCTTGGGATAACTTACTAGGACCTGTCTTATACTTAAACAGCCCGACCAAGTACACCGTTTCTATGGCATTAAATATGTTCTTGAGCAATGAATCTGTTTCAAATTGGGGTGCCATGTTTGCGATGTCAGTAGTGACACTCATACCTGTTTTGGTGGTCTTCTTTATCTTTCAGCGTTCAGTTGTCGAAGGCATTAGTACAAGCGGGTTAAAAGGTTAATAGAAGGAGGGGACTACATGGATACCTATGGTATTTGGAGTGGTTTATACAAAGCGATGGACTGGATCATGAAACTTGCGATCTTAAATATTCTATGGATTTTGTTTTCTTTGGCGGGTCTCATTGTTTTTGGTTTCTTTCCCTCTACAGTTGCCATGTTTAGCGTTGTTCGAAAATGGATGATTGGAAACGAAGAGATCCCGATTTTAAAAACCTTCTGGACGGCTTATAAAAGAGAGTTTCTAAAAAGTAATCTATTAGGAATCGCCATTATTTTGGTCGGCCTCGTTTTACTCTTAGACTTTTTATTTTTGCAAAGGTTCCATAATGGGATCACATCGTTACTTTATATTCCATTTTTGATTGTAACTTGCCTGTTCGTATGTATGCTGTTTTATATGATACCGATATTTGTTCATTATGAGATGAAGATTCCACAAGTTATTAAAAATTCTTTTTTTGTCGTGTTGATGAATCCGATCCCTACTTTTTTTATGCTCCTCGGCAGTGTTTTCATTATCTTAGGCCTAACATTTGTGCCGCCTATTAGTCTCTTATTTAGCGGAAATCTCCTTGCCTTATTATTCATGAAGCCCGCTTGTAATGCGTTTAACAAAATCTATGTCAAGCATCGAACTTAAGGACTTTCTCGTTGCTTCCACTTTTAAGGGGTAGCGAGAGTAGAAGATTAAACCTATTTATTAAGGTGTTTTCATAAACTTTGTTGCTTTATAAGTAAGCAAAAATAGACGCGCTTTCCGCGAGTAATCCGCAACTTGAAATTCACGAAAAGATCGGGTCTTGAGGCTTCTTCATGCAGACTTGCTTAAAAAGCCTGGGTCAATATGTTGTGATGCCCGTCTTACAGAGAAAAAAGTAACCGCCTTGCCTCAGATAGAGAGTAGGCAGTTACTTTTTTCTTTTTTGTTACTATTATCTTTTGGGTCAACCGCTCTTTTTATTATACGGCCATCATAAATGAAACATACTTAGGGCTCAATAAAGAAGCAGTGCATGTCGGGACATAGGGACAGGTTTACTGTCCCAGGCAATGGCTTGGCTTCCTATCCGTTAATTTCAAGGATACTCCACAAACGCACTCTAAATATACTTTATGTTCAATAGAGATAAAGCCTAGGAGTCTGTTACCAAACGAAATTTATCAAATAATATTCAGGAACATACATTCTCTTATTCGTGTATCTATGATAAAATAAAACGAGCAACTACATAGCAGGGTGGCGGCTGACACTCCCTTTAGGAAGGGGGTGTAGCTTATGACGACATCTGAAACTTTAACAATTGTAATAGCAGCTCTAACCTTAGAAGCTGTCTATACAGCAACTATTGTTGCCATTGTCGTCGCGATAACAAAATAGAAATAGCCACCCTGCTCCCAAGTTAGGTGACTATTTCTTAGTACTTAAATTTGGTTAGCCGCTAACTCTGCGGCATGTAGTTGCACCAGACTGAGCGTTTGCCGCGCTCAGTCTCTTTTATTATACGATCATTATAAATGAAATATACTTAGGGTTCAATAAAGAAGCTCTTTGGGACATAGGGACAGGTTTACTGTCCCAGAGCCATAGCTATCCCTCACGTTAATTTTAAGGATACCCCACAAATTCACTCTAAATATACTTTATGTTCAATAGAGATAAAGCCTAGGTGCCTGTTACCAAACGAAATTTATCAAATAATATTCAGGAACATACATTCCGTTCGTTGTGTATCTATGATAAAATAAAACGAGCAACTACATAGCAGGGTGGCGGCTGACACTCCCTTTAGGAAGGGGGTGTAGCTTATGACGACATCTGAAACTTTAACAATTGTAATAGCAGCTCTAACCTTAGAAGCTGTCTATACAGCTACTATTGTTGGTATTGTCGTCGCGATAACAAAAAAGAAATAGCCACCCATAGCTTGGCCCGCTAGGTGACTATTTCATAGAACCTTAATAAGGTCAGCCGCTCACTTTGCGGCATGTAGTTGCGAAAGACTGAGCATTCACAGCGCTTAGTCTCTTTTTTATTATACGTTCATTATATATTTATTATACTTTGAGTTCAATGGATACGATTCTTGTGATTCCATTTGTTTCGAGCGGACGGAGATAAGTAGAAGCATTGAGGAAGTGCATGTTTTCCTCATCAGCCATTATAAATGAAATATACTTAGGGTTCAATAGCGATGATTGCGACTCTTGAATCCATACGTTTTTGAACGCCAAGTACCTGTCACCACTGAAGAAATCTATTAAAGGGATGAAAATTGCTTATAGTTCTTACTTTGATGTCTATCTATATAGTAGATAAGGAAGTTCAAGAGTACGAAATGGTGCTATTTCTTGATGAATCATAAAAAAAGAGAACCCTGTTTTAACCTTTGCTATCCTAAGGTTTCAAAGATAAAAACTTCCATAAATAGAAAGTGATAACCTTTTGGGCTGCTGACCATATATTATAGAGAAAGTCATTTTACCTAAAGGAGTGCTTATGTTGAATGGAAGGAGTTCCTACCAAAATGTTAATGACAATTGGGAAAGAAAAGGCACAGATTCATTACGTACTTCCCCTAATAAACGTCCAAATATCTTAGTCCTCATGGTTGATGAAGAACGCTATCCGCCAGTTTACGAAAGTGAGGAAGTTAAAGAATGGAGAAAGAAAAACTTAATATTCCACGAAATAATGCGAGAAAAGGGGGTGGAGTTCAAGCACCATTATATTGGTTCAGCAGCGTGTAGCCCTAGTCGAACAACATTGTTCACGGGACAATACCCATCCTTACATGGTGTTACGCAAACAACCGGAGCAGCGAAGGGTGCCTTTGATCCCGATGTGTATTGGCTAGATCAGAGCACCGTTCCAACGATGGGTGATTATTTTCGAGAGGCCGGTTATCAAACATTTTATAAAGGGAAATGGCATCTTTCAGATGAAGATATTCTTATTCCTGCCACTCATAATGCTTTCCCAAGTTATAATACACAAAACGGTTCCCCCTTACCTAAAAAGGAACGAATTTACAGGGATGCCAATCGACTCGATGATTATGGTTTTACGGGTTGGATAGGGCCGGAACCTCATGGAACAGACCCACGTAATTCAGGTTCATCAGCACGTATTGGGTTAAGCGGTCGTGATGTTATCTACAGTGAGGAAGCGGTGAAGCTCATAGAGACACTCGATAAAAGCGAATCAGGGAAAGACAACCCTTGGCTCATGGTCGCCTCTTTTGTGAATCCACACGATATTACCTTGTTCGGAGAGCTCACTGAGAAAAGTCCCTATTATGAGTTTGATGTCGGTGAAGATGTTCCAACGATTGCGCCACCGCCCACTTTGGATGAGTCACTTGTGAAGCGGGACATAGGGACAGGTTTACTGTCCCAGGCAATGGCTTCGCTTCCTACCCGTTAATTTTAAGGATACTCCACAAACGCACTCTCATCTTCCTCGATGGTAAACATCCCCGTTCCCTTCATCTTGATTGCTTTTTCTAAATCTATTAGACTGCTGGACTGGAGTTGGGGAGTGTAGGATTGATAGTATTGACGGGATTCTAGGAGCTTGCACCGGTATTGGGCGGCACGGTTGAGTTTCATTTCAAAGGTTCCGAAATGGATCGGGAGAGTTTTAACTTGATAGTTGGTGAATTGGATTAGGGTCCCGTCTTGTGCATCCTCACAATTTTTAATGTGTTGGTGGATGAGCCAGATACATTCGCGGTTCTTGGGTGAGGTCAGGGGAAAGAGGGTGATCTCGAAAGCATCACTGATGGCAATCGGCGCCATATGTGTGTAATTTAATAAGGCTGCTGCCCCTTCTTTCCGCCCTTTATAACTTGAACCGAAGAATTTACATGACTCATCAATAATCGTGAGGGGCTTGCGA
This sequence comes from Pullulanibacillus pueri, assembly GCF_014639255.1. GTDB lineage: Bacteria > Bacillota > Bacilli > Bacillales > Sporolactobacillaceae > Pullulanibacillus > Pullulanibacillus pueri. The sequence goes on from NZ_BMFV01000035.1 coordinate 52,379, forward strand.
GTCACCTGAAGGACGCGATAGCTTTCGATCACCAGTGTCCAATGCTCTCCGAATGGACTGTCAATAGGTAATAAGGCCATGGTCTCCGGGTTAATCACATAATGGGCTTGAGAATGAATGGTTTCCATTGTCGATCTTCCTCTCCTAAAAGATTAGTGTGATTTCTTGAATTTATTATGCAGAATGCCTCCGAAAATGTATAAGTCAGAAAATGTGTTTTTCTGAGGTCTCATTCCCTTGAAAACGTCATTTTTCTCCACTGAAAATGGCAATTTCCCATTATGGGGTTTCCTCAAGTTAATAACATCCTATCAATTTAAAAACTTTAACATGCTAATTTAGATGTGTCTTGCGGTGGTTTTCCCGAAGGACGCATAAGAAAAACCCTCTTTAACCTGAAAAAGGAAATAGAGGGCAGCATCAATTTATGGTTAGATTAAAAGAGAGTCACTTCTTAATCTGGCACCTATGTCAAGGACACAATAAAAAAAGAGGTTAAGCAACTAGAAGATGATTCCTAT
>NZ_BMFV01000036.1 GCF_014639255.1 Pullulanibacillus pueri
ATTTCTAAGAAGATTATCGCATGAGTGATCTATAATTTCCTACGTGTAATTTATTTGACGCTTACAGACTGAGGAATCCGTTACATTTATGTGTAATATTTATATTTATCACAGGGGTCGATTTTTTTGATGCATTAGGCTTAGGATTCTGGAAGTATATCATAGGAGTAATACTCTTTATGGCAGTAATGTGGTTATTACAGAAATCTGGAATTACTGAAAAGGAAGTTCCTATTTGGGTAGGAGCCTTTATAATAATAATAGGATTTGTCGTTGGAAACATTCTTGATACACTCGTTGTAAATCATATTTAACTAACGGGGAAGAGACTTCAAGAAGGGGATTGTCTCTTTACATTTGAAGTAACGAAGTAGTAGGGTTGAAAAAAATGGGAGTGTTTTGTTTTGAACAAAAAATTCAGCGTTTCTTCTTTAATAGTAGCTTTAATAGGTTTGTTAGTAATTTTAGCAATATTTTTTTATGGTGCATCCAGTTTGGAAATGTTTTTTGCAATAGTTGGTATAGGTATCTTAATATACATTATTAGTATTATTTTGTGTGTTATGGCTTTTGTAAGAAAAGAAAATGGTCTACAGAAATACATAGTAGTTGTCTCAGTGATAATTGCAATTTTCTTTGTTGGTTACATAAATTAAATGTGATTACCTATAAATATTTGAAGGTTACTTTTGAAAATGGAAGCAATACACAAGAAGCAAGGATTGCTTGACTCCTCCTCAAGGTAACGGGCGGATAATTCAACAAGAGAATTATTAGGTGTGATAAAATCAGAATAGTTCAAAAGAATTACGGGAGAGAGATTATGAAACCATTCATTATATGGTCGATTCGCTTTATAATATTCGGGTTGATTTCTTTGCTAAAGCGGCAGAAAGATGTATTAAGGAGGCGGAAATATTGTTCAGCAACTTTTTACGAAAATTATTTAAACGAAATGAAGGGAATTTAGTAGAGCTGATATCCTTGTTCGTAGGGCTTTTAGCAGTAAGTCTTATCACATCGTATTGCCATTTAGGGCGGAATAATTGGTATTTAATTGTACCTTTGCTTATTTTAGTGTTTATTGTCTATAAGGTTTGTGAGCTGATTATAGCTTTTTTATTTAGAAATAAAAATATAAAAGTGAATGAGAGTTTCTTTGTATTAGCTATAGTTGTTATAGCGTTAATAAACACATTCGTTATTTACTAGCAAATGGGGCTTATCTTTAAGAAGGACCGTCTTTTTTTACAAAGAAGTAAGAAAGAAATTTTGGTCATCAAATAGGTGTTGATCTCCACTTCAGGCTGCTTGCTTTCCTCGGGCACGGCCTCAGCTAACTTGGGATAGACTATCAGGTTTCCCAAGTGGATCTTCGGACACGTGCTGTTCCCGAAGGACTCTAGTTTAGACACCTGTGAGTCAGCGGCGCTGGAACACACTCTATATAAGTGTTCCGAATCTCGCACCTTCCGTTCCAATCAACTGAGTTGCTGACACTGCCTTTTGGTAAAAGACTTTTCAATGTTTCAACGAGGGTCGAGCGCTCTTGACCTGCTTTTTCTAAGGTCAAAACACAAGTTGAATTATGCTAAAATTAAAATAAATTAGGGCTTTTAGGAAAAGGTAGAGGATAAATGGAGCATAACAAGTTTAATGCGTTTATTAAAATTGCGAAGAAGCTAAATGATATTGAAATCATTCCATTGTTAATGGGTTCGGTTGGTTTAGAAGTCGTTACAGGAAAGAGTTGGGATGCACAAGATTTAGACATTCATGTTCCTGGTGATAAAAGAGGGTGGGAGGTACCGCCCGAAACAAATATATATAACTGGAATAACATAGTAGACATCATGATTTCAATGGAGTATAGATTGGTTGATTTGCATGAACATGCGTTCTCTAAAGAGGGATTATCCGTTGAGTTTGGTATTATTGATACTTTACCAAGTTTTGCAGGAGTACAGTTACAGGATTTAGACATGCACAACGTGGGAGAGATAAAGTATTACCTACTCACCCCTAAACAATATTTAAGTGTTTACGAGTCTTCATCCAAAGACAGTTATAGAGCTGATCACAATAACAATAAAGATATTAGAAAAATAGATTTCTTAAAAAGAATGATATAGGGTAACTAAAATTCATACTAAATCTCATTGAGTATATCAGGGGCAAGGGTACAGGGTGAAAGGAGATAGTTATGATGTATACGTTTGAGGTTATGACTCAGGAACAAGCAGAAGACATAGCATTCAATTGGCACTATCAAGGAGACTATTCTTTTTATGATATGGAGGCTGACAAAGAGGATTTAGATGAATTTATAGATCCGGAAGCACGAGGGGACTCTACGTATGTTGTTATGAATCATAATGAATTAATTGGTTTCTTTAGTGTTAATAGAGTAGAAGATCATACATTTGAGATTGGATTAGGGATGAGACCAGACCTCACGGGTAGAGGTAAGGGGTTAGAATTCCTAAAAGCAGGGATAGCGTTTATAAAAGGTGAATATAAACCAGAAAAAATAACATTATCAGTGGCGACTTTTAATCAAAGAGCGATAAAAGTATATAGAAAGTTGGGCTTTAACACTATAAATACGTTTATGCAGGATACAAATGGGAGTACATTTGAATTTCAAAAAATGGAGCACGAATGTTAATTTTGCATTTATTTGTGGAGAAGTCACCGTAATTGACTAAAGGATTTGAGAAAATGAGCTATGATATAAAAGTTGTGTTGGATAATACCGAAAAATTTTCAGCTTTTTTACATAAGAAAATTAGAGCATTTAATAATAAGCATTCCATACATCATCAAGAAGTAAGAAAAAAAGAAGCTGTACAGCCAATAAATATTATTGTTTCAGATGATAATCGTAATTGGATTGGTGGTTTAAATGCTGATGTGTATTGGGGTTGGATGGAGATTAACGACTTCTGGCTTCATGAAGAATACAGAGGTAAAGGTTTAGGTGGAGAACTTCTTGAAAAAGCGGAAAAAATCGCAAAAGAGAAGGGAGCAACTCAATCACTATTAACTACTTTTGAGTTTCAAGCCCGTTCCTTTTACGAGATTAAAGGATATCAAGTTATAGGTGAAATTAAAGATTATCCTCCTGGTAGTAGCTATTATACTATGACAAAAAAACTTATTTAATGAGGTGTATGCTTCTGAACCTTAAAATTCTAGCAGGTCAAACAGGTTTTCTTGTCGAAACTTAGACATATGAAATCCATTATAAATTGGAGGGGAAACAATGGCAGACGTTTTGTTGTTACACCATGTTTTAGGCCGAACAAAGGGGATTGAAGTATTTGCCGATCAATTGAGAGATGCGGGGCATACTGTGCACGCGCCAGATTTGTTTGACGGCCGCATATTTTCCTCTCTGGAGGAAGGCTTGGCATTTGTTAAGGAAATCGGATTTGAAGAAGTGACGGCACGTGGCGTTCGGGCAGCCAGCGAGCTTTCACGCGATGTCGTCTATGCTGGTTTTTCACTTGGTGTCAAGGCAGCACAACAGCTCACCCAAACTCGTGAAGGTGCCAGAGGCGCACTGTTTTTTCATGCCTGCCTTCCGACTTCGGCATTCGAATCTCAGTGGCCACCCGACGTGCCTGTGCAAGTTCACGCCATGAGTGCAGATCCTTTTTTCGTTGAAGACGGCGACATCGACGCAGCTCGTGAGCTTGTGGCGTCGGCCAATCACGGTGAACTTTTTCTGTACGAAGGCAAGGAACATCTCTTCACGGACAGCAGTTTACCGTCCTACGATGCTGACGCGACGAAACTTGTGATCAAGCGAGTTCTCGATTTTCTCGCATAATTATTAACGGAAAAAGTTTTCAGCAGCTGGGACATAACTAGACTATAGTGAGAAAAACTGGGCGTAAAGCATGGCCGGTCCGCATTCAGTTGGACATTAAAAAGTTTTTTTACCAAAATGCTTTGTCAGTATTAAGTGGATTGGAGCGGAAGACGCGAGATTCGGAACACTTATACAGAATGTGTTCCTCAGCGCTGCTCTTATAAGGTCATCCGCAAGGTTATAAACGCTGACACTACCAAAAATCGCTCAGAACCTGAGTGTTTAAGAGGCACTATTTGTCTGCCTAATGAGATCCTAGCGAAAATCTCACTGTTCATACAAAAAAGGAAAGGCCTTTTCGTTGCGATCGACCATGCGTAGATAGTCCTTTTCATACTGCAAGGCTTCTTCGGGTGCTAAGCTTGAAGTGGACAAGCGTCCGAATTCACCAAGTGTTTGATAAAAATTTTTCATGAGTGTCTGCATGGTAATCGGCTGACCCGAAAGTTCTGAGAGTGAAGCCATGACCTCTGGTTTTATCTCGGGATAGTTGATTTTGGTGGGCTGCCCACCGATCGCGATGTCATAAAAATTTTTCACGAGTCTTGCCCGCTCTGAGCCACTTCCATCCACGCAAACATAAATTTGTACGGCTACAGCTTGGCGTAAGCGCCGCTGAGAAATACCCGCAAATTTTCTTCCGCCGATGCTTAAATCATAGCTGCCCGGACAGTATGAGCCCACAATCTCTTCAACAGCAATTTTCATGCCATAAGGTTCAAGCATTTTTTTTATAAAATCGGCCATCGCTTCAAAGCCGTCATCTATAGAGAGCTTGTCTTCTTTTTCTGAGAATAGCAAAGATAAGTTCCAAATACCCTGATCTAACACCACGGCAAGACCACCGGAGTTGCGAACAATATAAGAATAGTTCTGTGCGTCGAGATATTTTACCCCTTCAGAGAGGTAGGGGAGCTTGGAATCCTGGATGCCTAAAACAATTGTCCGGGGATGAACCCATGTACGGGCAACAGCAGGGGATTGCCCAGAACCGACGAACATGCAAAGAGTGTCGTCGATAGCAAAGGATTGCTTCGCTTCAAAAGCGGCATTGGGCATAGACTGATCAATCACGCGCCATTCAGACTGCGTTAATATATTTCTTTTCATCATTTTCATCACCGTTCTATTAGAAAAAAACCTCACGTTTAAAGATACCAAAGCTGGTAGATTTAATCAAAAGCGACTTCATTTCACCTGTGTATTCACTGAAAAATTCCTCATGTTTTAAATTTCGACAATCCATTTCAATAATGGCTAAAAACATCTATAATAATAATAAGTTTAGACAGGATGTGAAAGAATTTGGCTCAAGACTTTGACAAACTTGAAGAAGAAAAGGTATTTAAGGATCCTGTGCATCGCTATATCCACGTGCGAGATCGCTTGATATGGGAATTGATAGGAACGAAGGAATTCCAGAGACTGCGACGCATTCGGCAATTGGGAACCACCTATTTGACCTTTCATGGGGCGGAACATAGTCGTTTTAGTCATTCTCTTGGTGTCTATGAAATCACTCGGCGCATTATCGAGGTTTTTGAAGGGAAGCCTCACTGGGATAATAGCGAAAGACTGCTCGCCTTAGCTGCGGCCTTACTGCATGATGTCGGCCACGGTCCTTTTTCCCATTCCTTTGAGAAGGTCTTTAATACCGATCATGAGGCCTTTTCACGGAAGATTATTTTAGGGGACACTGAGGTCAATCAGGTCTTAAGAAAAGTATCGGAGGATTTTCCTGAAAAGGTTGCTGATATCATCGGGAAAACGAGTGATAACAAACTCATTATCAGTATGATTTCCAGCCAAATTGATGCTGATCGCATGGACTATTTGTTACGGGATGCTTATTTTACAGGGGTAAGCTATGGCCACTTTGACCTTGAACGCATCTGGAGGGTGATGCGTCCGAAAGAGGATCAAGTCGTGATCAAACAAAGTGGGATGCATGCGGTTGAGGATTATATCATGAGTCGCTACCAAATGTATTGGCAAGTATATTTTCATCCTGTGACCCGGAGTGCAGAAGTGATTTTAAGAAAGATCCTTCATCGGGCGAAATCCTTATATCAGACAGGCTATACGTTTAAATATGCGCCTGGTCCTCTTAGTCCACTTTTTACAGAAGACCTAGACCTTGCCGCGTATTTACGTTTGGATGAATCCGTCATTCTTTATTATTTTCAAATGTGGCAAGAGGAAACGGATGAGATTTTAAGCGACCTTTGTCAGCGATTCATGAATCGACGGCTTTTCAAATATGTCGAGTTTACACCAAGTAACTATCAGGCCTATGCCGATTTGAGAGAGGCTTTTAAAGAGGCAGGATTGGACCCGGATTATTATCTTGTTGTCGATTCATCATCGGATTTACCCTATGATTTTTATCGACCAGGGGAGGAAGGGGAGCGACTCCCGATTCATCTTCAAATGCCTGATGGCAGCCTCAAAGAGCTATCAAGAGAGTCAGATGTTGTTGAGGCCATCTCTGGAAAAAAACGGACGGATCACAAGCTCTACTATCCTGCAGATTTTATTAATGACTTTTCTTCACAAAGAGACGCGAAAGAGCGGATATTGCAACTTTTGAAATAAAGAGGGAGGAACTGTGATGCTAGAGGATCACGCAAAAGTGATGACCCTGCTTCAAGTGGCAGGTGAGGTTGTGGGAAGGAAGAAGCTTCAGAAGATTTTGTACATCTTACAAAAGCTGGATTACCCTTTTCAGGAAAAATATCAATTTCATTTTTATGGCCCTTATTCAGAAGAGCTCACCTTGAAAATTGAAGAACTGTGTAATCTGCAGTTTGTAAATGAAGTACGTGAAAAAAAAGGTGGGTATCACCAGTACCGATACCAACTGACGCATGAAGGGGAAGACTTTCTTAAAAACTATCAAATCGAAATGCCGAATATCGATGCATTTATTGAAGACCTCAACGGTGAGAGTTCCAGATTCTTAGAACTGGTTTCAACTATTTTTTATTTCGATCATTTATCGGAGGAAGAAGTGATTGAAAAAGTAAAGATTGTAAAGCAGAAACAAAACTATCAAGAGGAAGAGATTCGAAGTGGTCTTGACTATGTTCAGCGATTAAAAGGCCAACGAATGAATGAAGTGCTTTAAATTACGGCGGGCTATCCAGAGAAGGGATGAGTGATCATGTTTACCTTTAAAATTGACCATGAGATTGAGTTAAAATTGTTAGAACAGGACGATGCGCCAGAGTTATTTAAGGTTTTAGATCAGAGCCGTCGTTATTTAAGAGAATGGCTTCCCTGGGTGGATGGGACTCAAAAACCGGAAGACTATCAATCAGTCATCGAAATGTGGTTAAAACAGTTTGCAGATAGTAATGGCTTTCAAGTGGGGATTTTATATAAGGGAGCGATCGTTGGCATGATTGGCTTCCATGCGATTGATCGCAGTAATAGCGCCACGTCTATAGGCTATTGGCTTGCTGAAGCGTATCAAGGAAAGGGCATTATGACGAGGGCTTGCCAGGCCTTAGTGGATTATGCCTTTCATGACCTTAAGCTGCGGAGAGTGGAAATTCGTTGCGGTACCGAGAACAAAAAAAGTCGTGCCATTCCTGAACGTCTTGGCTTTACACACGAAGGAACGATTCGTTGTGGCGAATTCCTCTATGATCACTTTATTGACGTTGACGTGTACGGATTGCTCAGCACCGATCAATAAGTTTTAAAGATGAAAGCACGTTATCCATTATGGAGCGTGTTTTTTTGTATAGGGAATTGTAAGTAATAGTGCTCAAATCCTATAATTTTCTCTACAAGTCATATCACTTTCTCAAAGGCGGACTCGATGGTTAAACTAGTATAAAGATGATAAAAATACTTGATCGATTCGGAGGAGAGCGTATGAAGATAGTTGTTCTAGGTGCGGGTGCATTAGGCTCATATTTTGGCTTGCGCATGCATGAAATAGGACATGAGATCACTTTTTTAGTGCGGGAGGGCCGGGCGCAGCAACTGAAGGAAAATGGGCTTAAAATTATGAGCCCAAAAGGAGATCTTTCCTGGAAAACACCTCACTATTGTGTGGATGTTTCTGAAATAGAAGCATGTGATCTATTGGTTGTCGGATTGAAGGGGTACCACCTTCAAGGGGCAAGCGAGCAATTACGGCAATTGGCAGACAAAGGCGCTACCGTTTTACCTGTTTTAAATGGCATTGAGCATCTCAAAATCTTGCAGGATATTTTTGGCGAAGACAGAGTGCTTGGCGGTATTGCCTATATTATTGCCACTTTAAATGAAGCTGGACATGTCGTGCATACTGGGGATCAACATGCCTTTCTTTATGGTATGATCGACAAAGGTGCAAAGGATACGCTGGCTCAACGTGTATGTGCTGAGTTGAGTCAGTCAGCAGGAGACGTTAACCTTGATTTAGCCGAAAGTGAGTTTATCTACAAGGAAATGTGGAAGAAATATGTGTTTATTTCAGCCTTCTCTGGGGTGACAACCACAAGTCGCTTGCCTATTGGCCCGATCCGCAATACACCCGAAACCCTGGAGTTAGGAAAAAAGGTCGTTGAAGAAATGGTGGCATTAGCTGAAGCCTACGATGTCCACATTGATGACGGTGTTGAGGAGACCATGACGAAATTGCTTTATGGTTTTCCAGATGAAGCCACCTCTTCTATGCACCAAGACTTTAGAAATCAGCGGCCACTTGAGGTCGATGCGTTATTTGGAGCCGCATTGCGTATGGGCAGAGCGAAAGGATTGGCGCTGCCTCATGTTGAAACCTTACATGCGCTGCTTAAGCCGTATGAGTATCCTCAAGGTAAAAAATAAATGTAGGCGAAATTCGCTGTGAAATTGAATTTTTGAATAATTTTTGAACATTGGGTGAATAACTTGTGTCCGTTTTCATTTAGACGTAAAATAAGAACACACACATATTCTAAGACCCTAAAAACACCTGAGCCATTGGCTCGGGTGTTTTGGGTAGAAAATGAAAAAATCGATTCCAATCGTTTATTGCTATTGATTTAGATTGAGATGTAAGAGGTAGGCGCACAAGACAGGGCTGAAACTAACAAAAGAACGCTGCGCTCGCCCATAAGAAGTTGCTGACTCACAAAAGACAGCTTTAACTCACAAAAGGCGCACAAGACAGGGCTGTAACTAACAAAAGGACGCTGCGCTCGCCCATAAGAAGTTGCTGACTTACAAAAGACAGCTTTAACTCACAAAAGGCGCACGAACCAAGGCTGTAACTAACAAAAGGACGCTGCGCTCACCCATAAGAAGTTGCTGACTCACAAAAGACAGCCTTAACTCACAAAAGGCGCACGAACCAAGGCGAAAACTAACAAAAGAATGCTGAGCCCGCACAAAAGAGGCAGTTAACTAAAAAAACGCATCGGCAGCAAGTAAGTGAATTGGAGCGTAAGGCGCGAGATTCGGAACACTTATATTCAGTGTGTTCCTCAGCGCCGCTGACTCAAAGATGTCTAAACTAGAGTCCAACGGGAATAGCACGAGTCCGAAGATCCACTTGGGAAACTAAATAATCCATTCCCAAGTTAGCTGAGGCCGTGCCCGTGGAAAGCGAGCGACCTGAAGCGGAAATCCACACTATAAGCTCGAGCAGTACTCAACCTGGTGTTACATCGCAATTTCCTTCAACTCTAAAGTACATCTCCTTGAGTAAAGCAACAAGCTTTTTAGAAAAAGGCAAATGAAAATGCTATAGAGTACAGCCGCTTGTCTAAAAGCTTTCCTTCTTTCTCGCTTTGAGTGAGGTTTCAATAATCAAGTCTAAAAGGTCACTGTAAGCAATCCCGGCTGCCTGAGCACTTTTGGGGAGCAAGCTATTTTTAGTCATGCCTGGTAACGAATTGATTTCCATTACATAAGGGGTGCCATCTTTGACCATCATGTCTATCCGAGCATAAACACTACATTTTAAAGCTTTATAACAAGAGATTGCCGCTGAAGCGACTCGTTCGTGTAAGTCAGAGGGCAGTTCAATCACTTCTTCAATGGTCTGAACGTCATCATACTTGGCATTATAATCAAAGAAATCTGCTTGATGACGAATAGAGATGACCGGTAACATTTTTCCGTCAATGATTGAACAGGTGATTTCTTCGCCTTTTATATATTGTTCAATCATAACTTCAGTATCCCACTTAAAGACTTCAGCTACCGCAGAAACCACGGCTTCTCTATCATAGACAAGTTTGACTCCGACACTTGACCCTCCGGAATTTGGCTTTATCACGACAGGATAGCCCATTTGATCAATCGCCTCTAAATCGAGTTCTTCCATAGAAGTGAGTTGAATCCAGTCTGGTGTGGGCACGCCTTCATAACGAAGGAGTTTTTTCGTGATATTTTTATCCATGCATAAGCCGCTCGAAAGCATACCACTACCTGTAAAAGGAACGCCTAATGTGTCTAGTGTGCCCTGGATGGTACCATCTTCACCGTATTTTCCATGGAGCGCCAGAAGGGCAATGTCCAAAGGTTTAGCTTTTTCAACGAGTTCCTCTTTATGGTCAAGACGAATGGGAATAATGTCATATTTATTTTTATCTAAATGAGCGATCATTTCCTCTCCTGTCATAAGTGAGACTTGCTTTTCAGAGGAAACGCCTCCCATAATTACGCCAACTTTCATTTCTTCAACCTCCAAATTCATTTCGAATGGTGTCACCAATGGTTTTGATGCCATTGACAATGTCTTCTTCTTTTAATCGAGAGAAGCCCAGCCTAAAGGTGTTTTGACCTTTTCCATCTGTATAAAAGACATCCCCGGGGGAAAAGACAACGCCTTTGCGGTAGCAACTCTCTAATACTGTTCGTGCATTCAAGTTGTTTTTGAGTTCAATGAAAAGATGTAGCCCTCCATCTCCCGTCATTCTTTTATAGGGAAGATAGCGCTGGCAGGATTCAAGGGCTAATTCATATTTTTTCTTGTAAACTGATTTAGCTTTCTTTAAATATTTTTCAAAGTAACCATCATGTAAATATTGATAGAGTATCGCTTGGTCAAGGGTAGAACTATGAATAGTGCGCGCCCTTTTAATGCTTTCCAAGTAATAAATCAGATCCTTATCGGCCAATATCCATCCAATGCGCAAGCCTGGAAACAGAATTTTAGAGAAGCTACTAATGTAAATCACATTATTCCCAGGACCTGCAAATGTCGCTAACGGGGGCAAGTGAGAGCCTGAAAAGCGTAATTCTTCGTTAAACCCATCTTCTATGATAGGGATATGATAGTGCGAAAAAAGCTTCATCAGTGCCATCCGTTTTTCCGAAGAGGTCACGATGCCTGTTGGATTATGGTAGGAAGGGATGAAATAAGCCAAGTCAAATGTTTTAGTGGACAAGGCTGTCTCAAGTCTTGGGATATCAATACCGTCCTCACACATATCAATGCCGTGGATCTCATAACCATGTAATCGGAAGAGTTTAAGCGCGGTGTGGTGTGTCGGGTTTTCACTAAGGATGTGGCCCCTTTTTTGGCCTAGAGAGGATAAGAGAATATCCAATCCTTCTGTAAAGCCATTGGTAATGAGGATATCCTTATTGGAAACATCCACGCCCTTTAATTCCATGTAATGTAAAAGTGCTTCGATGAGGGGCTTGTAACCTTTGGCATAGCCATAGTTCAGAACAATATCTCCTTCAATAGCCATCCGTGTTAAAAACGCCTTTTTGAAATTCTCGACATCGAAAAGCTTTTCATCAGGTGCAATACTATTAAAGGCAATCATGCCCTTTTTCCAATGGACTCCATGTTTCATTAAATCCAATTGATCAGCCAATAAAGTGTTATTGTTAATTTTTTCTTTCCAATCCAAGTGGATGGAAGGGGCCTTGTGGGTTGCCACCTTGCTGACAAAGTTGCCCTTCCCTTTGACGGCATAAATAAGCCCTTCCTGCTCAAGATCTGCGTAGGCCGTCAGAACTGTATTGCGGCTGAGTGATAATAATGCACTTAATTCACGAGTGGAGGGAAGCTTTTGATCCTCAAGCAGATGACCATTAGTAATCATCTTTTTTAAATAGTCCTTGAGTTGAATATAAATAGGACGATCATCCATAAGCTTGAAATCATGAAACACTGTCTTCATCCCCTTGGTATTATTTTGACATAGCCACAAGGATTCAAAAAGGTCCACTTCCAATGTAATTTCACATATCCGTGGTTGGGAAGAAGACAGTCCTTTAAACACTTGTGATTTTCTTCCCTTAGTATACTCGTGTTAAAGGGGAATTTCGATAGAGGCAGTGGCGGTGTGAAAGTGTGGGTGCCTGTTATAGGCGCATACTGAAGCTCTTTTAAAAAGGGGGGGATCTTAAGTTAGTCTTCAAAGGCGTGGCTCCAAAAAAAAGAGGGGCATTAAAAAGGAACGGGATTGCTCCCGTTCCATGTTACTATCATTAGCTAGAACCTAACATCTTAATTGGCTTTTTTTAAAGTATAAGAATGTATAAAATTTGGTCATCTGGATGGTGTGGATTTCCGCTCCAGAACGCTCGCTTTCCTCATGCCCACACGATGTGGGTAGGGTCGGCGTTCGACGCACAGGATGTGCTAGCTTCGACGTTGTCACACGGATGTGACGGTTTTAGTCGAAGTCCCTTAATGACGTGACGTTTTTAGCCGATCGTCCTTAGTGGCCTCAGCTAACTTGGGAATTGAATACTTTGTTTCCCAAGTGGATCTTCGGACACGTGTTGTTCCCGAAGGAGTCTCGTGTCTTCCACTCCAATCCACTTGATACTGACGAAGCCTTTTGGTAAAAAGCTTTTTAATGCCCAACTGAATGAGGACCGGGCATGCTTTTCGCCCGGTTTTTCTTAATTTGAAAATCTTTACCATGGAAAGAGATCTAGTATCCGGTTAATGAATCCTTTCCCTTTGCCCTTCTTATCTTTGCCATTTTTGTCTGGGCTACCATATGGTGAACCGTGGTGTTCATCACAGTATTCGGTCGGCTCTGTCCCTTTGACATAATACGTTAATCGGGCGTTGGGGCAAGCATCAGTGGCCAGTTTCCCTGTATCAGGATCTACCCAAACTTTGACGACGCCCTTGGGAGCTTTGAAGCTGTTTTCAGGTTGTCCTTTTAAAGCGTCCTCCATGTAATTGGCCCAAAGGGTCTTGGAATAGCCGGAATCTGGGTAGGTATTAAGCGTTTGTCTGTCTTTATAACCGACCCACACGCCTGTTGTTAATTGAGGTGTAAAACCAACCATCCAGCTATCGGTATTGGTTGATCCTGTTTTGGCAGCGACCGTATGGGTTAAGATGTCCTTGACACTCGCACCAGTTACCGTAGAGTAGTCATTTAACTTCGTATCAAAAATGCCTGTCATCATTTGAGCAAGCACAAAACTTGTTGCCTTATCGAGCACCTGTTTACTGGAAGGCTTCCAGTCATAAATCACATCGCCCTGACGATTGACAACTTTAGTAATAAAGCTTGGCGAGACCCTTGCTCCCATGTTGGCAATTGTACTGTAAGCACGCGTCATTTCGAGGATGCTCACTTCTTTTGTTCCAAGAGGAAGGGAAGGGATGGCTTCTAACGGACTCGTAATGCCCATCGTCTTTGCGGTATTGACTAATTTATCCATACCAATGGCCATATGTGTTTTCACTGCGTAAATATTATCGGAAAGGGCTAGCGCCTGCATAAGTGTAATGGGCCCATTAGCATAATACCCGCCATAATTTTCAGGGCTATAACTCTCTTTGCCATTATCAAAAGTAAAGGTTGTCGGTTCACTTGTGAGCGTGGACGAAGGCGTAAATCCATTTTTTAAGGCAGCGTAATAAAGAAACGGTTTAAAGCTTGATCCAGGTTGGCGTTTAGCTGAGACCGCGAGATTAAATTGATCCTTCGTATAATCACGGCCACCGACGAGCGCCTTAACAGCCCCCGTTTTAGGGTCCATTGTGACTAGAGCAGCTTCGATTTTAGAAGCAGGACTAATCGTGTCCTTTACCCATTTATTCGCCTTTTTTTGCAAGCTAGAATCTAAGGTGGTATAAACCTTTAAGCCACCTGTTGCAATCTCTTCCTCTGATAGCCCGAGTTTATCTCTTAGCTCTTGTTGAACAGCATCCTCAAAGTAAGGTGCGATACTTGGAGCGGCTTCATGCTTCTTAATAATATTCAAAGGTTGTTTATACGCCTGATCTGCTTGAGCCTGTGTGATATACCCATTGCTTACCATGGCTTGAAGGACAATACCCTGACGCTTTTTGGCATTTTCATAGTGGTCATCCGGAGCATAGTAGCTCGGGCCTTTAGGAACCCCTGCAAGCATACTAGCTTCAGCAAGCGAAAGGTCCTTGGCTGATTTCCCATAATAATATTTCGAGGCAGCTTCAACGCCATAAGCGCCATGTCCGTAATAGACTGTATTGAGATACCCTTCAAGAATCTCATTCTTTGAGTAATTTGATTCGAGTCTCATGGTATAAAAGACTTCGAGAAATTTACGTTTCCAGGTCTTATCATTGCTTAAATAAAGATTGCGGGCGTATTGCATGGAAAGGGTACTGGCCCCTTGTTTTTTAGAAAAACTAGCAATATCCGCTGCTAATGAGCCAAAGACCCTTTTTATATCGAAGCCATGATGTTTATAAAACCGTTTGTCTTCAACTGCGACGGTAGCATTCATGATGGATTGTGCCATGTCTTCTTTTTTAACCCAGTAACGATTCTGATAACCATGCTCGGCTTCTGCAAAGACCTTCCCATCGTTGGTCAAAAACTCCGTGTTTTGTGAAACCTTTATCGGTGGAGGCCCGAGGATTTTGGCATAGATCCAGAGGCTGGCAATCACAAACAACACAAGCACAATACCTGCAAGTGCGACTCGTATGAACCATTTTAAAAATGACTTTACTTTGCGGATGTTTTGGTCAGTGACGAGTTCCATCCTCATCCCTCCCTTGTAAGCTTTAGTCGTTTAGGTCTCATTTCATCTTCAAATCATTTTTTCGCTATTTTCTGTTGGGAAGTCTGACAATATCTTTGTCTTTTCGACGTTATGTCTACATTATGGTTTAACAAAAACGCTTCTAAACGTCCCGGGTGAATACCGAAAGTATTTTACGCTAAAAAAATATTGATTTCAAATCGCCACGGGCTTGAATTTTGTGTGGCATCGTCTATACTTTTTCTGTATGTCAATTGTCGAAATGTCGCACATTATGCATAGGTGCGCTTAAAAGGAGGGCAAGCGGGGGCGGATAAGGAAGTAGACGTCAGAGAGTTGTCGTGAAGGCTGCCCCAGGGTAATGTGCTTTTTATGGATCCCATGCCTTCTTCACTAATCGCCTAAAGAGATTGAGGATTAGGAGTGAAAGAAAATGGAGCTTTGGTATACCGAGAAACAAACGGAGAATTATGGGATTACCGCTAAGATTAAACGCTCGTTGGCAACGGAAGAGACCCCTTATCAAAAATTGGACATGCTTGAAACCGAGGAATTCGGGAATATGCTTACCCTTGATGGCATGGTGATGACAACCGAAAGAGATGAATTTGTTTATCATGAAATGGTGGCACATGTTCCGTTATTCACACATCCACATCCCAAACATGTGCTCGTGGTTGGTGGTGGAGATGGTGGCGTGATTCGGGAAGTGGTCAAGCATCCCGAGGTGGAGAAGGTCACACTCGTTGAAATTGACGGCAGTGTGATTGAACACTCCAAAAAATTTCTTCCCACGATAGCCTCCGCTTTTGACGACCCCAAGGTAGAGGTCATCGTCGGTGATGGCTTTATGCATATTGCTGAGAGTCGCGAGGCCTACGACGTGATCATGGTCGATTCAACAGAGCCCGTCGGACCCGCTGTTAAGCTTTTTGAAAAAGGCTTTTATGAAGGCCTATCAAGGGCACTCAAGGAAGACGGTCTATTCATTGCCCAAACCGATAATCCTTGGTTTAAAGCCGATTTAATTCGTCAGGTTTATAGTGACGTCAAGGAAATTTTTCCAATAACACGTTTATACACAGCAAATGTACCGACATATCCAAGTGGGTTGTGGACTTTTACCATGGGCTCCAAGAAGCACGATCCATTAGAAGTTAACGAAGCGCGCTTCCATGACATTGAAACAAAGTATTACACGAAAGCTTTACATAAAGCCGCCTTCGTCCTCCCCAAATTTGTAGAGGACCTGACAAAATAAGCCGGGACATAGGGACAGGAACCCTGTCCCGCCAAATACAGGTTCAAAAGATGTGGAAAACGGACGTAGGGTAGAGCTCTATCCTGTAGCGACTAAAGATGCAAGATAAAAGAAGAGAGTGTGGAGGGGTAAAGATGATATTTGATGAAGCTTATTCAGGAAAAGTGTTTATTATGAGTAGACCTGATTATGAAAGTGCGGAGGCCGTAATCTATGGGATGCCTATGGACTATACCGTCAGTTTTCGTCCCGGCTCACGTTTTGGTCCCGCGAGAATACGTGAGGTTTCTATTGGCCTAGAAGAATATTCACCATATATTGATCGCCATTTAGAAGAGGTCAATTATTATGATGCAGGGGATATTTTGTTACCCTTCGGCAATCCTGGTAAAAGTCTCGATTTGATTGAAGGCTATATTGATCAATTATTAGCTGATGGTAAAATGCCGATTGGTCTTGGCGGCGAGCATCTCGTCACTTGGCCGGTGCTAAAAGCCATGCATAAGAAATATCCGGATATGGCGCTTATTCACATTGATGCCCATGCCGATTTACGTGAGGATTATGAGGGAGAAGTTTTGTCGCACGCGACCCCCATTAAGAAAGCTTGTCAACTTCTTGGACCAGAAAATGTCTATTCTTTTGGGATTCGATCAGGGATGCGTGAGGAATTTGAATTTGGACGCACCTCTGGCATGACGATGGAATGCTTTGAAGTCGCGGAACCTTTGAAAAGGCATTTGCCAAAATTAAGTGGTCGAAATGTGTATGTCACTATTGATATCGATGTGCTTGATCCTGCCTTTGCGCCCGGTACAGGTACTCAGGAGGCGGGCGGTATTACTTCGAAGGAGCTTCTCGAAGCGATCACAGCGATCTCTAAATCCGATCTTAATATTATTGGAGCTGATCTTGTCGAAGTGTTACCTGCTTATGACCCTAGCGATCAAACGGCGATTGCGGCCAGTAAGTTTATTCGGGAAATGCTTCTAGGGTGGGTGCGCTAGACCGAGAAAATGGAGATCATTCTTCCTGTGGATAACCCTTGTTGATAATGTGGATAATCATCGTTCGTAAGTCTTTTTCCATTGAAGCCACTTGGAAGTGACTGGCATAACGTTTAAAAGCATTCTATAATATTAATATAGAGCATTGAAACAATGAACCAGGTGAGAGGCATGCAGTGGGTACTCAAAAGAAGTTTTATTGGAAGCCGGATTATCAAAAGCTGTTTAGCGGCATTTGTGACAGCTTTTATTTGTCAGGCTCTCAATTGGCCACCATTATTTGCAGTGATGACCGCGGTAGTTTCTATTGAAAATACTTCCGTTGACTCAGTGAAAAAAGGACTGATTCGTTTTCCGGCATCCGCCATTGGTGCAGCGTTTGCGATGCTGTCGGAGGATCTCTTTGGACGAGGCGCACTGACTTATGGGTTGGCGGCATCCTTGACCTTAATCTTATGTTATAAACTTAAATTATACGATGGCATGGTAGTCGCTATTCTTACAGCGGTGGCCATGATTCCTGAAACCTATGGTCATTATT
Organism: Pullulanibacillus pueri; assembly: GCF_014639255.1. Lineage (GTDB taxonomy): Bacteria > Bacillota > Bacilli > Bacillales > Sporolactobacillaceae > Pullulanibacillus > Pullulanibacillus pueri. The sequence continues at coordinate 17,631 of NZ_BMFV01000036.1, forward strand.
TGGATTCCTTTATTATTCGACTCGGAACAACCTTGACGGGTATTACAGTGGCAACACTGATTAATTACTTTGTTATGCCACCTAATTACAAGAAAATTGTAAGTCGAAAAGCTGAAGACTTAACGCGGAAAACAGCCAGGCTAATTCAAGTTATGCTTGAACCACCACAAGGAAAGGCACATAATGCCCGTTTGCGTCATATGTACCAAGAGTGCAATAAAACTTTAGAAACAAGCTTTAAACTGATTCGCTTTCAGCGGTCCGAATGGCGGTACCATTTCCATCATACTCATGAAATTAGGGAAATCACTTATGATCAGCGCCGCTTTGAACAATTGCAGAAAGTGATGTATCACATCGGTAACTTGATTTATTCGCCTGTGAATTTGTCTGTTTATAATGAAGAGGAGCAAGCACACATTCGCTACTTTATTAAAATTCTGGCACAGAAATTGGTAGAGGGGACAACAAATAGAGAAACTCAGAAAGCATTCGAAGAGGGTCTCCAAAAAATCGATGCCCTTTACAATTCTATTGTCAGTGAGCAGGCAAAAGGGGAGAATGGCCATCATTACTTAATACCACAACAAATGATCTTGTACGAATTATTGTCGATTTATGAGATTATCGAATTAAACGATGTGTGCTCGGAATCAGCTAAAAAAAGATTCAAGCAACACTCATAGAACCTGTGACCAACCACCTTATTTGAGGTGGTTTTTCTATTATAGCTTATCAATAGACTTAGGCTTCCCGGCACGGGAGAGCATCGAAAAGGAGCCCCACACTTCCAAAACGCGCACAAAAAGAAGCCTCCGGTCCACAAAAAAGTCCCGCATCGAATCATCCCTCCCTAATCATTTGATCAACTATAATCGATTAGTCATAACCAGCGACTTTTATCTTTTATCTATAAATTGTAAAGAAAAGCACACGTTTGTCGAAAATTATTTACAAGAAAAAGCCTTTACATAATTTGTTTTACCGATAAAATTAATTTTAACGATAAAATAAATTTAATCAGGGTGGGACTCACGATGGTTGAACAAGTAGAAGAAGTGGCCAATGCGCCATCACATGAAGGTCTATTTAGGAATTACAAATTCATTAGTCTATGGTTAGCGGGAGCGGTGTCTAGCTTCTCTTTATCTGTATATTTATTGTCTGAAGAATGGTATGTAGTCACAGGCTTGAACTTAGGATCTATGCTTGGCATTGTAATGATGGTCACTTTAATTCCACGGGTCATCTTCATGTTTGTTGGGGGGACACTATCTGATCGTATAGAGCGAAAAAAATTGCTTTTTCTCTCTGATTTTATTAGAGGGATTTTGGTGGGGCTCATGGCACTTTTAGTGTTTCTAGGCATCTTGAACATATGGGTACTCTTATTTTTTGCTTTTGCCTTCGGGAGTTTAGATGCTTTTTATTGGCCAGCGAATCGCTCCTTTCTTCCTTTTCTTGTCCATGAGGATCAACTGACACGGGCGAATTCGGTAATACAGGGAACCAATCAAATGCTGATGATGGCAGGGCCTGCTTTTGGGGCGGTTCTAATTCACTGGGTTGGTTTCAAGGGCGTTTTTGCCATTACAGCTCTTCTTTTACTTGTGGGGAGCCTTTTGAATTTAGCAATTAGAGAAACAGCTAAACCTAGAGCTAACGGTAAACAAGCCCCCCTTTCAATTTTTAAAGATTTTAAGGAAACCCTTGCTTATATTAAAACAGAGCCCTATTTAATAACCTCAATGGGAACGAGTATTGTTATAAATTTTCTATTATCTAGTCCTTTAAGTGTTGGATTACCTTTACTCGTGAAAAATGTCATGCATGGCAATTCGTATCACCTTAGTCTGATGGAAGGTGGCATTACTTTCGGAATGTTTTTGGGTGCAGTGATCGCAGGGGTCTTCAACTTTAAGAAAAAACGAGCGATCCTAAATCTATCGCTTATCGGGATTGACGCTATATTTATCTTTGGCCTAAGTGAGGTTGTTTCTTTGTGGGCTGGGGTGCTCTGTATTGTCTTTATCGGTCTCTTTATTGCTATAGGGAATGTTATTGGACCCGCTCTTTCGCAGTCCTATATTAAAAAAGAGCAAATGGGGCGGGTACAAAGCTTGATGAGCATGTCAAGTATGGGTCTGATGCCCCTTTCCTTTGCGCTTGTTTCCTGCTTACTTTCAGTGGGTCTTTCCATCTCCTTTTTGCTTGTTGCAAGTAGTATTCTTACTTTGATTTTTGTTGTCCTTGTTTTAGTTTTTGTCCGCTCACTTTGGCGAATTGATTGATGGTCTTGAGACTAGTCACGTAACCGAACTCGTGCTATGGTTAAAGAAGTATATGTTTAGGGTGGGTGAACACTTTTGACTGAATGGCGAATGGGCTCCTTAGAACTGATGAAAGTTCTATCAGATCCGAGAAGAATCCAGATATTAAATCTGGCGAAAGAACCGATTACGGTTAAACAAATAGCAGAAGCATTAGATGAAAAGCCATCCCGGCTTTATTATCATGTGAACAAGCTCGTTGAACTTGAGTTATTAAAGATTACTGAAACGAGGCAGACAGGTAATCTCGTTGAAAAATTCTATCGATCAGAACAAAATCTTTTCGTAAAGGGTGATATCCGCTTGCAGGCTGAAAATATCCCCTTTGCTCTGGAAAGTTTACAAAGGGCATTAATGCCAGGGATAAAACTTTATGAAAAGGCTCTGGAGAAGGTCAATGAACAATTAGGAGAAGGCGTTGAGGAAATTAAAAACTTTCCCTATCACATTTCCTTCAACTACTCGAGCGGGAGAATGACAGGGCAACAATGGCGTAGGGCAAATGCATTAGTCTTAAAAACGATTGGTGATGCGTCAGGAGAAAATTCAAACCCACCTGAGGGTTTTTTCCCCGAAGTGACCCACGATGAGGACGAAGAAGAGGGCACCTATCAGCATATTATCATTAGTTATCGGATTGAAGACGCGATAAAGCTCGGTTTAATCGATAGTGAAGAATAGATAAGAAAAACGTTTTTGTTTTTTCAGCATACGATAACGTAGGCAAATACCTAAATCGTTGCTGGGAGTGTGAAAACCATGGTAAGACATTTTTATGCCGGAAGTAATTCAAGTCTTGGTTTTTATTCATTATTTGATGACGTGTTGAAAGGTCTTAACCACCTTTATATTTTAAAAGGAGGCCCTGGCACAGGGAAATCAACCTTGATCAAAAATGCTGGGGCATTGTTTGAAGACAAAGGGTTAGAGGTGGATTATATTCACTGTTCTTCAGATGTGGATTCACTCGATGGTGTGATTGTTCCTAAGCTTAGTGTCGGCATTGTCGATGGAACGGCGCCTCACATTGTCGATCCAAAATATCCTGGCGTCATTGATAAGATTGTGGATTTAGGGAACTTTCGAGACGACGCGAAGCTCTTGTTGCATAAAGAAGAGATCATCCAACTCACGAATGACATCTCTACAGCTTTCTCTAATGCTTACCAATCATTTGCAGAGTCTAAAAGAATTCACGATGAACTTGAAGACATTTATATTGAAGCTCTTGACTTTGAAAAGGCAAATCAGGTGACGGAAGAGCTACGTGAACGATTTTTTTCTACAGAGAATGAAGGGGGTAAACCGGGCAAGCGTGCTGTTTACTTTTTTGGCGCCAATACGCCAAGTGGCCCTGTTCACTATTATGATAACTTAACGCAAAACTGTACGAAACGCGTGATTCTAAAGGGCAGAGCCGGAAGTGGAAAATCGACACTTTTAAAAAAGCTGGCGCGGGCGGCACAGGATGCAGGGTATGATGTGGACATTTACTACTGTTCCTTTGATCCCAACAGTGTCGATATGATTATAGTTCCAGAGCTTCAAGTGGCCATTTTTGATGGAACAGCACCTCACGAAATGGAACCGACGCGTCAAGGCGATGAAGTGGTCGATCTCTTTGAGCGTTGCATGGATACACGTGTGGAAAGTGATAAGAAAGTGGAAATAGAACGGGTAGAATCGGGCTATAAAACACAGATGCAGGAAGGGATTCGTCATTTGAAGCAAGCGAAAGCCTTACACGACAAATTAGAGGCTTTTTATGTTGAGGCGATGGACTTTACAGCTGTGAAACAAAAACAAGAGGCATTAATAGAAGAGATTCTTAACTTTTCATCGTCAAAAACGGTATGATTTAAACTAGCCATGCGAAATCGGCGGGCAGCACGCCTGTTCCTTGTTAAAGTACAGCAAAAATATTAGTACTATAGATACACCATCAGCAAGCGGGTTGATGGGGCGTGCGTTTTGAAGTAGGAATCAACACCTTATGGATAGCCAAAATGTTATACCTGCTTTCTACAGAAAATGGGCGGCAAAACCGCGTCACTTTATAGTGCCGCGGTTTTGTGCTGACAGAAAGTGTCGTCGGTATCGTTTTCTATTCAAAGAATTGGTCCATACTGTGACTAGACTTGTTTTTTTGCAGTTTTTTATATAAGTTATAAGAGGTTCAAAAATAGTTGACTTAAGAGCCAATAGGGATTGGGGTGAGGCTCATGGAATCTCAGATCACGGTCGATATCCGGCTAAAAAGTGAAATGAAAGCAGCCGATATGCCGTTAGAGAGGACCCTTTTACATACTAAAGGCCTATTAAATATTAAAGATGATGTTTATTATTTAAGATACCAAGAGGAAGTGGAGGGCGTAGGTAGCGCCCACCATACGATAAAAATTAAAGGCGATGAAGCTTTGATTTTAAGAAGGGGGCCAGTAGCCCTCAGGCAGCCTTTAAAATTAGGTGAATCTCTAGAGGGGACATATAAAAGCCCCGTAGGAAATATGCAGACTGTGACACACATGAATAAATGTCTCGTAAACTGGCAGGGAAGCAAAAAGAGTGGTTATTTTGTACTCGGCTATCAGCTGTCGATGCAGGGACAAGCCATTGGTCAATTCACACTGACCTTTAAGCTGAGGGAGGCAAAACAATGACAATCGTAGAAAAAGTAAAACAACAGCTGAAACATGAAATCAGACAAGCGGTGCTCTCCGCGGGATTAGCGGGAGAACTAGAAATTCCAGACGTTATTTTGGAAGTACCGAAAGAAAAATCTCATGGGGATTATGCAACAAATATGGCCATGCAATTAGCACGAATTGCAAAAAAAGCACCTAGACAAATCGCAGAAGACATCGCCAGTCACATTGATCGGGAAAAGGCGCATATCCAATCGATTGAGGTCGCAGGTCCTGGCTTTATTAACTTCTTTCTTGATACAAGCTATCTCACCACACTCATTCCAGAAATTTTACAGTCAAAGGATGGCTATGGGGCTTCGGACAAAGGTCAGGGGAAAAAGATTCAAATCGAATTTGTCTCAGCAAATCCTACCGGTAGCCTTCATTTAGGACATGCTCGTGGTGCAGCAGTGGGTGATGTATTAGTCAGAGTTTTAAACAAAGCAGGTTACGCCGCAAGCGGTGAGTATTATATTAATGACGCCGGGAATCAAATTGAAAATTTAGCCCGTTCGATTGAAGCCAGATATTTTCAAGCTCTTGGAGAAGAGCGAGAAGTTCCTGAAGATGGCTATCAAGGGAAAGATATCGTTGCCTTTGGTCAGGAATTAGCTAAAGAGCATGGAGACGGGATAGCGAAAATGGATGACGTTGAACGGATTGGGTTTCTCCGTCGTTTCGGTGTTGACCATTTAATTGCTGGTATCCGTGCAGACCTTGCCGATTTTCGTGTCGCCTTTGACGAATGGTTTTCGGAGTCAACGCTGTATACATCAGGTGAAATTACAGATACCTTGGAAAAATTAAAAGCAGGCGGTCATACGTATGAGGAAGATGGCGCATTATGGTTGCGGTCAACTGACTTTGGGGATGATAAGGATCGCGTGTTGATCAAATCAGACGGAACGTATACTTATCTCACCCCTGATATTGCCTATCACCGTAACAAGCTAGAAAGAGGATTTGACCGACTCATTAATGTATGGGGTGCCGACCATCACGGCTATATTCCGCGTATGAAAGCGGCCTTAGCAGCACTCGGTTATGACGCCGAACGCTTAGATGTGGTGATCATTCAACTCGTTAGCTTATTTAAAAATGGCGAAAAAGTGAAGATGAGCAAGCGGACAGGGAAGGCTGTCACCCTTCGCGAGTTGATGGAAGAGGTCGGAACTGATGCCATGCGCTATTTCTTTGCAATGCGTAGTTCAGATAGTCATTTAGATTTCGATATTGATCTCGCCCTTTCAAAGTCCAATGAGAACCCTGTTTTCTATGTTCAATATGCTCACGCCCGTATTTGCAGTATGTTGAAAAAGGCTGAAGGTTATGATCGTGAAGACTTTAATGGCTATACGTTTAAACACATCGATTCGGAAAAAGAGATTGAATTATTGAAGAAACTTGGCGAATTCCCAGAGGCGGTTGTGGAGGCTGCAGAACGCCTTGCACCCCAACGCTTAACTAATTATGTGTTTGAATTGGCTGCGGCTCTTCACAGTTTTTATAATGCAGAAAAGGTTATCGATGCTGAAGATCAAGAAAAAACAGCTGAACGTGTCGCTTTAATGAAGGCTGTAAAGATTACGTTGAAGAATGCAATGGAACTTATCGGTGTTCAGGCTCCAGAACAAATGTAGGTTCTGAGTCTAAACTCTTCCAACGATCATCCACAAGTTATACACAATTCAAACGTCCACAAAGCGCTTAAGCTCAGAGTGGGCGTTTTTTAATGGGCTTAAATAACAGAATTTTTCAAGTTATCCACTGATTATCCACATTATCCCCAAATGGCCTTAGTGTATAAGATTACATGGCCAGCGGGAGAATAGTGACATGAGATAGACAGTTACACAAAGTCGCTATTTATTGGGAACAAAAAGGGGGGATAGACTTGCCAGAGGTCGCAATGAGAGATGGCATTACATTGTATTACGAAGAGAAAGGTGGGGGCAACAAACCTCTTATTTTTATTCATCCCCCTTTGATGGGACATGTTGTGTTTAAATATCAATATGAGTTGAGCGGAGAATTTCGATGCTTTTTTTATGACTTGCGCGGTCATGGTAGAAGTGGGTATAACGACACGCCACATCTCCAAACTGAAGCGATATTGGAACGTCACACAAACGATCTCTTGGAACTGATCAATCATCTTGACTTGAAGCAGGTGACTCTTGTCGGTTACTCCGCAGCAGGTATGCTTGCTCTTCATTTTGCGATTAACTTTCCAGAGAGGGTTCACAGTTTAATTCTGTCTGGTGGTTTCCCGAAAGTGGATACATGGCTACTCAAACAACAATTTTATGTTGGTATTCAATTAATGAGGAGAAACAAAAGGGATTTTTTAGCAAAGGGTCTCGCCCTTTCACATAAATTGACTCTAGCTGATTTTAAAGAGCTATATCAATACGGTCAAAAGAGTCGTGTTCTTGAAGTTCAAGCTCTATATGAGGCGTATTTGCAGTATGATTGTACACCAGCCTTAGATTCCCTCACTGATATTCCTATCCTTATTCTTTATGGATCACTTAGCCGGCATATCCGCGCACATTATTCTCTTTTTCAAAGCAATCTGCCGACAGCGAAAATAGTGGTCATCGAAAAAGCCTTTCATGAGCTCCCTACGCGGTCACATTTGCTTTTCAATCATATTGTCCGTCAATTTTTGCGAGACATCGCTTGTGGATAGTGTGGATAATATACAAATAAAAAAGACCCTGTAGGGCCATCTTAAAAGGAAAGAAAGTATAAAATTTTTGGCCAGCAGAACAGTGTGGATCTCCACTCCAGAGCGCTCGCTTTCCTCATGCCCACACGACTATGGAAAGCTGCTAAGAGAATAATCCTCGCAAAAAATCGTGTTTTTACGATTTTTTGATGTGGGTAGGGTCGGCGTTCGACGCACCATCGGGGTCCTCGAAAAGTGATTTTTACTTTTTGGGGTGGTAATCGGGGTCCCCGAAAAGTGATTTTTACTTTTTGGGGTGGTTGAGGTGCTAGCTTCGACGTTGTCACACGGACGTGACGTTTTTAGCCGATCGTCCTTAGTGGCCTCAGCTCATTTTGGAATGGATGAATGGTGTTCCAAAATGGATCTTCGGACGCGTGCTATTCCCGAAGGAGTCTCGCGTCTTCCGATCCAATCAACTGAGTTTGCTGACGCTGCCTATTGGTAAAAGACTTTTCAATGTCTAAACGAGGAGCGGGCATGCTTTTCGTTAGGTTTTTCTTAGTTGCTCTCATGCTTTACAAAAGAGGTGCAAGCGGAAGTGAGAGCTGTGTTTTGACTTTTTCAATAAGAGGGCGCTTCTTGAGATCATCATAAGTGAATGTCATGGAGCGCCGAATATCCTCCTTAGTCATTTTCTCAATTTCAGAAATAAGTTTTTTGTCATAAATAAAGCCACTCATTTCATCGTTCCAGAGAAAACTCCGTTGATCAAAATTGGCTGTTCCCATATAGCAGCTGACATCATCCACAATAAACACTTTTGCATGGTAAAAGCCTTGATAAAAGTGATAGACTTTAGCCCCATGTTTTAATAATGGACCGAGGTAGTGGTAGGATACAGGACGCACAAAGGGATGATCCTTCCTTAAGGGCAGAAGTATAGTCACATCAACGTTTCGTTTCAAGAGCTCTAAAAGCGCTTTTTGCAATCCCTTAGTGGGAATATAGTAAGCTGTCCCAATAAACACATGCTTTTGAGCACGGGAAAGGTGGTCAATAAAAAGAGATTCAAGGCCAACGCCGGCAGTCGGAATGATCTTCATCTCATAGTGGCCACGTTCTAATTTGGGGTAATATACATCTCCTGTTATCTGAGTTTTGTTTGCTTTGTTCCAGTGAGATAAAAATTGATCTTGAAGATCTTTGACGCCCCCACCTTCAATTTTGAGGTGATAATCACGCCAGTCACCCATATCGGTCTTCTTGCCCAGGTACTCGTCTCCAATGTTAAAACCACCAAAATAGCCAGTCTTTCCATCAATCACCACTGTTTTGTGGTGATTGCGCCGATTTAAGGCGTAGATAGTAAAAGGAAAGTAGAGCTTGGCCGTATATGCAAATTGAATTTGAGCAGCTTCTAATTTTTTCCGGGCCTTTTTAGGAAATCCCTTGCTTCCTATGGCATCTAATAATAGTCGCACCTCTACGCCTCTATTAGCATGCTTGATAAGAGCTTCAATCATTTCCTTGCCAATTTGATCGTATCTAAAAATAAAAAAAGCAAGATGAATATGATGCTGAGCACCCTCCATGTCCCTTTTTAGAGCATCCATAAAGCGGTGACCATCATTAAACATCGCGACATTACTCCAACGTGCAGAAGGTGAAGGAGCTTGAGTCTTGCCAATACCTTTTTTAAAAGCAATTACAACGTCTAAAATGGCAGCGAATAGAATAAAAATGATAACAACAAGGATAGTCCCAATTGTCAGTAGTATAGGCAAACGGATCTCCTCCTTTACCAACTATCATGCCCCAAACTAAGGCTAAATACAAATAAGTGACTTATCCACAGAACCCACAAGGTTTATCCACAGTTTACACAGGGGAAGAGTTTTGAATTTAATAAATGCTTTAATAAGGATCGGGCATCACTTTGCCCCGTTTTTCTAAAAAAAAATAATGACTGAATGCTCATTCATTATTTAAAATGTGTTATAATAGGGTCAGAAATTTTTATTCTTTCAGAAATGTAAATGCTTACATCGGTTTTGTCCCGTGCCACAGCATTCATTTAAGCTTACATGTTAGGAGGCAGAGGCGTTTATGGATAGTTTATTATTGATCAATTGGCTCGTGTTTCTCATCGTGGTGGGCTATGGCATTTATCTCATGGCTCATGTTATTAAGACAAGAATTACATTTATTCGCCTGGGGAAAAAGGCGGAATGGGATCAGACCCTCAAGGAAAGACTCCAAGCTGTACTGATTAATGTCTTTGGACAGAAAAAGTTACTAAAGGATAAAAAAAGTGGAACCATTCACGTGATGATGTTCTATGGTTTTATTCTCGTCCAGTTTGGTGCAATAGATTTAATTTGGAAAGGGTTGGCACCAGGTTCACATTTGCCTTTTGGTCCTGTCTATCCTGCTTTTAAGTTCCTTCAAGAGTTGGTTACCTTAATGATTATTGTGGCTGTTGTTTGGGCCTTTTACAGACGGTATATCGAGAAGTTAGTGCGACTCAAAAGAGGCTTTAAAGCGGGGCTCGTTCTTTTGTTTATTGGTGGTTTAATGGCTTCTGTTCTTTTAGCCAATGGCTTTGAAGTGATCTGGCTTCAAGACGATTATACTTGGACAGCACCTTTGGCGACAGCCGTTGCCTATATTTTTCAGGGACTCCCCATTGTCGCTGCGAAAGTGTTATTTTATGTTTTTTGGTGGGCTCATTTGCTTATTCTTTTAAGCTTTGCGATCTATGTTCCGCAATCAAAGCATGCCCATCTCTTATTTGGCCCTGCGAATGTTTTTCTCGGTCGGACCCATAAGGTCGGGCGTCTCAAAGCGATTGACTTCGAAGATGAAAGTCAAGAAACTTTTGGCGTTAATAAAATTGAGGATTTTCAGCAAAGTCAGCTGTTAGATCTCTACGCTTGTGTTGAATGTGGGCGCTGTACAAATATGTGTCCAGCAACAGGAACAGGAAAAATGCTTTCACCGATGGATTTGATTGTAAAGCTCCGTGACCATCTGACTGAATATGGCGCATCCGTCACTTCAAGAACACCTTGGATGCCGGCCTATGCCTTTTCTAACACTAAAGCGAACCAAATGGCCTTCGCGTCAGCTCATCACCAACAAGAAACAGCAGCCACAGGTGATGCTTTTGCAGGTGGGATTATCGGCAATGTGATTACAGAAGAAGAAATATGGGCCTGCACGACTTGCCGTAACTGCGAAGATCAATGCCCTGTCATGAATGAGCATGTTGATAAAATTATGGATCTCAGACGTTATCTGGTCCTTACAGAAGGTAAAATGGATGCCGATCAGCAAAGGGCGATCACCAGTATTGAGCGTCAAGGTAATCCCTGGGGTCTTAATCGTAAGGAACGTGAAAATTGGCGTGAGGGCCGTGACGATATTGAGGTCAAAACGGTGAAGGAAGTTGAAAAAGCCGGCGAGAGTTTTGAATTCCTTTTCTGGGTCGGCTCGATGGGCTCCTATGATAACCGCAGTCAAAAAATTGCCATGTCCTTAGCGAAGATTATGAATGAGGCCGGAGTTTCTTTTGCGATCTTAGGTAACAAAGAAAAGAATTCAGGAGATACCCCTAGAAGGATTGGGAATGAATTCTTATTCCAAGAGCTTGCACAAAAAAATATCGAAACCTTCAAGAAGCACGGGGTGAAAAAGATTATTACGGCTGATCCCCATGCCTATAATACATTTAAAAATGAATATCCGGAATTTGGCCTTGAAGATGTTGAGGTTTATCATCATACAGAGCTAATTGACCGTTGGATAAAAGAAGGGCGTATTAAGCCTAAATATCGCGTAGAGGAACGGATTACTTATCACGATTCTTGCTATCTCGGACGTTATAATGAAATTTATGATCCGCCACGTGAAATTCTCCAAGCGATTCCAGGTGTCGAACTTGTAGAAATGGAGCGTAATCGCGAAACTGGAATGTGCTGTGGTGCTGGTGGTGGCATGATGTGGACAGAGGAGAAGACGGGCAGCCGAATCAATGTGGCCCGAACAGAGCAGGCCCTGGAGGTTCATCCGTCGATCATCAGCAGTGCATGCCCTTACTGCTTAACGATGATGTCAGACGGGACAAAAGCGAAGGAAGCCGACGATCGCGTCCAAACGCTTGATATTGTAGAAATTGTTGAACGGTCACTTGTGCCTCCAGTAGAAACTGAACAGGCCGGATAATGAAACCAAGCGGCTCTCGCATAGTAAGGCTGTGAGAGCCGAAAATAATATCCGTTTAAAAATAACGATTCTATTAATCTTTTGATTGCGGTCCAACAATGATTTGTTGTTTAAATATCTTTATAGATATTTTGATTAGACTTTTTCTAGAAGATGGCTGCTGCACGGAGACATGAGTTTTAGGAAGTCGAAGGAAATGGCGTTGTAACGGATAGGGTGGCTGGAGCGGATAATGTAGGATTTCCGCTCCAGGTCGCTCGCTTTCCTCATGCCCACACGACTAAGGATAAGAGGCTCACCAGCCGCCCGCGGATAGCGGAGCGTACTTCCGTAGCGTCAATAACATCGCAATCTATATCAAAAGCGACAAATGGTGTGATTTTAGCCAAAAAGACTCGATCAATTGCTTACGAAAGTATTTTGCTTGAGCAACAATAAGAAAAAGCCACTAAAAGGGCTAAAAACTGAGCGAGCGTTCAATCAGTTCAGGTTTTCTGTTATAATAATGTAAACGCTTACTAAAAAGAGGTGTAGAGATGAAAAGAACAGTGATAACGGCAGCGGCAAGGACTCCTTTTGGGAAATTTGGGGGCGGTCTTAGTTCTTTATCAGCCATAGAACTTGGAGGTCAAGTGATTAAAGCGGTTAAAGAGAGAGCAGGAATTGATGGAGAGGCTGTGGATGAGGTGATCATGGGCATGGTTCTGCAAGGAGGGCAGGGGCAAATTCCCTCCCGACAGGCAGCACAAAAAGCAGGGTTACCCTGGTCCGTTAAAACAGAAACCATTAATAAAGTGTGCGCCTCAGGGCTCCGCAGTGTGACCTTAGGGGACCAGATTATTCGTGCGGGAGATGCCCAGGTCATTATTGCAGGGGGCATGGAATCGATGAGTCATGCGCCATACATACTCCCTAATGCCCGCTGGGGGTATCGCATGGGTGATCAACAGGTGGTTGATTTAATGGTACATGACGGGCTGACGTGTGCCTTTAATGGTGTCCATATGGGGATTTACGGCAGTAATACTGCTGAGAAGCACGGTATTTCTCGACTCGAGCAAGATCAATGGGCACTCAGAAGTCATCAGCGAGCGGCAGCGGCCATTGATTCGGGTAAATTCTCTGAAGAAATTATTCCCGTCGAAGTGCCACAGCGAAAAGGTGACCCGCGCGTGGTTTCAACAGATGAAGCGGTGAGGAGAGACACCACCCTAGAAAAGTTACAGCGCTTAAAACCAGCGTTCAGTCAGGACGGGACAGTCACTGCGGGCAACGCACCAGGCGTCAATGATGGTGCAGGCGCCTTTGTCTTAATGGACGAGGCGGTGGCAGCCGATCAAGGGAAAGAAGTGCTTGCTACTATATTAGGACACACCGCGATAGCCGTGGAGGCAAAAGATTTTCCGGAAACACCAGGACTCGTTATTCGTGAACTTTTGAAGAAAACAGGGAAAACCCTTGCAGATATTGATTTATTTGAAATCAATGAAGCCTTTGCGGCAGTGGCACTAACGTCACAGAAACTGGTCGGCATCGATCCGGAAAAAATCAATGTCAATGGCGGTGCAGTGGCCTTGGGTCATCCCATTGGTGCAAGTGGTGCCCGTATCTTAATGACGCTTATTTATGAATTAAAACGGCGAGGTGGTGGCCTTGGGATGGCTTCAATCTGTAGTGGCGGTGGCCAAGGGGATGCCATCCTCATTCAAGTTTAAATTTCATACACCACAATGTATAACTTAGTGGAAGACCTTATAAGTGTAACTTAGACTTTATTGCTGTTAAGTCTTGGCAACACCCTTAGGATGTGAGTGCGACATCACGAACATCAGGGGTGTGCTTAAGAAAGTGGTGGAGTATAAGCCAAGTTTTCTGAGGAGGGAAAATAACGATGGACTATAATATCAATCGCGTATTGGTTATTGGTGCAGGACAAATGGGGGCAGGGATTGCTCAAGTGTTTGCCCAGTCGGGTTTTTCGGTCTTTCTTCACGACAATAGTGAGGATGCCTTGGATAAGGCAATGGAAAGTATTAAGAAGCGCTTAGAGCGCGAGGAATCGAAGGGCCGCCTAACCACGGAGAACAAAATGACAGCGCTTAATCATATGGAAAAGCTAGTGAACTTGGCAGAGGCCACGAACATTGACTTAGTGGTGGAAGCCGTCACGGAAAATATTCATGTGAAATCAGAGATTTTTAAGACACTTGATCGTTTAATGCCAGCGAAAACGATCTTAGCGACAAATACGTCTTCACTTCCAATTACAGAAATCGCAGCCGTCACAAACCGACCGGAACAAGTCATTGGTATGCATTTTATGAATCCCGTTCCTGTCATGAAATTAGTGGAAGTCATTCGTGGATTGGCCACACATGATGCGGTCTTTAAAGCTGTGCAACACACCGCGCAATCACTGAATAAAACGGCGGTAGAAGTCAATGATTTTCCAGGTTTTGTATCCAATCGCGTCCTCATGCCGATGATCAATGAAGCGATTTATACTGTCTATGAAGGCGTGGCTACCCCTGAGGCGGTGGATGAGGTGATGAAGCTGGGGGCGAACCATCCGATGGGACCGCTGACTTTAGCGGACTTTATTGGCTTGGACACTTGCCTCTATATTATGGAAGTCCTGCACGAGGGCTTAGGTGATGATAAATATCGCCCCTGTCCGCTATTACGAAAGTATGTCAAAGCAGGTTGGTTAGGGAAGAAGACTGGTAAAGGCTTCTATCAATACGCCTAAGGAGGAATGAAGTGCCATGGACTTTCATTTGAATGAAGAACAGCACATGATGCGGCAGATGGTGCGTGACTTTGCCAAAAAAGAAGTGGCGCCTGTGGTTCGAGAAATGGAAGTAACGGATCAGTTTCCTTTAAGCCTTGTCAAAAGGATGGGTGAAATAGGGTTATTAGGTATCCCAATTCCTGAGCGATATGGCGGGTCGGGTATGGATGTGCTCTCTTATATCTTAACAATTGAAGAACTGTCTAAGGTCAGTCCAACGCTCGGTGTTATTTTGTCTGTTCATACATCAGCAGGGACCAATCCTATTCTTTACTTTGGTCATGAAGATCAAAAGCAAAAATACATCCCGAGACTCGCAAATGGTGAATACATTGGGGCCTTTGCTGTGACGGAGTCTAGTGTAGGCTCTGACGCGGCTAGCTTGCAAACACGAGCGAGGCGAGAAGGGAATCATTATATCCTCAATGGCTCTAAAATGTTCATCACGAATGGATCAGTAGCCGATACATTTATTGTGTTTGCCAAAACAGCTCCTGATAAAGGAGGGCGTGGCATAAGTGCTTTCATCGTTGAACGCCAAACGGCAGGTCTTACGATTGGAAAAGCGGAACGCAAGATGGGACTGCATGGATCCAGTTCGGTGCCTTTGATCTTTGATGAGGTTAAGGTCCCTGTTGAAAATCGTTTGGGAGAAGAGGGGCAAGGTTTTAAAGTTGCCATGACAACCTTGAACATTGGACGCATTGGCATTGCTGCTCAGGCCTTGGGGATTGCTGAGGGTGCTTATGAACACGCGCTGGACTATGCTAATCAAAGAAAACAGTTTGGCAAACCTTTAATCAAGCATCAAGGCATTGGCTTTAAGCTTGCTGATCTTGCCACGGGGATTGAAGCCGCACGTTTATTGGTTTATCAGGCAGCCGATTTAGTCATGCGCGGTGAATCGTGTTCGAAGGAAGCCTCGATGGCTAAGCTATTTGCCTCACAAACGGCTGTGAAAACAGCGATAGAAGCTGTTCAAGTGTTTGGTGGCTATGGCTACACTGAGGATTATCCAGTGGAGCGCTATTTCCGTGATGCCAAAATCACGGAAATTTATGAGGGGACGAGTGAAATTCAACGCATTGTTATTAGCAAACAACTTTTAAAATAAAGAGACATAAGGGGAGAAGACCATGCAGTTTAAACTAAGCGATGAGCATGACATGTTGAGAAAAACCGTGAGGGAATTTGCTTTAAAAGAAGTGGCGCCTACCGCAAGTGAGCGGGATGAGGATGAGCGCTTTGATCGTGCTATCTTTGATAAGATGGCTGAATTAGGGCTCGCGGGTATTCCTTGGCCAGAAAATTATGGCGGCATTGGCATGGACTACTTAGGCTATGTTATTGCCGTCGAAGAGCTCTCGAGAGTATGTGCGTCGACAGGGGTGACCCTTTCAGCACATACGTCATTAGCAAGCTGGCCTCTCTATAAATTTGGTAACGAAGAACAGAAGCAAAAGTTTTTGAAGCCGCTGGCGCTAGGAGAAAAAATTGGTGCTTATGGGCTGACAGAACCAGGATCAGGATCGGATGCTGGGGCAATGAAGACCACCGCTAAACGAGAGGGGGACCATTACGTCCTCAATGGAACAAAAATTTTCACAACAAATGGCGGGGAAGCTGAAATCTACATTGTTATCGCCATGACAGATCCAACAAGTAAGCATAAAGGTTCGAGTGCTTTTATTGTGGAAAAAGGCACCCCAGGGTTCACCTTTGGAAAGAAAGAGAAAAAGCTGGGTATTCGTTCATCTCCGACCCTAGAGCTCAGTTTTGATGAGTGTCAGATTCCTAAAGAAAACTTGCTTGGTGAAGAAGGAGAAGGGTTTAAGATTGCCATGATGACACTGGATGGTGGCCGTAATGGGATCGCTGCACAGGCTGTAGGTATAGCGCAAGGTGCCCTCGACGCCGCTACCGCTTATGCAAAGGAACGTAAGCAATTTGGAAAACCTATTGGTCTTCATCAAGGGGTGGGCTTTAAATTAGCGGACATGGCAACGAAAGTAGAAGCCGCTAGACTTTTAACCTATCAAGCGGCCTGGCTCGAAAGTGAGGGACTTCCTTATGGGAAGGCGTCGGCGATGTCGAAGCTTTTTGCTGGAGATACTGCTATGGAAGTAACGACAGAGGCCGTCCAAGTGTTTGGCGGCTATGGTTACACAAAGGATTATCCTGTAGAGCGCTACATGCGCGATGCAAAAATCACACAAATTTATGAGGGGACTAACGAAATCCAAAGATTGGTGATTTCAAGATTTTTACTCAAGGATTGACCTCTTAGGATAGATCATTTAACAGGAAGGAGGGGGCTATCATGACAAAGAAAGTGAAAACATCCGTTAAAAATACCTCGCTGATTGAGATGAGGCGGGAACAGATGATAAAGGCTGCCGTTGCCCTATTTACGGAAAAAGGCTTCCACAGAACGACAACTAGAGAGATCGCTCAAGCATCCGGCTTTAGTATTGGGACCTTATATGAATATATCCGTTCAAAAGAGGATGTCTTATTTTTGGTCTGTGATGATATCTATAACAAATTTAAGGACCGGCTGGAGGAAAGCTTTAGGCAACAAGGGCGGGGTCTCGAGGGTCTTAGACGTGCTATATTGGATTGCGTGAAAGTCATGGATGAAATGCAAGATGAAGTTCTCGTCATGTACCAGGAAGCCAAATCACTTTCTAAAGATGCCCTTCCCTACGTGCTAAATAAAGAAATGGAAATGGTAAAGCTGATTGAAAGACTGCTTGAGCATTGTGCTACAGAGGGGCAGCTCCTGTTGTCGAAGGAGGACATCCGTTTTTATGGCCATCATATTCTTGTGCAATGCCAGATGTGGGCCTTCCGGCGTTGGGGGCTACGGAAAACCTTTACCCGAGAAGCCTTTGCGGACGCTTTAGCGGATGCAGTGACAACAAGCTTATCGACAAAGGTGCTTTCTGAAAAAATATAAAAAGAGAGGGGTTCAAATCACGTGGCTAATCAACTCTATCACCCAAAAAATCATGTGCGTTTTGTGACGGCTTCGAGTCTATTTGATGGTCATGACGCCTCGATAAATATTATGAGGCGGATTTTACAGCAAGGGGGAGCAGAAGTCATTCACTTGGGTCACAATCGCTCAGCTCAAGAGGTTATCCAAGCCGCAATCCAAGAGGATGTTCAGGGGATTGCGATCTCTTCTTATCAAGGCGGTCACCTGGAATATTTTAAGTATATGTATGACCTCTTGCAGGAAAAGGGCGCCGGACATATTCGAATTTATGGTGGTGGCGGTGGGGTCATCATTCCTAGTGAAATCCAGGAGCTTCATGATTATGGCATTGCCCGTATATTCTCACCGGAGGATGGCCGCAAGTATGGGCTTGAAGGTATGATTAGTATCATGCTAGAGGAATGCGACTTTCCTACAGTAACCAAGTTAGAAAGTGAATTAGAAGAAGTGGTGAAGGGAGAGGCCCGTGCGATTGCCCGCTTAATTACTGCTGTTGAGAATAGTGAGGAAGTGAAAGAAGTTTCAGCCGCTTTGGAAGCGCTTCATTCTGAGGGGGATAAAGGCACACGGACGCCTGTCCTTGGGATTACAGGGACAGGAGGAGCTGGGAAAAGTTCTTTGACCGATGAACTTGTACGGCGCTTTTTGATGCAATACCCTGATAAAAGATTAGCGATTTTGTCTATCGACCCAACGAAACAAAAGACAGGTGGGGCCCTTCTTGGCGATCGTATCCGTATGAATGCCATTCATAATCCTCGAGTCTATATGCGTTCGCTTGCTACTCGCCAATCAAAAACTGAGCTCTCTTTGGCCATTCGCGATGCCCTTGCTGTTGTTCAAAAAGCGCCCTTTGATTTGATTATCATTGAAACTAGTGGGATAGGCCAAGGGGATGCGGAGATTACGGATATTTCCGATGTCGCGATGTATGTGATGACCAGTGAATATGGCGCTCCTTCGCAATTAGAGAAGATCGATATGATTGATTTTGCTGATCTGATTGCCATTAATAAATTTGATCGTAAAGGGTCTGAGGATGCTTTGCGCGATGTGCGCAAGCAGTATCAACGCAGTCATCTTCTGTTTGATCGCTCTCCTGAAGAGATGCCCATCTATGGTACCATTGCTAGTCAATTTAACGATGCTGGCATGAACCAGCTTTTTGGGGCCCTTATTAATAAGATACAGGAAGTTACAAAGAAAGAGTGGCCGCTCCCAGCGGTGGGTGAGTTAACCGTCAAAAAGGAGAGCGTTGTGATTCCGCCTGACCGCACCCATTATCTTAATGAAATTGTAAAAACCATACGCACTTATCAGACCTTTGTGTCAGAGCAAGTGAAGATTGCTCGCCGTGCTTTTCAGCTCAATGGCACTATCGAAGCCTTAAAAGAAGAGGCAGAGCCTGATGAGGGGCATCTCAACTATTTAGAGAACTTGAAAGCGAAGACGCTCGACCAGCTTGCTCCTGAATCACGGAAGATTTTAGCCGGGTGGGAAGCGCTCAAACAAAAATATAGTAAAAAGACATTCAATGTAAAGGTCCGTGATAAAGACATTGTCACTGAATTAACAACACGAACCTTATCCGGTTTAGAGATTCCAAAAGTGGCGTTACCTAAATATGAAGATTGGGGAGAAATTCTCCAATGGGTTTATAAAGAAAACGTGCCGGGTTCGTTTCCTTATACTGCTGGGGTATTTCCGTTTAAAAGAAAAGGCGAAGACCCCAAACGGCAATTTGCAGGCGAGGGAACACCTGAAAGGACGAACCGCAGATTTCACTATCTTTCAAAAGATGATGAAGCCAAGCGCCTGAGCACAGCCTTTGACTCGGTGACCTTATATGGAGAAAACCCTGATCGCAGACCGGACATCTACGGCAAGGTGGGCGAAAGTGGTGTGAGCATTTGTACACTTGAGGATATGAAAAAGCTCTATGATGGCTTTGACCTTTGTGCTCCGTCCACCTCAGTTTCAATGACCATTAATGGACCTGCTCCGATTATTTTAGCGATGTTTATGAATACTGCGATTGATCAACAATTACAAAGATTTGAGAGGGAGCAGAATAGAAAGCCCAGTGATAAGGAAGCACAGGAAATCAAGGCATGGACTTTAGCAACTGTGCGTGGAACCGTCCAGGCCGATATTTTAAAGGAGGATCAAGGACAAAATACGTGTATTTTTTCAACAGAATTTGCGCTGCGGTTGATGGGGGATATTCAACAATATTTTATTGATCATAAAGTACGCAATTATTATTCTGTGTCGATTTCGGGTTACCACATCGCTGAGGCAGGGGCGAATCCAATTTCTCAGCTGGCTTTTACTTTAGCCAATGGGTTCACTTATGTGGAATATTATCTCAGTCGCGGGATGGCGATTGACGATTTTGCACCGAACCTCTCATTTTTCTTTTCAAATGGTTTGGATGCAGAGTATACCGTCATTGGCCGTGTGGCACGGCGCATTTGGGCGACAGTGATGAAAAATAAATATGGCGCAAATGCGCGCAGTCAGAAGCTAAAATATCATATCCAAACATCCGGGCGATCCTTACATGCTCAAGAAATCAACTTTAACGATATCCGTACGACCCTACAAGCTCTTATGGCTGTCTATGATAACTGTAACTCTCTTCATACCAATTCATATGATGAAGCCATCACGACACCTTCTGAAGAATCAGTGCGTAGGGCGATGGCGATCCAAATGATCATTTCAAAAGAACTGGGCTGGGCAAAAAATGAAAATCCTTTACAAGGGGCCTTTATTATTGATGAATTGACTGACCTTGTAGAAGAGGCAGTCCTCGCAGAATTTGATCGTTTGAATTCCCGTGGAGGCGTTTTAGGTGCGATGGAGGTCATGTACCAAAGAGGCCGCATTCAAGAGGAGTCCATGCTTTATGAAATGAAAAAGCATAGTGGTGAACTGCCAATTATAGGTGTGAACACATATATTAATCCTAATGGACATGAAGAAGAAATGGAATTAGAGCTTGCCCGAGCAACAAAAGAGGAAAAGGAGGCTCAAATCAAGCATCTGCAAGCCTTTAAAGCGAAACATCAAGAGCAAGTAGGCGAAGCACTTATGAAGCTCAAAAAAGTGGCTTTGGGAGGTGGCAATATTTTTGCGGAGTTAATGGAGACCGTTAAAGTCGCCAGTCTTGGCGAAATAACCAAGGCCCTTTATGAAGTTGGCGGACAATATCGCAGAAATATGTAAAAAAGGTCAGGAAAGCCTTGCTTAATTTGCGATAACCTATTATCTTATAGAGTGAGAGGCGACAGGCATTCCCTCTTGCTCTTTTACATATGTAAGGGATGCCTTTTCTCTGGTCAAAGCAGTCTATTTATGCTAATGTTTTATTTTATACAACTTTTGTTTACACTGTTAGAGTTAAAATGGGTTTTAGCACTATAAGCAAATAAGCTGACATCAGCTTTATAAGTAAAACTTTAATGCTCGCCATTAGAAATGGGCGTGAAGCTAAGGTTTTTCCAAAATAATCTTTTATTGATTAATGGCATTGGAAAGGGTGTACAGAATGGCTGAACAAAAGGTTTCCGAAAAGCCGGTATTGGATCAACTCTATGATCTATTAAACGATAGTAAACAACCTCAAACATTTTATGATTTATTAAAAATGATTTCTGCCAATAAGTTAGACGAAGAAGAGCGGGCTGAATATTATGCACGTGTCTACACCAACTTAAATCTTGATGGCCGCTTCCTGAGTTTAGGGAATA
This sequence comes from Pullulanibacillus pueri, assembly GCF_014639255.1. Classification (GTDB taxonomy): domain Bacteria; phylum Bacillota; class Bacilli; order Bacillales; family Sporolactobacillaceae; genus Pullulanibacillus; species Pullulanibacillus pueri. The sequence continues at coordinate 39,093 of NZ_BMFV01000036.1, forward strand.
ACTTTTGGGGCCTGAAAAGTTGGTATCCTATGGACCAGCGTGACGAAGATGTTGCATCTAAACTCGCACCGAAGCGCAAACGGAAATCATCCGATGATGACGACGATCTTGAAGATGTCTTTGCTGATTTTGACGATGATGATGTTTTTGATGACATTGATGATGATGATATTTATGATGACGATGATGATCTCGATGAAGATTTTAATGATGACGATGATGAATATAGCGATGACGATGATGATCTCGATGAAGAATATGATGATGAAGACGATGAAGATGAGGAAGAAGAGGATTAAGCCAAACAAAGGCTTGCTTCTATTCCTTTTCTCTGATAAAATCATTTTTGGGCTATAAGTCAACTAAACATCAATAAGGTGAAGCCCTCCAATTACTGGGGGAAGCTTCACCTTTTTTATTGTATTTTTTAACTGATTTTCAGAGAACATATAGACATGTTTAAAGGAGTGGAAGATCGTGACAAAATATATTTTTGTAACAGGTGGCGTTGTGTCTTCATTGGGTAAAGGGATAACAGCAGCCTCGCTTGGACGTTTGCTTAAAAACCGTGGATTAAAGGTAACTATCCAAAAGTTTGATCCTTATATCAACGTTGATCCCGGAACAATGAGTCCTTATCAACACGGGGAAGTTTTCGTCACTGACGATGGGGCAGAAACCGATTTAGACCTTGGCCACTATGAACGTTTTATCGATATCAATTTAAATAAAAACAGTAATGTGACAACCGGTAAAATTTATTCCTCTGTTATTCGCAAAGAGCGTCGTGGCGATTATCTTGGTGGAACGGTTCAAGTTATTCCTCATATTACGAATGAAATTAAGGATCGTGTATTTAGAGCCGGTCGCGAAACGGGCGCAGATGTCGTCATCACAGAAATCGGGGGAACGGTCGGGGACATTGAAAGTCTGCCCTTCTTAGAAGCCATTCGTCAGATTAAAAGTGATGTCGGCGTAGAAAATGTCATGTATGTTCACTGTACCCTCGTGCCTTATATTAAAGCAGCGGGTGAAATGAAAACCAAGCCAACACAACATAGCGTCAAGGAGTTAAGGAGCTTGGGCATTCAACCGAATATTATTGTGGTTCGTACGGAGACCCCGATTTCCCAAGATATGAAGGATAAAATTGCCTTGTTCTGTGACATCGAAGCCAAAGCTGTGATCGAGTGCCAAGATGCAGAAACCTTATACCAAGTGCCTATTGCCCTACAACAACAAAACATGGATCAGATTGTTTGTGATCACTTAAAGCTAGATGTTGGACCTGCCGACATGGGAGAGTGGCAATCCCTCGTGGATAAAGTCCTCAATCTAAGTAAAACGACAACGATCGCCCTTGTAGGGAAGTATGTTGAGCTTCAAGATGCCTACTTGTCTGTTGTTGAGTCACTTAAACATGCCGGTTATTCGCATGATGCCGATGTTCAAATCGAATGGATCAATTCTGAAAATGTCCATGAAGGCAATGTGGACGAGCTGCTATCTAAAGCAGATGGTATTCTGGTACCAGGTGGATTTGGTGACCGCGGGATCGAAGGGAAAATTTTAGCGATTCAGTACGCTCGTGAGCACCAGGTTCCATTCCTAGGCATTTGTTTGGGCATGCAGCTGGCTTCTATCGAATTTGCCAGAAATGTTCTCCAGTTAAAAGGCGCTCATTCTTCAGAAATTGACCCTTCAACGCCTTATCCCATTATTGATTTACTGCCAGAGCAGAAGGATGTTGAAGATATGGGAGGCACGTTGCGCTTAGGATTGTATCCTTGTCGCATTCAAGAAGGAACCCATACCTATGAGGCTTATCAAGAACCCGTTGTCTATGAACGTCATCGCCATCGTTATGAATTTAATAACGAATATCGTGAGGCAATGGAAGCGAAGGGATTCATTTTCTCAGGCGTTAGTCCAGACGGGCGCTTGGTAGAAATTATTGAATTAAAAGATCACCCTTGGTTTGTCGCCAGCCAATTTCATCCTGAATTTAAGTCCAGACCAACCAAGCCACAAGCGCTTTTCAAAGACTTTGTAGGGGCAACGATCCCTCATGCCGTTAAAGTTAATCAGTAATAAAGATCATAAAACAGTATGTTAGAGAGGATATTCTCTTTCATACTGTTTTTTTCTTTATAACGCTAGGATTTATAAGTTGGACGCTGTATGGATGTCCTTTTTTGAGTCGTGCATCCATTTGCGAGTCAGCGGGTACTTTAGTGCGTGAGCCATGTTCTTAAATGGTGCCCACCTATGCTACTGATCCTCAAGCACTTCAAGAAGTGTGAAATAGAGTCCGTGGTAGCTGAAAAGGGCAGCGAGAGTGGAGGGGACACCGACTCTGTCTCCACTTTCGGTAGGGATGAGCGCTCTGTGACTATTCAGATTAATATGAACGTCAACGGTCTCAGAAAAAGGGTGGAGGTCTCCTTTTGTAACTGTAGACATTCCGATAGTCATGGCTCCAGTCTCTGAAATTTTCTTAGCGAGTTTAGCGGCTGAGGTATCATCATCCTGTCGCGTGATGAGAATGACGCGATCCATAGGGCTTAAAGTTAAGGGCTCTCTATTGAGTGGCTGAGCATCCGCAATTTTGTTGGGGCTTTCCAGGGCTTCAATGGCTACGGCTCTCATTTCTTCAAAACCGTAGATAAACACAGTGCCATCCGAGACGACAGCTTGAGCGAGTAAACGCGCAGCATCTTCAAAAGTCTCCTCATTCTTTTCGATAAGCTTCTCAAGGACACCGCGTAATTGGGTTAAATATATTTTGAGCATTTAGATCTCTCCTTGTCTTAATTAATGTAATAGCTAAAAGAAGTTTACCTTATCTATCATTTTTCCAAGATTTATGCAGGAAAATCAAGGGGCGAAGGCGAATTAAGCGATTGGGATGTCTTTTTGTACCCAAAGTATAAGCTTTAGAGGTTTGAAAGAACAGGTTATAGGCTAAGGATAATGTTCCGGCTTATAGCCGAGGTGGCATGCTTCTTTGATCACAGTTAAGGGCTGAAGGAGCTTATACTAAAAGGTTACAGTTAAAAAGCATATTAGGTACTTTCCAAATAAGTAGAAGTGATGCCGTACTAATAACCCATTATACATAAAAAAAACAATAAGAGAGGCGACTAATATGACTAAGAAACAAAAGCTGTTAATTGTAGATGATCAATTTGGCATTCGTATTTTACTTAATGAAATCTTTGAAAAGGAAGGCTATCAGACATTCCAAGCGGCTAACGGAGCCAATGCGCTACAGATCGTAGAGAAGGAGAAACCGGGTCTTGTTATTTTAGATATGAAAATTCCAGGTATGGATGGTCTCGAGATTTTAAAACGAATCAAGAAGGACAATAAGGAGATCAAAGTCATTATTATGACGGCGTATGGAGAACTCGATATGATCAAAGAAGCGGTTGATTATGGAGCCATCACACATTTTGCCAAACCCTTTGACATCGATGAAGTTATTGAAGCGGTAAAAAAAGAGCTTCCACTTGAATAATAAATTTTTTTGCACATAATTATTCGATTTAAATTAAATAATATGAAGGTTTAAAGCACAATTTTATTCTTCACAATTTATTGTGGTATAATGGCTAATGTTGAATATGCCTTCATCAGAAAAAAGATGAAATGCGTCACATTTTCTCGATTGTTGGTGAAGCATACTTACATATACGTTTGTGTAATCATTAAATTGTCATAGGGCATTCGCCTGATTGACCGGCCTAATCAAAATGGGAAATTATTAAGGGAGGTTTTTTTCATGCCATTAGTATCCATGACAGAGATGCTAAACAAAGCGAAAGAAGGGCATTATGCTGTAGGTCAATTCAACATTAATAATCTTGAATATACTCAAGCGATCCTACAAGCTGCAGAGGAAGAAAAATCACCAGTTATCCTTGGTGTTTCTGAAGGTGCAGGACGTTATATCGGCGGCTTCAAAACCGTTGTAAAAATGGTTGAAGGACTAATGGAAGATTATAATATTTCTGTTCCAGTGGCCATCCACCTTGATCATGGTTCAAGTTTTGAAAAATGTAAAGAGGCGATTGATGCAGGATTCACTTCTGTTATGATCGATGCTTCTCACCATCCATTTGAAGAAAATGTTGAAATTACTTCAAAAGTGGTTGAATATGCCCATGCAAAAGGCGTTTCTGTTGAAGCGGAATTAGGGACTGTTGGTGGACAAGAAGATGATGTCGTCGGTGGTATTATTTATGCCGATGCACAAGAATGTAAGAAGCTCGTTGAAGCTACACACATTGATACGTTAGCGCCTGCACTTGGATCTGTTCATGGTCCTTATAAGGGTGAACCGAATCTTGGGTTTAAAGAAATGGAAGAAATCAGTAATATCACAGGTATGCCTTTAGTCCTTCATGGTGGTACAGGTATTCCAACAGCGGATATTCAAAAGGCTATTTCTTTAGGAACGGCTAAAATCAACGTCAACACTGAAAATCAAATTGCTTCAACTAAGACCGTTCGCGAAGTATTAGCGGCGGATACTGAAGTATACGACCCACGTAAATACTTAGGACCTGCTCGTGAAACCATTAAAGAAACAGTTATTGGTAAAATGCGCGAATTTGGTTCTTCACAAAAAGCATAATTTTAGCATATTAATGATAAAAGGAATTTCAGTGTATCTTCGACAAAAAGATACACTGATTCTTATAAAGGGACTCATTTTTTTGAGCCCTTTTTCCTAGTTTTTTGATCAAATCTTTTTTTCTTACTACTTTTAACCTCGCTCTACTTCTATTAAGTTGAAATACACCTGTTTTTTCGTTATCGTAGATGAATATGAAGAAACCATTATGAAGGTACCCAATAGAGTAAACGATTATCTTTTAAAGGATATCCTCCTTTGTGGTTATCCAGGAAAAGGAGTCAATCATGGAGAAATTGCTGATTGAAGGCGGCCATCGCCTAAATGGAACCATTCAAGTTAGCGGAGCAAAAAATAGTGCGGTCGCTTTAATTCCCGCAGCCATTTTGGCCAATTCAACCGTAACCATTGACCAATTGCCGGATATTTCGGATGTTCGTCACTTATGTGAGCTTTTGGAGGAAATTGGCGGTAAAGTGGATTTTACTGACAACGTACTGACCGTTGATCCTTCCCACATGATCTCAATGCCCTTGCCAAATGGACGTGTCAAGAAATTAAGGGCGTCCTATTATATCATGGGGGCAATGTTAGGACGGTTTAAAAAAGCGGTTGTCGGTTTGCCTGGTGGATGTAATCTTGGCCCACGGCCCATTGACCAGCACATAAAAGGCTTTGAAGCCATGGGGGCTACAGTCACCAATGAACAGGGTGCCATTTATCTCAGAGCAGATGAATTAAGGGGCGCACGCATTTACTTAGATGTTGTGAGTGTAGGCGCAACGATTAATATTATGCTTGCAGCCGTACTCGCGAAGGGACAAACTGTGATTGAAAACGCAGCTAAAGAGCCTGAAATCATTGATGTTGCCACCCTACTTTCAAGTATGGGGGCGCGAATCAAAGGGGCTGGAACCGATGTGATTCGTATTGATGGGGTCAAAGAACTCCATGGATGCCGGCATTCCATTATTCCAGACCGTATTGAAGCCGGAACCTTCATGGTTATGGCTGCAGCGATGGGTGAACATGTTATTGTTGATAACGTCATTCCTCAGCATGTTGAGTCACTCACAGCGAAGCTCAGGGAAATGGGTGTGGTGGTCAATGTTAAAGATGAACAAATTGAAATCTCGAGAGGGAAGCTTCCTTTAAAAAAAGTCGATGTGAAAACCCTAGTTCACCCCGGCTTTCCAACAGATTTACAGCAACCGCTATCGGTGTTATTAACACAAGCCAAGGGATCGAGTATCGTCACTGATACGATCTACGGAGCCCGTTTTAAACATGTCGATGAATTAAGACGGATGGGTGCAGATATTAAGGTTGAAAGCAGTTCAGCGATTATTGATGGGCCAACACCTTTACAAGGCGCTAAGGTTAAGGCTTCGGAATTAAGGGCAGGTGCGGCTTTAGTTGTAGCCGGGATCATCGCCAATGGGGTGACTGAGATCACAGGTGTTGAGCATATTTATCGAGGGTATAGCCATCTTGTAGAAAAACTCCAAGGCATTGGTGTCAAAATTTGGACTGAGGATCTTGAAGTGGATGAAGAAGAAAATATGTCCATTGATCAATTATAAAAACACCTTTTCCTCGCCTTTTTTGGACATTGTATTTGATAAGAAAAATAGGGCGAAAACCACGCCATTTTCTTATTAAAACATAGAAAAAGTTTTTAATACCAAAAGTGCGAGTCAACGAGCAAGGTGCTTGAAGCGGAAACGCAAGGCTCCAGCGGGAACAGCAACCAGCTTTACTTCATGTGTAAACGTCGAGTTGTTCCGAGAAAGCGGATTTCGAAGCAAAACTCATCGACGCAGGAACAGGGGACACTTATGATAAATACTTGGGAACACAAATATAACAACCAAGGAACTTCGGCTAAATTCGTTACGTCCGTGTGACAACGCTGAAGCTAGCACCTCAACTGTATGAACTCCGATCCTTTTAATATGGGGACGAATGGAACATTTCATCAACGAAACTTTGGGTTGGAGAATTTTAAGGCAATCAGCGAATGGGCTGGTCATCCTTGAAATTCTCCTTCACACGAAGTATAATGAGGCGTACTCCATTTTATTTTTAAAACAACGTTTACTTAACGAAACCTATGGAAAGAATAAGAATCGCTACCATGAATTGAATGAGCTTAAATTATTCTAACTCCTTAATCTCTTCATTTATAAATCCAACATCCAACAGTGTTTAAGAATGAATTTTATTAATAACAAATGTATACAGCGCGCGTTAATCAATAAGGCTGATAATGGACAAGCTTTGTTTATTTTGTGCATTGAGATTTATTTATTTTTTAGAAGAAAACTTAATAAAGAGTGGTGTCATAATGGGAATTTCCTTAGCAGAATTAGAAAATATGAAACTCAAAGATTTGTATCAACAAGCACGCGAATATAAGGTTTCATACTATAGTAAATTAACGAAACGTGAACTGATTTTTGCAATTCTTAAAGCTCAAGCTGAAAAAGATGGCTTTTCATTTATGGAAGGTATTCTTGAGATTATTCCAACAGAAGGCTTTGGGTTTTTACGCCCTATAAATTACTCACCAAGTTCTGAGGATATCTACATATCCGCTTCGCAGATCCGTCGTTTTGATTTGCGAAATGGTGACCGTGTCTCTGGAAAAGTCCGACCACCAAAAGAAAATGAACGTTATTACGGGTTATTGCATGTCGAAGCCGTCAATGGTGAAGACCCTGATACGTCAAAAGAAAGAGTTCACTTTCCAGCCCTTACCCCTCTGTATCCGGATCGCAAAATGACCTTAGAGATACCAGGTCAAAGTCTTTCAACTCGAATTATTGATATGATAGCCCCAGTAGGTTATGGACAACGTGGTTTAATTGTTGCCCCACCTAAAGCCGGTAAAACCATTTTACTTAAGCAAATTGCCAATAGTATTACGGTTAATCATCCTGAGGCAGAATTGATTGTCCTTCTTGTTGATGAACGCCCAGAGGAAGTCACTGACATTGAACGCTCGGTTCAAGGTGACGTAGTAAGTTCGACTTTTGATGAGGTGCCTGAAAATCATATTAAGGTATCTGAGCTTGTGCTTGAACGTGCCATGCGGTTAGTCGAGCATAAGAAGGATGTCATCATTCTCATGGATAGTATTACACGTCTCGCGAGAGCTTATAACCTCGTCATTCCTCCAAGCGGTAGAACCCTCTCTGGTGGTATTGATCCAGCGGCCTTCCATAAGCCTAAACGCTTCTTTGGTGCAGCCCGGAATATTGAAGAGGGCGGTAGCCTCACGATTCTGGCGACAGCTTTAATCGACACAGGTTCACGGATGGATGATGTGATTTATGAGGAATTTAAAGGGACAGGAAATATGGAATTACATCTTGACCGCCGCCTAGCAGAACGACGCATTTTCCCTGCAATTGATATTCGTCGATCGGGTACAAGGAAAGAAGAACTCCTCATTCCAAAAGATCATCTGGAGAAGTTGTGGACGATACGCAAGACGATGGACGAATCATCAGACTTTGTTGAGCATTTCTATAAGCGTTTGAGAAAAACGAAATCCAATGAAGAATTCTTTAGATTGTTTGAAAAAGAGATGAACGGTGTTTCCTAGGCATAAAAAGGGCAATGCTTGGAAATCTCTCTTATGAAGTTGCATAACGGTTCAAATATGTTATAATAAACGCTGTGTTTATATACATCTCTGGTTTGAAAGAATCAGGGCGCAAAGGAGCTGAAAGTGATGCAAGCAAGTATTCAACCTCAATACAATAAAGTTAAAGTACAATGCACAACTTGTGGAAATGAATTCGAAACGGGCTCAACTCTTGAAGGTCCAATTCGTATCGACGTTTGTTCAGAATGTCACCCATTTTATACAGGTCGCCAACGTTTTGCTGATAAAGGCGGACGTGTTGATCGCTTTAAGAAAAAATACAATCTTAAATAATAATGTCGAAAAAGACAGGCAGGGCTTTCTTGCCTGTTTTTTCATTCAAATAAAGCACTAAAGGCTTTTGGAAGGGCGCAGAAAACACCTGCTTAGCTCGAACGAGTTAATAAGAAGCCCTTCTTGAAGCTACAATGAAAGTGACTGTGAAGAAAACGGGTGAAGGGATTAAAAGCGATGCAATTAACACATAATGAGGGTTGGATTGAATGTGTGTGTGGCAGCATGTTTTCTGGTAAATCAGAAGAACTGATTCGCCGTGTGCGCCGCGCCACGTATGGCAAACAAAAAGTACAGGTTTTTAAGCCGGCAATCGATAATCGCTACAGTAATGAGGAAGTTGTCTCCCATGCGGGTCGATCGGTTGTTGCCACGCCCATTCAGAATGCTGAAGAAATACTTAAACTTTTAAAACCGGATACAGATGTGATAGCGATTGATGAAGTTCAATTTTTTGATGAGAATGTCGTAGAAATTGCTCAATCGCTCGCAGATCAAGGGCACCGCGTCATTGTTGCTGGTCTAGATACGGATTTTCGTGGAGAACCCTTCAATCCGGTGCCTGAATTAATGGCGATTAGCGAAACCGTAACGAAACTCAATGCGATTTGTATGGTCTGCGGTTCACCTGCTAGTCGGACGCAAAGACTGATCAATGGCAAGCCGGCTAATTATGATGACCCGATTATTTTAGTTGGAGCTTCTGAAGCCTATGAACCTCGCTGTCGCCACTGTCATGATGTTCCTGGCAAACCCGCTAAAAGTAACGGGGTTGCTGTGATCCAAGAAAGTATTCGATAAGAGATCATTGCTATGATTGCAAATGTTCAACGTGTGGGTTATAGACCCATGCGTTTTTTTGTAAATATAAGAATGATAAAATTCTGGTCACCAGGAAGGTGTGGATTTACGCTTCAGAACGCTCGCTTTCCTCATGCCCACACGACTAAGGAAAGCTGCTAAGAGAATAATCCTCGCAGAAAAATCGTGTTTTATGATTTTTTGATGTGGGTAGGGTCGGCGTTCGACGCACAGGAAGTGCTAGCTTCGGCGGTGTCACACGGACGTGACGGTCTTAGACGAAGTTCCTTAATGACGTGACGTTTTTAGCCGATCGTCCTTAGTGGCCTCAGCTAACTTGGGATGATAATCGAGTTTCC
>NZ_BMFV01000037.1 GCF_014639255.1 Pullulanibacillus pueri
TAGCAGGTGGTTTATTGTTTCGCACGCTATCGCGAGCTCAACTGACTAAAGTCGTAAAATAAAAAAACTGCCTTATGGCAGTTTTTTCCTAAAAGCCTATTAAGCATTAAAAATATCTTTTTTACGAAAAATGAAGAGTGCAAACAGAAGACAAAGGATGAGCCAAATGGCTAACACCGTGAAACCAAAGCTGAGGGGCATATTCATATGGTATCACTCAGAGACTTCTCCAGTCCAATTTGCCGATAGATTAAGGTGAGAAGAAAACAACTAAAACAAATATTTTCCTTTAGTTACTATTTCACCCAAAATTGTTCCCAATACAATTAAACAGAAAGAGACCCCTGTGCCTACCATCGATGATTTAAATACAGTTGAACAAAGAAAACATAAGCTAGCGACCGTTAGCATCGCGAAAGTCGTTAACAAGATTGAAGTCACTAAAATTGATAAACAGGAAGCACTGCAGCATGATCCATATGGGGAATCGTTTGTAATTGATTGATGCCATTTACCAGCTTTTCTTTAAAAGTATAGCGCAACCCTACAACGATGGGTTGGAAAGCCCCCTTTGTACCATAAAAAGCTAAGTTAGCTCCCCACAAGGCAAATAAGAAAGAGAGTGACAAGAATATCGTTGCCAATAACGAAACAATCCATTTTCCAAATAAAATTGTCGTTCTTGATATTGGGCGGACAAGTAAAAGCTTTATTGTCCCGCTCGTCGTTTCCCCAGATAGAATATCCGCTATGAGGACGACAACAAGCATGGGTAGAAAAATAGCTGATGTATATGTCATTAAATCTTTTGTTTGTTGGTAACCTGTGGTCGTCCAGTCTGGCAAGAGCCGCACATTATGCTCTAAATGGTATTGCAGTTTCACCATCTCTGTCTTGCCGTACGCATCCAGTTGATTCTCTTTCTCCCTATCCTTATAATTTTGAAGTTGTTTTTCAGAAATGGGACGCCAATTCCCGGATTGCAGCTGTTGCATCTCTTTTAACTGTTGCTTCAGTTCTTGGACCAGTTCTTTTTTATTTTGAGGCTTTTCTTTTCCAGCTTGTATGCGTGCAAGGTTCTGTTCTTGATATTTTATTTGTTGTTTAGTTACTTTTATCCCATCGTACTGCCCGTCAAGATATCCAAGTGCAGAAAGTCCAATGACAAAAACAACGCCAAGGATAAGGGTAATCCATAATCTCTTTTTATGTATAAGCTTCATCCATTCAATGGAGATGACATTCATTAAATCTTTCATCATTAGCCCTCTCCCCTCTCACTAATCAGCTCTAAGAATGACCCTTCCAACGTTTGTTTTTCTGGAATCGCTGAATACACTTGAATACCTTCATGAACTAATGTAGAAATTGCTTCAGCTACCTTTTCTCGCTCGGCTTGAGAAGAATATGTTGCTCAGAAAGGCTAACTTCAATCCCAGGTAAGGGACTCAGAAGGTTTTTAGCTTTATCTAGCTGACTGACCTCTAAGGTCACAATAGGAGCTGCATTTGTCAATTTATGTATCTCTGTCTCTGCAATTAACGTTCCTTGATTAATGATGGCCACTCGATCACATAGCAGTTCAATTTCATGTAATAAATGACTTGAAATAAAGACGGCCACTCCTGTGCTCGCAATCTTATGTAAAAGCTCACGAAGCTCTCGCATGCCGCTTGGATCTAAACCGTTTGTCGGTTCATCAAGAATAAGAAGCTTTGGTTGAGCAATAAGGGCTTGAGCTAAACCCAATCTTTGTCTCATCCCCAAAGAGTAGGTGCTTATTTTATTGTCCTCACGACGACTTAACCCTACCCACTTGATGACTTCATCGATACGCTTTGTTATATTATGTTTGTCTATACGGCCAGTTTCACATAGTGAATAAGGTTCTGCCTTGCAGTTAAGTAAGAATACATCTCTGGATTTTCAACAATGGTTCCCACTTGAGCAAGGGCTTGAGCTCTCTGTTTTTGTACATCAAAACCCGCAATTCTAACTTTCCCCTTCAACGGTTGAATGAGCCCCACAATCATGCGAATCGTTGTTGTTTTCCCTGCACCATTTGGACCAAGAAAACCGTAAATCTCACCTGCCTTTACATCAATGCTTAAACCATCCACAATGACTTTTCCTTTAATTGTCTTGGACACATTTTCTAATGAAAGTATACTTTTCACCTTTCTAACCCCCTGAATCAATCACACTACAATTTAAAAACGATAAGCGGATCAAAAAGGTTTCTTAAAAAAAGTCTAAAAAGAAAACTAGGCTTATTCTTCACCACTTCGCTAAGCAGATCCTGATGTTCAGCACACATTAAAATTGCTACCAAGCCATAATGGGTTTTTCACTACCTTCCACTAAGTTATACGCTGATATGAAATTATTTTTATTTCGTAGTGGAACGTTTGTTCTTATTTTGGTATAATAGATTCAAAAGAGGATGCATCCGTTTATCTTTATCAAAAGGGCTTTTGACTTTTAACCTCAAGCTATTGCTATGTTATACTAATGGAAACGGAGAGGATACTCGTGGTCCAGTTAATGGATCTTAAAGTAGATTATGCATTTAAACAGCTGTTTGGAAGTCGGGGCAATGAGACTCTCTTAATTGCTTTTTTAAACGCGCTTTTGAATAAGACTGCATAGGAAAGAATTGACTCTATCACCATCCAAAACTCGGAAGTGATTCCAGAACACCAGGACGATAAATCGTCAGTATTGGACATTTATGCTATAACAAAAGAAAATGTGCATATTAATATTGAAATTCAAATGGCCAATAAAAATGATATGAAAGAGCGTACATTGTATTATTGGAGTCGTATCTTCGCGGGTCAAATGGAAAAAGGAAAAGCTTATTCTGATTTAACCCAGACAATCACGATTAATATCTTGAATTTTAGGTTACTAAAGGAAACATCAATGTTTCATACGTCATATCATTTATATGAGGATGTGGAGAGTTTCTGCCTAACAGATGTCATGGAGATTCATTTTATTGAAATTCCTAAACTTCTTGTTCAATGGAAGAGGGGTTAACTTGACCCATGGGAGAATTTACTTGCGCGTTGGTTATTGCTTCTTGGAGCTGTCAATCATAATGAAATAGAAGAAGATATTTTTCGGCAACTTAAAACGATTGCTAAGGAAGGTGACCCTATTATGAAAGAGGCAATGGATAAGTGGGAAGATTTGAGTCGTGACCCAAAAGCGCGTTTTGAATATGAATCTCATCTAAAAGCTGTCCTTGACGATATGGCTGCCGTTCGAGAAGCAGAAAAACGGTATGAAAAGGCAATAAAGAAGGGCTTAGAAGAGGGAATTGAAAAGGGAATTGAACAAGGTATATCTCAAGGCATATCACAGGGGTTAGAGCAAGGAAAACGGGAGAATGCACGAGCTATTGCTATAAAATTACTAGATATCGGAATGAATTTAGAAAAGATATTGGAAATCACTGGACTTGAGAAAGCGGATATAGAGAAAGTTTAGAAGAGCAGGGCTGGAAGCTGAATTCCAGCCTTTTTTATACAATAGAAAAAGAGACTCTTAATATTAAAGAGTCTCTCGCACTTCTTTTATACACCATCCTTTATCCTCAACTGTTGGTTAGCAAACTCACGATACAAGGTATGCGTTCGTATTAATTCTTCGTGTGTGCCAATTCCTGTGATGCGACCTTTTTCAACGAACACGATGCGATCGGCGTCAACGACTGTGGATAAACGATGCGCAATCACAAGTGTTGTTCGACCGACCATCAGATTTTTTAAAGCTTTCTGGACAACAACTTCTGACTGACTATCAAGATTCGATGTGGCCTCATCAAGCATGAGAATCTTAGGGTCACGCAATAAGGCTCTAGCAATACCAATGCGTTGCCGTTGTCCTCCTGAAAGTTTAACTCCTCTTTCGCCAACCTCAGTGTCATAGCCCTTAGGAAAGTCCTTAATAAATGGATCAGCATACGCCATTTTTGACGCACGCTCTAATTCTTCATTTGTAACCTCTCGATCCATCCCATAGCACATATTTTCTCGAATGGTTCCCGCAATCAAAGGACTTTCTTGAGCAACATAACCGATGACGCTCCGCCACGAGCTTAAAGAGAAGTCGGTTATGGGTTCATCCCCAAGTACAATTCTTCCTTTTGTCGGCTGATAATATCGTTCAATTAAAGAAAATAAGGTCGTTTTCCCCCCACCACTTGGACCAACAATCGCCGTTACTTTACCGGGTTCAGCACAAAAACTCACATCTTGTAAGACAGGCTCATCACTGTTATACGAAAAAGAAAGATGATCAACTTGAATCGGCAAAGAGGGTTGCGTTAATTCCTTGCCAGATCTATAGTCCTCTTCATCTTGATCTAGAATTTCAATGATCCGTTCCGTTGCTCCTTTTGCCTTTTGCAGCTGTGTAAAGAAGGTCGTAAAAGACGTTAATGGCATGACGATCTGAAAAAGATAGAGAATAAACGCTACTAGATCACCCGCAGATAAGATCCCTGTAGAAACGCGCATCCCTCCATATCCAATAATTAAAACGAGAACAGCCATGATGACAAAAAACATTAAGGGCGCAATAAGCGCTTGAACTTTCGCCTCCTTCATTCCAAAGCGAAATAAACGGCGAATACCACGAGCCCCCCCTTCATATTCAAGCTTTTCTGCATTTGATGACTTCACAAGACGGACCTCTGATAACACCTGACTAATTAATGCAGTAAAGTTTGCGGTTTCATCCTGTAACCCTTTAGAGATCTTAAACATTTGTTTCCCAAGAGGCATTAATATGAGCAGTGTTAATGGAACCGCTATAAGCATTAACAATGTCATTTTCCAATCCAATAGAAAGAGGATGATTAATGACCCCACAATGGAGATGATCCCTGTAAAAAATTGTGGTAAATGTTCTGTGACTAACGCTTTAACAACACCTGTATCATTTGTCATCCGACTAATAGTTTCCCCCGCCCGATGCTGATCATAATAAGGAATTGGGAGTACCAATAATTTTTTCCACAAACGGTCTCTTAGACTAGCAACCACATTTTGTCCTACTTTGTTTAGCATGTAGATCGAAAGTCCACTCGCAACTGCCTGACCAATAAAGACTAAGGCTAAAAGAATGATTTGAGTGGGGCTAATCGTTGAAAGCTGAAAACCATCAACTAAGTTTTTGGTAAACATAGGGATCACGAGCCCCACAACGGTCGTGACCACACTCATGAATAATGCAATACTTAACAACCATTTCGAAGGCTTCGTCTGCTTCATTAATCGATAAAACTTTTGCCAACCACCTTCACTCTGTTCATTCTTTAATTCCAATTTATTCACCTGCTCATTCTTCATTTAAGGGTGGATATGTTATCCTTAATGACTTTTATTTAAGATAAAGCTTAGCAGGACTCTATGAACTGAATATGAACAGACGCTTGCTTAACATTTCAGTGATACCTTCTCTAACTTAATTTCCCATTATCTTCAAGAAAGAGCATTCCAGCGATAAACATGGCCAAAATCACACAAAAAATGGTGATGCCAATAGTTAAAGAATGTTTGTATAATAAAACACTCCCATAAAGTAATTCCTTGACTAAGGCATAGAGATTCACAACGAGGATGATAAAATAGGACTTGGAGACCATGACCATCCGTCATCCAAAACGCAGTGAACTAACAAGTGGGTGACCTTAATTTACATACAAGAAAGGTCTGTTCGCCCTCACATTAAGCTTGCAAATGGGTTTTCAAATACAGCAGCTCCCTTTATTTTTTAAAAACTTTTTAAAACAGGCTAACTTTTTGTTCCTTTTGATTGTCTATAGTAGTGAAGGCCTTCAAAAACCGATGAAAGCGGGGACGAGAATTAGAGGTGAAGTAATGGATGAATCATCATGGGTTACACGCGCTATGGAAGGGGATAAAGACGCTTTTTCTTTACTCGTCATTAAATATGATGCCTTCCTAAAGGCGATCATTTCCTATTATATTGAGAAACGCTTTGTCGAGGACCTAGCACAAGACTTATGGCTACTCATTTATCAAAAGCTTTGGCAGCTCGAAGACCCAGAAAAATTCATTCCTTGGGTACGAAAAGTCGTCTATTATCAATGTGCTAACTACCGAAAAGTTCTCAAAAAGAAACGACAGCAGGAACTTTATCTTAGCTCAGAAAATTGGTCGTTCTTTTTAGATCATGTGTTAAGTGATACCTTCTCCCTTTATGATTTGATCGAACGCTTTGAGTTACGAAAGGAAATATCTGATGCACTCGATGAACTTCCAGGTGACTTGGGAATGATTTTACGGTTGCGCTATTATCAAGAATGCTCTTATCAGGAGATAACAGATCTCACAAATTTGCCTTTAAGCACCATCAAATGGCGCATCTTTCAAGCTAAGAAGCTCTTGAGAATGAATCTGCTCACAAAACTTAAAATGAAGGGACGATCCAATAATGGCTAATGAAATGAACAATGAAACTATTTATGCGATGTTAAGAGAAATTAAAGAAGTGGCTATGCAATCCTCACTGACAGGAGGATTAAAAAAAGGCAGTCGTATTCTCATCGATGTCTATAATCGCTGTCTTGCCACTATCACCGAGGAAGATGAACAAGCAGCCAAACTTTTCAGCCCGCTTGCCACTGAACCCGATGCTGTCCATATAGATGAAATTGGTGTCGCAGCGGCACTGCTTTCCAGGTATGTGAATCCTAATAAACACCCCCACCTGCCTCACTCTCCCATCCGCCCGGATCATGAGTTATTTTAATTTAAAAATTAAAGCAAGCAGTGTGGTTTTATCACTCACTGCTTGCGTTTTTCAAAAGAGTATAAGCTGTTGAAAGAAAAGCAGTATGTAAAACATTTGTTTTCATGATGATGGCTGACTTAACCAAGCACATCTTATCTCTTATCTCCTATCGAAAGTCCAAAGTCCCGGTCAAATCCGGGACTTTTTTATTACTTCATCTTCTACTCATCAAGCATTAGGGTATATCGAACTAGATATATAAAAACTTGCCTGTGACCATTTTCTTATTTTTCAATATATTTAGTCTTTTTTACTGACAATATTCGTGCTGTCCTATATTATAAAGACTAACATCTTAGAACTTTCCTATTGTTGACACAATCCGACAAAAAAGGAGGGATTTCGACTTAAACCGTTTTTACTGAAGTAAAAATTGAAAGGAGTTTTGTCATGAGGAGATGGCGGAAAAGTCTACCTTACAAATGGACCAGTCTCTTGTTATGCTTACTCATCCTCGCCCCAACCTATTTACAGATAGGAACAGCCTCAGCACAAGGCAAGGTGAGCGCTTCAGAAAATGGAAAAGTGAGTACCTCAGTCACGGATCAAAAAAGCAGTCTAGCAAAAAGTAAAGTAAATAGTGATTTAAAAGCGCAATTCAACTCCAAGAAATACGTCACTTATCTCCTAAAGTTCAAAGAACAAGCCGACACAAAAAAGGCAGCTGCAAATGCCCAAAAGCTGGCTAAGAAACAGAAAATGACAACAGCAAAAGCCGACTATACGGCTAAGTCAGCTGTTGTTACTGCACTACAAACCACAGCCTCAGAAACTCAAGCCACCGTCATCAAGTATCTCGAAAAAGAGAAAAAGGCTGGACAGGTTAAGAGTTTTCACCCCTACTACATTGTCAATGGGATCGCGGTAACTGGGACAAAAGATGTTATGGACAAGCTATCTACTTTTCCCGAAATTGAAAAAATCCTCCCTAACCGCACTCGCCAATTAATGGCAGGAACGCAAACGGACCTTCGTTCACAATCCACTCATAGTACTTCAAAAACAAAAGAAACGGCATCAAAAGCAAAAGCAGCAGCTGACGAGGATATTGCCTGGGGCGTAGAACGCATCGGAGCACCCGGCGTTTGGAACATGGGCTTTGACGGGTCAGGCGTCGTTATCGGTAGCATCGATACTGGCGTTCAGTGGGATCATCCCGCATTAAAAGAAAAATACCGAGGCTATGACCCATCCAATCCGGATCAGCCCAACAATGAATACAATTGGTTTGACGCCGTTGCTAATGAGTCTACTCCGTATGATGATGTTGGTCACGGCACACATACGATCGGGACAATGGTGGGCTCCGAGAGTGATGGAAGCAATCAAGTCGGTGTCGCACCAGGAGCGCAATGGATCTCTGCTAAAGCTTTTACAGCAGATGGTGGCACCGATGCCGATTTATTAAGTGCAGGTGAATGGATGCTGGCCCCTACCGACTCTGAAGGCACCCCTCATCCAGAAATGGCACCTGACATTATTAATAATTCTTGGGGTGGCGGTCCTGGTCTTGATGAATGGTATCGACCAATGGTCCAAAACTGGCGTGCCGCTGGCATTTTCCCTGAATTTTCAGCGGGGAATACGACGCTAACGAACCCTGGTGGCCCAGCCTCTGTTGCCTCACCAGCGAATTACCCTGAGGCCTTTGCTACCGGTGCTACCGATAGTAATGACAACTTAGCAAGCTTCTCACTTCAAGGCCCTTCTCCCTATGACGAAATTAAGCCGGAAGTTTCAGCGCCTGGCGTTAATATTTGTTCCTCCGTACCTGGCAGCCAATATGATTGTAGCTATAGTGGGACTTCCATGGCAGGGCCACATGTTTCTGGCACCGTTGCCTTAATGTTATCAGCAGATGCTTCACTTACTGTTGACGAGATCGAACACATTCTAATCGATACAGCTACACCTGAAACAGATAGCACTTTCCCTGAGTCGCCGAACAACGGCTATGGCTATGGGATCATTGATGCTTTTAGTGCTGTCTCTTCAATCACCGAAGGTCTTGGTACCATCAAAGGACAAGTGGTTACTGAAGGACAAGATACTGAACCTCCAACTTATGATCATACACCGACAACTGAAGCTTTTGAAGGCTTTGAGCTTCCACTAGATATTAGTGTTCAAGACAATGTCAGCGTTAAAAAGGTAGAAATCCTTTATCAAAAGGAAAATGAAGATTGGCAGACAGTAGATGCCAAACAAACAGACGGAGATTATCATCAAGGCATATATCAAGGGACGATTCCAGCAGAAGCGATGACGGGTTCTTCCATCGCTTATAAATGGCATATTGTTGATTATGGAGACAATGATGTGACTTCCGATGCCTATACTGTCACCCTTAATCCTCCGATAACAACCGGTTATACTCAAGATTTTGAATCCACACCTACTGGTTGGTTCTCTTCGGGTACCAATGATAGCTGGGCATGGGGAACCCCGACTTCAGGTCCTGGACAAGCCGCTTCTGGAGAGAATGTTTACGGCACCAATCTTGATGGGGATTATGATAATAGCACAAATGCCACTTTAATTATGCCCCCGATTTATCTTCCTGAAGGGCAAAGTTATCTTGATTTTAACCATTGGTATGATATTGAAAGCGGCTATGACCACGGTCAAGTCTTCGTCTCCACTGATCAAGAAAACTGGGAAGCGTTGGCTAACTTTACTGGAAGTAATGGGGAATGGGAAGCAACAGAAGTCAATTTATCTGACTATGCTGGGCAAAACATTTTTATCGGATTTAATCTCACCACAGATGGCAGTGTTCAAAAACCTGGTTGGTACATTGACGATGTTAGCCTCTCAGATACACCGTCTAGCGGGACAACCAAAGCACAACTTGGACTTGTGACCAAAGATCAAACATCACAACTTGATAAACATGTTAAAACTAAAAAAGGTCAAAAAGTCGTTGATCCCCGCTCAATTAAACCAAGCAAAATAAAAACGATAAAATTACCAAAAAACGAGCAATCAAAAGTTAAACCGAGTGCGCATACACAGTCACTTCCACTTGACGCCACTGTCAGTGTTCTTGAAACCGGACGCACGGCACATACGAATCCTGGGGATGGGAGCTATTCCTTACTTCATGCTGCTGGCTCGTACACACTAAAAGCAGAAACCTATGGCTATGAATCTCAGGAACAATCGGTTGATGTCTCGCGTGATGGAACGTCTGAAGCTAACTTCACCTTACAGCCGATCGCTCAAGGTACGGTAGCAGGAACCATTACCAATGATGCTACAGGTGATCCGATTTCTGGGGCAACCGTTAGGGTCATGGAAGATGCCAACATTGCCCCTGTTCAAACCGATGCTGCCGGACATTTCAGTCTTAAAGTCTATGAGGGGACTTACACCTTACACGCTTCTGCCCCTCAATTTAATACAAAGGACGTGGAGGTCACCGTTGAAGGGGATAGCACGACCCAACAAGATCTTGCCTTAAAACCCTTTATTGGTTATCCTGGCGAAATTGGCTATGATGATGGAACGGCAGAAAATGCTCATGCCTTCTATGATGCTGGAAATGGTTGGGCGGTCAAAATGTCACTTCCAGATGGCCATGAAAAAGCGATGGTCACAGGCGGATTATTCCGATTCTGGACAGACGAATTCCCGGTTCCAGGAGGTACTGATTTCCAAGTTGCTGTCTATGACGCTAGTGGTGACAATGGTGCTCCGGGTAAAAAACTTGCTGGGCCCATTGATGCGACGGCACTCCGCGATGGTACATGGACTCAGGTGGATCTCTCAGATAAAGGTATCGTTGTTGACGGGGATTTCTATATCGTCTACATTCAAACGCATGATAATACCCAATCCCCTGGCTTAGCGACGGATGAAGACGGCACCAATGCGGGACGAAGCTGGCAACTTGTCTCGGGAGCATGGACCCCTTCCCCAGCTGATGAAGGGAATTATATGATCCGTGCACAGGTTAGTTATGAAGTGACCGCACCTGTGATTACTTCACCCAAAGACACTTCTTATACCAATCAAGAGAACGTCACTGTCGAAGGAACTTCAGCACCTTCGACAAATGTGACACTGCTCAATAACGGTGAAGAAGTCGCAACGACTCAAGCCACCGATAAGGGGACATTCTCAACCGATATCACCCTCCAACAAGGAGAAAACACGCTGACCGCAACAGCATCAACGGATAACGGCACAACAGATCCATCAGAACCTGTGACCGTTACTCTTGATCAAGATAAACCAGAATTGACCATAGATAGCCCAGATGATGGCTCTAAAACGAACCATGAAACACTTACAGTTCAAGGCACTGTCAGTGATGAACACCTCGACTGGGTGAAAATCAATGGCCAAAAAGCAGATATTGCTGATGATGGAACCTACTCTAAGCGTATTCTTCTTGATAATGGCGAGAACACCATCAAGGTCATTGCCAAGGACAAAGCAGGCAACAAGAAAACCCAAACCGTCACCGTTGACGTGAACTATACTGCACCTGAAATTAGTGATCTCCAGCCTGCCGATGATCTTTATCTTAATGCTGGAGAAAGCGTCAAAATTGAGTTTAATAGCCAACCTGGACTCGACGCTTCTTACGTCATACAGATGCCTTTAACCAACGCAAAAGCCAGGACAAGCGAAAACGCCACCGAACTGCCAATGACCGAAACCTCTGACGGTCATTATGTGGGCTATTGGACTGCCACCTCTAATCTCGTTGCGGATGGCTCACAAATCGAGGTCAAGGTAAAGGATGATTATGGCAACGAAACACGTCAAACAGCGGGCGGTAAACTTTATATTAATGTTCCCAACAAAGCACCGACGGCTCAATTTGATGTCCCCAAAAAAGCAGTACAAAAAGAGTCCATCCACTTTGATGGAACAAAGTCCTCCGACCCTGATGGCAGTATCGTCCAATATAGCTGGAACTTTGGCGATGGCAAGAAGGTTGAAGGTGAAAACATTGAACACGCCTTTGCAAAAAAAGGAAAATTTAAAGTCACCTTAACAGTCACCGACAATCGTGGGAAAACGGATACACTCACGAAAGAAATTAAAATTAAGAAAAAATAGCTTCTCTTTACAAGCCCACTCAGAACTATTGTGAGTGGGCTTACTCATTCCTTCATTTATTTAAAGGCTGAAAAAATTTTTCCATCTGTGGTCTTAACCGTTAAAGGCTCTTTGATTTCATCTAAGCCCACTGTTATAAAAGGCGTTTTCTCGAGTTCTCCGCCTTCTGTAAGTTTCACAATCACCGTTGTTGACCGCCATTGTTTCACCTTTTCTATACTTATTTTTTTACCGCGATACTCTTTTCCCAATGTCAAGGTCAAACTCTTCTTCCCCTCTCCAATGGTTGAGAGAGAGTACCCGCTTTGATTTAACTCACTTTTCGCAACAGCTACTGCCCCTTGATCAATTACCCAATAGTTATCATCAAGGTGATGAAGGAACAAGAGTCCAGCGATAAAAATGACTGGCAGAACACCTAAAAATACCTTATCAATGCGCGAGTAATGGTTTTGTTTAGCTGTATAGAATTTCCCTAAAATCGCCAAAGGAACAACACTAAAGACAGCCACAGCCAGAATGCCTAGACTCACTAGGCCATAACCCATTCCTTCAAAGCCGCCTACTATAAAAATCGAATACCATAATAGAAGGCCTCCAACAATAAAGGTCACAAGAGGGGCATAAAAACGTTTCCCACTCTTTTTTGTAAGAATATAGCTCATAAGAAACGCCATTGTACCGTAACACATGCCGATAAAAATAATAAAAAAGAGCACTGGCCACTCTCAACTCCCTTTTCCTTCAAACATGCCGACTGACTATTTATAAGTCACTGCCGGAAGAGTGATTTCTCTAACCTTTGATCCATCACTGTGCATAACATAAAGATGGTATTCTCGATACTTCCTAGCAAATTGTTTGTCAACCATAAAATAAATCTTCTTTCCTCCAGCACTGATCACCGGATGCTCCGCATATTCATAAAGATGGGTGAGCACCTCATTCATTCCTGTACTTTTATTAAAACGAAACAATTCATAATTATAGACGCCATTTTTTTCTCCATGGGTGGATTGATAAATGAAGGTTTGTTCTGAAGGTGCTATTGCAAAATCATAGATGTCGCCTTGAGCGCTTGGTACAGGGATCTTTTCTTTCTGTTCAGGATTATCCAGAGGTAGCCTAAAGATTCGTTGTTTTGCCGCAAAAATTTCCTCGGGTGTATTCGCCTCTTCACTCATTTCTACATATACTGATTTTCCATCTCCTGAAACAACTAATGAATCCATTTCATAAGCCTTTTGATGCGTTACTTGCCTTAACTTTTTTGTCTGGATCGTATATTGATAAAGGTCATAATCATGAGGACGATCCCCCGTTATTGGGGAATAATGGGTAAAAGAAGAGCCTCCCAGGAAGAACAAAGTATGCGCATCAGGAGAGAATGCGACTTCTCGAACAATCCTTGGGTCAGAGAACAACTGAGTATCTTTTTTTGAGTTTAGATCGTACAGACGTACGATACTCCTCTGTTTTTTATTCGTCATTTCTTCGACAGAAACATAGGCCAATTTCGAGCCATCTTGAGAAAAGGTTAGATCTGTGATTTCACTTGAAAATGTAAGCTTAGGATCAGTCAGATTGCTATTCGGATTGTAAAAATGAAGGGTCGACTTGCCTCCCCCATGCGTAAGATAAGCAATCGTACCATTTTCTGAGACGGTAAACGCTTCAGCAAGGTTCGTTGCAGAAAAGGCTACCTGCTTCTCTTCTTCCGTCTTATTGAAACGAAATCCGAGGGCGATGAGCACCAGTAAAACCACGAGAAATCCCAAAAACGCACTGTACATTAATGGTTTGTTCATCCAATCCTCCTTACATTATCCGAGCAACCAGCGGGATTATAATATAAAAAAGTAAAGACACAGGTAGTGCGATAATCGCTAATATTGTAGAGATGACTTTAGAATGCCTATACAATTTTAATTGCAGTACATAAAAACAAATCCATACTATAAAAGGTAAAACCAGTAAAAGGAGACTAGCATTATTCATGCCTGCAAAAGCGAGGAGCCAGGCTATACAAAGAGTGAATATTCCTATGATAAACCCAAAAGTTAAATTAACACTATGCAGCACTTTTTTCATTTTTCTACTCTTATGATCCGTATGATACGTCGTTAAGGTTACGCGGTAGATCATGATCACAGTAAGAATGATAATCAGCCAATTCCAGAAGGTTAGAATGATACTACTGCTCTGAGAAATTTCCGTTACAATACCCCATCCAAAAAGGGAAAGCACCAACTCTGATAGGAGTAAGGTGTTTAGACCGGCTTTCGTTCTTAGTTTCGAAAATATATCCAATGGAAGGAAGAGAATGATAAGACTGACCAAAAACGAAAAAATAAGCCATAAGATGTAAGCACTCCCTTCAGTAAACAGCTGAATTAAATAAACACACACTGAAAAAATAAGAGACACAGCTCCTAAAAAGAGTAGCGATTCTTTTCTGTAAGGGAACAAAGCTTGCTGAATTTGTTCACCAATTTCTTGTTCAGAGCCAAAATCCCTTTTTGCCCTCTCTTCTGCTTCCTTTTCACTTAACCCTTGATGTATAAAGTCTTCATAAGACAATTTAAGATGGATCGATAATTCTTCAAACAAATCCTTCTTCTCTTCTTCAGTACAATCCGTATGATTGACAATCGTTTCTATGAAATCATCAAAATCTGGAGTCAAATCAATCCCTCCGAGGTTTTCCGAATGAGGAGCTCTAGAACCTGCCAATCTTTCCGCTTCTTCTCTAGTTGTCGTTTTCCCTCTTCGTTTATTTTATAGTACTTCCGTCTGCCAAACTCCGTCTCTTGCCAGTAAGATTCAATCCATCCTTTACGCTCAAAACGTTTTAGTGCGGAATAAAGCGTTCCCTCACTTAACCGATACAAATCTTCACTCATTTGCTTTAATACTTTCACTATTTCATATCCGTACATATCTCGATGTGCGAGTAATGACAAAAGCAGGACGTCAATACTGCCCTTTTGAATCTCCTTATCCATAAGAAACGTCCCTCCATTCCGTATAAGAATACTTCGTAATACGAGGGTTCTTTTTAAAAAAAGAGACTTCCCCTTTATTCCAAGAATAGATATGTTAAATCAAACATAACACGACACACATCGTATGACAAGGTATTTTTAGATCTTTCATTAATACTTTTGTCACATAAACGATGGAATAAGATTCTCCCCCTTTTCTCCTAGTCTTTTTTTCATTCTATGGGTACTTAGAATCAAAAATGATGAATTTGGTTTACATATGCAACTATCAGGGGTATAACTGAATAAACCAAATAATTCTGAAAAAGGATGTGGCTGAAACATGGACAAGTTTAAACTTATTCCTTATCGTGTGGAAAGTACGACAGCTGACTTATCTTCAGAAATACCTAAAGGTGTAGAACTGATTCAAGCACCTGCCATTTGGGGAGCCAGTGAAAAAGGGCGTGGTGTCGTCGTTGCTGTTATTGACACTGGTGTTCAGACAGATCATCCTGACTTAGCTGATCGAATTATTGGCGGCTATAATTTTACTACCGATTACGATAGTGACCCGAATAATTTTTATGATAATAATGGCCATGGTACCCATGTTTCCGGAACAATTGCTGCTGCGGAAAATGAGAAGGGTGTGGTTGGCGTTGCACCTGAGGCTAGTATTCTTGCTCTTAAAGTGCTGACATCTGAAGGAAGTGGACAATATGATTGGATTATTAAAGGCATTCAATATGCCACCAATTGGAGAGGGGCAAACGGTGAAAAAGTAGGTGTAATCTCCATGTCTCTCGGTGGACCAGAAGACGTCCCTGAAATGCATGAAGCGATTATTGAGGCTGTCAATAATGGTATTCCCGTCGTTGTTGCTGCAGGTAATGAAGGTGACGGCAATGAAAAAACCTCTGAGTTCTCTTATCCCGGAAGCTATAATGAAGTAATTGAAGTGGGAGCCGTGGATTTAGATTTAAAATTAGCAGATTTCTCAGATACCAATAATGAAGTTGATCTGGTGGCCCCTGGGGTGAATATCGTATCGACTTATATTAAGAATCAATATGCTACCCTTTCTGGAACATCAATGGCAACTCCACATATTTCAGGAGCCATTGCGCTTTTAATCAACCTTACAAAAAACTATTTTGACAGAACACTCACTGAGCCTGAGCTCTATGCTCAGCTGATCCGGCGCACTCTGCCTCTCGGCAACCGTGGAAGTGCAGAAGGGAACGGCTTCTTACAGCTAGATCTTGTGAATCAACTGCCTAAACCCGCCACAGCATCAGCACTTCATTAATCATAATGCCATCAATTAAGCAGTTGAAAAAACAGTCATAAAGAATAGTGGTACTCGCCAATACAATTGGTGGGTACCACTATTTCTTTAGTTTAGTATATTGCTGACACTGTTTATTCTCGCTATAAGACGTTTGCTTTCCTCATGCTCACAATCAGGGCCCTCAAAAAGCGTTCTTTACTTTTTATAGAAAACGAGATGCTAGCTTCAGCATTATCACACTGCCATGATAGTTTTAGCCAAAGTTCCTTATATAACGGAACGATTTTAGCCAATCCCGCCTCCACTACTTGGGATGAGTTATTGGGCAGGGTTTCGTAGTAAAATTCCTCTGAACAACTCGAAGCTTATTCGTGAAATCACCCGCATTGCTCTTCACGAAGGACTCTAGTTTAGGCATCCGTGAATCAGCAGCATTAAGGAACACACTGAATATAAGCGTTCCGAATCTCGCGTCTTTCGGCTCCAATTATCTTAACTAAATAGCTTTCGCTGTATTTTGATATCCAATACCTTTTCCTTTTTTATTCTTCCCTTCTCAGCATCTCAATCCGATTGCCGAAGGGATCGTTAACATAAAATCGCGTCGCCCCTGGTAAGGCTTCATCGTCTTTAACTTGGATTCCATGTGTCAGCAATTGCTGCCGCAACGCTTCAATATTCTCAACATGAAAGGCAGGATGCGCTTTTTCCGCAGGGCTAAAATGCTCTTGGACACCAATATGTAACTGCTGAACACCGCATTGGAACCAAACGCCTCCTCTTTTCGCAAGTTCAGCCGGCTTAACAATCTCCGTCATCCCAAGCAAGTTGCCAAAGAACGCTCTCGCTCTTTCTTCACAACCTTTTGGCGCTGCTAATTGTACATGATCAATCCCTTTATAATGGATAGTCATCCTTATCCCCTGCCTTTACTTTATGATCTAAATCAAGAATACTCTAAGTAAAGGCATAAGGAAATTAGAATGTTTTTATTATTCTTCATAAGATATACTTATAATATTAACCCGAGAATGTCCTAAATCCGCCAGTATTCGTGAAAATTATGTATAAACCTTATAAATGTGGTCATGCTCATTTAACTGATCAAACATATCGGGAGAAACCCCTTCTTTCGGCGTTTTAACCATTAAAACAACCTTCATATAATCTCTATCCCGATTATTTCTGTAATCCTCAACGGAAACCTTTTCTACGCTCATGCGTTGTCTCTCCACAAGCTCGACAACTTTTTTTATTGAGATACTTTTATTCTCTATGACAATATTTAATTGCCTCACATTCGGCTTGTTAATAAAAACACCTTCAAGTTTATTTAAGAATAATAAGCTTAAAATAACAACTACAGTCGCTAAAATAGCCGCATAATACATACCATTCCCAACGACAAGCCCAATCCCTGCGACAACCCATATTGATGCAGCTGTTGTCAACCCTTTTACTTTAATACCATGTACAAGAATAGTCCCTGCACCGAGAAAACCAATACCACTGACAACATAAGCCGGAAGCCGGGCAGGATCCATACGAGCATTCTCATGGGCTGCCATGA
This sequence comes from Pullulanibacillus pueri, assembly GCF_014639255.1. Lineage (GTDB taxonomy): Bacteria > Bacillota > Bacilli > Bacillales > Sporolactobacillaceae > Pullulanibacillus > Pullulanibacillus pueri. The sequence continues at coordinate 17,750 of NZ_BMFV01000037.1, forward strand.
AATCCTCAAATCCATAATTCGAAAGGAGCATCATTAAGCAAGAGCCAATCCCCACAAGAAGATGTGTTCTAAAACCTGCGGGATGTCCCTTTACTTCACGTTCAAGACCAATAAGTCCACAAAAAATAGCCGCTAATAATAACCTAATCGTCATGACTTGCCAATAATCAGGTAAAAAGTCCAAAGTATCACCCTCTATCGCGATTTATCCATTAATCAATGATTTCCTCTAGAGTTGTGTCGCACCGTTCGAGAGGATTAAACCTATTATAGAACAAAAGTAAAAGAAAAAAAGAAAAATTTTATTATTTACGAAATCTCATGTGATGAGAGATCGTCCCCTTCATGCTATGATAAAGATGTGGCCGTTAGACTTATTATATTGAAAGGATCATTCAAAATGGATTGCATTCAAAAAATAATGGACGTGCTTCATCTTGCAGAAAATCTAAAGAAAGAACTGCGTCACCGTTGGTTAAGTAACCAGCGGCAAGAGAGCGTTGCAGAACATACATGGCGATTTTCGCTTATGGCGACCAATTAAATCGCCACGTCGCCTTTGATTCCTTTTTAACTCAATTAAAAGAGAGCATTGAAAAAGAAGACGAATTAAAAATGCGAGCAGCAGGCATTGATATCCATTCTTTAAAGAACATCATTTAAAAAACACACCCACTTTGGTCAGACTAAAAATTGCGAAACAATTAAATAAGAGGCTCAGTATATTGAGCCCCTTATCACCTACTATTTATTTTGATTTTGTAGGTTTTGTTCGGCGATCTGAATCATGCGTTTGACCATTTCGCCCCCCACGGATCCGTTTGCACGTGCAGTGGTGTCAGCGCCCAGTTCAACACCAAATTCTTTTGCGATCTCCTCTTTCATGTTATCCAACGCTCTATCTGCACCTGGCACTAATAACTTATTGTTACTTGCCATAACAGAATCACTCCCTGTGGGTTATGAACAAAATGAATTGTTCTTTCTTATGATTTGGAGTGACTCCCTTTTTTACACAAGTAAAAATTGAAATTAAAACCATTTATTTCTCAATCCCTTTAGTGGTTAGCAACTTTTCTTTTTGCTTCTTAATTAAATATTGCCCATACCATGATTGGCCCATTAAAAAGAGTCCGCCTACCGTCCAATAAAGCGGAAAGGCTGCAGGAGCCTGCCATGACATAAACATGATCATGATCGGAGACACTAAGCCCATCCATTTCATTGTATTGGCCTGATCTTTAGGTAAAAAGGACTGTTGGACTCGAAATTGCAGAAAGTACACCGCGCCAGCAATCAGCATTAAGATGTGATCAGGTTGCCCTAAACTAAACCATAAGAAATTGTGCGTGGCGATGTCCTTAGAAGTCCGAATCGCATAATAAAAGGCCATGAGGATAGGCATTTGGATAATGAGCGGTAAACATCCACCCCCTAGAGGATTGACACCATGTTTCCGGTATAGCCCCATCATTTCCTGTTGTAGTTCTTTTTGTTTTTGCTGATCAGAGGTTTCTTTGAGCTGCTTTCTGATCGCTTCCATTTCCGGCTTTAAAGCTTCCATTTTTTCTTTCATATCCGCTTGATGCTTATATTGTCTTAACATAAGCGGTGACAATATGAAACGAATGACAATGGTTAAAAAAATAATGGCCATGCCGTAACTTCCGTCAAATAGCGATGCCGTCCAATGAATTAATCCAATAAATGGCACAATAAAGGTATTATGGAACATCCCCGATGATCCTTGAGTCCCACATCCTGTTAGGATAAAAATACCAAGCAAACTTAATACTAAAACTTTCTTCACGATACTCCTCCTCATTCAATCACATCTACATTAAGTGAGAAGGAGGTGATGATCGTCCTTATCATCCGGTGGACTATCCTTGCGTTTGACTCCTGTCGTAATCCACTGAATAATAGCACATATATAAATAAAGCATGAACCAGGCTGTCGCTTCATCGCCAAAGACGAATAAAGTGAATGGGTATGATAAGCCATGCGCCCTTCATTTTCATGTAAAAAATAAACTAAAACAGAACCATACGATAGGCCTAATAATAAGATAAGGGTCATAAAGTAGAGATCTGGATCAAACGTAAAGAGGTAGAATATATCCATGCTTAACGGCCACCTTGAATTTCATTCCTATCTATATTACGGTCAAGCCCAAAGAAAAGATTCAAATGAAATTATCATCGCTGGACTTATTCTTCACTGTTTCGTTCTACACCGCCTGCTGTTCGTGCTTTCCTATAGCGAAACAAAATCATGTTTCCAGCGTGCCCAAGCTTTAAGATAGTCCTGCAGATCATGAGGATGGTGCTGAATGCATGTCGCCATTCGCAAATAAAGCCCAACGAATCCACCTCTAATCAAGTCGTCATCGCTCACCTTTCCTATGGTCAGTCCCGCAGCTGCTGAGCGAAGTGTTTCTAAAGTTAAATCATCTGGGGAAGAACAAAAGGCATAAATCAAATCATATAATGGTTCGCCAAAGACCGGTGTCGGATCAATAACGCCAGATAATTGCCGATGTTGAAAGATAAAATTATGAACACCACAGTCCCCATGTAAAAAGTAGGGTTCTTGTGTTGTCGGTTGCCTTCTTTTTATAATGTCACGGACAAATTGTCTATCCTTTTCAGCGAGCCATGGTCTTAATATTTCTGTACCTTCAGAATAACATTCTAATAAAAAGTCAGACCAGGAAGGAGTTAAAGCTTCCACCCAGCCCCAGCCCTTTTCAGATTGCACAGGGCGATAATTATTAATAAGATTTGTTACAAGTGCGTTCAGCATTTCTGTTTTATTTCCCTTTAAATAGTCTGTAGACCCTGAAATATACGTGTAGACGATGAACTTATTATGAGGATCAACATAGCGAAGTTTCGGTAGCAGGTCGATTCCACCATAATACTTTAGGAAGTCGGACTCATAATGAAGGACCTGCGGCTCATTGACCTTTATAGCATAATCTTCTCCATCCAACATTTGGACACGGTATAACTCACTTGTCGTCCCGCCTAGTAGAGGCTGCACATCTTTAATAGGACTATAAATCACTTGTTTGCTAATTAACTCATTGATTATTTCCTGAATCATTTGTCATTCCTCATTTTCGTTAAATGCCATCACTTTCTCTCACTCAGCTTAACAATTGTGCCCAGGGAAAAGCGAGCACCCTGATAGTGAAATTCATCCATTTAAGATGATTGCTTCAACTCCTTCATTAAAGAAGCCAAACCTGATCAGGGCTTGGCTTCATACTTTTATCACGATTAAGCAGTTGTATTGGAGACGTTTAAACTCACTTCTTTTTTCAATTCAGAAGACTTTTGGATGGCTTCTAAAATTTGCACGACTTTAGCTCCATCCGTCACCGGGCTAATGGGTGTTTTACGCTCAAGAACAGAGGACACAAAGTGATTGATCTCTGTTTCATAAGGATTGTTTTTATCAATAGCAATATCAGATTCCACAAAAATGTTATTTTGTTCGGTGTAATATTTTAGTGGTTCGATAGACACACCGCCCTTGGAACCAAAAATATCAATTTTGATCCCTTCATCTTGAGCACCATTTGTTGCCCAGCTGGCTTCAAGATTTACAGCTAGCCCATTCTGAAAACGAATAAAGGCACTCGCAAAATCTTCGACATCAAAAACTTCATTCTTCTGATTATACGGAACAGCTGAAGTCCAACGTGATTGCATCGCTGTTTCATAACGACCAATGCCTGTAACCAAATGGCCAGACACCGTTTCTGCGACCGGTTTCCCGAGAAGCCACCACACAAGATCTAACGCGTGAACCCCAATATCCATTAAAGGGCCGCCTCCTGATTTTGAGAAATCAGTAAACCAACCTGTCGGCGTTCCTCTCCTTCTTAAAATACGTGCTTTGGCATAATAAATGTCTCCAAGATCGCCATTTTCCACAAAGGTTTTGAGGGCCTTTGCTTCATTTCGATAACGATGGGTCATGCCTACCATGGCAATGCGTCCTTCTTGATTCACTGCATCCAACAGCTGGTTGCATTCTTCAAAGCTCGTGCCCAAAGGTTTTTCCACGAGGACATCAACACCCTGTTTTACTGCCGCAATGGCAGGTTGAATGTGTGCCCCATTGGGTGTACATACACTCACCGCATCCAATTGCTCTTCCTGAAGCATATCTTCATAATGACTATAGACCTTTGCTATGTTGAATTTTTTTGCCATCGCTTCAGCTCGTTCATGATCCAAGTCAGCTAGCGCCACTAATTCAACATCGGGATTTTTTTGGTAAAAAGGAAAATGCCCTAATTCTGCAATCGAACCTACACCAATAACACCGACTTTAAGTTTACTCATGAGTCGTCCTCCTAAAAAAGTTTTATTGTTATATATAATTTAATCCTGCTGTATAAGGCAATGGAACGGAGATGTTAGGGAAGCCTGGCTGCGCCTCAGCATCTGGATTAAAAACGAAAGAAAGAAACTCGGTACGTGAGAAAACCGACTTATCTCCATTGATTGTGAATTCGACAGTATCCTCCGTGCTTTTCACATCATAGTTCACACCCAACTCCAGCCCGTAACGATCCGTAATATACGGATTTAATTGCTGGAATAGACGCCTTTCATTCACGATATAAAGCGTCCCTTGGTTGCCCTCTACGGAATGAGGAAAGGCTGAAAGTTTGGCTAAAAGTTCTGTTTCTTGCCAAGGGACTTTGAACGTGAGCTGTTTCAGTCCATAGCACCGTTTGGCTTCCTCAAGCAACGGTAAGATAAACTCTACAGACCCTGCCCATTCAACCACAATGCCCTCACCCGCGTCTTCACCATAGGGAACACCGACGACAAGAAAGGCTTGAACCCCATCCTTTTCAGCCACTAAAACTTTATGATACCGTTTGATGCAGCTGGCATAAGCCTCAGCGTGTATTAACTGCACTAAATCATAGGGCGTTTGTATATAAGCCACCTTCCGCTGATCGGCTAACCTGGCTATTGCTTGGACATCCAAGCTGTGCCCTTCACGGTATGTCACTGTTGACTCTTGTGAAAAAGATACCATTTCATCGTTGAACTTAAACTTATGCATTTTCCCAAAGTGCTGACAGCCTACACGGGTATATAAGCTACGGTCTCCCGAAACTAATAATAATGAAGCTTCTGTTTTTTGGAGATCGTCTAAAATCATACTTAAAATTTGCCCGGCAGCGCCCTTCCCGCGATACTCAGGATCAGTACATACAGACCCCAGAGAATAAACATGTAATGTCGCATCACCAATCCGTATCATTGAAGGGACTAGTCCCATAAACGCAATTAATTTTCCCTCATCAAACATGCCATAAGATTGGGAAATGACATCTGGAGAAAAAATTGCCGGGAATGCCTCTCCCATCGATTTTTGTTCTTCATCACGAAAGATTGAATCGGATAATCGAATGGCCTGTTGACTATCTTCAGGCAATAGTCGTCTTACTTCCATAGGCTCTCCTCCTTGTTTCTTCTTTTCTGTCTACATTTTCATCTCTTTTGTTGTCTTTTTCCTATGCGCCTTGGACTCTTCCCTTCCTAACGAAAACCATATGATCAGACCAGCAAGAAGCGCCATTGCCGTGATCCAACGATACATTTCTCCCATACTATAGTTATTTAAAAACCATGCCGCTAAAACATTACCGACCACTCCAGAAATCCCCATCGATGTCGCCCAATAAAGGGTTTGCCCTGTCGATTTATAATGATCAGGCATAATCCGATCGACAAACAAAACCGAGGTAAACGAAAGTAAACTAAATGAAAGACTTAATAAGACTTGGGAAATAATCAGCAAGCTAGTCGCTGTACTAATCCCCAGTATCAGCCAGCGCAAGGCGTAAACAAAAGCGCCTAAAGCAAATAAAAAGCGAAAGGAAAAGCGCGTAATGAGCCTATTGGATAAACCAAAGAAAGGAACCTCAAGAATGGACTTAATCAATAAGGCCACCCCTACCATCGTCACACCTACACCCAATTCCTTTAAATAAAGCCCATAAAAAGAGTTGTTAATGGATACCGTTAACTGCAACAGAAAATTAAAGACTAAGAACGCCACATAAGGCTTACTTTTAAACAGCTGTGTCGCTTCTTTCCAATCAAATTTAATTTCATTTCCTCGTTTTATGGGGAGCTGTAAGCCAATGGCCAAGGTAAAGATTAACAAACAAGCATGAATGATAAATAAAGAAAACAACCCCACAACATCTAATAACCAACCCACAATGACCACACTCAAAGCGTAGCCTAAAGCGCCCCACATCCTAATGCTTCCGTATTGATTTTTATCTGGGAGGAGTTTTAAGGCTGTACTATCAATAATCGGATTAATCGCGCTTTGAAAAAACCAATAAAAAACATTGAGTACAAGATAGAGACTAAAACGATCTGTCAAAAGAAAACCAAGCGCTGTCAGGGCTGAACCTGATAACAGAATACCAAGAACCCACTTGGGTGCATCCCAACGGTCAGAGACATAACCCCAGAAGGGCTGACCCACAAGCATCATAAAGGGGCCAACCGCAAAGAGGATACCGATTTCTCTCTGACTAAAACCAATCTGTCCATAGTAAAGATTTAAAAATTGAAAAGCGCCAACACTAAAAAACAGACAGAAATAAAAGACACGTAATATCGTTGAGGCTGTTAATCTAACATCCTTCATGTTTTCCTTTTATACCTCATCCCACATCCGTTTAAGGTTTTCTAATCCTATTTTCGTCCCCACACGGCACTCTTCCATCCCTTCAAATTCAATCGAAATGTGCCCATCATAACCAGAGTTTTTCACCACTTTTAGTACACTGCGAATATCAATATCACCATGACCAACAATGGCACCCCGAAGATAATGCCCTGCCGCGGAACGAAACCAACCATCACCAGGGTTTAAATGTGCCGGTCTTCGATAAAAGTCTTTAAAATGAACCATTGAAGCTATTGCAATATTTTTTTGTACGGATGCAACTGGATCTTCATCAGCACATAAGAAGTTGCCAATATCCAATGTTGTTTTATAATTCGGCCTGTTAACCGCTTCCACAAGACGCCGCACGCGATCAGCAGCTTGAACATGAAATCCATGGTTTTCTACACTCGTGGTAATATTATATTTTGCGGCATAGTCAGCGATGTCTTGGCAGGCTTCGACAAGTCTTGGCAAATCTTCTTCGAACTGAGTAATAGTCGTTTGCTCTGGCGCCCGCCACGCGACATCATGACGCATCAGTTGAACGCCCAATCGGTTGGCTCTGTCTACTTCACTTTTCACCCGTGCAATTTCATCCTCGTATTCCTTGTCGGTTTTATTTACAAAATCTGCTCCAATGGCATAATTAGAAAGCTCTATACCGACTGCTTCGGCTTTCACACGAATCGCATCCAAAAGCGTCTCATCTTCTTGAACATCGAAACCTAATGGGACAATTTCGAGATGCTCCGCTCCTTGTTCCTTTGCCCACTCGATCACATCTGTAATCGTCATATCCCCAGATTTTAAGGCTGAAAATAGACTATAAGAACTTATACCAAATTTCATTACGATCACTCCATTTTTTCTTACGGTTTAATATTTTTTTCTTACAAACATATAAGTGGGACCTAGCCCCTTATCTGACCTCATACGCCCTTTAGTATTAGGTCTCTCCTTATGTACTTCTATGACCTTGTTCACTGCAACTCCGTCATATTATTTCAGTTGATTGGAGCAGAGTGGAACCAAATCCTGTGGGGACAGCAACGAGCGTTACTTCACGAATACACTTCGAGTTGTTCCGAAAAAGCTTACTATACGAAGCAATCCGAGTAAACGCAGGAACCGGGAATTTGAAGTTTAAAGACTTGGAATACAATTCGTCCATTCCCAAGTTAGCTGAAGCCCTGCCCGCGGAAAGCCACTTCATGTAGCATAAATCATTACCTAGCAGTTATGTCGTCATTTATTTCAACAGTCAATCTGAATTGAACGAAATTAAATAGATAACGCCGCACGATTAAAGTCTGATAGATTAATCGCATCCCCTGTTTCTACCGATTGATTAGCAGCAAGAGAGACTGCTAGCGTTTTCAAACCCTCTCGATAAGAAGCGAGAACCATAGAGGAGTCCCCTGTTTTTACAGCACTTATAAAGGCTTCGTCTTGGGCCAGATAAAAGTCTTTAGTAGCTGTGAATTCAATGCGCTTCCCCTTTTCAATAATCGTAACCGTTGAAAAGGTGACCTCCACTCTAAAATCACGCCCTAATAATTCCACTCCTGTTCTAAAATCAGGTTGCGTGAGGGTACAATCCAAATGACCTACGGCGCCAGACTCAAATTGACAATTAACGGAGCTTACATCAGGAATATTGATGTTCTCAATATCCTTTAGGACTTGTAGAGACATATCTGCGGAAACACTTACAATTTCTCCCGCTAAATAACGCATTAAATCAAGGACATGTGTTGCCTGTTCAACAAGTTGCCCTCCTGATTTATCCTTTTCTCTAAACCAAGGGGTCGGAACGAATCCGCCTAAGTATTGGCCACGCACCATGGCAATTTGTTTATCTTTAAGATAGTCTCTAGCCTTATCTAAAACTTCGATATAACGGAGACAATACCCCGATGCGTTTATAATGCCACTCGATTCAATGACCTCAGCCTTTGAATACGCTTTTTTCAAATCAAGTTCAACAGGTTTTTCCACTAATAAATGAACGCCACGCTGCGCCGCCCGTTCCTCAATTTCACCATGGGCAAAAGGAGGGACACACACAAATAAGGCATCTAACGTCTCATTTTCTAACAAGGCATCGACATCCGTGTAAAAAGCCGGAATCCCTAATTCTGTAGCCTTTGCCTCTGCGGCAGCCGCATTGATATCACAAATTGCAACAATTTCTGCCTCAGGATTGTTCAAGACATTATTGAGATGGACTGAACCAATTCCCCCAACTCCTACAAAGCCCACTTTTACCTTTCCTTCTATCATGACTTCTCCTCCTATCCTTGTAAAGCTGCAAATGCACAAATCGATAATTAATAGCCAAGAAAAAGGAATAAACTATAATTCTACCTTTTTAGCATAATGAATGATCACATCCATTTGGTTCGAGGTATCAACCGCCAATTGTTTCGGTGCTTCGTTATAAGGAGTAAGTTCTGCAGTAATTGTATCCTTATACCCAATCTTCGCTAAAGCCTGTGACACTTTAGACCAATTGACCGCTCCTGCCAACAAGGGGACAAATCCATTATTCTCACTAAAATCCTTCACATGAATTTTAAAAATGCGCTCTCCCAGACTTTCAATCCATTGTTCAGGGTACCCAAATCTGACAACATTCCCAACATCAAAGTAGGCCCCAAGATATGGAGAATCCAATTCATCAATGTAGCGCACCATTTCCATAGGAGACAGTAAAAATTTATTCCATACATTTTCAATGCCTATTTTCACATTATATTGTTCAGCAATAGGCAATAATTCTTGTAAAGCTGCTTGACTCCGCTCGTAGCACTGCTCATACGTTGTCTCCGGTGTCACTACCCCAGGGACCACGAGAACAGTATCCGCCCCTAATAAGGAGGCAAATTCTAATTGTTTTTGAACGACTTTTTTCCCTTGATCCCGTATGGCTTCATCAGGCGAAGATAAGGGCGTTTGCCATAATAAAGAGGTTGATAGACTTCTTAATTGCAGGCCGAAAGTTTCGATTTGCCTAGAAATCTGTTCGACCTCAGCAATTGGGGTTTCCATCGTTAATCCAATGCCGCCCTTTGAATTTAAATTAAGCTCCACTGCATCAAACCCTGCGACTTGACTACCCTTTAATACGTCTTCAAGAGGGGTGCCTTCAGGATAACACCACTGATTGATACCTTTTAACATCGTGTCCCTTCTTTCTATGTATTTTTATCTCTTTAAATTATAGGGGCCACAAAACCCCTTTGCAAATACTTCGATTTTTTTTCGTTTTCTAAAAAGTTATTCCCCTTAATTGCACTTAAAACTAAAAAATACAATCTGTCAATAGCCTTTTATTACTAAGCTTAAAATCAAGTAAGTTATGTATTTTTAAAATCAACTTGAAACCCAACTTCAAACATCCGTTTCCAAGGTAGTTGTACATTTGAAACCTCTACATCTTTCCATTGTAATTCGCTATTAACAAAGTTATTTAGCCTCTCTTGGATACACGCTTCAATAGACTTTTGAGCCCCGTTTATATTAAAATAGTTAGCTGAATACCTCGGCAGATCCTTTTTTACAACCTCTTGCCGAACAACTGCCTGATACCCCCAGTCCTCAATAATTCGAGTAGTATAAAACTTTCGACTATTATTTGCTACCTTCTCCCACAAATTCCTATTAAAATAAAATGAACCAATAATCCCATGGGCCAATACAGTCCCCATTGTATTTCCTGAAGTATTCCATCCCCCATAGGCATGAAGACGATTGTGCAATTTTATTTTAGCCATTAATTTCATAAGCGCACGATCGCTCCCATTACACGTTGCAACATCAGCCAAGGCTACAAATTTATTTTCCTTTAATAAATAGTCCATGACATGGACTATTTCACGAATATTAATTTCTGAAAAATAAGAGCGATGGCGTTCATCATAAGGTCCTTGTTCAGCAACCTCAGTTTCTCCAACAGCAGGTGAATGAATGAATAAATGAACATCAGCACTTATCGAAGTGTCTGTTAAAATCCCTCCAATAGCCGTGACATGAGCTTTTAAGCTTTCATTCAAACTTCGATCCTCATATTTAGGAATGATCAAAGGTCCCTGTGTTGATGAATAGCGAGCGTGAATCAATGGTGTATAATTGTTAACTTGAGCAAAAACGCGTGCTAGTAGTGTACACCCTATTTCATCTGCTCCCGGATAAATATGGACTTTATCAAATAGATTTTTTTCTTCAATATTAAAGATCAAAGTGCGCTGTTCCTTAGAAGTAAAGCCATATTTAGAATTATCATCTAAAGGAATAATAAGAAAATCAATTAAACCACCATTGACTAAATCAATAGACATATGATTAATTTTTGCATTCATTTTTCTTCGATTAAGGAAGTCTCTAAGTATTTCATCAGGGACTTCCCGTACGACTTTATCTTGTTCTTCCCTTTCTATTTTTGTTAATCCTTCTCGATCTTTCTTATCCATTAACCAACCATATCTATAAATAGCCCTCCCGAATTTACTATAATAAGCTGGTTCTTCCTCACTATTATTATATGCAGGTGCCCTCATGATAAGATTGAAAGCATATATTTTTAATGAAGGATTATTTTCCTTCATTTCCCTTATCACATTTAAAGCCTGACGCCACTCATTCTCGGACAAATGGTGAAGTCTTGAGGGGACAATCCCTCCATAGACGAGCATGTCAATGGATAAAATAAGATAGTCAGCACTTCTCGTTTCTTGTACGAGCCAATCTCTGATATTAGAAAACTGAGCAGGCAGCTTCTTCTTCCCTAATATTTCTCGTTGGGGTAGAACTACATCTAGTTCCGTCATTGATGCTAATTGTTTCGGATAATCATAATTGCAGGGCCGTTCATCTAATGGTAGAAAGACAATTTTGGTCATTTAATATCACCCCTTTAAATAATTTAATCCAGCTATATTTATTTATCACTTTTTAGAAAATAGAAAGACAAAAGGGAACCCCTCATTCCCCTTTATCTTCAATCAGACCACTACTATTAATGAGTTAGATTTATTTATCTTTGACTAATGGTTGGATTTCCTCTTTAACTTTTTTAAGCCCTGCATCAATCGTTAATTTCCCACGATCAATGGCATCAATTTCTTTTGTTAATTCTGTTGTGTATTCACTACTTATAGGTAATGCCGGGAATGAATGCAAATTTTCACTTTTTGAGTACTCCAAATATTCCTTGAACCCAGGTATATTGTCGTATGCTGAGTCACTAAGCGCGCTTTTACGTGTTGGTAGATTCCCAAGACCAGCAGTAAATTTCACCATTTGATCCTTTGAAACTAACCAATTTAAAAACGTCCATGCCTGATCAGGGTGAGAGGCCCCCTTTGGAATATAAAACACGCTTGTTCTCACATCACCCGGGTTTTTTAAATCAGGCTTATTTTCATCATAAGGAATAGGAGCAATACCGTAATTTAATTTTGGAGCATATTTTTTTATAAAAGTCGGTACGTACTCATCTTCTATAGCCATTGCTAGTTTACCTACGAAAAAGGGATCTTGAGCAGTGAAGCTTTTTCCAAGACCTGATTGGAAACGATTGATATTTTTCTCTCCATATTTTTTCCAAGTGTCAGCTCCTAATTTTACTGCTTCTTTAACGCCTTCATTATCCGGAGTAACTTCTTTTGTATCTGGATCCCAAAATTGTCCGCCAAAAGCAAAAGCCATAGAGTAGACACTAGGGGTCGCTTGAAATCCCAGTCTTTCTATCCTGCCACTTTTATCCACCACCGTTAATTTATCTGCATATTCTTTCAAGTCGGAAATAGTTTGCGGCGGGCCGTTAAGATCTGCCTTTTTAAGCAAATCCTTATTGTACAACAACATTGGAATATGCATTGCAATAGGGATAGCATAAGTTTTGCCTTCATATTGGGTCTGTTCTAATGCCCCTGGAATAAAATCATCTAAATCCACATTATCTTTCTTTATATAATCATCCAATGGGGTCATTGCCCCCTTTACACCCCATGGGACAACAGCGTCCCCAAATTGAGAGGCAATATCTGGTGGGTTACCGCCACTAATGGCCGTAAGTTGCTTCTGATAATCACTTTCACTCAAACCTTTTACTTTTATCTTGTCATGGGTTTTATTAAATTCGGAGATGAGATCCTCCATTAACTCACCTTCAGACCCAGCCCATCCATACCAAAAATTCAAAGTCACGACACCCTTATCGTTGGACTCTCCAGAAGAATTTGAAGAACATCCTGTTATCACTGTTAGTATCAACAATATACTTACTAAAACTAAAATGGATTTTCTTTTCAAAAGATAAACCTCCCTTTTATTGTAAGCAAAATTTTGATCCTTTCTATAATGCTTTTAGTTTTTGGAACTTCACCTCCCACAAACTTATTTTTGTTTATCTATTTAAATTGGGTAAGAGACGTTCCCGCTTGCAAAAAATATTTCTGACCAAAGAAAAAAACAAGAACTGATGGTATTGTGAACATGGTAGCTGCCGCCATTAGTAGTTCCCATTGAGTGTCATGTTGGCTAAGAAAACCTTGTAGACCTAATGAAATCGTCCATAAGCTTTGATCATTTAGATAAATAAGTGGACTTAAAAAATCATGCCACACAGCTTCAAAGGTAAATATTGAAACAGTGGCTAAAGCGGGCTTCAAAAGGGGATACATAATATTCCAATAAATACGAAATTCCCCTGCTCCATCCACACGTGCTGCATCTGAATATTCATTAGGAATTCCTAGTAAAAATTGTCGACAAAGGAAAATATTAAATGCCGTCCCTAAAAAACTCCCAATAGTTAGAGGCAAATATGTGTTAACCCAACCTAATTGTGAAAAAATAATGTAAACCGGGATCATTGTTACTTGAGGAGGTAATATAATGGTTGCAATGACTAATGCAAATACGATATTGCGTCCCTTCCAATTGATTTTAGCGATTGAATAAGCAATTAAAGGTGCCGAAAATAGTTGTCCTATAATGTTAATCGCCACCAAAACAAGTGTATTTTTTATATAAAGCAAGAAAGGCATTGATGTTAGAGCATCCACATAGTTCTTCCATTGAGGATGACTAGGAAATATTGTTGGTGGCATCGCAAATATTTCAGTTTCAGATTTTAAGGATGTAAGGATAAGCCATATAAATGGAAATAAAAATACTAGCCCAAGTAGGATTAAAACAACATGAGGAATAATTTGTTTTCTTAACCTAAACGAAAAACTTCTTTTAGTTCTCGAATGAATTGGTTTTGAACTCAAAATTTTAGTTTCCACACTATTCACCCCCATAGTAGACCCAACGAAGTGACGTTTTAAATATGATTAGAGTAATCAACATAACAATAACAAACAAAATCCAAGCTAGTGCCGAAGCATAACCCATATGTAGGTTTACAAAAGCCTCTTGATAAAGATTAACTGCATAAAATAGCATGGATTGATCAGGCCCACCTTGAGCGGAATTTCCAGCAAGAATAAATGATTCTGTAAATATTTGAAATGATCCAATTAAACCCATAATTAATTGAAATAACGTAATTGGCGATAGTGCTGCCAATGTGATAAAACGAAACCTATGCCACATTGTCGCTCCATCTATTGATGCTGCTTCATATAGTTCCTTAGGAATGCCTTGTAAGGCAGCTAAATATATAAGGGCTCCTCCTCCCGTTCCCCACAACCCCATAATGATTAAAGCTGGCTTTGTAAAATTTGGATCTAAAAACCAAGAAGGATCTGGAAGATGCACTGCTCTTAAAAAAGTATCTATTATTCCATACTGAGGATTAAAAACCCACATCCACAAAATAGAACTTGCGACCACAGGAATAACGGAAGGTAAGTAATAAATAGCTCTATAAATCGAAACACCCTTTACTTTCATATTTAGCAGAAGTGCTATTAACAAACTTATGATCAAAGAGACTGGGGTTCCAATAAATGCCATAAACATTGTATTTATAATAGATTTATAAAACGCATCATCGTGAAATATATCTAAATAGTTTTGAAAACCAACCCAATTTGGAGAATTGAATAGGTCATAGTCTGTCAGACTATAATAAAAAGATTCAATAAATGGGAATACCGTCAGTCCTAAAAACCCAATGATAAACGGTGAAGAAAAAGCCAACCCTAGCCAAAATTTATGCCACTCCTTTTTTGAATGCTTTCTCTTACTTGCCTCAGAAACTGTAAAAGCCATGAAAGACACCCTCCTTTTTTCGGTTTTACATTTTCGATATACGAAACAATCATGATAGATTTAACTGCCATCTAGTGACAGCATAACAACTCACCTCTTTAAGAAATTCAATCATTCAATTGATAGTAAAACCCAAACAGTATTCTTAATTATCTCAATTTTACACAATTATATTTTTATTTTTTATATTTGTAAAGATAAAAATAAAGTTTTATTCCTCTTTTTTTAATAAAATAAAAAAATACTCCTAAAATAAAGAGTTTTGTGATAAAATAAATCAAATTCATATTGGAGGTCGATTAAGCATGAGAATTAGTCTAAGCATGTGGAGTCTTCATAAAGCTTGGTACAATCATCAAATAGAAATTTGTGACTTTCTTGATTTCGCATCTTCCTCTGGAGCAAAAGGGGTCGAACTTCTCAGCGTTTTTTGGAAGGATATTGCTCAGGAACTCCCTTTGGTGGATCAGGCATTGAGGAAAAATGGTTTAAAAGTCTCAAGTTACGCAGCGAGCAATAATTTTGTTCATAGAGATAGTGAGGAACGAGAAAAACAATTAATGGAGGTTAAGGATGCTATTGACTTAGCCCAACATTTTGAAACAAATATTGTCCGTGTTTTTTCAGGACACATAACGGAGCCCTCAATCACATATGAAGAAGGACTTCAATACGTTATTGAGGGCTTATCACGGGCAGCTTCCTATGCCGAGAACAAAGGAATCCTACTTTGTATTGAGAACCACGGTCTCTTTGCTGGGAAAAGTAATCAAATGAGGGAAATTATTCAACAAGTTGGCTCACCAAATGTGCGAAGCACTTTTGATACAGGAAATTTTTTACTTGTTGGTCAAAACCCTACTGATGCTGTTGTTGATATGAGTGATTTAATTAGTCATGTCCATATTAAAGATTTCCAACAAGTAACACATCATGAAGATGCTTTGAAGTCTACAAATGGTAACCTTTATCTCGGGAAAATTGCTGGTGCTGGAGAGATTGATCTCCCATTTATCTTAGAAACACTAATGAAAATACACTATGATGGCTGGCTTGTCGTTGAATTTGAAGGTACTGAAGAAGAAAAAGAAGGATCAATAAAATCAATGCATTATTTAAAACACATTCTAGAGCAGAAAATAGTTTAAATCTGGTCCATTCATCGTGTTACATACATCGTATTCTTTGTTGCACTAAACCTAGTATGCTAATCTACTAATAATCACAAAAAGGAAAATAAAGGTGAAAATGATGAAGAACGAAAACCATTCTGGAAACATTATTGCACTCATAAGAAGTATTTATCCTTCTTTAACAAAGGCTGAAAAAAAGGTAGCGGATGTTGTTCTTGTAGAGGAAAAAAACATAATTTATAACTCCCTTACAGATTTAGCCGAAAAATCAAATGTAGGTGATACCTCTGTTTTACGCTTTTGCCGACATATTGGATATAAAGGGTTTCAAGAGTTTAAATTAGCCCTAGCTCAAGAATTAGAGACGCCATCCGAGGTTGATTCTTCTGACAGAGTTCCGCTTCAGATCATGAAAAAAAATATTCAAACTCTTGAAGAAACAACCTCGTTGATGAATGAAAATGTATTGAATGAAGTTGTGGAACTTTTTCTGTCTGCAAGTAAAATCGTTTTCTTCGGAGTAGGATCCTCCGGTCTTACTGCTGAATTTGCCAATTTTAGATTTGCTAGAACGGGATTACCAGTAGAAGTTATTACTGATAGTCACCTCGGTATGATCAGAGCAACGCTATTAACTGAAAATGACCTCGCCGTCATTATTTCTGTTTCAGGAAGTACTGTCGATATTGTGGAAATTGCAAAAAGAGCAAATGAAAGTAGCGCTAAGGTCATATGTATGACAAGTCATATTAAATCGCCCGCAACGCGATATGCAGATATTGTTTTACTCAGTGCCTCAAGGGAAACACCAACAGAAGGCAGTGCCTTTTCCTCCGCTATTTCCCAACTTCACGTGTTAGATGTTTTATTTATTGAGCTCTTAAATAAACTAGGAGATAAAGGTATTGAAATGATTAGGTTAACGGCTAAAGCAACAAGTAGAAAATTATATTAGCTCTGTTTTAATTTGATGGGTTCATGGTTCTTCAAAAAAAATATAAAGGAAACTATATTTATCTGAGGGAGTTAAAAATATGATTTTAGAACGTTTAAAAGGTGGTTTAGTTGTATCTTGCCAAGCCCATTTTGATCACCCATTCAATCGACCATCCTACATCACTGCACTCGCTCAATGTGCTGAACTTGGTGGAGCAGTTGCTATAAGAGCTAATGGTGTGGATCACATTTCCGCTATAAAAAACGGCACAAACCTCCCCGTTATTGGTATCTACAAGGAGCATCTTTATGATTCTCGCTTTTTTATTACCCCTACGCTTGAGCACGCAAAGGCTATAGTTAAGGCTGGGGCTAACATTGTTGCCCTTGAAGCAACCTTTCAAAACCAGCCGAATTCAGATGTCTTGAGAGAATTAATTAAATCAATAAAAAAGGATTTAAATATCCCCGTTATGGCGGACATTTCAACCTTTGATGAAGGTCTCCGCGCATGGGAAATCGGTGTAGATTTAGTGGGGACCACTCTATCGGGTTACACTGATATCAGCAAAAGTCGAAGCACACCTGACTTTGAATTGGTTTCAAGATTATCCGAACAAGGCGTTAGAACTGTCTGTGAGGGGCACATTAAATCTCCCAAGCAAGCAAGAAAAGCAATAGATTGTGGGGCCTTCTTTGCTGTTGTTGGTACTGCGATTACAGATCCTTTAGCCATTACAACCTGGTACCGAGAGGCCCTAACAATGAATAAAGATGGGGAGGTCATTGAATGATGATTGCTTGTGTTGATGCGGGTCAAACCAAAACAACCCTTTGCCTACTTAATGAGAATGCCGAAGTCCTTTGTAAAAAGGAGGATTCTCCCATCATTCATCCAGCTAAAGCGGGTGGTTTGAATAGTTTCAGAGAGATAACTTTATCTCTCTGTGACATGCTTAAAGATGTGAATAAAGATCATGAGCTCTCTATTTGCTTTAGTTTAAGCGGCTATCATGGTGAAAATGATGTTGTTCCAAATTTAATTAAACAGACCATTAGGGAAAAAGGAATCTTTACAAATAGCCTTCATATTGTTCCCGATTATATTGGAAATTGGTTCGCAGCTACAAGAGGAAAACCCGGAATTATAATTATTTGTGGCGGTGGGACGGTTGTTTATGGAAAAAATTCAGATGGCGCCTCTTACCGTTTTGGTGGCTGGGGACATCTATTAGGGGATGAAGGTAGTGGTTATTGGATAGGTATAGAAGCAATAAAAGCTGCATTAAAGGGCAGTGCCAGAGTCACCCGTAAAAAAACATCTCTTGAAGTCCAATTGAAAAACTTTCTAAATTATAATGATGAATGGGATTTAATTTCATCCATCTATTCCGGGGAAATTTCTGATAAAAAAATTGCTCATATCGTTCCCATTGTTGAAACCCTTGCTAAAAAAGATGATCCGATTTGTCTTGAAATTTTGAACCAAGCAATCGATCATCTCGTTAACGACTGTTTAGTTGTCATGCATAAGATTGGGGAACACCCTTTATATTTAAGTGGCGGTCTCTTTAACTCCAAGTGGATCACTGAAAATCTTAAAAGACGATTTTTACAGAAAAACTTTAAACAGTTAGTACAAAGCATCACCATTGATCCTATAACGGGCGCTTACTACATAGCCAAGAATGGTTTATGACCAATTGAAATTTCTTATTTCCTTACAATTTTTAATCTTCTTCAGAGTCAACCACCAACCCTAATGCTCTAGCAAACCCAATGGCTTGCTCAGATTTGATTAAACAACCTGTTAGTTTTTCTAGGCTCACCATTAAACTCTCAAAAGAACAACTTCGAAGATCAACTCCCTCTAAAACAACGCCTGTAAAATTGCACTGATCTATGGAACACTCTTGCAACTTAACCAATTGGAACTTTGACTGTCCAAAATCCGCTTGACGTAAAGACGTCCTTTCGAAATTAACGTGTTTAAAATCGGTGTAACCAAAAGTTGCAAAATCACTATAGCAATGCTCAAAAACAACATGATGTAGGGTTGATTCCGAAAGGTTTATGCCTAATAACTTACAGTCTTTGAATTGTACCCTATGTATAATGGCATCACTGAAATCCACATTGGACAAATCGCATTTTTCAAATATCACATCCACACATTCAATAAAACGAAACGAAACATCAATAAAGGTCACATTTTGAAAAATAACTTGTTCAAAACAAAGCTTTTCAATGTCCTTTTCAAAAATTTCACAGTCAGAAATCAAACCAATATTAAAATAACGGGCTTCATCAAGCGCCTCAGGAAATATCAATGGTTCTAATCCACTAGGTATTCTTGGAGTATTATTTATAGCTGTTTTTTTAACCATTATGACATCCTCTATTTAACAGTTTTATTTAATTGATGTTCACTTTACCGCAGTTTTAGAGCATCCATTTGTTCACATCGTTCGATGATTTTATTGAATCTCCGATCACCCTGTAATGAATATAAATCCGCTGACTTTTTTAAAAGGTCGGGATGCCACCATACCCCATTATCCACTGCTTCTTCCAAAACTTGAACGGCTTCCGACTTTTGACCTAATGAAGCTAGTACACATGCTTTCCAGAAGACCATTTGATCTACTTTCTCAGCAAATTCACTTTCCTTTTCATTTAATAATTGTTGAACGGCCTTATATTTCCCTTCAATTGTAAAATCAATGATCTGTTGTTGAAGATCAATAAATGACTGATGAGACACATGGATTCTCCTCTCTCCCATGATTTTTTGAAACTTTATATCGCAAACACATTCCGACCAGGGAAGTCTCCTATTCATTTGGTGGCGTTTTCAAAAGTAAATTAGTAATAGTTTATCACAAAAAGCCTCCAAGGATTATAATTTTTTAAATTTATAATGTATTCTAATAGTATACATTATGCCAAGCCTTTGCGACAAATAAATAAAAGTCCCCTCATTTTAATGATGGGGACGGATAGATCTACTGCTTTTCAACTTCTAACTTGAACGCTTGGTATTTCCCTAATGTCTTGTCAACAAGCTCACCAAAGGCATTAGGTAAATGACGGTGCAAGATATTGACCCCTTCTTCACTAATTCCGCCTTTCGTCGCGACACGATCAATAGTTTCTGCAAACGTCATATGCGTTTCTTTTAGCAATTTTCCTGTTCCAATCATAGACTCAAGCAACATGATAAAAGCATCTGATTCTGATAAGCCACTACGATCCACTGTTGCCTGAATAAATTCCTGTAGGATTGCTGCTATATAGGCTGGAGAGGAACCCGTCAAGTTGGTTGCCGCTTCCATATCCTCTTCCCGAATGACTTTTACAGTTGAAAACGATGCTAAGCATTGTTCAAGAAAGGCTTTTTCCTCTGGAATGACATTATCATCATGAGCGAGCAGAGCAACCCCTGAATCCACCTCAAACAAGAGTGAGGGCATTAATTTCGAAACCTGCACATCTGCAAGCGCTCTAAGTTGATCAAGTGTGATCCCTGCTGCAATCGAAATAAGATGCTTTGAAGGGTTCAGTTCAGAGGCAATCTCCTTCACCACCTCTTTAACATCAAAAGGCTCTAAACAAATAAAAATAAGATCACACGATCGTGCCAAATCCTGAGCTGATTCTGCTAACACGATACCTGGAAAGCCCTTCTTAAATTGCAAGACTCCCTCATGTCGGGATCTTGAAAACACCACGACGTTTTCTTCAGCAACCACTTGATGTTTAAGCACTTTTGCTGCCAACATTGAAGACATACTTCCATAACCGATAAAACCTACTTTACTCATTTCGATTTCCTCCATAATTAATGAATTTATGCTATGTATCAAAATATACATTTCACTTTTTTTATTTTCAGTTACAAATTCTGTTCCTTTATTTGAGGTGTCATCAAACTATCTGAGCCCCCCTTATTATTAAGATTATTTACTAAGATTATCAGATATAGATACTTTTTTCGACCCTTAGACATTTTTCAATGCATTGACTAGAATATGTCCTATGACATTTCAAACAAAAGAAATAAATGGCTCTATTCACTTAAGGATATACTTATTTAGCGAATTTGAAAGGATAAAATTCTCTCTATAAAAAAAGACATTAAAAAAATCATGATAACCTTAAAATAGTTAATACTACTGATGAGGTGATCACATGGAAGAAAATAAAATAAAACTTACATCTTCTGAGATAGGAACATTATGGGGAGAATACATTAATGGAACGATGACTGACACGGTAAATAAATATATGGTTTCAATAATTGAGGATGAAGAAATAAAAGCGGTTTTCGAGGAGGCGATCATGCTCTTCGCCAAACAAAAAGAGCAGATTGAATTCTTCATAGAAAAAGAAGGCTTTCCAATTCCCGTCGGATTTACTGATTCAGATATCAACAAAAAAACAAGTAGATTATTTTCTGATATCTTTTGTTTGAATTATTTACATATAATGACACTTCATGGGTTATTAGGGCATACTAATGCGTTATCTGTCTCAGTAAGAAAAGACCTCCGCGATTTTTATGATGCCAGTGATAATGACGCCAAAAAAATGTATCATGAAACAATTGATCTTTTACTAAAAAAAGGTAAATTTCAACGCGATCCCTTTATTTATCCCGAGGCAAACCCTCAATTTATATCTGACGAGGATTTTATAGATGGTTTTTTTGGCAAAGGAAGACGCTTATCTGCACCAGAAATAATGAGTCTCTCATTCAATTTAAAGAAAAATATTATGTCCAAAACCCTCTCAATTGGATTTAGTCAAGTGGCTCAGTCTAAAGAGGTTAGAAAGTTTTTAATGGAAACAGAGAAAACAGCTGATGAGCAGATTCAATCGTTTGCAAAACTTATGCATAAAGATAACTTGCCAGTTCCTACATCATGGGAAACAGAAGTCACAACCTCAAGAGATTCTCCTTTTTCGGATAAATTAATAATGTACCACATGGGATTTTTGTTTCAAGTTTCCCAAGTGTTTCATGGGGCTGGACTAGCATCTGCTATGCGAACAGATCTTGTGGCTTCGTATGAAAAGGTTATTCTCAAAAATCTAATGGTGACTAAAAATTGGTTTGATATTATGGTGAAAAATAATTGGTTAGAACAACCCCCTCTGGCTCCCAATAGAAAGGAAATTTCCAAACAACAGTGACTGCTCTATGCGAGGGTATATTCAAGTGAATAAGTATTTTATAGAAAGATTAATGTGGAGTATTGCTCTACCAGGACTTGGGCAATATTTAAACAAAAAATATATTAAAGGTACTGTCTTTTTGACTCTCGAATTTCTAATTAATATAAAATCACATTTTAATCTGATTATTCTTCAAAGTTTTCATGGAGAAATCAGTAATGCTATACATCTAACTAATTATCAATGGTTAATGTTTTATCCGTGTGTATACTTTTTTTCTATATGGGATGCAGTAAAGGATTCAGGTGGAGGAAAAAATCCATATGCCTTTCTTCCATATGTTTGTAGTGGATATTTGGTGACCTTAGGGCTGATTTTTTCCGAGAAATGGACATTATTCGGCATATTGTTGGGCCCTGTTTTTCTCCCCATTTCGCTTGTCTTACCTGGAATTGTTATTGGGTGGGCTATTAAACAATTCCTAAATAGGATTGCTTAACAAAACCATCTCATGTCGGGATGGTTTTGTTAAGCCGCTCCCATCATAGTAAAAGTTATACCTCATCATCAACAATCACGCCTTGTTGGACATACTGGATAAGTTTTTTCGCTTCAGTTTCGACTCGTTTGTAACCCTTTGGCGTCAAAAACCAATGGGCTTCTTGTGTCAGTTGATCATCAACCGGACAAAGGGAAAACTCAATCCAATCTGGCATATAGGTTTTCAAAGTGAGATAGGCTCTCTTTATATGATACCTTGTAGTAACCACAAGCAGTCTTTTAATATGATGAAGGTTAAATGCACGATCCAAAACTAATAAAGAAGCAAGGACATTTTCTTTTGTGTGTTTCGAAAGCGTCTCAATCAATATATCCTTTTCTGGTATACCTAATTCTAAAGCACGTTCCTTTAAACATATGGCTTCTGGGTGCGCATTTCCTTTCCATGTGACACCACCGGAAAAAAGCAGTTTCCCTGCCCGACCATGTTGATACAGTTCTATCGCTTTAGGGAGTCTATATTTGTGGGCTAAACTACTCCCAAAGACCATAATGCAGTCTCCGTTTTTCTGATCATCCTCTAATCCATTAAATATCAATTGTGTGATCTGTTCCTGAGTTAAATGCTCAGGCTCAAGTTGTGATATTTTCATAGGGTAGCCTCTCTTCAGATCGTCAACAAAATCATTTTAACAGCAGGTAAGTCAGCTCTACATTTTTTACACTATGTAAACACTCGGGTGTCACTCGTTTCCTATTCCCAACGATAAGCATAGTCCATTAACCAGGACATAGCTCTTACTCCTTCACATTGACCACAAAAATATAAGTGGCCTTCCCTTTTTCCCATAAAGCTGTCGCCTCATAAATATAGCGTCCACCTTCATCAGGAGTCGTAAATGCTTGAGAAGTCACAGACTTTACACGCTCACGCTTCTCATTTTTCCACAAGTAAAGCTTGACTTGGGGATGAGAGTCATCAGCAAAAGAAAGTATTATTGGTGTTTTAGATTTTAGTTCATCGCCCTTCATTTTCTCTGCGATTTGCTCCGGAGCGGTCCCATCAGCAACCAGCGCTTGGTGATCATCACGCCACTCATATCCTCCACTTTTGGTTATAAGAGAGATATTTCCTGATTTCACAACAATATCAGGCGGCTTGGAAGCCCCATAATGAGATATCCCTATAAGGGCCAGGCCAAAACTAGCGATAACGAGCCATCCCCAGACATGACGCACGACCGTTCCTCCTGAATCAAAAGTCTTTTATACCCCTAAAATATGCTTAATGTCCTTCACTAATTGCGGATGTTTTTTATTTGTTATAAATTTTAATGGCTTTGTATTATTCTTTGAGTCTGAAAACATTCCCCTCCCATTATTCGCCATCCATAGAGTGAAAGGATGCATGTCGGATGTTAATGCGTCTTCACTGCTCGCAAAACTGAGGAGATAGCTTGTGTTACTCTTTAATGTATGCTGATATTCATTGAGTGTTCCTTCTGAACCTTTGAGACCCTTCAGCCGTTTTCTAATTTTTTCTCCCTTTTGAACACCTTTCACCCTTTTGGAATCCACAGCTTTATTGTTACTGATCTTCTCAACTAAAATGACCTGATCGGATTCAGGCACGTCCAATGTTTGAGTATCACGCAAACAAGCAACAAGTCATATTAGATCCCTTAACAGAAGACTCACAGCTTTAGGTTTCATAACAGTTATCTCACCTCTAAATAGCTGGTTGTTTTACGGCTAGAAATATGACTTAAGAATTTTTCCAATATGCTTGTATAAAGTTCAGGCTGTTCATCATGAACCAAATGACCGGCAAAGGGGATAATTGCGACATGGATATGCTTGTTCATCTTCGGGTATATCATAGCCCCTTGAGTTTCATGAGCAAAATCCTCTCCGACCATTAATAGTGTCGGGCATTGCAATTTTGATACATCACCCGTTTCATGAAAGGGATACCAGTCTTGATGCTGTGAAAGTTTTAACATTTTCGCCAATCAGTATCATGGAGGGAATTGAAATAATTAACGACTTCTTCATTTTCTAATAATTTTTGTTGATTATTGATATCCTTTTCTTGTAATTCAGACCAAGCGCTTGTCCTTTTTGCCGTGATCCCTGATAACGTTAAGCTCCTCACCCGCTCAGGATGCCGTTTAGCAAAGAAGCACCTAACGAACAACCGACAATATGTGCTGCTTCTATTGCTAAATCTTCTAATGTTGCGATCAAGTCCTCCACAGAGTCTTCGAAAAAATTAGACACATCATCACACACGGATTTTCCATGCCCACGTAAATCAGGACAGATGATTTTATAATGTTCCTTAAAATAGTCTCTTTGAAACTCAAAATCGCTTAAACCCGTTTCTAATCCTGTATGCAAAAAAACAATCGGCTCGCCATCCCCAAAAATGGTTCGATGTAAGATCACATGCTCTCCCCGAATAACGATTTACAATTATTATATATTTAGTCTAACATAAGTCATTGATTCATTGAGGGACACTATGAAGGTGCTCTTTATCTTTGACGCTCATCTTCTCTCTTTTGACTAATAGGTAAATGTAGAACGAGCTGCCTGCCATTCCTTCCCATTCTTCTTTTACCTTGGTCAAGGAAACCGGCTTTTTTATAGAGTTGTTGCGCTGCATTATTTTTCTCATTCACCGCTAACACCACTTCATCTGCCCTAGAAAAATGTTTAGAAACAAACTCAGGTAAAACTTGCATCGCCATTTTCGCATAGCCTTTTCTTTGTTCAGAAAAATTGATAGAGAACGCTCTTAATAACAAAGCCTTTGCATTCTTAGTATAATTCAAAACCTCTTCACCCTCTTGTAATACAAAGAAACCTACAGGCCGTTGATCTGCTAAAATCACGACCTTTTGCGCCTCATCCATCGATTCCTGTAGCTTTTCAATAGGGAGAGCAGTAAATTGCGTTTGCTCCTCAGATAATACAAATGACTCTAAAACTTCTCTGTATTTAGGTTGGTACCCTTCGAGACTAACATTAACAACGTTTGGCAATTCATAGACCCTCACTTTTTAAACTCAAATAGGAATGTTAGTTCGTGTTTATTATATTAAAGCGTTTAAGAGAAAGCAACCCCTCTAAGCTTCAATTCCTATCTTTAATATGTCCTGCGCGTGCAGCCACAACATAATCACTCAACTTAGAGAGCCCGCTTGTTCTTTTATCAAGGCTTGCCCATCCGTTCTAAATTCCTAGCTTGCTACTAGGAACTCCTTCTTCCCAAAGCTCTATAACTTTATCTTCTATTTCCATCTTATATATTAAATAGCAAACGTCTTAAATATTCGGTATATTCAATCATTTTGTCGGTCTTTGACGAATCCTGCGCTTGCCAGGGAAATATTTTAGAGTCCTTTGTTAATATTTCCTCAGTTATATCTTCCCGTATACTCTTCGCTGAGGACGATAATTTTTATGCTATCCCTCTATTATAATAGGCTACTTTTAAAACAATTTTACCCGTACTTTGGTGACTCTCCACCCATTTATGAACCAGGGAAGCTTCCTCAAGAGCCATGATTTTTCCTATTTTTATAGTTAAACTTTCCACGGCAATATAATGTAAAACCCGCTTAGCTGTTTCCTGCAATAAGTCCGGTCGTCTTTTCCGCGTGGTTCCAAAGCTGAAGCCTAATACCGATCGACAGCTTGCATGCAGTTCATCTGTGCGAAACCTGCCAACCTCACCACTAGAGTTGCCAAAGTGGACTCATCGCCCGTAATAGGCTAAACAGTCTAGGCTTTTTTCAGAAACACCTCCAGCAATAGAATCCAAAATGATGTCTGCTCCTTGTCCGTGGGTTAACTTATTGACGTTTTCAGCAAAATCTTCTTTCTCGTAATTGATCACATAGTCTGCCCCAGCCTTTAACGCTATCTCGACTTTCTGATCACTTCCTACTGTTCCAATACCCAAACCAGCTCCTAGTAATTTCGCAAGTTGAATGGCTGTTGTTCCAATCCCACCCCCTGCAGCATGAATAAGCACCGTTTCCCCAGGCACCAAGCGGGCGACATCCGCGAGTAATGTGTAACTTGTGAAAGAGACAACAGGACAAGCCGCAGCGGTTTCAAAATTTATATTATCAGGGAGACTAAACGTTAGAGCTTCATCCGCCACGACAACTCGGCGTAAGAGCCATTTTTAGGAAAAGCAATCACACGATCACCACTCTTAAAGTTTTGTACATCTGAACCCACTTTGACAATGGTTCCAGTGGCATCAAGACCTGGAATAAAGGGTAAAGCGCCCGCCACCTTTTTGCCATTTTGTGATTTAATATCAGCAAAGTTAACACTTGTTGCAGCCACCTGTATTAAGACCTGCCCCTTACTAATCTCAGGACATGCCACTTCTGTGAGCTACATAGTCTCTGGACTCCCATTTGCTGTAACAAGAACGGCCTTCATCCTTCTCCCTCCTTTTTATTGATTGTAGCGCCCTCTTAACATAAGCTGTAATATAACATTCTAATCAACAGCCATAAGTATTTATAATCACCATAGATGATGAAATATATCTAAAAAAATTATAGTATTAGTATTATTGTCGTTAAGAGGAGTAGGAGTCTAGACTATGGAAATTAGAAAAGCGCAAAAAGAAGATTTACCACAACTATTAGAGATATACAACGAGGCGATCCGTACTTTAACGGCCACTTTTGATCTACAGGAACAAACACTGGAAGAACGAAAGATTTGGTTCGAAGCCCATGGTGAGAATTATCCCCTTATTGTTGCGGTGATTGATCAAGAGATTGCCGGCTATTGCTCACTCAGCCCTTATCGTCCGAAACAAGCTTACGCGTATACGGCAGAAATCTCTATTTACCTCTCAGAAAAATTTCGTGGACAAGGTATTGGAAAACCACTTATCAAGGAAATTCTTGATTTGGCTAAACAAAAAGGTTTTCATACGATTATCGCCATCATTACTGGTGGAAATGAAGGAAGTGTCAAACTTCACGAAAGGTTTGGCTTCCACCATACGGGGGTTATAAAAGAAGCCGGTCTAAAATTTAGCGAATGGCAGGATGTTCATTTTTACCAATTAATGTTAAATTAATCATTTTACTTTGCATATTTTTTACATTGTTGCATGATTCCACAGAAAAATAAAGGCTTGAAATCCAACTAAAAGTAAAACCATCCCTAAACTGATGGCTAAGGATAAATAGCTGATAAAAGAAGGATGGTTTTCTCTATTCAAGCATATAGACAATAAACCAAGCCCCTGGTTCTTGTCTTACCACTGAAATAATTTTTTATACAAAGTTGTCCCCTCGGTAAACAAGTTGATCGGAACGGAAGATGCGAGACTCCTGGGGGAACAGCACGCGTCCGAAGATCCACTTGGGAAAACAAATATTCCATTCCCAAGTTAGCTGAGGCCCCTAAGGACGATCGGCTAAAAACGTCACGTCATTAAGGGACTTCGACTAAAACCGTCCCATCCGTGTGACAACGTCGAAGCTAGCACCTCAACCACCCCAAAAAGTAAAGAACACTTTTCGGGGACCCCGATGGTGCGTCGAACGCCGACCCTACCCACATCAAAAAATCGTAAAAACACGATTTTTCTGCGAGGATTATTCTCTTAGCAGCTTTCCTTAGTCGTGTGGGCATGAGGAAAACGAGCATTCTGGAGAGGAGATCAACACCGTCCATTCTAGCGACATTCAGAATTTTCTTTTCTTAAACAAAAAAGGGCACTCATAATAAATAATAAAAGACAACTTATAAATGCTAAAATCATAACCACCCTTCCAAAGGGTGGTTTGCACAAAGGCTATAAGCCTAAACTACCGGCCGG
>NZ_BMFV01000038.1 GCF_014639255.1 Pullulanibacillus pueri
CGCCGGCCGGTAGTTTAGGCTTATAGCCTTTGTGCAAACCACCCTTTGGAAGGGTGGTTATGATTGCGGGGCCATATTGAAGGGACCAAGACTTCCTTTAAACAGCACATTCCCATTAGAATCATTCACTTGATAACTTCCTCTAATATCCTTCTGAATCAAAGGTGCATGATTTGTCATAGTCGTAAGGACTGCTGTTTTTTCAGGATCAAACTCGGAGTCCCCGAGAGAAAAACTGGGCTGCGATGATGTGGGAGTATCCAGTTGGACGGCGATAACGTAGGCATTTTGTGTTTTGATAATGAATTGGGCTTCCTTACCTTGTGTTGTTGTTTGTTGTTGCTTTTGAGTTTTTCCTTCCAATGTGATTCTCACACCACCTAATAAAGTGCCCACAGCTTTTTCAGGGACACTGATGGTAATGGGTAATTCGACTGTCTTTTTAGCGGGAACAGTAATGGAAGGAGCCACCTGTAAGTATTGAGTCATTGTAAATGCCTCAGGCAGAAGCTGTGAATCCTTTGATTGGTATGAGGATTCATACATAATACCACCTGAAGGATTACTATAGGCATTAGTGACTTCACTTTTTAAAGTCAGGTCCTTGTCCTGATTGTTTTTAATACTAATTTTGATGGTTTGATGTTGTTTGGGTGTTACGTTTAAATCAAAATACCCACGAACCGTTTGATTTTGATTCTTTGGATAAATTGGTGTGACTGTAATGGGGCTCTTTGTTTCCTGGGCAATACTAGGCTGACTCCATAGCATGCAGCTTAATAAGGTCAAAAAGATAAGCATTCTTTTTGATAAGGCCATTCGCATCTCTCCTTCCGCTAAGTAGCTTTTCCATTATGGCATGAGATCATTAAATAAAATAAAGAAAACGCATGGGTAGCGATGCCTTCATGGAAGGGAAAGAGGTTAGTGGTATGAAGACGAGAGGAGGGTGATGCCAATGGTAATAAAAAAAAGAGGCCGTGCCCGCGGAAAGCGAAGTATTTTGACGGAGCGACCTTACGTACAAAGGAAAAACCGAACGACTTCAAAATCGTTCGGTTTTTCCCTTGTCTTATATACTTTTATCCGGTCTCAAATCGTGAAGGGAATTAAGGAGCACTAACAACGGTAATTGTAATGGTAGAAGTATAGGTGCCTTCTTTAACATCTTTTGGCTTGAGGTTCAATGTGAGAGCATTCTCAGGGAAAGTTGCGGTGTATGTCCCCATGCCTTCATTGTTTGGAGCGGCAAGAACATCAATACCCGCTTGTTTATCAATAGCCCCATCAACAATATTAATGTTGTTAGGATCTGATGAACCATCTTCAGCTGTGAGTGTTGGAGCAGCAATAGTGAGTGACCCCTCTGGAAGAGTCGAATTTGTCTCGCTATTGGTAAAAGGTGAAGCTTCTATATTTACATTCCAACCGTTACCTGTTCCTGTTGCATCGGTCACGATAAGATTATCAATATTGGCGTTAGTTGTCTGAATTTTACCGTTCAATGTCACATCAGCAAAATTACTTATGGTAGGGTTATCCGTGACAGTAAGAGAACCACCTTTAATAACGGTGTCTGATGTTGCAGCAGATGCAGAATGAACACCAACAAAGGCTGTCCCTATAATAGCTAACGTTGAAACGGTCGCAAATAATTTTTTGAATGAGTTTTTCATTGAGTCCTTACCTCCGAAAATTATAATGTGTGGATTTAAAAATCCTTCTAAGAAGTAAATGGCAAGAACTATGAGAATAAAACTTTCGAATTTATCCCCAATATTCTTTTTTGGAATCCAGCCGTCTTAGTTAAATCACCTTAGACCTGTGACTTTGCGTCCTCGTTTTTCAAGCGAGTTTGCCTTTATAAAAGAAATGAAGAAAGATAAGTGAAGTGGGATTCACTGTGTTCGACGTCGAAAGCTTTTTCCCATAAATGAATATATAACGATTCCTCATGTAAAGATAGATATAAATTTTTACCAATTCAATCGAGGGTGGAGACAGACTGAAAATTGTACAGTCGCTCATCTAAATGTCACCACATTATGGTAAAATAAGATTATGTAATTTTTAGAAATATCGTTACGTTCTTTGAAAGGTGATGAGAGCAATCACTCAAAAACCAGGTCTCGTCCTTGATATTGCTGGAGTGCTAATGACGAATTTGTCGCCACGCTTCTGGAGTGAGCTGTCCAGAAAATGTGACGTGCCTATTAATGCCCTTCACACATTTAAAACCTATATTCGTGAAGATCGATGGACAGGAAGACTGACGGAAGTGGCATTTTGGAAGCACCTCTGTGAGGCCTTTCCTTCCATTCAAAAGGAAAGGGCAAAAAGGATATTACTTGAAACGCTGAGGCCATTGCCTGCCCTAGAGATGATTCCACACTGGAGTAGGTATGCCTCAATTCACTTACTCAGCAATCATCGAGGTGAATGGATTAGACCTCTTTTAACCCCTGTGATGCCTTATTTAACAAGTGTCACGATTTCCAGTGAAGCTGGGTCCTGCAAGCCTTCTCCAGAAATTTATCAAAAAGTGATGCAGCAGCTTTGTGGTCATCATCCCATTGTATTTATTGATGACCAAGTCAAAAACTTAAAAATAGCGAAGACGTTTGGTTGGCACATTATGCTTGCTGATGAAGAGGGGAAATGGGTAAGAAGGACGTCAGCATTATTGAAAAGTATTGAAAAGGTGAGAGGAGAAAAAAACATTGCCAGAAATCATAAAAATTAAAGCTTTAAAACATCCAAATATTCCGCATTACGAATGGGAAGGGGATCTTTTACAAGTCACCTCTGACTATGTGCTCGTAAGGTGTCATCCTGGCCGGCAACTCATTCACCATACAAAAAAGGATATTTTTACAATTGATAATACATCGATAGAATATTTTTCATTGAAAGAGTGGTTTACCGCAGCTATGGCAGTAGAAGAAGGGAAAGTCGTCGCCTATTATTGTAACATTGCTAAACCCTCCGTATTGACTAACAATGCGCTGAGCTTTGTCGATCTAGACTTGGATTTAGTCAAAGACAAGGACAAAGCATGGCAAGTCGTTGATGAAGACGAGTTTGAAACAAACAGCATAAAGTACAATTATTCGCCAGAGTTGAAGGCAGAGGCGGTTAACGCCTTAGAGGCTTTAAAAGCTAAAATAAAGCAAGGGGTTTTTCCCTTTAATGATCAGATTCTGGGTTTTATAAGGGAATGACTTCAAGAAGAGGAAAAGAGTATCGATATAAAAGAGGCTGCGCGGGGGTTCATAGGCTTAATGTCATTGAATAGGGGGATTTCATAAGAAATGGACGCTGATCATGAGGCTTGACCATTCATCCAAAAGCGGTGGTGAACATACACTGTCATAAAGGTGTTTGCCACCGAGAGGAGTTTGTCAGCATGAATGAAACAGAAGCGAAGGCGCTTGAACGCGCAATTGAAGAAATCACAGAGATTGCTAAGGGGGTAGGTTTGGACTTTTTCCCTATGCGGTATGAGATTTGTCCTGTTGATGTGATTTATGCTTTTGGTGCCTACGTGATGCCGACACGGTTTTCTCATTGGAGTTTTGGCAAGCAATACCAAAAAATGAAGCTGCAATACGAGTATGGATTAGGTAAAATATATGAGCTTGTCATCAATTCAAATCCTTGCTATGCCTATCTTTTAAACACCAATAGCTTGACGCAGAATAAGATGATTGCTGCCCATGTTCTCGCTCATAGCGACTTTTTTAAAAATAATATTCGCTTTTCGAATACGCGGCGAGATATGGTTGAAAGCATGACAGTGACATCAAGTCGGATGAAAGCCTATGAGAAAACCTACGGTCAACAAGAGGTTGAGACATTTATTGACGCTGTTTTGTCTATTCAAGAGCATATCGATCCATCACTTCCTACCCCTATGACCCAGAGAGTCCATTCCCCTTCGATTGAATCTAGTATGGCTTATGATACTTATGAGGATTTAACCTTTAGACCAAAAAAGGAAAGTATTGCGTTACCTGAAGCACCTGTTCGAGAAAAATTCCCTAAAAAATCAGAAAAGGATCTTTTGAATTTCATAGGGGAATACAGTCAAGCATTGACCGAATGGCAACGCGACATTGTTTTTATGTTGCGTGAAGAAATGCTTTATTTTTGGCCGCAGTATGAGACTAAAATCATGAACGAAGGCTGGGCGTCCTATTGGCATGCGCGAATTATGCGGGAGTTGGATCTGAATACAGATGAAGTCATCGAATTTGCGAAGCTTAATGCTGATGTTATTCAACCTCATGGAAAACAACTCAATCCTTACCGATTAGGATTGAAAATCTTTGAAGATATTGAGCGCCGCTATGATCATCCCACTGAAGAGATGCGAAGACGTGGAATAAAGCCAGGCACTGGACGTGAGAAGCTATTTGAGGTTCGTGAATTGAACTCTGATCAATCCTTTATTAGAAATTATCTGACTCAGCACATTGTTGAAGAGGAAGACCTGTTTATTTATGAGAAAGTGGAGGATGAATTAAAGGTCACTGACAAAGATTTTAATGACATTCGTTCAGAGCTTCTCCATTCGCGAATCAACGGTGGTTTTCCTTATATCGTTGTTGAAGATGGCGATTACGCAAGCAAAGGCGAGCTTTACCTCAAACACCAATACGAGGGAACAGAGCTTGATCTCAATCATCTCGAAAAGGTGCTTGAGTATGTTCATAAACTATGGGGAAGAGACGTCCATCTCGAAACGGTGATTAAAGAAAGTCCAGTCCTTTTCTCCTGTGACGGGAATAAAGTGAATCGTAAACGATTAGTTTAATGAGAAGAATAGGGAAAAGATCTTGAATAAGAGCACAAAGAAAGTCTTGAACTTTCTTTGTGCTTTTTCTTAAAAGAAAAGAGAATAAAAAATTTCTGGTCATCAGGACGGTGTGGATTTCCACTTCAGAGCGCTCGCTTTCCTTATGCCCGTTGTGTAGATTCAATTGAAAAACGGTCACTAAGTCGCTTTTCTGATGCCTATTTTCCTTAATTTCAAAATTTATAACTTAATGGAAGACCTTATAAGTGCAACTTATGCTTTCGCTATTAGAGCTTGGCGAGAGCCAACTTTTCTTACATAAATACGATCGTGTAACACAAGGTGAATTTTTACAGATTAAAAAGCGGACTAGAGTCCGAGGTCAGCGTGCGTTTGAACAGAAACATGAGCAAGGAGTTCGACTTAATATCCAGGAAAAATATTCTTGTTCTGTAGAATGATTTAGTGTAAAATTACACTAAATAGTGAAAAAAGTAATTTTTCAAAAAGGTTGAGTGAGATGAGTAAAGAACATATTATGGAGAGTGTTTCCAGTAGATTCAAAGTTATTCGATTAGAAAAAGGGTATTCGCAAGACAAGATGGCTAAGGTTCTAGGAATTTCAAAAAAGACCTTAGTGCAAATTGAGAAGGGGAGAATACTATCAGGTTGGACAACCATTGTTGCTATTTGTGCGCTCTTTAGAGATAGTGAGGTCCTACAGGTCTTGCTTGGAGGTGATCCCATGGAAGTTATTGAAACGATTGCTCATGATGGCGTTGAAAGACCGAGGTCAAAATCACTGGGAGGAAGAGTTTGGTGGAAGGAAATTGATAAAAAAGGGAGTTTTCGGCTTCAACAAAATATGATAAGCCAGCATTATCGAATTTTAGATGAGAGTAATAATCGTTGGTTAAGTACTTTTGAAAAAGAGGATGCCTTAAGGCGCTTAGAGGAGCTTTTTTATGGAGAATCATTATCTAATGAGTAATATTTATTGTAAAAGGAATGTATGGTTATGAGAAGATTAGGAATAGGTATGTTAATGGTCTTGCTATACTGTTTTCCATTTGTCTATTTTTCCATGTATCAAGATTTCATGAATAGAGCAATGTTTGGCTATGTTAGCCTGATATTAGCCCCAGCGCTTATTGCCTTTCTTAGTTACTATTTTAATCATTTTATCCCTATTGTGGTGGGGAATATCGTCTCTTTGATCATTTCTTATTTTCTTATCCGCGCAGGTAGCGAGCGCTGGGAAGGATGGGATTACTATTTTAAGCCATTAGCCCCTTCTCAGTTCCTCTTTTTTGTCAGTATTTTAAATCTCATTCCCCAGTTAATCGCCACGAAATTGGCAAAGGTATATAAAAAGAAAGCTGAGCACCAAGTTTAATAGTTAGAAACTCCAAGGGTTTTGGTCCCTTATGGAGTTTCTCTAGAATTATTCTCTTCTTTGTAGTGCTTCTTGAAATATTTGTATCACTTCATCGAGGTTCAATTCACCGAGATTCCCTTCATGGCGCTTCCTTAAGGCTAAAGAGCTGTTTTCCATTTCCTTAGGACCGATAATAAGCATATAGGGTGATTTTTGCATTTCGGCCTCTCTTATTTTTAATCCAATCTTCTCATCTCTCTCATCGCTATCGACACGAAACCCGGCCTCTAATAATTTTAAGCGCACCTTCTCGGCATAGGCATGTTGGTCAGATGAAAGAGGCAGTATTTTGACCTGTAAAGGGGCTAGCCAAAAGGGAAAATCACCGGCATAATGTTCAATTAATATTGCCATAAAGCGTTCGATTGAACCATAGATGGCCCGATGAATCATGATCGGGTGATGAGGTTGATTATCCTCGCCAATGTAATGACAATCAAATTTTTCAGGCATTTGGAAGTCTAATTGCACCGTGCCGCACTGCCAGCTGCGCCCGAGAGCATCAAGGACATGGAAATCAATTTTAGGACCATAAAAGGCACCATCCCCTGGGTTGATTTGATAATCTAAGTGTTTGTCTTGTAAAACCGATTCAAGCGCTTGCTCAGCCTGATCCCAAAGTTCGATGGCTCCCATGTGGTTTTCGGGGCGAGTCGATAGCTCAATGTTATATTCAAATCCAAATAGGGAGTAGAAGTCATCAATTAAGTCTAAAACTTGATCGACTTCTGATTTGATCTGATCCTCTCTCACAAACAGGTGAGCATCGTCTTGCGTAAAGGCACGAACTCTCAGCAGTCCATTTAAAGATCCGGAAAGTTCGTGACGATGGACAAGTCCTAGCTCTGCAAAACGTAAAGGCAGTTCACGATAGCTCCGCCGCTTGTTATTGAAAATTAAAATTGCCCCGGGGCAGCTCATCGGTTTGATGGCGTAATTTTGGTCATCCACTTTTGAAAAATACATATTTTCGTGATAATGCTCCCAGTGACCCGATTGTTCCCATAAATTTTGTTTCATCATAATGGGCGTTTGGATCTCCTGATAACCGGCTATTTGGTGTTTGTGCTTCCACAAACTTTCTAGTTCATTTTTCAAGGCCATTCCTTTAGGTAAGAAAAAAGGCATGCCTGGGGCCTCTTCCATTGTTGCAAAGAGCTCAAGCTGTCTTCCTAATTTTCGATGATTTCTTCTGTCTGCTTCTAATTTCATTGACATTTTTTATTCCTCCTAAGATTTATTGAATATAAAAAGACCACAGGTATCCCGTATAAAGGGACGTCTGTGGTCGTGGTTCCACCCTCATTCCGTAAAGGATCCAAAACGAATCCCTCACGCTCAAAAAGATAACGGTTTTACCGATTATGAATAATCAAGACTAGAGTCTCTTTCCTCACAATAGCTCGGAGGTGGTTCATCTCTCTTTATTCTCTAGGGCTTTCAGCCGCTGACCCCAGTCTCTGATAAGAACTCAAGAAAGATTCATGTCCTCTTCAAAGCAATAGCACTATAAAAATAAGACCACACACATCCCCTGTTAAGGGACGCATGTGGTCGTGGTTCCACCCTTGTTCCGTAAAGCATCCTAAACGAATGCCTTACGCTCAAAAAAGATAACGGTTTTACCGATTATGAATAGTCGAGACAAAGTCTCTTTCCTCACAATAGCTCCAAGGTGGTCAATCCTTCTCTATTCTCTAGGACTTTCAGCCGGTGATCCTAGTCTCTGATAAGAAATCAAGAAAGATTCATGTCCTTTTCTTCGCCTTTATAAAAAACGGATGATCCAAGAAATGATTTTAACGAATTATAGGTGAGAACCTCTTGAATGTCAATAGGCAGACAGGGCAGCAGTTTTTTTGTTAAAAGAAGATGACCGGCAAACGGCCATCTCAATAGTTGAAATTGTTAAATACATTCTTTTGTATCAAATGGCTTAACTTAACCGTTTTGTTTTCGAAAGGCTTGACCCTGAATGCGAGAAGCGCGGTGTGTGCCATACTTATCTTTCAAAGCGAGAAATTTCGCTTCACGCTGGAGTTTGACATAGCTTTTGTAGCGCTCTGAAGAAAGCTCGCCGTTTTCGATGGCGATCTTAATGGCACAGCCGGGTTCCTGCTCGTGATGACAATCACGAAACTTGCACTGATCTGCCAAGGTTTCGATATCCTTGAAGGTTTCACTGGCAGCCTCTTCCCCTGACCATAGCTGAAGTTCACGCATGCCAGGCGTGTCAATAATGACACCCCCTTTTTCTAATAGGAAAAGTTCACGGTGTGTGGTGGTATGACGCCCTTTGGCATCCTCTTCACGGATATCTTGTGTTTTTTGTGTTTCTTTGCCAATCAAGCGGTTGACCAATGTCGATTTTCCGACACCGGATGATCCTAACAAAGAGACCGTTTGACCCTCTTTAATCAAAGCTTGAATAGCTTCGACGCCGTCATTATGCAAAGCATCTACGGGAATAATAGGGACACCGAGGGCAATTTCTTCCACAGCTTGAACCTTTTCCTCGAGGTTAGAGCATAGATCGCGTTTGGTTAAAACGAAGACAGGTGAAGCCCCGCTTTCGTAGACTTGCATAAGATAACGCTCCATCCGCCGTAGATTGAAATCTTGGTTTAAGGCATTCACCAGAAAGACGGTATCGACGTTAGCTGCCATTAGTTGTTCCTCATTTTTTTCTCCTGCGACATGACGTGAAAGCAGGCTATTTCGGGTCAGAACGGAATGAATCACACCTTTGGGTTCACCAATCAATGGTTCAAATAAAACCCAGTCCCCTACACAGGGAAAATCTCGAGACTTTTCAGCAAGATGACGGAACTTCCCAGACACTTGTGAAAGGAATTCCCCCTTTGAGGAGAGGAGTTTATAAATACCATTGGCTGAGGTTGCAACACGTCCTATTTCATAAGGTGTGGCTTGGATTTGTTCTGAAAAAAAGTTATTAAATCCTAAAGATTTGAGTTCGTACAACAGGTTTCCTCCTTGGATTGAGAGGATGACCACCGTCTTTTAGAGAGCAGTATCCCCTTTAAAAATGGTTTTTTTGTAGACTTTTTGATTCATGACAATGCTCATATTACATCACGCTCCTTTTTATTAGTGGTTATTAGTATATCAGAAAATTTTATATTTCACACCTATTCGGTGATAAATGTAGTGAATTTTGTAAAGAAAGTGAAGAACTGAAATAGCAACTAGCAAATAAGTTTAAATCGTCGTTTGTAGCTAGCATCAGGATATATCTTTTGGCATAAGGCCTTTTTTTATTGTGACAATAGGGGAGTGAGTGGCTAAAACGTCTAACTTATAGGTTTCAAAAGATAATAAAAGCGCTTACGTTGTGCTATTATGAATGTAAGAATTTAAGTAGGGGGGAGTACGATGAAACCTTATATTATAACTTTTGTGATTATAGGTGTTCTCGCTTTAATTGGGACGATCTTTGCGGGGATACAAGTCAATAAATCCATGCAAAAGCTTGAAGAGGCTTCTCAAGAAGAGGAGAAAGAACTGCTCAATTCCAACCATTTTAAAAGCCATAAAACAAACTTCAAGGTGCTGACGTTAATTTATGTATTTACCTTCCTCATTGCAATTATTTTTATTCTTTTTCTCTTTTTCCGATGATGAAAGTGCATCTATTGTCATTTTTAGTTGAACTTTGGGGAAATCTATGCGTGATGGATATCCTGAGTCATGTAGGTGGTGATATTTTGAAGCGTATCCTCTGTTCTTTGTTACTGATCCTCGTTGTACTCATGGTTAATAAGTTGATCTCAAGATCTCCTTATTCTTATATCAATCAATGGAAATATAAGTTGAGGAGACGATGGCTTCGATCGTTCTAACTGTAGCAAAAAGAAAAAAATATCTTTACATATGTTTAAAAGGAGTCGGCATGGTTATACTAAGCATGCAAGATTAAAAATTGTAATATATTGTGTATTGTTCACATGCTAGGAGGCAACAAAATGGAACATGGTAAAGTAAAATGGTTTAATAGTGAAAAAGGCTTTGGATTTATTGAACGTGAAAATGGAGATGATGTTTTCGTTCATTTCTCAGCTATTGAAGGCGAAGGTTTTAAAACATTAGATGAGGGTCAAGAAGTTACCTTTGATATAGAAGATGGCGATCGTGGACCTCAAGCTGCAAATGTCCGTAAAGTATAAGGGATACATAAGGTAACGAAGCAGAAATGTTTTGACAATCCCTTTAGTACTTTAAGATGTACTCAGGTTTAAGTCTGGGTACATCTTTTCGAATGTATTTGGACATTAGCAGCCCCACTGAAACTTCTGAGGTGTTCCTCTTGGAGTTTCAGTGGGGTTTCTTTTTTGAGCTTGTTTGTTCAAGAATAAGAAAGTCATCGAGCAATAAAGAGATCGGTAGAAAAATTTGTCTTCATGAATAAGGACTTGGTGGAAGCCGAATTTTTTTGTTGTTTAGGCGATTATAAAATAATCAATTTGTGGATAACTGTTCTCAAAAATATTCATAGATAAATATAGATAAATTGAGGAGAGAGGTTACGGACAAGGTGAGTTGTGTCATCACATCTAAGTTGCTTAGATACACATTTTTTCTCCTCGTTCTGAAAACGGTCACCAAGCTGCCGTTGTGATGCTCGTTTACCAGATACTTATGAAAAATGGTCACCAGGTTGCCGTTGTGATGCCCGTTTACCAGATTTTTATGAAAAACGGTCACCAAGTTGCCGTTGTGATGCCCGTTTACCAGATTTTTATGAAAAACGGTCACCAAGTTGCCGTTGTGATGCCCGTTTTCTAGATTCCTTGAAAAAACGGTCACCAAGCTGCCGTTGTGATGCCCGTTTACCAGATTTTTATGAAAAACGGTCACCAGGTTGCCGTTGTGATGCCCGTTTACCAGATTTTTATGAAAAACGGTCACCAAGTTGCCGTTGTGATGCCCGTTTACCAGATACTTATGAAAAACGGTCACCAGGTTGCCGTTGTGATGCCCGTTTACCAGATACTTATGAAAAAACGGTCACCAAGCTGCCGTTGCTGACGCAGCCTCTGGTAAAAACATTTTTAATGCATGAATAAGGAACGAGCACGCTTTACGCCCGATTTTCTCATATACTCTTAGTTGGGAAATGGGTCAGTTCTAATTTTCTAAAGAACTGACCTTTTATTATGTCCATGAGTTACCTTCACTGAAAGAATCGTTTACTTTTCATGTTCGATTTTCTAATCAGTCTCTCAAAATATCTTTACCTCGAAAAATAATTCAGCAACCCTTGGTAGATGCCTTGAGCGACCTTTTCCCGGAAGGTGTCGTTTTCGACGACGGTTTCCTCTGTCTTATTAGAGAGAAACCCTAACTCA
Source organism: Pullulanibacillus pueri (assembly GCF_014639255.1). Taxonomy (GTDB): domain Bacteria; phylum Bacillota; class Bacilli; order Bacillales; family Sporolactobacillaceae; genus Pullulanibacillus; species Pullulanibacillus pueri. The sequence goes on from NZ_BMFV01000038.1 coordinate 11,603, forward strand.
ATGAGTGTACTGGGTTGACTATTGTTTCTTAAAACATAAAGGTTATTGTACCCGTCACCACGGTCCGATAGCCCCGTTTCTTTGATCAAGGCATCATGGAGAGCGGAAGCTAAAGCGCCGTCCCTTGATTGATTGTAATAGAAATTTTGCAGTCCTTTGACATAAGGGTATTGTGAATAATTATAATGCAAGCTGATAAAGGCATCGGCATGATCTTCATGGGAAATTTCAGTGCGCTTTTGCAAAGGAATATAGGTGTCATTTGTCCGTGTTAAGATCACATGGGCACCGGCTGCCTTTAACTTGGCAGCGACTTTATTGGCGGTCTCTAGGGTCAATTGCTTTTCATGAACACCATTAATACTCGTTGTACCATTATCTTTTCCGCCGTGTCCAGGATCGAGTACAATGGTTTTTCCACTTAGCGTGTTAGTTTGCTGATGATCTGGAGTTTTATGATCATTCGATTTTGTTTTTGGCTTCTCATTTTTTTGCACCGCTACTTTAGACGCTTTTGATGTTTGAGCGGCTTTGGTTACAGTCGGTTGACTCGGTTGTTTAGAAAGATATTGTTCGGAAATCCATCCTTCTTTACCCTCAATGTTAATTTGCCCCCAACCATTGCTTTCAGCTGTTAGCGTGATGGTTTCTCCAGATTTTAATTGTGCAATGACCCCATAACTGATACCAGGCTGTTCACGCACGTTTAAAATAGGGGCTTGAACGGTGGCTTTCGTTGGTTTTGTATCTTGGACTGTTTGTCTATTAACCAAATGTGCAGCGACCCATCCTTTTGCTTGCTGGGTTTGAATTTGGACGAGCTTTCCCCCATCTTGGAGTTGTGGATAGGATTTTGAAGGATTGATTTGTCCAATCACATTGGAATTAAAATCATTAGCAGTATGAACATTTAACCCTTTTACCTTTGAAGTCACCGTGACTTTTTCATTTGTGTCGGTGGATGCTTTTGTTTCTTTAACAAGCCAATTTGCTACCCAACCGGTTTCTTGGTTGGTGACTTGAATCTGATCCCAATCACCACTTGTTTTAATTACCGTATAAGTTTCACCTTCATGAATCTTGTCAATGACAGAGGCACTTATTTCAGCACTGGCTCTTACGTTAAGAGTTGGGACCGAGACGGTCACGGATGTATTTTCATTAGCATGCGTTTTATGACCAAATCCTAAAAATAGGATAAGTAAAATAATGGCTAAGACAGAGAAACGGATCAACCATTGAAGCTGACTTGTTGAATAGTTTTTTAGAATCAAATTTTGCATTCTAGTAACCTCCTTGATAACGTCATAGAAGCAGTGTTAACAGATTACTAGAAAAATATAAGCCTATTTAAAAAATAGTTTACTAAAGTCGTTAATGGATATTTTTCTCATCATAAATTGTATATCATGAACAAAAGCTATAGCGATCCAAAAAATGTACTAGAAGGAGGAATGAAATGTTTTATCACGTAAAAGAACTTCAATATAACGCAAAACCGACACAACCGGATCCGGTTTATGCCAAAAAGTTGCAAGAGGTTTTAGGTGGCCAATTTGGTGAAATCTCTGTCATGATTCAATACTTGTTTCAAGGTTGGAATTGTCGAGCCGAAGGAAAATACCGAGATATGCTCTTGGATATTGGAACAGAAGAAATCGCTCATGTCGAAATGCTAGCGACAATGATTGCACAATTATTAGACGGCGCTCCTGCCCATGATCAGGAACAGGCTGCAAAAGATCCTGTGATTGAGGCTGTATTAGGGGGAATGAATCCCCAACATGCCATTGTTAGCGGTTTGGGAGCACAGCCCAATGATAGCATGGGGTATCCATGGAATGCGCGTTATACCATTTCTAGTGGGAATTTATTAGCAGATTTTCGGGCAAACTTGAACGCAGAGTCACAGGGAAGACTACAAGTTGTTCGCCTTTATGAAGCTACAACAGATCCTGGAGTGCGAGATATGCTTAGCTTCCTCATTGCCAGAGACACGATGCATCAAAACCAATGGATGGCAGCTATCGAGGAACTGGAGCAAACCCAAGGCGTCATTGTCCCAAGTACATTTAATCAAGAATATGAAAAGCAAGAGGTTTCTTATTCTTTTATGAACTATTCCCAGGGTGAGGAAAGTAGTCAAGGGCGTTGGGCAAAGGGGCCATCCTTTGACGGCCAATCCAATTTTGAATATATTCAAAATCCAAAAGCAATGGGACAAAAACCAGAATTGAATCCAGCACCTCCATATATTCACGGGACACCACCAGTGGATATGAGAATCATGCAGGGTAGAGGTAAACTAGAGCCAAATCAACAGCCCAATCCTTTTATGCAGTAAGATCGCTAGGAGGCGTTACCTGAATTTAGGTAACGCCTTTTTCTTCTATAGGAATCCTTATTTTAAAATGTATAATGAAGCAGGATTTTGTGTTAGAAATATTGAATATAGACTTTAATTTGACATAAATAAGGGAGTTTTTGGGGTATAGAGAAATGGAGCCCTACCGATTAAAAAAATGACACAAAAAGAGGCAGAGAATATTGCTTTTCACTGGCATTATGAGGAAATCTATTCATTTTATGATATGACAGCAGATGAAGAGGACCTTCGGGGATTTTTGGACTCTGATCAGCGCGGTGATGCTGTTGTGAGTGTGATTGAAAATGCAAGCTTAGTGGGCTTCTTTAGCTTTGAAGAAACTAAAGAGAAGGCGACTGAAATAGGACCCGGCATGCGACCAGATATAACGAAGGAAGGAAAGGGTCTAGCATTTGTTCGAGCAGAAATTGACTTTGTAAAGGAACACTTTGCATCAGAAATGATCACTTTATCTTTTGCTATTTTTAATAAAAGAGCCATTAAGTGTATAAAAAAGCTGGATTTAAGCCTATGGGACCAACAATCAGGAAACGAATGGTAGGCGGTATGAATTTCTTAAAATGGTTTTGAGAATAAATGAAGAAGGGAGTAAGGAACAATGGCCTATGCGGTTATTTTTACATCAAAAAGGACGGACCAGGATGCAAGTGGCTATGCGCGTGCTTCAGATAACATGATGGCATTGGCTAAAAAGCAGCCAGGTTTTATTCGTGTGGAGAGTGCAAGAAATCCTGAGGGTGATGGGATTACAGTTTCTTATTGGGAATCTTTAGAGGCGATAAAGCTGTGGCGAGAAAATGCTAAGCACCAAGCTGTACAACGAAAAGGAAAAGACCTTTGGTATAGTGAGTACAAAGTGAAAATTTGTAAGATTGAAAGAGAGTATTCATTCTAAAAACTTGAACATTATTTTGAGAGACTTAGAGAATGGCACTTGACAGGCTCGTTTTACATATTATAATAAACACTAATAATTTCAAATAGTCCTTTCAATGATAGGAATAAGTAGTAAGGGTTCCCTGTTTCAGAAAGCTGATGGTTGCTGTGAATCAGCACATAACCTCTTATGAATTACCTCCTTGAGAATTTTCCTGGGAAAGCTTAGTTGAGTAGCGGGAAACGGTTGAACTGTCCGTTAACAGACAAGTGGAATGTAAAAAAACATTCAATTTGGGTGGTACCGCGGTGATTCGTCCCTTTTATAGGGGCGTTTTTTATTTGGATTGAAAAGGAGTTTAAAACGATGGAAAAGCTAAATCATCATGTCAACGCTGCTGTTGAAAAAGAAGCCGAGCGGCAGTTAGCCATTCTTACACGAGGCAGCGCAGAAGTCATTCCTGAAGGGGATTTAAAAACAAAGCTCATTCACTCACTCAGTATGGAAAAGCCACTAAATATCAAATTAGGTCTTGATCCTTCTGCTCCAGATGTTCATGTTGGGCATACTGTTGTTTTACAAAAGTTAAGGCAGTTTCAGGATCTTGGACACACCGTTCAGCTCGTGATTGGTGATTTTACAGGAAAGATAGGGGATCCAACGGGGAAATCAGAAACAAGAAAGCAGCTCTCTGATGAAAAAGTGAAAGCCAATGCGAAAACTTATGTCGAGCAGTTTGGCAAAATCATTGATATGGAAAAGGCGATCGTTACGTTTAATTCAACATGGTTATCAACTTTAAATTTTACAGATGTCATTAATTTAGCGGCGAAAACCACGGTTGCCCGCATGCTTGAAAGAGACGATTTTGAAAAACGCTATCAATCAGGGCAAGCCATTTCCCTTCACGAATTTTTTTATCCTTTAATGCAAGGCTATGATTCCGTTGCGCTTAAAACGGATATTGAGCTGGGAGGAACGGACCAGAAGTTTAATCTCTTAATGGGAAGACAGCTCCAAGAGGCTTACGGTCTTGAAAAGCAAGTCGTGATGACCATGCCGTTACTAGAAGGTCTGGATGGGCAAAAGAAAATGTCAAAATCCTTAGGTAATTATATTGGGATTCGTGAAACGCCTAATACCATTTTTGGAAAATGTATGTCGATTCCCGATGAACTAATGATGAAATACTTTCAATTGGCGACCCCTTTGAGCCATGAGGAACTCGCAGATCTAGAACGAGGGCTTATGAATGGAAGCCTTCATCCTCGTGATGCCAAAGTGAGGCTGGCGAAAACCTTTGTTACCTTATTCCACAGTGCGCAGGCCGCAGAGGAAGCCGAGACTTATTTCCAAAATGTTTTTCAGAAAGGGCAGCTGCCCAGCGAAATCCCTGAATTTCAATGGGAAAATGATCGTGAAGTCGCTATCGTAGATTTACTCGTAACGATTGGCTTCTTCACCTCTAAGAGCGAAGCTAGAAGGATGATACAAAATGGTGGCGTGAGGATTAATGAAGTAAAGGTACAAGACCCTAAAGACGATATAGTGATTGAAAGAGATATGATTATTCAAGTGGGGAAACGGAAATTTATGAGAATCGTTGTGAAGTAATTATTAATGAATATGTGTATACATTTTTAGCGTAAGGGGCTTTTCAATAATGTTAGTCAAAAACATTGAAAGAATGATCCAGCCAGGAATGAGATTCGGCTTTTATTTTTCAGATCTACATGAGGGAACGGTGATCACCTTCAATGAGGATGAATGGTTCCCATTAGCCAGTCTTACAAAAATGATTACTGCTGTTTTATCATTGAGGAATACGAAGAGATTTAGTGGAACCGTTATTCAAAATACAATAAGTCATCACAGTCAGCAGGCTTATGAGACGCTTTTAGAGAAGCAAAGCGTTGGAAAAATAAATCAACAATTAGTGGCTCTTCAATTTGATATTATGACGGATCAGAATCATCGGGATAAAGAGAAGAATGTGGGGACGCCAAGAGGATTATATGAATTTCTGTCTTTTATTTCTAAAGAGAATGGGTTAGAGGCGCCAGCAAAGGACCTTATTATGAAGGCATTAAGAGAACAAGCCGATCCCGATGGTTTTAGGCTAGGGGGTCAGTGGTATCATATGACCGGTGGTTTTGATGGCGTGTGCAACGATATCGGTTATTGGGATATACAGGGGAGACGGCTGGTTATTGTTGGTTGTCTGCAAACAAGCGATCCGTCGATTCCATGGACAACATTAGAGAATACTCTTCAAAAAGTAGGCTATGAAATAATGAAGGTCTATCAGTCGACAGCCATCGAACCATAATTATGTGTTTTATGTATTTTTAAGAAAGGGGGAGCAAATGTGGCAGCTGTTTTTTTAGACCGCGATGGCACGATAGGAGGTACTGGCGGTGGTGTCCATCCTTTGGATTTCACACTTTATGCCTATGCGGCTAATGCGATTAGAAAACTCAATGAGCATAACATCAAGGTCTTCCTCTTGACGAATCAGAGCTGGGTGGGAATGGGAAAATTCACAGAGGAAGAACTGCTGCTAGGATTCCAAAGGATGCAAGAGACATTGAAAAGGGAGCAAGCGTTTTTAGATGGGATTTATTATTGCCCACACAGTCCTGACGACCATTGCGTCTGCCGTAAACCAAGTCCATTCCTCCTTTTTCAAGCTGAGGCTGAACATGGTTTGCATCTTGATGAATGTTATGTCGTTGGAGATCGAACTAGCGACTTGCAAGCTGCTAATGCTGTCCAAGCTAAGAAAATCCTTGTTTTAACGGGAAGAGGGACTCACACCCTTGAAAGGCTAAAACGTGTGCAGAAAGATGCGCAACCCGATGTTGTTGCTACGGATGTTTTGAAAACAGTAGAGTTTGGTCATCCAGGACAGCGGCTCATTATTATAAGGCATTAAAGAGGGATATTTTGGAGGATAGGAAATGGTTATTCATGTAAAGGATTCACTGACAATTAATGTTGGTTTTATTTTAATGGTAGTCATACTGGCGATGATGTTTAATCGTTTAATAAAGTGGAGTAAGGAATTAAAGGAACGCCGCTTTACCCTCTATCTTTACTTTTTGATCAGTTGTACGAACGTGCCTCTTTATCAAAAAGATGATGTTCACGACGTTTTTCGCTTGTGGTTTCCTCTTGGCTTTGTCTTTGTGCTCTTGTATCTTCTTTGGACAGGTAAACAACCTAAGGTTAAATTTAAAGCCTCTTTAATGGGATTCGCGGTTGCACTCCTTCTTCTTGTCATGGAGTATAATGGCTTTGATTATATTCTTGGAAAGTAATTGCAAAGGATGTTATCAATCTTGCCCGGGAAATAGAATATTCTGAGAGTTATATAAAAATTGATACAGTAAGGATAAGAAAGGAAAGACTAAGGTAATTCAACCTATGAATAAGAATCAATAAGTCAGTGGGTGCCTGACATGAAGAGAGAGTGATAGGTCTAGTGTGCCATAACTGAGGATGTCTTTCGAGCATACATAAAGTCAAAAAGAGCTAGGAGGTGGAGCGCGTGTACTTCGTATTTGATTTAGATGGCACGATTTGTTTTAAAGGACAGCCTGTCTCCCAAAAGATTTTAAAAAGTATTGGGCAACTTAAGGGTATGGAACATGAAGTGATCTTTGCTTCCGCACGTCCCATTCGCGATATGCTGCCAGTCATCGATAAAAGCTTTCATGATTATACGATGATTGGAGGGAATGGTTCACTGATTTATAAAAAGGGCAAAAGTGTTTTGACTAGAGGCTTTGAGAAAGATCAACTCATCAAGATTAAAACCTTCATCCATCAATATAAAGCGACGTATTTGATTGATGGGACATGGGATTATGCTTACACAGGACCCCTTGATCACCCGATACTTAACAATCTTGATCCAGAAGGGCTAGCGAACCGAGTGGCTTTAGAGATCCTTGATCCGGTTGTAAAAGTTCTCGTCTTAACAGCCACTGATCTTGACGCGCTGGCTACACACTTGGAAGCCCTAGATGTTGTCGTTCATCGCCATCAAAATGAGCAAGTCATAGACATCAGCCCGCCAGACATTGATAAATGGCAGGCGTTACAGACTTTGGGTATAAAAAAAGGTGAGTATATTGCTTTTGGTAACGATGCGAATGACGTGACGCTGCTGGAAAATGCGGCACATGCTGTGATGATTGGAGATCATGCTCAGCTAGCGGAAATAGCTAATGAAAAAATTCCTCTAGAAAGAAATATTGAACAGCTGATCTGTGCGACTATGCTCCAACTTGCGGAGAGGTGGAGAAGTTCAGTCAAGTCTATGAGATAACGTTTTTCGAGGAGTCGCTAGTGATTAATAAGTTTTAAAGCATTGTAGCTAAATGATAAATTTTGCTATAAAATAGTAGACTCACATGAGCAACACATCAAACGGTGTTGCTTTTTCTAATGACATCTATTTATGAACATAATAGGGGGAATGGCTCTAATGGAACTCTTTCAGCAATGGCATGAAGAAGAGGTACAATACATAAGGAGAAAGGTGATTGAACATAACATGGAACAACTTCCGGATGCGATCAAGACACCCAATGAAAACATAAGTTTTATTTTGAAGAATAGCGAGGGAAAGATTGTTGGAGGAATCACGGGGAATATGTTTTGGCACCATCTGCATATCGACTTTTTATGGGTCGATCAGTCTCTGCGAGGAAGAGGTTATGGGAAAGCGTTACTTGCTAAAATGGAAGCGTTCGCCCGTGAAAAGGATTGTCGACTTATCTCCTTAGATAGCTTTAGTTTTCAATCACCCGAGTTTTATAAGAAACAGGGCTACCAAGTGTTTGGGACTTTAGAAGATCATCCCAAGGGGTTTTGTCAGGTTTTTCTAGAAAAAAGGTTATAAGTCCGTGGAAACCGATCGAACGCCTCAAACATTTAGGCACGGAAATCATAAAGGAAGAGGATCATCATGTGATGATTCAAGATCCATCCGGTACCTATATTAAATGAACAGTTTAGTCGGAGATAAGGCAAGGAAAAGACTAAAATTAATGATTCCTGAGTGGATAGGTAAAATCTTATATTCTATCAATACAAAAAGCGTTTGAATCTAGAAATATTAAGGTTCAAGCTGTAGCAGGGAGACGATCAAATGACCATTAAGATCAGGGAGGCAGTCATCGAAGACGCTGCCCATATAGCACATGTACAAGTTGAAAGTTGGAAGACAACCTATAAGGACATTGTTTCTGAAGACTATTTATCATCATTAGACAAGCAGATAAGAGAAGAAAGATGGCAGAAAATTATTTCTGAAGCCAAAACGTATGTATTTGTGGCTGAAGAGGAAAAAGGAACGATTGTTGGGTTTTCAAGTGGTGGAATAGAAAGAACAAAGGCTTATGCTCAATTTAAAGGTGAGCTCTATGCCATCTATATTCTAGAAGACTATCAGTATATGGGAATAGGCACTGAGCTTGTAAGATCCTTAGTCCAAAAATGTCTAGAGAGTGATATATCTTCAATGCTTGTTTGGGTCCTTGAAGACAATACATCGCGTCATTTTTATGAAAAACTCGGTGCAATTGAAGTCAATCAGGAAGAAATAACGATCGGGGATCAAAGCTTGATCGAAGTGGCCTACGGGTGGTTAGATCTTAACAATGATTTCAAAGCTTAATAGTGAGGAATAACTGAGTTCCCTTTATTGTCGGTAAGGCGTTGCATATCCGTTTCTAACATATAGACGCGTTTATTCAACGCTTCAGTGTTGTCGTCAGCGTAATGGACTATTCTCTCAGTATAAGAGCCTCAACTATTATTGATTTTTTTGTAATTGATCAAGCCCAACTTTAACCTCTGTGACATCAGAGCGTACTAGGGTGATGTCTGAACGAATATCGGTGACTTCGTTTCTTAGAGAAGTAAAATCTGAGTCCATATCAGACATCGCAGTTCCCGTTTCCTTTTGACCTTCCGCCAAGTCTTCCAAGCGATAATGCTTGTTTTGAATCTCAATCCAGTATTTGTTGGACTGCAGTTCCCATTATTAATTTCCCTCCTTTCTTATTGACATATATCATGATTTTATTGGTTTGGACTGCTTGGAATAGAAAGAAGGGTTGGGACAGAAGTCTTTCATTCATAGAAAAATCCCTTAGTATAAGACGATTCGCTCCGTCAAAATACCGCTTTTCGCGGGGCACGGCCTCAGCTCACTTTGGAGTCGGTCTCTTAGTGCTCCAAAGAACTTATGAATAAAAGTCCCCTGTTCCTGCATCTACGAATATTGCTTCGGAGTCCGCTTTTTCGGAACAACTCAAAGTTGATTCGTGAAGTCACGCGGGTTGCTGTTCCCGCTGGACTAAGAAAAGCGTCTAGGAGAATAATCTTCGCAGAAAAAATCGTGGTTCTTACGATTTTTTAGTTGAACATGTTGACTGCGCTTCCGTTTCCTACTTAATCTTTGAACTCACATTGTTCGATATTTGTGTTCATTACTTTATTTTGTCCCAGTCTCTATCTAGACCATTACTCGGCTTCATTGATGAATGATTTTAATAAATTGAGAGGCAGCTGGTAGCCTCCTTTAGCAGATTGCAGACTGTTTAGGGTATCTTCTGCTTCATGACTATCTTTAATGGTGTTGACTTCTTTGTGAAGGTTTTCCATCCGTTGGTCTAAATCAGCGGCTAGTCGGGCGGTAGCTTTTAATTCATCTGTCATTTCTTTAGGGACAGCCTCATCAAACTTATAGTAAATTTTATGTTCTAAGCTCGCCCAAAAGTCCATAGCGACTGTTCGAATTTGAATCTCAACAGGAAGATGTTCTTCGCGGTCAGACATGAATACAGGAATTTCTAGAATGAGATGAAGACTTTTATACCCGTTCGGCTTAGGATTTTTTATGTAATCCTTCGTTTCAATGATTTTGATATCTGCTTGTTTTTGCAGCATATCACTCAATGCATAGATGTCCGAAATAAAGGAACAAACAATACGAATGCCTGCAATATCTTTTATATTTTCCCTAATCGCTTGTGTTGAAAAGGGGAGCCCTTTACGGTACATTTTGTCCAGTAAACTTTCAGGTGATTTTATGCGTGATTTAATATGTTCAATTGGGTTGTAATCATGAATGTAGTTAAATTCTTCTTTTAAGATATTAATTTTTGTCATCATTTCATCTAAAGCAAACTTATAGGACATAATAAATCGTGTTAATTCTACCTTTATAGCTTTAAGTTGATTAATATTCGCATCGAATAATGTTGTCATTGGTTAACCTCTTTCTTTCACTGTTCAATCATTTACAATGATTTTTGACTGTCTGTTTTAAAAAATAAGAAAGCCCAAGATTTATAGTCATCAGGACTGGGTGGATTTCCGCTTCATAACGCTCGCTTTTCTAGGGCACGGCCTCAGCTCATTTTGGAATGGGCTCTTCTTTGTGTTCCAAAGTATTTACAATTAAAAGTCCCCTGTTCCTGCGTCTAACGAGTATTGCTTCGAAGTCAGCTTTCTCGGAACAACTCGAAGATTACTCGTGAAGTCACGCGGGTTGCTGCTCTAAGGACTCTAGTTTAGGCATCCGTACACTCTGTATAAGTGTTCCGAATCTCGCGTCTTTCGCTCCACTCCAACTGGTACTGAAGGTGCCTTTTGATATTAAAAACCTTTACAGTGCTTTAATAAGGACCGGACTAATGTCCTGTTTTTCTTGCCTTTAGCCCTCATTCCTTCGCTTCTATCCTTACTATATCATGAAATAAAAGTGACAGCGCAAGATATCGAAAAGTAAACATCTCTATGACAAATTTGTGAAATATAAAATGACCTCACCCATTTTTAGGGTAAAGGTCATTTCTAAGTTTTAACTCTGTGTGGACGCGACGGCCTTTTCTGCTGTCTTTTTTTGGTCCTTTTTGAAACGAGCGATGTAATAGAGTAAGGAGACAATAGCTCCAGCGATAAAGAAAGCAAGCAGTGAATAAGTGCTTAATGAAAGTTTCGACGAGTCCACTGCAGAAATCATGGACTTAAACCCTAAGACGGTATAAGTCATCGGCATATAGGGGCTTATTTCTTGGAAGAACTTAGGGAGTAATTCCAATGGGAATGATCCCGCTGCCGAGGTGAGTTGCAAGATTAATAGGCCCATCGTGACAAAACGTCCAACGGTTCCGAGGGCAGCATTAACAAATAAGAGTATACTTCCAAAGCACCAGCTTGAAAGGATAGAGAAAAGCAAAAATATGGGGACATTTTCCACGTGGATTCCCATAAGTAAAATCAGCCCGTCCAAGATAATGGCTTGAAGAATACCGATGAACAACACTACTCCTAATTTGCCTGTAAACCAGCTGAAGCCCGAACGAGCACCAAAAGCGGTCGTCAATGGGAAGGCTGAACAAAATAAAAACATGCCGACATAAAGACCCAGCGATAAGAAATAAGGTGCAAAGGCAGGTCCGTATTCTGCTACATGGTTAAAAGGATGCTTATGCATATTCACAGGATTCGAAATAAAATCAGCAGAATCATCCACTTGAAATGATTTCTCATTCACTTTGTCAGTGGCTGTATTAAGACCATCCGATAAATCTGATGCGCCATGATCGAGCTGATTCAGACCATTTGCCAAGCTCGTTGATCCCGCATTTGCTTGTGAGGCACCATTGGCTAGATCAGATGAAGATTGCGAGAGCTGGGAAGCCCCATTGGCAAGCTCATTGATTCCACTCGAAAGGGCTCCGCTACCACTTACCAGTTGCTCCGACCCCGATTTGGCTGAGACGATGCCTTGTTGGAGTTGCTGCATACCCGAAGCAAGTTCACCTTCTTTTTCAGAAAAAAGACGGGTCTGGGCGTTTAAAGTAGCAGCGCCTGATTTAAGGGTCCCAATGCCCTCAAGAATTTCGGTTTGACCACTAGTTAACTGATCAATGCCTTGTTTAAGTGTACTGGCTGAACGCGTAATATCATCAGAAACTGTGGTCTGTTCCGATAATTGATCAACACTCCTTTGAAGAGTCATGATTTGTGTCTCTAGTTCTTGTCTTTCCGTGTCTGAAAGCGAGTCATTATTTTTGATCGTTTCCTGAAGGCTATTAATCGTTTGTGTCATGGATTCAGTGGTATTAGCCACACCTTGATTTAAGCCTTTGGCTTGTGAGGATAGATGATCAATGCCTTGCCCAAGTTGATTTACTCCCGTTTGAGAGGCCTGGCTGCCATCTTTGACTTTGTGATAAAGAGTATTGACGCCGTTTAGTATGTCGTTTGTTCCTTGACTCAATAGTTTTGAATGATCGCTCAGAGCCTTGGAACCATCCACTAATTGTTTGCCGGCTGTTTGCAGTTCGCCTAAACCTTGACTCAGATCGGACGAGCCCGAAACAAGTTTACTAGCTCCAGCATTGGAAGCTTGTAGACCGGAATTGAACTGATCAATCCCTTGATTAAATTGAAGGCTTCCGGCTGCAAGTTTAGAAATACCGTTATGAAGGTCGTCTGCTCCCTGTTCAGCACTGGTAATGCCATCCTTCACTTGTCCACCACCATTAGCCAATTGGGTGAGACCTGTTCCTACCTCCTTCTGGGCTTGAAGAAGGGATTGAACATAAGCTTGGGTCACCGTTTGGGCTACTTTTTCCTTTACTTTCTCTAGTGCAGATTCTCCAATAGAAGCTGCGGTATAGTTATAGCCTTCGTTTGGAATAAATTCGAGCTCCGCTTTTTTCTTGGTGTCATCAAGTGCGCTCATGGCATCCTTAGAAAAATCCTTAGGTATTTTTAAGACCACATAATAATCGTTGTTTTTGAGCCCCTGCTCCGCCTGTTTTTCAGTCATCATTCGAATGTCTAAATCTTTACTGTCTGTTAACTCATGACTGAGGTCCTTTCCTATATGAACGCTTTTTCCCTCTATTGTCGTCCCGGTATCCTGATCGACTACAGCGATGGGTAACGTGTTTACTTTGGAATAAGGATCCCAATAGGACCAAATGAACATCCCAGCATAGAGACATGGAATGAAAAGGATAATACAGGATGCGATCAATAGTAGTTTGTGTTTCACCATAACGCTTAATTCTTTCATTAAAGAAGAAATAGCATTCAATACATGGTCACCTTCCTTGTTACTGACTATATTATTATGAAACTAAGTACATATGATAGACCTTTTGATTTCATAAATCAAGATAATTATATGTGATTAGTTACATATATTGACGAGAAGGCATTTAACCATCGTTTTATGTTATGATGTAAGGAGAAAATGGACTGATTCTGTGAGTTATTTAATGAAGTTAGGAGGGGAAGGACCATGAATACTATTTCATATGGTATATTGGGAATCATTAATGCCCATTCATCAAGTGGTTATGATATTATGAACTATTTAAAGCCCTTTCGTGAGGTGAAGCATAGCCAAATTTATCGAACACTAGCAAATCTAGAGAAAGATGAGTTTGTGACTTCGGAAATCGTTGAACAGGCCGATAAACCCAATAAAAAGGTTTATACCATAACAGAAAAGGGTAAGGAAGTAATCGAAGAGTGGTTCTACCAACCTAATGCACCGGCGCTATTAAGGGACGAATTTGTTTTAAAGGCTTTTTTGGTGGGTTTACAGGATAAAGCCGAGGCAAAACAACTGTTTAATGAACGCATTAAATATCTTGAGAAAAAAGCACGGGTCTGTAATGAACGTCTAGATATCTTAAAGGCTGATTGTGATGGTGTCCTGACAGATTTTCAAACCCTTGAATTTGGGCGGTATATTTTGCTCCAACAACTCCTGCATCAAACGTATGTTGACATTCGCTGGTGTCAGTGGGTTTTGGATTTATTAGACAAAGATAAATTGAATTTCTTGACGTATCCATTTTAATAGCTAGAATCAAGCCTTTTGTTGTTCAAAATAAAGAAAAAGATTGGAAATCCGCTTTGAGATTAATTCAAAATTGCCGTGCCACGACATTTAGAATAATGGTGCTAATAGTCTTTCCAAATGTTCGTCAGACTTAGTGGCATCGCGTTTAAATGATTTATGACTTGAATTTGTAGATGTGTCATAACTCACCCTCCTAAAAATGATAAATATAATTGAGTTTATCCCAAACTTACTTTTTATCTAATATTTATTTTAAAAATTTTTGGTTTTATTTATATTTGGATTATAAAAGTTGATTAAATAGACACTTATTAATAAAATAGGGTAGGGGAAATGTTAAAGCTATTCCTTATAACTAAGAAAATATCTACAGGTCTAATAATATTATATGTGTTGGTGGAAATGAACTAGACAAATAGAGCTGGACATAAGCCAAAATAGGAGTAGTTTTAACTGCTTCTATTTTGGCTTTTTCTTTTGAAGTTTTTGGATGGGTTTGTCAATGGGCTAGATTCGCATCTTTAGCGCTATGGATAGAGAGTGTGTGACGTAATAGCAAGCGCACATAACAAGAGTAAACCTCACAAAGAGCGTAGCGCTCGCACTTAAGAGGGCGCTGACTTACAAAAGAATGTTGCACCCATACCAAGGAGGCAGTTGACTAACAGAAAGCTTCCACAGCAATCCAGTGGAATGAAGCACAGGGCGCGAGATTCAGAACACTTTTGTCACGGAATCTGTTTCTCAGCACGACTGACTGAAGGGTGCTATGCGAGAATCTTGAGGGAGTGGGAACAGAGCGAGTCAGAGAGCCGCTGGCGATAACCAGTAGAACTGCTGCCAATTAAGGACGATCGGCTCAATCGTCACGTTCTGTGAGCCTAAGGAAAGCAAAGTGTATGTCCGTAACGGTGGTTTTAGGATTGACGCACAATTCACTTTAACCTATGAAAAGTCTTTACATAAGATATGCACTAGTGTTCTCGAAATAGATCGATATAAAAATCCGATGGATAAGACATTAAAGAATTTAAAACAAATGATAGATTTTAGAAAGGCGAGCATCATGGTAAACAAAAATACACTTTTACATACTAAAATTGCGAGTTATATAGGGCGGACCCTTCGTGATCATTTTGGAAAGGGACCAGAATCCGTTTACGTCTCATTAGGGCATTCTATTATTACCATTTATCTAAAAAATTTTATGACTCCTATGGAAAGGATTTTATTAGACCAACAACAAGAAACAACGGTATTAGAAATGAGGTCCATCTTAATGGAAAACCTTATACCTGAGATAAGAGCTCACATTAAGGTAAGTACTTCAATGGACATTAAAGAATTCTACTATGATTGGAATCTAGAAAATAGAACAGGAATGTTAGTGGGGATATTTAAGGAACATGAAGTTCAAAGTAATGAGGCCTATTCAAAAAAAGAGCTCCTTCATCAAAAAATTATGGAGTTTACCCATAAAGTGCATAGAAGACCACAAGAGATTGAGTCCTTTCTCATTAATTCTCGAACGCTAATTATCATCAAAAAGGGTGTGTTGATTGAGCTTGAGAGAGAACTGATCAAAATGGGGTTTAAAAAAGTACTGTTGAACGCGAAAAAGAAGATAACTAAGAATGTACACGATAGAAGTGTAACCTTTTTTGAGAATTTACTAGAACGAGAGATTAGTGAAATTTTCATAGATTGGAACTTTGAAGAGGATAAGGATATTGCTGTTCTAATTTTAAAGCCAAAGCTTATTGATACACAGTAGAAGGGTTCAATATACTCTCACACCGCAAAATAAAGAAAATTGATACTATATGAAAATATTAAATTCAAACGATATTTATTGTAATCGCTCTTGCACCTTGTTATTCTAAAACTTGTTATACTTTAATTCATTAATAGAATGAGGTGCATATGATGAAAGTCAATCGTCGTTCGGGGATATTCATGGCTATTTTTACTACATGTTTACTAATCCTTTTATCTGCATGTGGTCAAGGAAGTAGCAGCGATAAGCAGGCATCCCAATCTAATTGGGACAAAATAAAAGCAAAAGGTAAAATTGTTGTGGCTACATCAGGAACTCTTGTAGGGAGTTCTTATCATGATGAAAAGACCGATAAATTAACAGGTTATGAAGTAGAGGTTGATCGTGAGCTTGCTAAACGGCTTGGATTAAAAATTGAGTTTAAGGAAATGGGCGTTGACGCCGTCATGCCAAGCATTCAAAATGGAAAAATTGATCTTTCAACAGCGAGCATTACGGACGAGAGAAAGAAAAAATTCGACTTCTCAGATCCTTTTAAATATTCCTATGGTGTCGCGATTGTAAGAGCAAAAGATCATTCGGGTATTGAAAAACTAGAGGACCTCAAAGGTAAAAAAGCAGGTGGAGCGGCAACCACTACCTATAGTCAAGTGGCTAGAAAATTTGGTGCTGAAGTTAAAACTTATGGAAATGCGACGAATGATGTTTACTTAAAAGATGTGTCATTGGGTCGTACGGATGTGATTTTAAACGATTATTACCTTTGTAAAATGGGATTAGCGGCTTATCCTGATTTGGGACTCGTTATTCATCCAGATATTAAATTTAATTTAAGTGAGGATGCCTTTATCACGAAAAAGGGTTCTGATGAATTAAACGAAAAGATTAACAAGGCGTTAAAAGAGATGAAGGATGATGGTACACTTAAAAAACTAGGTGAACAATTCTTCGGGGCTGATGTTTCTAAAAAGCCAAAGGAAAAGGTCAGAGAGGTTCCATTAGACTAATTGAAGCAAATGTTTGTTAATATTAATAAAGGAGAAAGTCAATGACAGTCGATCCATGGTTAGCGATTAAATCCTTTCCCTACGTCGTTCAAGGTGTGGGAAATACTTTATTAATCTCTGTGGTGAGTATGGGACTTGGTTTAATTCTGAGTCTCTTCTTGGCACTGATGAGGAATTCAGATCATGCTTACTTACGTTGGCCGGCTCGCTTTTATATTTCCTTTATGAGAGGCACACCTATTATTGTGTTCCTCTTTATCCTCTATATGGGGTTACCCGTCGTAGGCATAGATCTTGACGCGATCACTGCAGCGTTAATTGGCTTCAGTTTAAATAGTGCGGGTTACATGGCTGAAATTAATCGGGCTGCCATTAATGCCATCCCGAAGGAACAGTGGGAAGGGGCTATAGCACTCGGATTAAAAAAATGGCAAACACTGTTTTATGTTATCCTTCCACAGGCCATTCGGATTGCGATTCCATCGCTAGGGAATGTCTTTCTTGATTTGGTTAAATCCTCGTCACTTGCAGCAACGATAAGCGTCTCGGAGCTTTTTCAAAAAGCACAGGTGGTGGCAGGACGTACGCTTGATTCATTTACGATGTATATTCTTGTAGCTATTATCTATTGGGTAGTCTGTGTGGTCATATCGGGATTACAGAACTATCTTGAGAAGCGCATGACTATCGATGCCAAATATTAATTTTCTTAATTAGGATAAAGAGACTGTCCCAAAGGCGAGGCTTTTGAGGAGGGTCTCTTTTGCTTATGTGGGGTATTTATAATTGCTATTGAAGTCCAACATTAATTTTAAAGGGTGTCTAAAAAAGCTTCTAAGGATGTCATTATTCGATGCATAAGGTATTTTTAAAAGATTATCGCTCGGAGTTGAATGATTTGCGACGACATCACATATCATCACTACGGAAAGACACTCCGTCTTCCGTGGCACGTTACGCTCCAATCCACTGGATTGCTACCGGTACTTTTTTTGAGTCTATTACCTCTTGTGTGAGGTGCGTGCGCGGTGGTCTTTTGTTAGTATCCACCATGATATGTGCACTGTTTGTGAGTTGCGGCAAGCTTTTGTGTGTAAGCCGACTCTTTTGTTAGTCCACACCCTCTTATGTGCCAGTGACATGGAGCGAGATCTACACTATTAGCTCGGGTTAGGTATCACCTTGCAGTGACGTCCCGATCTACGCAATAGAGACATCGCTATACAAATGGAGCTGCTTTGGGAAGATAGGACTTCCTTCGTTAAATCTACACCGTTCTCATTCTAGGCGACATGGACATTAAAAAGAGGCCATCTCAGTCCTCCTATTTTAGGACTATTGAGACGGCCTCTTTTTTATCTAAATTATTTATCTTTGTTATCTTTAGTGTTCGTTGAATCATTTTTATCGGTTGACTCACTATTCGGATCGACAGGTGTGTTAACGGTCTGATCGGAATTGTAGTCAATCTTAGAACGATCAACTGGCGTAAAGCCTTTAACATCGTGGAACCTTAACAAGTCACCGTAAACGACTTTATCCGAAAGATCTAGTGCTTGTTTAGCGAAGTCTGTGGCATCAGAACAATTGTCCTTACTTACAAGGGTTCCATCAGGATTACTGTAACATTTGCCACCGACACTATCGAATTTAGGTGTCATAACGTCACCATTACGGAACGGTACAATTTCGCGATGTTCTGGTGACAATAAGTCAGAACCAAATGAGATATAGTCTTTGGTATCAATCCCTAGAAGATGTAAGACTGTCGGTCTAACATCAACTTCTCCACCATAGGTGTGTTTTATGCCACCTTTTACTCCAGGAACGTGGATGAAAAGAGGCACGCGTTGGAGTTGAGCATTTTCATAAGCAGTAATCTTTTTACCCATGATCTGTTGCATTCCTGCATTATGGTTTGTCGATATACCATAGTGGTCACCATACAAGACGACGACGGTATTATCATAGAGCCCTGATTTCTTTAAATCATTAAAGAACTGTTCCAAAGCTTCATCCATGTAGTGAGCGGTTTGGAAGTACTTATTTACAACAGTATCACTAGTGTCTGCAGCAGGGAAATCAATATCGTCCTTATCTAATTCAAAAGGAAAATGGTTTGAAAGTGTAATAATTTTCGTTTCGAAAGGCTGTGGTAGGCCTTCAAGATACTTCATTGATTCTTTGAGCATCGGTTTATCTTTCATACCATAGTTGATTACATTCTTATCTTTCATATCGTAATAATTGGCATCAAAGAATTTTTGAATTCCAAGTGACTTGTACATCTCATCACGGTTCCAGAAAGTTTTATAGTTTCCGTGAAGTGTTGCTGTTGTATAGCCATTATTAGCCAAGATTTGTGGTTGAGCCTGATACGTATTCGATGCCTTCTGTGTAAATACTGCCCCTTGTGGAAGCGGGAATAGTGAATTGGCCATCATAAACTCGGCATCCGATGTTTTCCCTTGTCCCACTTGGTGGAAGAAATTATCAAAATAGAAGGTATTCTGATCCTTTTCTAAGTTATGCAAGAAAGGCATAACATATTTTCCATCAAGTTTTTCGTCAACCATGAAGTTCTCTAAAGATTCCATGGAAACATAAATAACGTTCATCCCTTTAGCTTTACCAAACAAATCTTGATCAGGGGCCGTATAGTTTGATTTAGTGAAGTTTTCGATATCAGTAAGATCATTACTATCAGCAAACGCTCTTTGTGCCGATGAACGAGCGCTGGTAATAATATCATAGATTGAAAAGTTATAGGCACCAAGGTATTTTACCAAGTAATTTCGGTCAAATGTTCTTGATAACAGCTGTGGACGATCGCCTTCGGCTAGTCCCAGGTTTGCAGCAAAAATCATAATTGCAAAAACAAAAACTGAGAGAATCCCACGACGCTGTATACGGCTTTGTGTTTTGACCACCTTGAAAAGAACAATGGCAATGAGAATGAAAGTATCGAGAAAATAGAAAATATCTGTTCCGTTCATGAGTGCAAGTGTACTATCACCAAGTTGTCCAAAGTTACCGTGCTGTGTAAGAACAGGAACTGTTAAAAAGTCATTGAAGAACCTATAATAGACCACATTCGCGTAAAGAAGAAAAGAAAGAATAAATTCAATTGCGATCATCGTCCATAGGCGTACCTTTCCTTTAAAAAAGAGCGCAATGCCTAGGAAAAAAAGTGAGGAACTAATAGGATTTACAAAAAGCAAGAACTTCTGTAGATCATTATCAATTCCCAACTTAAATTCTAAACGATAAACGATATATGTTTTGATCCAAAGTAGTATGACTGCAATTAAATAAAACGAATAATTTTTGTTCAGCCATTTGTTTGTTGTTTTTAACAAATTCATAGAAATACCTCCTGGTTTACTACCATAAACGGTTATTGTTAATATGGTTTGATTATGAGAAAAATCCCATATTAGCAGGAAAGGCTTGAAAGACGCTCCATAAGTTATTATTATAGCAGGATATGAAGAGTTTTTAAATATATATTTTTTAAGTAAATAAATTGTTAAATTTATAATTTTATATGCCATTGTTTTTAAAAGCATGGCGTATTATATTCTACTGTATGGCATTATATTAGAAAGGAAAGGAATTATGAACCAATCTTTTTTACAACTCAATACTATTTTTATCAGTATCCTTATAGAAGCCATTCCTTTTGTTGTTGTCGGCGTGTTTATCTCAGCTATTATACAAATATTTGTATCTGAGGCACTTATTGCGAAAGTCATACCAAAGAATCGATTTTTATCCGTATTATTTGGAACGTGTATTGGCTCGCTTTTCCCTGGTTGTGAGTGTGGCATTGTACCTATTACTGAGAGGTTGGTCAAGAAAAAGGTCCCTCTCCATGCGGCCGTTTCCTTTATGCTCACAGGACCAATTATAAATCCGATTGTGATATTCTCAACGTATGTAGCCTTCGGTAACAGTTGGAAGATGGTTTTTGATCGTTGTGGACTAGCCATCGTGGTTGCTTTCTTGGTAGGACTTATTATTTCTTTCTTATTTAATGATGATCAATTGCGGCATTTTATTGAACAAAAAGTTCAAAAGAACCGTAAACAACATCACCACCATCACCACGAACATGAACATATTCATAAAATGTCAGCGATGGCGAAAATTAAAGAAGTCATTAATCATGCTCTTGATGAATTTTTCTCTGTGGGAAAATTTTTAGTTATAGGGGCTTTTATTGCTTCGGCTATGCAAGTTTATTTAAAAACAAGTACACTTTTGACATTAGGCGATACTAAAGTCACAGCCATCCTTGTGATGATGTTGCTTGCATTTATTTTGTCCCTTTGTTCAGAAGCAGATGCTTTTATTGCTTCTTCTTTTAGAGGCACATTTAGTTCCAGTGCTTTAACAGCATTCCTTGTTTTTGGAGCCATGGTTGATATCAAAAACCTGATCATGATGTTAAGTACATTTAAGAGAAGATTTGTCTTTACATTAGTGGGTTCAATTATCGTCCTTGTGTTTTTAGGCGCTTTACTATTATAAGAGGTGAATAATCAATGATACGTTTTATCATTTTGTTTGGTTTCATGTATCTGTTTTTACATCTCCATGCTACAGGGGATATCAGTAAATACATTAATATGAAATATTCTTATCTGACTTTTATCATGATCTTTGTTTTTGCCTTCCTAGCCTTTTATCAGCTTATTAAGTGGAACAAGCAAGGGAAAAATAAGCCGGAAGAAGAACATCATCATGATCATCATGGACACGATCATTCGAAGGATGAAAATACATTTTTAAAGAAAGTTATGGTCTATGGGCTTTTACTTTTTCCTTTAGTAACAGGAATATTTCTGCCGATTGCGACCTTGGATTCTAACATTGTAAAAGCAAAGGGATTTCATTTTGCAGAGATAGATAATGATAAGGATCAGTATGCCAATCACCAAATCCTAAGGCCGGATACGACGTTGTATTATGATGCCGATCAATATAAAAAGATGTCAACCTCTGACCGTGCAAAATATGGAAAAGGCAACAGTCTTACCTTAAATGATGATAATTTTTTACGAGGATTAGAAACCGTTTATAATTTCCCAGGAGATTTCGAAGGGAAAACCATCTCGTTAAAAGGGTTTGTCTATCATGGTGACGATTTAGAAAAAAATCAATTATTCGTGTTTAGGTTTGGCATCGTTCACTGTATTGCTGATGCAGGTGTCTATGGCATGATGTTAGACTTCCCTAAAGATGTAAATTATAAAGATGATGAATGGTTACAAGTCGAAGGAACGTTATCCACAACCTTTTACCAGCCTTTTAAACAAACGATTCCTTATTTAAAGGTAACAAAGTGGAAGGTTGTCAAAGCTCCAAAAGATGAGTATGTCTATAGACAATATTAATACATGAAAAAGAGAGATCCGAACATTCTGTTTGAATGAACGGATCTTTCTTTATTTTTAGCATGAGGTAGATCGCTACGTCAAAACACTTCGCTTTCCGCGGGTCAACGGCCTCAGCTCGCTTTGGATTCAGACCTTTAGTGCTCCAAAGTGGATCTTCGGACATGTGCTATTCCAGAAAAGGACTAGGAGAATAATTCGTAGAAAAAATCGTGGTTCTTACGTACGATTGTTTTGAGTCTCCGCATTTTGACGACGATCTTCGGTTTCCTACTCCATCTTTGAACTTGCATTGTTCGGTATTTGTATTCATTACTTTGTTTTGTCTTAGTATTCTTTTTAAAAGAAAAAGTGTTCTAGATGTTAGAATAGGACATGGTGTTGCTATCTATTCTAGGTTGCACACTTTCCTTAATCCCGTCCACTTTTGGAGGTTTGACAGACGATAGACAATCATGAGTAAGCGATTCTTGAGAAACATGATACTTAAGGATTCCAAATCTCATAGCCTTCCGTTTTAACTTGGTTGTTGAGGTGATTTTTTGTATAGAAAAGTATTGATGGCTTAAACGGCAACTCGAGATGCTTTTCCGATTTTTCTTAACCTCTTGGAACTCAATAGGATTATAGCCCCAAAAAACCCAATGAAGAGACTAATCTTCATTGGGTTTTTTTATATAATTAAAGATCTCCTTTGACTCAAACTGGTCAAACAATAGGCCGAGCCAATGATAATATTCTTTTGTGTAAAGAAGTTTTTCGATCGCTGTTTGAACTTCTTCATGCTCCCTTTCCGATAAATGGCTTGGGTCAGACGCAAGATCCTCAAGCTCTTTTAAGGATTGATTGATCGCATTTAAGTTGACTTGAATAACCTTGCGCCACTGATGATTAAAATAATCAAAGAAAATTTGGTACCAGTCTTTTTTTGCCTCGTATTGATCTTTTCTTTCCCCTTTGATCCAAACCTTTTCCACCATGTTGAGGTCGGTAAGTGTGCGAACAGATGTACTCATACTTGTCTTACTCATTTGAAGCTCTTCTTTCATATCATCCAATGTCATCGGTTGGTCTTTAAAAAAGAGCGTCCCGTAAAGTCTCCCAATAGAAGGTGTTACCCCATAAAGATGCATATTAAGAGAAATTGTTTCAATGACGCGTTCACAGGCCCTTTCAATCAGTTCCTTATTCTTATTGTCTTTTTGATCCATCAAAGCAACCACCTAGAAACAAGTTTTGTTCTCAATTAGTATGATACCTCAAAAACAAAAAATTAAAAACTAGCACCTGATAAGGATTCTGGGGGATTTTAGAGCATTTTTAAGGATACAAGAGCAAAAGTTCGTACAGTATTAACTGTACGAACTAAATAAACGGAATTCTTTATATTTCAGGTTTGTTACAAAATAGTCTAATAGGTAGAATAGATAAGGGAGTAACGCAAACGAACGTTTTAGTAGATCACTAGGGCGTGTTTGTGAAAGTAGAGGTGAAAAGATGGATAAGATTGAAGTGCGCAGTGTCACAAAAGTGTTTGGGAAAAATCCTAAACGTGGTGTCGAGTTGTTGAATCAAGGATTAACGAAATCAGACATCTTACATAAGACGGGGATGACGGTTGGTGTCAACCAAGCCTCCTTTTCCATAAAAGATGGAGAAATTTTTGTCATCATGGGTTTATCAGGATCCGGGAAATCAACCCTAGTACGTTTACTTAATCGCTTGATTGAACCGACTTCAGGGACGGTTCTCATTGATGGTAAAGATGTCACCAAAATGAACAAGCAAGAACTTCGGAATACAAGAAGAAATAAAATGAGTATGGTCTTCCAACGATTTGCGCTTTTTCCACATCGAACGATTTTGGCAAACACGGAGTATGGCTTAGAGGTTCAGAAGATTCCGAAAGAAGAACGGCATCAGAAGGCCATGGAGGCTCTGGAATTAGTTGGACTCAAAGGCTATGAGGACAAAAAACCAGGAGAGCTTTCGGGAGGCATGCAGCAGCGTGTTGGCTTAGCACGTGCCCTGGCTAATGATGCAGATGTCCTTCTCATGGATGAAGCTTTTAGTGCTCTTGATCCTTTAATTCGTAAAGACATGCAGGATGAATTATTGGATTTGCAAAGTAAAATGCAGAAGACCATCGTTTTTATAACACATGATCTCGATGAAGCCTTGCGTATTGGAGACCGCATTGTACTGATGAAAGATGGTGGGGTTGTTCAGATAGGAACTCCAGAAGAGATCTTGATGAACCCGGCAAATCGTTATGTTGAGCAGTTTGTAGAAGATGTTGACGTAACAAAGGTCTTCACTGCTGAGCATGTTATGAAGCGTCCGGAGACGATTGAAGTGAGCCGCGGTTTACGAGTGGCAATGAAAATCATGAAGGATGAAGGGGTTTCGACTGTCTATGCCATAGATAAAAATAAAAAATTTCTTGGCATTCTGTATGGTGATGAAGCCGCTCGGGCAGCAGAGCAAGGTCTAAAGATCCAAGACGTATTAAAACAAGTAGAGACCGTACGTTTGGATACGCTTCTGATGGATATGTTTGAAGTTATTTCCGGTTCATCTGTACCTATTCCAGTGGTTGATGAGGAAGGACGCCTTAGAGGCATTGTTAAAAGAAGTGCGATCATTGATGTCATGGCAGACAGCAGTGAAGTTCTTAACGGAGATGGGGTGACAAAATGAGCGACACTTATCATCATTTTATTCCTAAGATTGAAATTGGCACTTGGGTTCAAGACGCGGTTGATGCCTTTGTAAACCATACTGAGACCTTTTTTACGGGATTGGGAAACGGAATTAATTGGTTTGTTGAACAACTTGTTGATGGTTTTACATGGATTAATCCGTTCGTCTTTATCATTATTGTAGCTGCCATCGCATTCTGGCGTAGCGGATGGGGCGTTGCAATATTTTCTCTTGTCGGATTATGGTTTATTTTTGATCTTGGCTACTGGCCTGATACGATGCAAACATTGGGGCTTATATTAACCGCTATTATCATTTCTATAATTATCGGGATCCCCTTTGGCATATGGATTGGCCTGAGTGATGCGGCCAAAAATATTATTACGCCTATTTTGGACTTTATGCAGACGATGCCTGCGTTTGTTTACCTCATTCCGGTTTTGTTCTTATTTGGGACAGGGATGGCACCTGGGGTTGTGGCGACAGTTATTTTCTCAATGCCACCGACGATTCGTATGGCAGGGCTGGGGATTCGCCAAGTCCCTGAGGATCTTATCGAAGCCTCTGAAGCTTTTGGGTCTACAACGTCGCAGAAGTTGTTTAAAGTTCAGTTACCTCTAGCCATGAAAACAATAATGGCAGGGATTAATCAAAGTATCATGCTTGCACTATCCATGGTGGTTATTGCTTCACTTGTGGCCGCACCAGGATTAGGTGCAAAAGTATATCTCGCTGTAACACAGCTGAGACTTGACATTGGTGTCGAATCTGGTTTAGCGATTGTTATTATTGCAATTGTGCTTGATCGGATTACACAAAATACAAGAAAAAATAAATCTTAGGGGGAGTACATTTTGAAGAAATTGAGTGCAGTTTTACTTGCTATGATGATGCTCATCGGCTTCGCGTTAGTCGGCTGCGGATCATCAGATGAGGCGAGTGGGAGTTCAAAGTCCATTGGAGAACAATTAGATTACACGATTACAGGGATTGACCCAGGTGCTGGTGTTACCCAAGCGGCACAAAAATCAGTTGAAGACTATGGACTCGATAAGTACAAAGTTCAAACAAGTAGTGAATCAACCATGGTTGCCTCTTTAAAAAAGGCCTATGAAAATAAAGAACCTATTGTCATTACTGGTTGGTCGCCACACTGGATGTTTGCCCAATTTGACCTCAAATATTTGGATGATCCCAAAAAATCTTTTGGTGAGGCAGAAGATATTCACACGATTGCCCACAAAGGCTTTTCTGAGAAACATCCGAATCTAAAAAAGTTCTTTAGTCAGTTCAAATGGACTGATGATGATATGAACGCCGTCATGTTAAAGCAACAAGATAATGACGATGCTTTAGCAGCTGCAAAAGAATGGTTGAAAGATAATCAGGATAAGGTAGATCAATGGACTAAAGGTGTTAAAAAAGGGAATGGTGAAGAAATAAAGATGGCTTATGTTGCTTGGTCATCAGCGGTAGCCAGTCATAATGTTGTGAAGGCTGTGCTTGAAGATCTTGGCTATAAAGTGACCTTGCAGCAATTAGATGCTGGTCCAATGTGGGGTGCCGTGGCTAAAGGAAGTGCAGATGTTACACTTTCGGCTTGGTTACCTGTTACTCACGAAGCCTACTACAAGCAATACAAGGATCAAGTTGAAGACCTTGGTACCAGCTTAGAAGGAACAAAGTTAGGCCTTGTTGTTCCAAAATATATGAAAGATGTTAATAGCATTAGCGATTTAAAGAAATAATATTAAAGAGGCTTGGGACAAAACCCAGTCAATTAGGAGTGGTACCAAAATGGTACCACTTATTTTTATTTAAAAAGGATAAAATTCTGTTGTCATCGAAAAATGGTTGAGGTGCTAGTGCTAGCTTCGGCGTTGTCACAAGGACGTGACGGGTTTAGCCGCTCGTCCTTAGTGGTCTCAGCTAACTTGGGATGAGCTACGGGTTTCCCAAGTGGATCTTCGGACACGTGTTGTTCTTCCGCTCCAATCCACCCGATGCTGAAGGCTGATTTCGGTATGAAAAACTTTTCATTACTCTAAAAAGGACCGGACATACTTCGCCTAGTCTCCTCATATTCTTGAGCCCCGGTTGCACTTGTGAATGTTTAAGCTTTTTGATATATAATGGCTTGATGCCCGAATTGTTTCCAGCCGGCAATAAAATCATTCTTATTTACAGGTCTGTTTTTTATATTATCAAGGGGATCATTAAAATACACAGTGTCATGATCATAACCGGTAAGGACAACAGCATGCTCTTTGTAGGTGATGGATAACTTGCCGTGAGCCGTTTCCCATGTTTCCCAAAACTCGTCTTCAAGAAAGCGATAACGACTAGTGACGATGACCCATACTGGGGTTCCTTTATCTATGCACTCTTCAATTCTTTCCCATGCGCATCCGGTGAGATCGACCACTTGATTCCCCAAATAGTGTTGGGCCAAAGAGGCAATGGGAGAATGAAAAGTCCCAAGTCCAGGGGTTTCAAAGCTATACATATCGCCAACAAAACCATCATTGGGATGACCTCGAAGTCCATTCTCTTCAAAGGGAACTTTAATAATTTCTTCAGCAAGTCTTTCCTTTTCCACATGAAGGCCTGCGTGCGATAATAGCATGGCTAACGAAGTGACTTCGCATCCTCTTGGAAGCTCAGGCAATTGTGAGATCAATGGAACATCAATAAGTTTAGTGTGTATCATGATTTCTCCTCCTCATGTAAGCTATAAATTTAACTTCTGTTTAACGAGTGGAAAAACCTTCTTTTATATAGATTACATATAAGTGAGTGGGGTGGCTACAATAAGGACTGGGAGGTGATTCAAATG
Source organism: Pullulanibacillus pueri (assembly GCF_014639255.1). GTDB lineage: Bacteria > Bacillota > Bacilli > Bacillales > Sporolactobacillaceae > Pullulanibacillus > Pullulanibacillus pueri. The sequence continues at coordinate 39,494 of NZ_BMFV01000038.1, forward strand.
GCAAGTAACAATAGCAATCAATTGCTCGTCCCAGGAGTTGAACAAGCTATCGATCAGATGAAACAAGAAATCGCTAGTGAGTTTGGCGTTCAATTAAGCGCCGATACAACTTCTCGTGGAAATGGTTCTGTTGGTGGAGAAATTACGAAGCGTTTAGTTGCTCAAGCACAGCAACAACTTCCAGGGCAAAAGTAATTTTTATAACGGCATTTTAATTAAATATTATGGTTCTAAGTCAAATGTTGGGGTAGGAGTAAAGCTCCTACTCTTTATCCCCACTTAAAAATCTAA
>NZ_BMFV01000039.1 GCF_014639255.1 Pullulanibacillus pueri
GATCCACTTGGGAAACCCATTAATCCATTCCCAAGTTAGCTGAGGCCGTGCCCATGGAAAGCGAGCAACCTGAAGCTCAAATCCACACCATAAGCCTGCAGTAATCAACTATTATGCTAGCTCTTAGCTTAAGCGTTACGCCGGAATATCCTTCAACTCTTCACATTTAAATCCCTATAAAAAATGTTTTAACAGCTTATTTTAAATTATTTGCTAGACCTTAACATGTAAATAAGGCAAAAAAAGGCGATAATCCGGGGGTCATTTGCGGATTATCGCTTTTTTTAGATTGGCTTGTCCAAATTTCCTCGCTAAAAAGCTATTTTTGAATATCATTAATTTCTTCCGACAATTTTTTTAAATTAGGCTGAATATCTGTTTGCCAAGAGTCGACTAAGGTTTTGACTTCGTTTACTGTTGATTTGATCACAGGGATACTTTTTTGAGTAAAGTCCGTTAAGTTGTTTTTGACCGATAATGCAGTCTCCTTTAATTCTTTAACGGGTAATTGGATGTCATTGACTTGAGTTTTTAAGTCTTGGCGAAGTTCTTTACCTGGCTTTGGAGCGTTTAAAAGGACTGTAATACCTGCGGCAACACTTCCAACTGTAAACCCGAATATGTAGGATTTTAACTTGCCCATTAAATACACCTCACTTTTTTTCTTGTCAATATTATAAAACAATTTGCATAAGTTATCATTAATAGTGCGTGATTCAATAAGTCAGTGTTGAGAGAAAGTTTTTTCTCCGTTCCATTCGCACGTTAGAGGTGGAGCTATAACCTCTTATAGGGGGCGTCCATATGTTTATATTAATTGCGCTCTTCATTATTATTGGTCTCTGTTTACTTGCTCATACGGCATTGGGATTAAGTAAACAAAGAAATTATAGTTTTAAGAATGCAGCGCTTAAAAAGCAGCAGAATACTCTAGTGCTATTGGGAATAGTCGGAGTCTTATGCCTACTGTTTGCTTTTCTTCTGATATAACCAGAGCCATATGAAAAACGCGGGATGACCCGCGTTTTTTAGTCTAAATTTCTTGTGCGATAGAAGCTGCAATTTTTTGCAGATCTTCAGGTGTATAATCCTCTTGGTGTGGGTGCCATATGGGTTTATAGCCATCCTCTTTGCCATAACGTGGAATAATATGTACATGATAATGGAAGACGGTTTGCTCGGCTTCTTTACCATTGTTATTCATCAGATTTAAGCCTAAAGGCTGGAAGGCATCGCGGACAGCCCGGGCGATTTTGGGCACAACGGAAAAGAGTTTAGCGGCTGTTTCTTCTTGAAGCTCAAAAATATTTGCTTGATGGTCCTTTGGGATGACTAAAGTATGGCCTTTAGTGACTTGACTAAGATCAAGAAATGCATAGACATCGTCATTTTCAAAGACCTTAGCAGATGGCACTTCGCCATTAATTATTTTACAAAAAATACAATTTTGATCATGAGCCATTCTTAATTTTCCCTTCATATTGATTTTTTTACTATTTTATCACAAAATGATGGGACAAGCTGAGAATAGCAATCGTATTGTTGCCCATCTAGCGATTATTTGAGAAAATAGAAGGAATTGATGGGACGGAGGTATAAGTTAATGGCTGAGATATTACAGGTAGAGCATTTAAGTGGTGGCTATTCCAATCAAAAGCATGTTCTTCATGATCTTTCTTTTCATGTGAAGAAAGGAGAGCTTGTTGGACTTGTAGGGTTAAATGGAGCAGGGAAAAGTACAACCATTAAGCATATCTTAGGTCTTATGGAAGCTCTCACTGGCACTATTAAGGTGGATGGGCTCACAATACAAGAGGATAAAACAGCTTATCGATCGAAACTAGCGTATATCCCAGAAACGCCAAATCTTTATGAACAACTCACTTTACGAGAGCACTTAGAAATGTCTGCAATGGCTTATGGGGTGGACAAGGCAGCTTTTGAAAGCCGGATGCCGCAGTTACTTTCATTATTTCGAATGGAGAATCGTCTTGACTGGTTCCCCGGTCATTTTTCGAAAGGGATGAAACAAAAGGTGATGATCATGTGTGCCTTTCTCGTTCATCCAGAGCTTTATGTTGTTGATGAGCCCTTTGTGGGACTCGATCCAATTGGTATCCAGGCTTTTCTCGATTTAATGATTGAGATGAAACAAAAGGGAGCTGGAATTTTAATGTCCACGCACATCCTTTCAACAGCAGAACAATATTGTGATCGTTTTATTCTCCTTCACGAAGGGAAAATTGCCATGCAAGGCACTATGGATGAATTAAGAGAAAGCGTTAATGATCCACAGGTCTCCTTGCACGATATCTATGTTTCAGTAGCAAAGGGTGAAAAACCTTGGGAAAAATAGAAGCATTGTGGTCACAAAGGCTAAGAGAGCATTGGGATATGACGAGTCGTTATTTGCGACTCCTGTCTAATAGCGGGTTTATGTTTTCTCTTTATATTCTCATCGTCGGTGGGGGCTATTTTTATCAGCAGTGGGTTAAGGGACTACCTGAAACCTTTCCAACAGAGTGGATACTTCTGCTTTTATTTGGCTTTTTTATTGTAAGAAGTCCTGTTCGTACATTGCTGCGATCTGCAGATCTAGTGTTTTTGCTGCCCTTAGAGGAAAAGCTTGAGGACTATTTTAAGAAAGCCATTCGATATAGCTATATCATGCAGTGTATTCCTCTTTTATTTCTGTGGGCGATTGCGATGCCCCTTTATTTACATACTGTTGATCATCGGATCGGTGCCTATGTATTAGTACTGATCGTGCTTTTCATCCTAAAGGCTTGGAATTTGTTCTGCTCTTGGGCAGAGACTTTTGTCTTTGCATCTTTTAAATATAAAGGGTTACGTGGGGTATTCTCCTTTGTTTTTATCTACCTCTTGTTGGCGGAGGCACCATGGTACTTTCTCGTCATCCTTATTGCCTTAGCTTTAGTCCTTACGCTTTTTGTTTATAACCCTCTGCAGAGACAGCATCTGATGAAATGGGACGTTCTCTTAGATATTGAAATGAGACAAGCGGCGAACTTTGACCGTTTTGCAAATTTGATTACGGATGTCCCGCATATGCAAAATCGTATTAAGCCACGCAACTATTTAAAAGCCGTGACAGAGATATTTGCTTACAGCCCTAAGGCGACGTTTAAGAAATATTTTAGTAAAACGTTTTTGCGTTCAGGAGATTATTTTGGGATCTATGTACGCCTCCTTGTTATAGGTGGGATTGTGATTTGGATGGCGGGTGGAGACCTTTCCTCTGTCATTATCGCGGTTGTTACTGTTTATCTGACGGCCATGCAACTGCTTCCATTGTGGAATGCAGGTGCGATAGAAGGCCCAGGTTTGTTATTCCCTATTCCGAATAAAGTTCGAGAGCGTAATTTTTTATCAGTGTTGATGCTTTTACTTGTGAGTGAAGCGATTGTGCTAGGCATCATTGCGCTTGTTGTAGGGATTTCAGTAATCTTTGCTTTACTCACCGCTGGAGCAGGGATTGTCTTTGCATTCTTATTTACTTATGGCTATGCTAGCCGAAAGATTCGTCGTTCCTCTTTAGAGTTGTAAAATGAAACACCCTGAACCACTAGAGAGTGGAACAGGGTGTTTTTGCTGGTTTAGCTGAGACGATGATCATTAAGCATTCTTTCGGTAATTTCTTTATGTTTGGTCTCGTCAGCAATCATGTCTTCTAATTTCACAACGAGATCAATCAGCCCGAGTTCATCTGCTTGTTTTCTTCTCTTTTTATAGCGTTCAATGGTGTCGCTTTCGGATTTATGGACTTCTTCGAGCATGCGCTTTGCATCGGTAGTGTAGACCACTTCTGCGGGTTTTGTGGTGGGGTTGCCACCCAGTGTTGCAATTTTTTCTGACAGATAAGAAGCGTGCCCTTGCTCATCAGGGATTTCATCCTCAAAAAAAGGCTTTAGGACTTGATAGTGCATACCCGATACAGTCGCTGCATAGGTTGTGTATTGAATGACGGCTCCGTATTCATTAGCAAGATCTTCGTTTAATCCATCAATTAGAGCTTTCATTTTTTCATCCATGTCATTCATCCTTTCATAATAATGCTTTACTACATATATTTCCCGCATTGTCCAAAGGTAAACCTCTGATGTTTCTTCTAAAGATGAAAAGACGTTTGTTATATTAAAAACATGGCAACGATTGTTGTCACAACTAAGCCAATAATAACAGGGATAAGGTTTCTACGCGCTAACTCAAAGGCATCGACATTACATATGGCTGCGACGGGGATTAACGCCCAAGGGACTAATGTTCCTCCGCCGACCCATATGGCCGCGACCTGGCCGAGAGCCGTTAATGTTGCAATCCCGCTTCCTATGGCCGCTGAGAAGAGATGGGCAATGGAACCCGCTAAGGATATTCCAGAAAATCCAGAACCGTCAAGACCTGTGATCGCACCGACCACTGTAAGGGTACTGGCGGCGACTTCTTTGTTTAATGGCATAGAATGGGCTAGCGCATTGCCTAAATCATTGACGATACCTGCTGAGTGGGCAGGGAGGACATCCCCAAAAACAGAAGAGAATCCGGCATCTCCCATATAAAAGAAAGCTGCAATTGGAATCACAGGTCCGAAGACTTTGAATCCAAACTGAAAGCCTTCGACTAAATAGGAAGTAATCTTTTCTAAGCCTTTATTTTTATGGGCCACAAGTGAGATAGCCATAAGAATAAAGATGACGGTTCCTCCAACGAGTGCGGTTGCTGCGTCCCCTTGTAAGTTAAAAGCAATCATCCCGACCACATCTAAGATTAGGAGAATAGGGACTAATAGGGCAAAAAAGGTTCGTGTTTTAGGAGAAAGCGTGAAATTCTGATTTTGCTCTGATGTATCACTGTTTATTTTTTGCAATTCTTGGGAGGTCACCTTTAACTTTCCTTTTTTCATGTCACGTAACATGAGGAAAAAGGAGGTCAGAATAGTCACACCTCCCATGACAATTACAAGTGGGATACTGGCAGAGAGCACATCGCCTACAGGAATACCGGCTGCATCCGCTGTGAGCTTAGGTGCTCCTTGAATCACATAGTCCCCTGAGAGTGCCACCCCATGACCAAACAAGTTCATAGCCATGGCGGCTCCTAATGCAGGAAGACCTACTCTTAAGGCTACAGGAAGCAAAACAACACCTAATAAGGCGACGGCAGGAGAGGGCCAGAAGAACCACGAAACAATCATCATGACAAGCCCAATGACCCAAAAGGCTAAAGCGGGCGTGCGGATAAACTTTGTAAAAGGTTTAATCATATAATCATTAATCCCCGTCTTCGTGAGTACATGACTCAGAGCGACGATGACTGAGATAACAAGAATAGTTCCTAGTAATTGAGTGATGGCATAAACAAGGCTATTGAAAATGCCTCCTATAGCCGTTGTGAAGGAAGAAGTGGCTACCCAGCCCATGATAAAAATACCGACAATACATATCAAAGTGATATCGCGCCTCAAGACCATGACACCAATAATGAGCACGATAAAAACAAGGTAGATCCAGTGGACAAGTGTTAAATCTACTCCCATAGTGAAACCTCCGTTTCATGGTGTGTGAGAATAGAATATGCGGGCGGATGTCTAGGTGTGAGTCAGCGTAAAATCAGACCTAAGACGGAGGCTATTCCCGACGCGGGGACATTTAAAAAATTTCAAAAACAGATTATAGTAAAGAAGGAATCGATGAAAGGGAAAAGAATTATAAACAGGAATAAGGTTTTTGAAAAAAGCTGGTTTTCTAAGGCGGGCCTATCAAGGCTTTTCTTTATAACGTCAGAATTTATAACTTAATGGATGACCTTATAAGTGCAACTTTGGCATTCGCCATTAAGGCTTGGCGGTAAGCCAAGTTTTCTTAAGACAGGATTCCAACATCTTAATTGATTGAGGGGATTTGACATGAAACGACAACTTTCATTCACTATTTCATTACCCAAAATAGTGACAGCGATTATTTTTATATATATTGGGGGCTGGCTTTTGCTCAGCACACTGGGATTAATGAGCGCCTCTATGAAGGACGCAATGATTATATTTATCCCTTATGCTCTTATTATTTGGGGACTTAGTCTATTGATTGCCCCATTTATCAGTGCAAAAAGTGAGTTTGGTGGCAACTGGCTGTTTGGCCTTTTCTTTTTAGCTTATGGTAGTGCAGTCCTTGGCGGGATGTATCACGTGTTTAATTTTGAATGGCAGGACGTTTGGAAGCTCTGGCCGCTTTTTATTGTATACGTTGGATTCATGATTGTGTTTGAAGGCAGCAAGAAAGGTCACAAGCATGCAAAAAAAATTGAAAAAATGAAAAGAAAAGAAATGAAACGCGGCCATGACGATTGGGCCGTAAAAAGCAAGGTATTAAGCGAAGAGATAAAAAATGAACTGAAGAATGAACTGGAAAAAGAGTTACGGGAAGTTAAACAAGAATGGGAAGCACCTATAGATGAAATAAAAGTAGTGGACAAAAGTGAAAGGCGTGCAGAACGAGAACGAAGACAAGCTGAACGTCAAGAGCGTCTCGCTAAATTTTCCCAGCAGGCTCCTATAAACAAGGATTCTATAGAGAACGACGACGCCATTGATTCAGAAAATAAGGAGAACCCTTCCTAAAACGAATGAATCATGGACCTGAGGTGATGACTTTATGAGAAGCGTTTCTTTTACAAATATATTTATGGCAGCCCTCTTCATTTTTATCGGTGTGTGGTTGCTTTTGGGGAATATGGGGCTTGTTTCAATGGGGCTAGGCGAATTATTAGGAACCTTTATTGCCTTTGTCATCTTTATTTATGGTTTATGGAATCTATTAAAGCCTTTATTGAGGGGAAGGGGACCTCACTGGTTTATCGGCTTATTCTGTACCGTTTATGGTGGGCTGCTCCTTGCAGATGATTTTAATATTGGTTCTCTTTCATTTCATTGGACTGACTTTTGGCGGTTGTGGCCGCTTGTTTTGATTTATATAGGGTTTGAGATTGTTGGACCCATTCGTTTTAAACGTTCTTATAACATGAACAGGAAAAATCATCGTTCTGACGAAGCTAATAAATATTGGAATCGTAAAGGCACCTCTGTATTTAATGTCGTGAAAGAATGTCATTTTAATGAGCCCAACTGGCCTGTTGAACCAATGAATTTACGGGGATTTGTGAGTGACTATGAATTTGATTTTACAAAGGCGTTTATTCCAGATAGAGAAACAGAGATTCAGATTTCAGGCTTTGTTGGTGACATTGATGTGGTGATACCGGAAGATGTTGCTTTCATGGTAAAGGGTGAAGCAAACATTGTCGATGTCAATATTGGGGAAGAAGAACAGTCGGGTGTCGGCAGTAGGGATCTTTTCTATAAGACACAGGACTTTGATGAGGCCTCTCGAAGGATTGTTCTGGATGTCTCCTTTAAAATACTTGATTTAAATATCGATAGAGTATGAGGAGGCAGGACTTTGTTATCTTTTAAATTCATTAAACATTATAGCCTTTTTGCAGCTTTGTCAGGCATTATTGTTTTTGCAGTCTTAGAGTCACAGGGCGTCCTGATTTTCAAGGCACTCCTCTTCATGATCTTAACCTTTATTGTCATCTTCCTTCTCGGATTATATTTAGGATTTAAGACACAGCAGAATGATAAGCATCGCTTGAGTGCTATCGCCTCCTTCATCCGTGTCTTATCGAATGGAAAGCTTTCTGATAGGATACAAGTCTCAGAATCCGGGGAACTGGCCTCTATAGAACGATCATTAAATCAATTGGCTGATCGCTATGAACAACAAGTCCAAAATCTTCAAAGATTAGCAGATGAAAAGGCGGAATTGGCAGAGCAGGCGAAAAGCGCAGCGACGATAGAAGAACGTCAGCGCCTAGCACGGGATTTACATGATGCTGTCAGTCAACAGCTTTTTGCCTTAAATATGTTGGCCTCAGCTGCCAAAAAGGCAGTGGTAAAAAAACCGGAGATGGCCGAGCAACAAATTGCTGAAATCGCTGAAATTGCCTTAAAGGCTCAAGGGGAAATGCGGGCTTTATTATTACATTTACGTCCTGTTCATTTGTCAGAGGATTCCCTCCAAGAAGGTATGGAAAAGCTGATCTATGAGTTAGGGGCAAAAACAAACATTCAATTTGAAACAGAAATTCATATAATAAAAGGGTTATCCAAAGGTGTAGAAGATCATCTCTTTCGGCTTTTACAAGAAGCCCTTTCCAATGCTCTCCGGCATTCTCAGGCTTCTGTCATTAAGTTAGAGCTCACGCAAACGAGTCAAGCAGTGGTAATGAAGGTTCACGATAATGGTAAAGGCTTTGATCTTACAGAAGATAAAAAGACATCCTATGGATTGAAAACGATGCGTGAGCGTTGTGAAGAGTTGGGCGGAAAGCTCACCCTTACATCGCGTCCGAACGAAGGCACGTTTGTTGACATACGAATACCGTTAAAAAGTGGTGGGGGGAATAGTCAGTGAGTCAAGACACGATTAAAGTATTAATTATTGATGATCATGATATGGTGCGAAGGGGACTAAGAGCCTACTTGGAAATTGAGGATGGGATCGATGTCGTCGGCGAAGCAACTGATGGTTCAGAGGCGCTTTCAGCTGTGATGACCCATCAGCCCGATGTTATCATGATGGATTTAATTATGGAAAAAGTCGGAGGAATCGATGCCACACGTGAAGTGCTGGCCAAATTTCCACATATAAAGGTGATTGTGCTCACAAGTTTTTATGATGACGAAAAAATTTTTCCGGCATTAGAGGCAGGAGCCACAAGTTACTTACTTAAAACGGCTTCAGCTGAGGATATTGTTGAAGCCATTTACAAGGCCTATAAAGGGGACTCTGTTATCGATGCTAAAGTCGCTGGGAAAATGGTCAATCGTTTCCAGCATAAACCTTCGAGGCACGAAGAGTTGACAAGTAGAGAGCACGAGGTCCTTGTATTAATAGGAAAAGGAAAAACCAATGCAGAAATTGCAGAGGAGCTCTTTATCGGGATTAAAACAGTTAAAACCCATGTCAGTAATATTTTGAGTAAACTTGGTGTTTCAGACCGTACGCAAGCCGCAATCTATGCCCACCAGCATCATATTGTGTAAATAGCTTTTACCGAGCTTACTATAAATTTTTATGATTTGCACAAAAAATAATCATGGCTTAAGTTAGTGAAAGGAGGAGTGGCATGGGTCTTTCACGTGTCATTGTTACCCTTGTTCGATCATGCGTTAGTATGTTTAAGGTTATAGACGTCCATGAATCGATACACATTCCTATGAAGATAATTAAAAATATAGATATTCTGGCATCCTCTCATGACATTTTTTTAGAACCGATAGAAAGTGAAGACATGCTAGTCGAGTTACAAGGACGAGCGACGAAGAATGTGGCTACGGCCTGGAGTATTCAGCACCAGGTGAGTCACCAAAGCTTAAATGTCTCGTTGAAAAGGGAAAAAAACAGCTCGTCTACGTTGGGGTTCTCCATGTTTAATGTAAGGTTAAAGGTTGGGATTCCTCGCCAATATTATGACTCACTCAAAGTCAAAACGTCATCAGGCGGGATTCATTTAAATGATATAGCTGCTAATGCTATCTATTTGACGGCTTCTTCGGGTAGTATTGTTTCAAAAAACAGTGTTTCAGGCACTATTTATAGTATTGAAACATCAAGTGGAAGTATTCGATCGTTCAACAATCAAGCACAAGCCTTTGAAATCCGTGCCAATAGTGGAAGTGTAAAAATTGAAGATCAAGTGGCTGATCAAAGTACCCTCAGGACTTCTTCTGGGAGTATTGTTGCCCGAAACCTTCAAGGGGATGTCACCGCTACGGCTTCATCAGGGAGTATTCGTTGTGATGACATAGAATTATCAGGTGATTGGCGGTTAAAAACTTCAAGTGGTAGTATGACAATGCACTTGATTCAGCCCGTCTCTCTTGAACTTATATTTAAAGGTGGGTCAGGTTCAGGATCAGTTGGGCTTAGGGGAATGACATTTACAGAGAAATCAGCGCATCGCATCACTGGGCAACTAGGCGCAGGTGAGTATAAAATCGAGGCTAGAGCCAATTCTGGAAGCTTCAAAATAACTGAATGAGGATATAATACTTAATGAATCCGAGCAATGCTCGGAGTTTTTTTATCATTGAAGTCGTTTTCCTGAAAAGGTGCTGCTCCCTTGGCGGACGTAGCTTATCTACCATTTTCCTCGGAATAGCTCAATAGCCACAAAAGCTGGGAATGGAGTCTGCCAGTAAGAAAAGCGGGTATAACATGCCGTTGTAGGATAAGAGTTGTTGAAATTCGCCACAAAATCGCCCTCTTATTTCATGAAGTTGTTAAAAAAGTCACGTGTATTTCTTTTTAGAAGTGTTAGGATAGTAAACGGTGACAACTTTGTAAACAGTGGCGTTAAAAAATGCCTCATAGTGAAGCAATATTATTCTGATTCTTATTTAATACATGTTACAATGTAAAGGGATTGAATGGTGATATTCTACCATTTTAATGACTATAGAACGTCTTCCCCGTAAACACTAACGGTAACTGAAGTGGATAAAACAACTTATAAAATGATCTAGGATGAAATGTAGAGAGGGTGTCCGTTTTTGGGGCAAAAGCCATTTAATGACACGTTTTTAAAAGCATGTCGTAGAGAAGAAGTGCCATATACTCCAGTGTGGTATATGCGTCAAGCAGGCAGATATCAGCCAGAGTATCGAGAAATTCGTAAGCAGTATTCCTTCTTTGAAATTAATGATAACCCGGAAGTCTGTGCTAAGGTGACTCGGCTCCCAGTAGAACAATTGGGCGTGGATGCGGCTATTTTGTTTGCTGACATTATGACACCGTTAAAGCCAATAGGTGTGGATGTCGATATTGTTCCTGGAAAAGGGCCAATGATAGGTAATCCCATTAGAACTGTGGCCGATGTGAATCGACTAAGAGCGATAGCACCACAGCGCGATTTGCCTTTTATAGGGGACACTATTCAGTTATTAAGAGAGCAATTATCTGTTCCACTTATTGGGTTTGCCGGTGCCCCCTTTACATTATCAAGTTACTTGATTGAAGGTGGACCGTCCAAAGATTATCACAAGACAAAAGGGTTTATGTATGCTTATCCCGAGGAATGGCAAGCCCTTATGGACAAGCTTGCTGATGTGACGATTGATTATTTAACTTATCAAATCGCCTCTGGCGCTCAAGCGGTACAAGTCTTTGATTCTTGGATCGGCTCAGTAGGGGCTGATGATTACGAAGCGTACATTGCGCCAACGATGGAGAAAATTTTCACGGCATTAAAGGCCACAGGGGTTCCAACCATTTACTTTGGGAGCGGGGCCGCACATCTATTACCCATTTGGAATCATCTTCCTGTCGATGTTCTTTCTATAGACTGGCGGATTGATATTCAAGCTGCACGCGCTCTAGGGATTGAGAAAGCACTACAAGGAAATTTAGATCCTTCAACTTTACTCGCACCGTGGGAATTTCTTGAAAAGAAGGCGAAGGCTATTCTCGATCAAGGCATGGCGCAGCCTGGCTACATATTCAATCTTGGACATGGTGTATTCCCGGAAGCAAATGTGAGCCAATTACAGAGGTTAACAAAGTTTATACATGATTATACTAAAAAATAAATGAGGTGTAGGAAATGGCACGAAAGAAAATGGGATTATTAGTGATGGCGTATGGCACGCCCTATAAACCAGAAGATATAGAAGCCTATTATACAGATATCCGACACGGGAGACGTCCTTCCGATGAGCAACTTGAAGATTTAAAAAGCCGCTATGAGGCTATTGGAGGTGTTTCTCCGCTTGCCCGAATTACGAATGAGCAAAAGGATGCTCTAGAGGCTAAATTAAACGAGACGCAAGACGAAATTGAATTCAAAGCTTATCTTGGTCTTAAACATATCCATCCTTTTATTGAGGATGGTGTTGAAGCGATGCATAATGATGGCATTAAAGAGGCTGTAGCCATTGTCCTCGCTCCCCATTATTCTACTTTCAGTGTGAAGTCTTATACGGAAAGAGCGCAAAAGAAAGCTGAAGAGTTAGGCGGACTGACCATTATCCCGATTGAAAGCTGGTACAAAGAACCAGGCTTTATTAATATGTGGGCCAACAAAATTAAGGCTACTTTTGCCCAAATTCCAGAAGCTGAACATGAGAAGACGGTTGTCGTGATCTCGGCACATAGCTTACCTGAGAAGATTTTAAAAAATGGTGATCCTTATCCTGACCAATTACATGAAACAGCTGAACTCGTAGCTGAAGCAGCGGGAATCAAGCACTATGCCCTTGGATGGCAGAGTGAAGGCAATACACCGGATCCATGGTTAGGACCTGACGTTCAAGATTTGACACGTGATTTGTTCCAACATGATGGCTTTACTTCATTCATTTATTGTCCTGTTGGTTTTGTGGCAGAGCATCTTGAAGTGCTTTATGACAATGACTATGAATGTCGGGTTGTTTGTGAAGAACTTGGCGCTCACTATCACCGTCCTCCAATGCCTAATGCTGAACCTGCCTTTATTGAGCTTTTAACAACAGTGGTACTACAAGCTGTTAAAGAAAAAGCGACGGTAAGATAATGATGAACGTTGCTATTGTGGGTGGAGGAATCACCGGTTTATCCAGTGCGTTTCATGTGTATAGACTGGCGCAGGAAAAGGGCCAAAAGGTTAAGATTACTTTACTCGAAGCCACCAATAGGGTGGGGGGAAAAGTGCAAACGGAAAAGCGCGAGGGTTTCGTTATCGAGCGCGGTCCTGATTCCTTTTTAAAACGTAAGCCAGAAGGCTTGGAGTTAGTCGATTTACTTGGACTGAGTGACCAATTAATCGAAAACCAAACAGGAAGATCCTACATTTTAAAAGATGATGCATTACACCCGATTCCTGAAGGGTCCGTTATGGGAGTACCGACGCGGATTCGGACGCTCCTTCAATCCGACCTATTATCAATGGATGGGAAAGTGCGTGTGTTGAATGACTTCTTTATCCCTAAGCTTCCAGACTTCGAGGATATGTCGGTAGGTGAGTTCTTCAAGCAACGCCTTGGCGTTGAAGTTGTGGATCACATTATCAGTCCACTTCTTTCAGGCATCTATGCTGGGGATATTTATAAGTTAAGCTTGAAAATTGCCCTTCCCCAATTTATTGAAATTGAGAAGAAGTATGGGAGTCTCATCAAGGGTTTAAGTCAAACAACGCCTAAGAAAAAGACTAGCCAATTTGCAACGCTTACTGGTGGGCTGTCTGACTTTATTGAAGCATTGAAGAAAAGCCTTGAACACTCAGGCGTTGACATTCAAACGGGTGTAAGTGTCGCGGCTATTGAGAAGGAAGCGAACAGTTATGAACTTTTACTCTCAACGGGTCAAAGACTTGCGGCAGATCAGGTGATTTTGGCAGTGCCTCATCGCGTTACTGAAAAACTTTTAACTCAAGCTAGTTATCTTCATCGTGAGGATGCCGCACCGGATACATCGGTAGCCACAATTGCAATGGTCTTTAATCAAGACGATGTGAGAATGGATAAAGAGGGAACAGGATTTGTGGTGTCACGTTTGGAAGACAAGGCAATTACAGCCTCCACTTGGACCCATATGAAATGGGGACATGCGGCACCAAAGGGTAAAGCAATCATTCGTTGCTATGTTGGTAAAGCGGGTGACGATGATATTATTAACCAATCAGACGAGACCCTGACAAAGATTGCTTTGGATAACCTCAGTGGTATCGTTTCGATAAAAGCTGATCCTGATTTTGCTATTGTGAGCCGTTGGCCATTAGCGATGCCACAATATCCTGTGGGACACAGCAAATGGCTTGAAGACGTAAGAGCTAAGCTTGCTGTAGATTATCCTCACGTATATCTTGCTGGGGCTTCTTACGATGGCGTAGGCCTACCGGATTGCATTAAGCAAGCCAAACAGCTAGCCGAGCAAATCATACAATGACGTGTTCCCGGTGAGTCGCGATTTGGCTCATCGGGTTTTAATATTAGGTCGTACTATGGAAAAGAGGAGGGGTGAGATGAAGCGATCACTCACACTACTTTTATGTCTACTTATACTCTTTTTGCTGTCGGGATGTTCATCGGGAAATACATCTAAAAAGGTTGATGAGGATTCGCTACAAAATCAAATTATTCTTAACATCCAAAAGAACGGTGGAAAGAAAATTGATTTTGAATCGGCGATGAGTGGATTTGAATGGGACAAAGTCTATATTTTCACTCCATACTCTACCTTAAAACAGATTAATAAGGCTGTAGGTTATGAATGGTTAACACATAAACAAGGGATTCAGTTTCGGGATGATATTAATCTCGTTGCGTTTGTTAAAGGAAACAAAGTTGTCTATTCTGTAGAGGTCCCTCGTAAATATGGTGATTTTAAAGTGAGCTCAGGAAAAGCCCTTGATAAATCTCAATCCGTGGTTAACATTCAACCCCCTACTAATAAATAAGGGAATTATTGATGTTTATATTCAAGCATTCTTTGGTGAAGCTCCTGACTGAGTGTTTCGGGGCTTCTTGAACCAATAAAATAAGTCCCATAGCGTGTCTTTAATTTGACAGCTTTTCTTCCTCGCATCGTATAGGCGGTCTCCCCTTTAAGATTAAAACGAATTCCCCAGCCGCCAAAGCGTTTTATCGGACTGTATTCCAGCACCTCGAGTTCGTCAATCTCTTCAAATCTAAACACTTTCGAACGCAAATGAAAAGGGCTGATGCGGACATAAAGCCCTTCTGCCTTGACTTGGGTCACCATTTTAATCGATAAGAAGCCAATAGGGATCACGAGACCAAAGAAAACTAATAGTGAGTTTGGCGCAGGAGTATCTCCAAACGATCGATTAAAGACGACTTGCTGAATAAACCCATACCAAAAGATGGCGCTGAGAAGCGTGACTGATAGTCCCGCCCATTTTGGCGGTCGTTGCACTTCCATATAGTCTTGAGCGTTTTTCATATTACCCCTTCCTTTTTTCTACAAAAAGTAAAATCAGTGTAGCAATGGGGCCGAGAAGAAGAGACAATAAAAACCAATTGATGCCCGTTCGATTTTTACCCTGAGCAAGCCCTGCATTAATTAAAGCCAGCGTCCCCCAACCGACGTAAAACTCGTGATTTCCAAAGGACATTGTTTAACCTCCTAAATTGATCAAGGTGTTAAAAAGGGTCTTTATGAACTATCCATACGAAGATAAAGGAAAGAAGTTTCATAGGTGTAAGAGTGAAGGAGTTTTGTATCCATATTCCCCCAAGCTGTTTTGCGGTTTATTGCTTTTTAAAATAGCAAGCTGAACAAGGGTAAAAGTGAGGGTTTGATTATCATCAATGGCAATGTTGCGAAATCCGACCATAGCTTTTCAACTTATAGATTATTATAGACAAAAAGGCGTATAATGGAAACCAAATAGGGATTGTAGGATGAAAACAAGGAGGGGTTAACATGAAATGGACAGTGGTCGGGTTTTGGGGTGGTCATCCTGAGGTAGGTGAAGCGACATCGGCCTATTTATTAGAGGAAGATGGATTCAAAGTTCTTGTTGATTGTGGCAGCGGCGTTTTGGCGCAGCTCCCTAAATATACGTCAATAGCCAGTCTTGACGCAGTGGTTCTTTCGCATTATCATCATGACCATATTGCAGATGTCGGTCCCTTGCAATTTGCTAAACATATTGAGAAGTACATAGGCACACCCAAAGGGTCCTTACCGATTTATGCTCATCAAATGGAGCCGGATAAATTTCGATCACTCACTTTCGATGATGCCACACATGGTGTTCCCTATAACATGGGTGAATCCATAGATATCGGACCTTTTACTTTTACGTTTATGCAGACCGCCCATCCTGTTCCTTGTGCTGCCATGCGAATCACAAGTGGCAAGCAAACGATTTGTTTTACCGCGGATACAAGTTTTATTCCAGAACTTGTTCCCTTTGCTAAGGATGTTGATTTACTCGTGGCTGAATGCAGTTTATATAAAGACATTGATGGTGAGCCGATGGGACATATGAACACATTAGATGTCGGACGTTTAGCTTCGGAAGCTAGGGCTAAGGAATTACTTTTAACACATTTGCCTCATTATGGTGAGCATGCGGATCTTATTGAACAAACTTGTTCCATTTATAAAGGAAAACTTTCTCTAGCAAAAAGCGGTTGGAACTGGGAAGGATAGGAGGCGGTTAAGATAGAAACGGATCGATTATTTTTTAGGAAGTATACAATGGAGGATGTTGACTTCTATGCATCCTTGTGGGGAAATTCTGAGGTCGTCCGATATATCGGAGCGGGAATACCGAAAACCCCTCCTGAAGCTAAGGCACATCTCCAGGAAAGAGTTCTCCCGCGTTATAAGAATGGTGTTGGGCTGTTTGCTATGGTGTACAAGCCTGAAAATAAGTTAATTGGCCATGCCGGGATTATTCCCCAAGAGGTGGAGGGCGACATTGAAATGGAGATCGGCTATTGGCTCATGCCAGAATATTGGGGGAAAGGCTTGGCAAAGGAAGCGGCGATGGCTTTTAGAGATTATGGCTTTAATGAGCTTGGCTTGGATCGTATGATATCCTTGATTAATCCTAATAATCCTGCTTCCATTTTCGTGGCGAGAAAAAACGGAATGCGCTATGAAAGAACCGTTCATTTCCTCACCAGTACAGCGCTAGTGTACGCCATACAAAAAGAAGAATTTCTAGAAATGAAACAATAGAAGCGAGAAAAAACAGACGGCTTAATGTTGCCTCTAAAATACAGATATTCCCCAGGAGAAAAGTCCTGGGGATATTTTATTGCCAAACCCATGTTAGCTGGCCAAATGCTGCAGAAACAATAAGAATGGAAACAGTAGCGAGCCATAGGAGCAACCCGTAGCTATAATCGCGCAAGTGGACTTTGGAATGGTAGTAGTAAGTACGATCCCTTGAGCCAGTAAAGCCTCTGGCCTCCATGGCAATGGCGACGCGTTCGGATTTACGAATCCCTTGGGTAAAAAGCGGAAGGGTGTAACGGACAAATGCCTCACGCTAATTTTTACCTTCAAACCCACGCACTCTATGAGCGAGTTTCATTTGGGTAAGCTCGGTTTGGAAAAGCGGTATAAAGCGAAAGCCAGCGAGCAGTCCATAAGCCCATTTAGGAGAAAGGTGACACTGATGAATGAGACTCATAATAAAAGTCGTGATATCTGTCGTTGAGGTAAAAAGCAAGCTGTATGTCACGAAGGCATACATTCTTAGAGCGATAAGTAGCCCATGTTTAATTCCTTCTTCAGTTATATGGAACCAGCCCCACTGCCACAATACGGTAGCGCCCTCCCCAAAAGCTGCAAGCATCCAAAAGACAAGCACGAAAAAGATGAAATACGGTAAAAGTCGTTTGTAGAGATAGGACGGTGTCCAACCACCAATGAACAGACCGACAATCAAGGCAAGCAGCCATAAAAATAAAGTGATGAGCGGGCTGGCAAGTGTCATGATAAGTATCATCAGCGTCAAATGGGTAAATAGTTTGAGTGTTGGATTAATCGTCGCTAAAAGCGATTGATTGCTTTTCATTCCTTAACCCTCCTGAATAAGTGTTCTCGACGCCTTGAGTTGATAGGGTAAGGGAGGTACAATGGCAGACTGCTGACATAACGCTTCTTGTGAAAAGAGGGCGTTGGGCCTACCGTTGTAAATGAGTTTTCCCTTATTTAATAAAAGGACGCGGTCGGACATTTCGGAAACGAGATCCATATCATGTGTTACCATAATGATCGTTGATCCTTTGTTCTGCCGTTCTTTAAGACGAGCGAGTAAGTCACGTGTGGTTCTGGCGTCTTGACCAAAAGTAGGTTCATCCAACAATAGCACCTCTTGATCGAATAAAAGCATGGTTGCGACACTTAGTCGTCGTTTTTGCCCTTGGCTAAGGGTGAAAGGATGTTGATGCCGATAATGATCAAGACGGAATTCTTTTAATAGCTGGTCAATAGCTGTTTCTAACGATTGTCCTTCCCACTGTTGCCGTTTGCCCCCAAAAGCAATCTCGTCGTGCACATTGTTTGTGACAAATTGCCATTCTGGATTTTGAAAGACATAGCCTGCCTGCTTATAAAAAGATTTCCTTGACCACTTCTTGAGATTCTTATGATGAAATAAAACGGTTCCCTTTAAGGGCCATTCGAGATGGGCAAGGAGCTTTAACAAGGTAGATTTTCCACTCCCATTTTCACCAATGATCGTTACCCATTCTCCTTGCTGGATGTTAAAGTTAAGGTCTGATAGAACATTGTTTCTTCCATATTGAAAAGAAACATGACTGAGCTCATAAAGGACGGGCGCCTGATTAAACTCTCTTTGCTGATGTTGAAGGTGTTGCCATTCTTGCTCCAACTTTATGGAAAGAGGATGTTGTGGCTCTTTGACAACCTCAGACCATGTGGCTGGAAAAAGCTTTGGCTGCCATACACCGGCTTCTTCTAATGCCTTCGCATAATGCGTAACAATATCTTCGGGTTTTCCATCCGCAAGAAGCTGTCCATGAGCGTTGAATAACACCACCCGATCCATCCATTCAATTAATCCATCTAAGACATGTTCGATAAAGACGAGCGTTTGTTGACTGGTCTTTGAATAGGCATGAAGCAGTTTGAAAATATCAGCTCTTGAAACGGGATCAAGCTGGGCTGTAGGTTCATCAAAAAAGAGGACCTGTGGTTCCAAAGCTAAAAGGCAGGCAAGAGCCAGCCTTTGCTTCATCCCTCCAGAAAGGGTGTATATGGCAGTATCACCCGGGACCTCGAGACCGACTACTTTTTTGACCTTTTGGATCAAGGCATCCATTTGTTCTCTAGGGACGGATCGATTTTCTAGACTAAAAGCGATTTCCTCGTCGACATGTAGCATACAGAACTGAGCATCGGGGTCTTGAAACATGACGCCGATGTGTTCAGGATGAAACACTTCCCCATTGAGATCGGCCTCAATCTGATTGGGGATAATGCCTGATAGCACGGAGAGAAGTGTTGACTTTCCGCAGCCACTTGGCCCTAAAAAGAGAACCTTCTCTCCAAGTGAAATCTCAAGGTTGATATGTCGTAAGACAGGTTGCTTTTGGTCATAGAAGCGCAGCGAGATATCTTTACAACCGAGGAAGGGTGTCTTCGTCATCATTTGTGTCATTGCCATGGTATCGCTCCTTCATAAGGGTATAAGCATTGAGGACGCCAGTTTTTGCAAGGGCTTCGGCCAGTCCTTTAGCCAGCCATCCACCCAGAATAGCGCCGCTTATTATCCGCAATCCAAAAGTTGTGAGTAAAACCCCTTTTGTATAGTAACTAAAGCCGTTGGCCATCAGATCATAAATCATACTTCCAAGTGCCCCACCGACGCCGCAAAGCATCAGGGTCAAAAGAGTGTAACGCTTATAGCTAAAGCAGAAAAAGACAAGCTCTGCGCCCAATCCTTGAACAAGTCCGATGAGGAATGATGAGAGTCCAAATTGGCTTCCCGTTAAGACTTCAACGGCAGAGGCGGCGAATTCGGCGATCATAGCGGCGCCTGGTTTTTGAATAATATAAGCGACAAGTGGGCTGGCAATGACCCAAATGCCAAACATCCATTCTGAACTGACTGGACCAAAAATAGCGGATAGTGGTAGCCAAAGGGTCGACCAGCCTAAGTAAATCACACCGCAGAGGATGGAAAGAATAACGGTTAAAACGATTTCCTTCATTCTCCAATTCATGGATGAGGGACCTCTTGGCTGACAGGCCACTCTTCAAGGGTATAAGCCATGTCCCAAAACTTGTATTCAAGCTGACAACTAATGAGAAAGTGATCCAGCATCCGCTGCCTTTCTTCCTTTGTTGCTGTTTGAGCTAATGCATCAAGCCGTTTGCAAAATTGGTCATTAATGTGACCCGTCTGACCATAGAAAGTGATCCATTCGTAAAAGGGGTGATCGGGTTTGGGGCTGACTTCATGAAGCAGTCTTTGACCGATGTCCATATAAGTCCATGGACATGGTAATAAGGCCGAAATAATCTCAGCGAGTGTGCCTTCATGGGCGACCGTCATTAAATGATGGGTGTAATGATGAGCGGTTGGAGCCATAGGGAAGCCTTGGAGCTCCTCATAAGAGACATCAGCCATACGACAAAAGTTATGATGAGGGTGACTTTCACTGTTTAAGACAAAGGTGATTTGCGAGTTAAAAAGTTCGATATCCTTGCGAGAGGAACTTTTGGAGATCGCTAATCCATAGACACGCATAAACGTATTTAAATACTCGTAATCTTGTTTAACGTAATGGATCAGTTGCTCCTTATGTAATTCTCCTGTTGCGATGCCTTGGACGAACGGATGTTGAAAAATAGCCTCAAAGATTGGATTTCCTTCATGTCTGAGCTGTTCAGAAAAAAGCATAAAAAAACTCCTCCTTGTGATTTGAATTAAAAAAGTCACTAGAGGGTTTCCAGCTTTTGGAGCAAAACAGCCGCTCCAAAAGGGAGCGGCTGAGAACATGAGCATTATTTGTTCGCCGTCTCCACTTTCCTACGCTGGTATAAACCAGATCAGGTTCAAAGGGTCCAAGATTCCTTGTCTCAGCCGCTAAAACGGCTCCCCTAGTGGACTTTTTTATAAAATTATCTATAACTTACAACGAAGAGCAGCGGCTGTCAACCGTCTTGTTTCTGTTTTTATAAGATTGCGCTAAGCAAGAAAGGCGATAAGAAAGCCAACAGTCGTTACAAAGCGATTCACTTGTTTGCTGTTCTTATTGGCGCTAGTTCTTTGCTGGTTCTCCATCGTTTGATAACGGGCATTCATGTTTCTCCCCTCCTACACTTGGGTGAGGGCCTTATGCACCGAAAATGGTTTCGTAAAGTAAGAAGAGATTTAACGCAATAACGAGAACTGCGATTCCCCAAGCAATAATGGTGGTTATTTTATGGTTGGCTAACTGACCCATGATGTTCTTTTTACTCGTAAAAATGATTAAAGGTATTAACGCGAAGGCAATCCCAAAGGATAAAACCACTTGGCTCATGACAAGCGCGTATGTCGGATTCACACCAAAGATGATCAGGGTTAGTGGTGGAATCATAGTGATGGCCCGACGGAGATAGATAGGAATTCTTTTTCTAATGTAGCCTTGCATGATAATATCGCCGGATAGTGTACCAACAGATGAACTTGATAGCCCAGAGGAAAGTAAACCAATACCGAAGATAATAGCAGCGGCAGGACCAAGAAGAATGTTAAATTGATCGAAAGCAACATCTAAATCTTCAATGATCATGCCGTGAGTATTGAATAACGCACTGGCAACGACAAGCATGCTGGCATTAATAATCCCCGCGATAATCATAGCAATAAGAATATCAATAAATTCAAATTTAAAGATCTTGACGCGCTGTTCTTCATTTTTGCCGACAATTCTTTTATTGGTTAAGCCTGAATGCAAGTAAATCGCGTGAGGCATAACAGTAGCTCCTAGAATCCCCGCTGCAAGTAAAATACTGCTGACACCATCAAATCTTGGAACCACGAGTCCCTTCATCATAGGGGCAAGCTCGGGCTGTGAAAAAACGACCTGCGTCCCGAAAGCAAGAACGACAAGGAGGACCATTCCGGCTATCACAGCTTCTAATGGACGGAACCCTTTGCGTTGTAACTCCAAAATAAGAAAGGAGGCACAAGCGGTTATGAGTGCTGATGGGAGCATCGGGAGTCCAAAGATTAAATACAGTCCTAGAGCGGCTCCAATAAATTCAGCAAGATCCGTGGCCATAATGATGATTTCACCTTGTATCCATAATCCGATTGAAGCCCAACGTGGAAAATGTTCCCTTGAAATTTCGGGAAGGTTTTTTCCGGTAGCGATGCCTAATTTTGCTGATAATGATTGGACCAGAATGGCCATCAGGTTGGATGCCAAAATCACCCAAAGTAACAAATAGCCATATTCTGAGCCGGCCTGAATATTGGTTGCAAAGTTCCCTGGATCAATGTAAGCAACCGATGCGATAAAAGCAGGGCCAAGAAAGGGGAGTATTTTTTTTAGACCTTTGCTTTTAAGAATGGAATCAAGTGACTGTGGTTGTGTTCGTGATGCGCTCTTCTTTGCCGCAAGGGTTTCACCGGACTGACTCGGCGAACGAAATAATGAATGTCTCATGTCAAAGCCTCCTTTTGCTTCAGGACATTAGTTTTGCCTGTATGCAACTTTTATATCTAAGGCTATAATATGCGCGTGGAGGAAAAAATGCAACCCTTATGCATGATTTTTTTGCCACTATTAAAAGTCTGCGAGTAAAGTGTAATGCATTGGTAAAGCCTAGGATACAGAGTGATGTAATAAAGGTGAAAGCTTATGAGGGAGTGAAGGGGAAGCTTATTTTATAGAAAAAGATGTTTAGTGTTAAACGATCAAATTGGGAATAATGAGGTGAGGTGTTTTGATGAAAAAGGTCCAACACTTTTTTAGGTAGTGTTTTTTTATGATCAGAATACCTGGTGTTGTTTTATGCATCGTGGGGTTACCTTGGATGGCTGTGAGTGAGCGGCAAAACATCCAGAGGCTGCCTACTCATATCCGTTTTTGATAGATTCTTATAACAGGATTCCCTTTTTTGTTTATATCAGGTTTTAAAACTTTTAAGCGAATGGTCATTATGGCTATGAGGCTAACTAAAGGTGTGACTCAACCGTTCAGGCATAAGCCTAAATGAGTCCTATTTTGTTTTCCTAATAATCGTCGCTTCAATCCAATGCCATGGGAGTAACTTTTTAAGAAAAAGTGTTGTTTTTACCCCTCTTCCAATGGAAGCGCGAAAGGTGGAGGTGTCTTTAGTGACTTTTTTTACAATGAGTTGAACGACATCGTCTGGGTCACCTGCTTTCTTCTCAATCATCTCAACCGTTTGAAGAAGCCGTTCAGATTTATTTTTGTAGGGTGATTGAGACTCAACATGAAAGGCTGCTATTCCTTTCGACCAAATGTTAGTCTGAAAAGCCCCGGGTTCAATGACGATCACGCGTATGCCATAGGGCTGCATTTCTAAACGAAGGGATTCACTAAATCCTTCTATCGCAAATTTCGAGGTGGCATAGGGTCCAAGTCCTGGAAAGCCAATCTGACCACTGATACTACTCATATTGACAACGGTTCCTTTTTGGGCGGCACGCATATAAGGTAAAACCGCTTTTGTAACAGCAATTAAGCCAAGAACATTGGTTTCGATTTGCTGTTGCCAAGTTTCCATCGGGACCTCTTCGATATATCCACCGCTAGCAAAGCCCGCATTATTAATAAGAACATCTATCCTTCCAAACTGCTGGATGACAGTTGTGATCACTGATCTTATTTGACCGTTATCTGTGACATCTAGCTCAAAAAAGTGAAGATGCTCTTGCTCCGTTTCTCCTGAAAGAGCATTAAGAATTTCTGTTCTTTTATCCCAGTCACGCAAGGTAGCAACAACGCTATATCCTTCCCTTAAAAAAGAAGCGCAAAGGCGTTTTCCAAAACCACCAGAGGAACCTGTAATCAGAACGACTTTTTTTCTTAAATGATTCATTATGTATTCTCCTCCAGCCACCGTTTAATTTATTTAGTTCATTATAACGATGGTTAGAAAAAAGGGAAAGAACAAATAGTGATGATGAAGCCTGAATTTAGAAAAGACTCAAGGAAACGGTCACCAAAACGAAGGCGGATGACAAGATTTCCCCGATCCTAATCACTTCCTTGATTTCCCAGGCAATAAAAAAGCTACAGATGAATGATCTGTAGCGAGTGTGTCGATAACATTTATCCCGTTGCAATCGTCCGTATGCTTCTTCATTCAAAACCTGAAAGGTACAAAGCTGTTTAAGTAGGAATAACGGACGCAAACATCCTGTTTGGTTCAACTAATAATCGGTGGGGAATGTAATCCCCTACTGATTGAAGTTTATTTTTAGGCAACTCCCTCAGCCTTCGTATCATCGATTTCTCCTTCTTTTCGCCCGATGACAACAGTGGCAGTACAATCCCCTAAAACATTGACGGATGTTCTAAACATATCAAGGATACGATCGACAGCTAAAATCAAACCAATACCTTCGACGGGAAGGTTAACGGCATTTAAGACAAGGACCATGGTGATGAGTCCCGCTCCAGGAATACCAGCAGCGCCAATAGCGGCGAGAGCAGCCGTGATTAATATTACAAATTGTGAGCCGAGTCCAAGATGAATGCCGTAGGCTTGAGCGATAAAGAGGGCTGCAACGCCTTCATATAAAGCGGTTCCGTCCATATTTACAGTTGCCCCAAGAGGTAGAACAAAACTAGAGACGCGATTGCCAACACCAAGATTGTTTTCAACAGAACGGATACTCACTGGCAAGGTGGCATTACTACTAGCTGTAGAAAAAGCGACTAACCATGCTGGAGCGACTCCACGTAAAAATTTTATCGGACTCATTTTCCCAAGGGTTTTGATGGCGGTAAAGTAAACCAAACAGAGGTGGAGAAGCATGCCGAGTAGCACGACAAACATATATTTTGCGAGTGGGGCAAAAACAGTTGACCCATTATCACAAATGGTTTTAACAATGAGCGCAAAAACCCCATAGGGAGCTAGAGCCATGATCCAAGCTGTAATTTTCATCATGATTTCAAAAAAGGCTTCGAAAAAGTTGTATGCTGGTTTCGCTTTTTCGCCAAGAAAAACCATGGCGATGCCCACAAAAATTGAAAAGAAAATAATTTGTAAAATAGAGGTTTCAGTAAGGGCTGTGATCGGATTGGTAGGAATCATATTAAGAAAAGTATCACTAATTGAGTTCATATCACCGGAATCAGGCGCTTTGACGTCAGAGGGAACGTGGAACCCAGTGCCCGGCTGAATTAAGTTAACGAGGATTAAACCAATGATGACAGCTAAAAACGTTGTGCTTAAAAAGTAAACAATGGTTTTCCAGCCAATACTCCCTAATTTTAATGGATCCTTTAGTCCAGCTATGCCGACAATTAAGGATGTAATGACAAGGGGTACGACCAACATATTAATGAGACGAATAAAAGCATTTGAGACAAAGGAAAAGATACTGTAAAGCCAATTTCCTTCAGAGATACCCATTGAAACAAAGATGAGTCCCACGATAACCGCTAACACCATACCGGCAATCATTTGTAGCCACATCGGTACCTTTTTCACTTGTTTTCCCCCTTTTTATGACAGTATAAAAAGTGATATATAACTAAGCTATAAAGAGTTAGTGAAATTTATGTATAAAAAAGCAATTTAAATTAATAAATATTCAAAAAATATTTACAGGTGGAGGAAAAGAATGAAATGCCTCGAAAATGAAAAGCCTAAACTTAAATTAGGATAACGGGTGATGGCGTGAAAGCAAATAATAAGGAAAGTCAAATCTTTAGTGATGCCATTGATGCTATAAACAATGGTATGGAAGACATTATTAACATTTACAATACTCTTGAAGAGGATCAACCTCTTATTCAATTTGACGATGCCGTTGTCCAGCAAATCGAAAAAGTGAAACAAAAATATGGCAATGAATTTGTCGATAAAAAGATCAATACGGTGGTTAAAGAAATGCTGGATTGGCTGCCATTAGAGGATACTGAAGACGAAGAACGCTGACCTTTAAGTTCAAGCGTTCTTTACATTTGAAAGGGGAAAGGACATGGAAAAGTGGCAAACGATCAAAAGCAGTTATATTTATAAAACACCCTTTGGGAATTTACGCGATGATTACTGCGAACTGCCGAATGGTGAGCGCATTGAGCATTATTATGTAAAGGAATATCCTCACTGGGTAAACGCTGTTGTACTGACAAAGGATGAGCGAATGGTCTTTGTTAAACAATATCGACAAGGGACAAAAGAAATTACTTTAGAAATTCCCGGAGGAAAAGTAGAAGAAGGGGAAACGGTAGAGGCAGCCATTCTGAGGGAGATTAAAGAAGAAACGGGGTACACTTCCGACCATCCACTCATTGAACTCGGGGAATTTGCCGTGAATCCTGCGGATCAGAATAATAAAATTACCACTTATATGATGCTTGAGAGTTATCAAGGATTTAAACAGTCATTAGATAAAACAGAAGACATTGAAGTGACCTTAGTAAAGATTAGTGAAGTGGAAGCCCTAATCAAGAAAAAACATCTCACCCAACTTTTCTCTGCACATGCATACCTTTTAGCTAAGGAATTTTTACAAAACAATCAAAAGCAGTTCAAGCTAAAGTAATTTAATGGGAGGCGAGCTGTCCATTCTAAGTCAAGAAAAGGCAGCTGCTTAGCGAAGCGGTGAAGTATAAGATATAATTTAAAAAATGAATGCTGTGAGGGAGAGGTGCTTTGGAATGGCAAAGGGAGTCCTTCATCATGTGGAACTCTACGTTTCTGATTTAAGGAAAACGGAGAGGTTTTGGGGTTGGTTTCTTACTGAATTAGGCTATAGTGAATTTCAACGTTGGGATAAGGGTGTCAGCTGGAAGATAGGGGAGACTTATATTGTATTTGTTCAAGCTGAGGATAAATATTTAGATGTTCCCTATCATCGTTCTCGAGTAGGGCTTAATCATTTAGCTTTCCATGCAGAAACAAAGGGACAAGTGGATCGACTAAGAGAAGAGCTGGCAGAGCGTCACATAGCTTTGTTGTATGATGACCGTTATCCTTTTGCTGGAGGTCCTGAACATTACGCGGTGTATTTTGAGGATCCAGATCGCATTAAAGTGGAGGTCGTTGCCCCGTCATAAGCTTTTATGGGGTTACTACTTCACTGTTCTTAAAGGAACGCAGATCGTTTTTTCTCAAAAGAAAGGAAAGTATAAAATTTTTGGCCAGCAGAACGGTGTGGATCTTCACTCCAGAGCGCTCGCTTTCCTCGGGCACGGCCTCAGCTAATTTTGGAATGGATGAATGGTGTTCCAAAATGGATCTTCGGACGCGTGCTGTTCCCGAAGGAGCCAGAGCGCCTTCCATTCCGATCAACTGGGGTGCTGACGCTGCCTTTTGGGATTAAAATCTTATTCCGTGTTTTAATAAGGACCGGGCATGCATTTTCGCCCGGTTTTTCTTAAAGAATAAGAAAGTAAAGCTTAGTTTTTCACGAAAGCATATGTTGACGAAAGAGGAAAAGCGTTTCGATAGAAAAATGATCCTTCTTTGATGAGACTGCTTCGGACCGAAATCAAAGCGAGAAGTGGACTAGAGTCTGAAGTCAAGGCACCTTCGGACAGAAACGAGAGCAAGAAGGGGAAAAGAGTCCGAAGTCAGAGCCCCTTTGGACAGAAACGAGAGTAAGCGGCTGACAAGAGTCCGAAGTCAGAGCTCCTTTGGACAGAAGCGAGAGTAAGCGGCTGACAAGAGTCCGAAGTCAGAGCTCCTTTGGACAGAAGCGAGAGTAAGAAGGGGAAAAGAGTCTGAAGTCAAGGCACCTTCGGACAGAAACGAGAGCAAGAAGGGGAAAAGAGTCTGAAGTCAAGGCACCTTCGGACAGAAACGAGAGCAAGAAGGAGAAAAGAGTCTGAAGTCAAGGCACCTTCGGACAGAAACGAGAGCAAGAAGGGGAAAAGAGTCCGAAGTCAGAGCCCCTTTGGACAGAAACGAGAGTAAGCGGCTGACAAGAGTCCGAAGTCAGAGCCCCTTTGGACAGAAACGAGAGCAAGAAGGAGAAAAGAGTCTGAAGTCAAGGCACCTTCGGACAGAAACGAGAGCAAGAAGGGGAAAAGAGTCCGAAGTCAGAGCCCCTTCGGACAGAAACGAGAGCAAGAAGGGGAAAAGAGTCCGAAGTCAGAGCCCCTTCGATCAGAAATAAGAGGAAGCAGAACAACTTATTATATTTACATCTGTAATTTTTCCTTAGCGCGAGCTCCTCCTGATACGGGGCGGTCTTTATGACGATCGATCCTTTTCGAGGAGTAAAAATTTCTACTCCAGTTCTTATAAAAGCGTTTCGCTGATTTGAATTTCATTGATCGTATGGTCAGATGCTTTTTTTACAATAATGTCAGCCTTTTCTTTTGTTGGCAGAATGTGTTCGCGGAGGTTTTTTCCGTTGATTGTGTCCCAAACGGTTTTGGCCATTTGATGTAACTGCTCTTCAGGCATATCCTTGAACGCATGATAATAAGAGGAAGGATCCTCTTTTGCTTTTTCTTTAAATTGTAAAATGCGCGTCCAAAACCACGAAAATAAGTCCTCTTCCTCTGCATCTAAATAGAGGCTTATATCAAACAATGATGGTAAATCCTCGCCATTTATGCCGACTTGTAAGGTATTGATTCCTTCCACAATTAAAATATCAGGTGATTCAACATGTTGGGTTTCGTCCGGTAAAATATCATAAGTTTCATGAGAGTAAATGGGTACATCTGTGGACTTCCCACTTTTAATCGTTTGCAGTGTATGTAATAGATTTTTCCAATCATAGCTTTCAGGAAAGCCTTTAAGGTCTTTAAGTTCGCGTGCTTCTAAAATCTCATTTTTATATAAAAATTGATCGGTAGACACAATTGTCGTTTTCGGAGATCCAGGTAGACCTTCAAAAAGTTGGGCAATACTTTCAGAAAAGGTACTTTTACCTGCGGAAACACTACCGGCGACCCCGACTAGAAAAGGGATTGCTTTTGTCTCCTTATTAAAAAAGTGTTGTAAGTCTGCTTTGCACTTTAAATGATTTCTATATAAAATCCCAATAAAACTAGCAAGAGGGATATAGAATGCGTCAAGCTCTATGTCAGAGAGAAGATTGGGAAGGTGAGTTATAGAGTCCTGGCTGATATACTTTGGTAAGGATGCCCATTCAGAACGGGAATAGCGAGTGTACGACATGATGTTGCTCCTTTATAGCAAACGTTTTCTCCTATTATAATAGATCTTATAGATTAGCACTAATTTTTTGGTTAAGGATAAAGAGAGAGTAGGGCCAAGTTTTTTTGTACATGACTTTTTTGCTTCATCCCAACCATAGCAGCGGTTACTCCAGGATGATCGAGCACAAATTGTAGAAAATCTTCGGGTCGTTTAGTTTCAGAGAAAGCCTTCCCTTGGGCAAGAGGCGCACTCACCGTTACGGTTAAACCCAGTCTATTTGCTGCCTCTATAGCAGAGAATCGACGTCCTTGAATGCTTTGGGTCCATGTTGTAGCTGCAGCCGTGTTGAACAGGTTAAAAGGGAGTTGAATAAACTTGAAATGATGGTGTTCGCCAGCGACGGCATGTGCGATTTGAATCACTTTTTCAAGACTAATAAAGCCTTTTTCGCTGGGATTAAGTAAAAAGGCATCCCATGAGGCCATCCCATAATAGCGCAGCTTTTTTTCTTCAATTTTTGTTTCGTAGAATGTAAAAAGGGTTTCGAGCTGCTTATAAAACCGCTCGGGACCCAAGACGGCGATAGACAGCTCAGGATTATGAATATAATGAAGATCTATGGTTTCAAGTCCCATATGCATCCGACTTTGTTCAATGGCAAAGTCGTAATAACGAGGAGTCAATATATGCTTTTGGTGTCCTACAACATGAAGATCTTCTACAGAAATAATCCCGGGTTCAATTAACTTTTTTTGTAAATAGGCTTTAGGGACAAGTCCAGCATCAATATCACCTGGAATAATGCCTGCTTTTGTAGAGATGAAGCATTCGGAACGCTCGTATTTACCTGTTTCTGAGATAAGGTGTCTTAGGACGACACCAATATCTCGTTCAGATTTCATTCCACGGTAGTTCAGGGCTGTATCAATGAAGTTGATGCCATGAGTTAGGGCATAAACTAAAGCTTCTTGGTATTTAAGGGAATCCTCATGATTCATTTCTCCAAGATGTGTTCCAATCGCAATAGGAGAAAGCTTTTTTGTCGCAAAGCCAGTTATCATAAAATCACCTCCGTCTTATAGTATATAACGAAAAAATTCAAAAAATAGGCTATAAATCATTAGGGTGGGATGTTATCATTAAGATAAGAGGAAGACCGAATGATCTTGAAAGATATTGCAGAGACTCTCTGAACGTGCCTTGAGAGTTTCTGCATTTTTAATGTGGTAGATAATGCTCCCTTATTGGAAAAAGAGAAAGAAAATCGCTATGATAAAGATATAGAAGCTATTGTTGTAAAAGCAGCAATGAGATAACTGGGGGTACCTAAGGTGAAGTACATCGATAATCAGGATATTATGGATATCAATCTCAATTTTGCAATTGAGGAGTATATTCTTACTGAACTTGATATTAATGAAACCTATCTACTTTTTTATAGTATGACACCAACAGTAATAGTTGGGAAAAACCAAAATACTGTTGAAGAAATTAATTTGGATTACATCAGAAAAAATAACGTCACGGTGGCGAGAAGACTTTCCGGTGGCGGGGCAGTATATAATGACGAGGGCGATTTAAGCTTTAGTTTTATTACAAAAGATGACGGTGACAGCTTTCACAACTATAAAAAATTCACAGAACCAGTGGTCCGAGCCCTCCATCAAATGGGAGTGAAGGCTGAGCTTCAAGGGAGGAATGACCTCCTTGTGGATGGGAAAAAAATTAGTGGGAATGCACAATTTTCTACGCGAGGCAGAATGTATAGCCACGGGACGCTCATGTTTGATGTCAATTTAGAAAACGTCGCAAAGGCTCTGAATCCTGATGCCGAAAAATACTTATCAAAAGGGATTAAATCAGTCCGTAGTCGGGTTACTAACATCCGTGAGCATCTTGATCAAGACATGGATATTAAGGCATTTAAACAAGCGTTATTGAACTCTATCTTTGGTTCTAAAGAAGGCATAGACGAATATAAACTCACGGATAAGGATTGGAAACGTATCGAGGAGATTGCAAATGAACGTTATCGCAATTGGGATTGGGTTTACGGAAAATCCCCTAAATTCAATGTTCAATATAAGAAACGCTTTCCTGGCGCGGGGACCGTTGAT
Source organism: Pullulanibacillus pueri (assembly GCF_014639255.1). GTDB lineage: Bacteria > Bacillota > Bacilli > Bacillales > Sporolactobacillaceae > Pullulanibacillus > Pullulanibacillus pueri. Next base: position 30,995 of record NZ_BMFV01000039.1, read on the forward strand.
ATTCGAATGGAAGTGAAGAAGGGGATCATTGAAGATGGCGTCATCTTTGGAGACTTTTTTGGTGTCGGTGATGTTAGTGATGTTTTAAACCTATTAAAAGGCGCACGCTTTGAATACGAAGAGGTAGACGCAAAGCTTTCCTCTATTGACGTTGGGCATTATTTTGGGAAAATTACTAAAGAAAATCTATTGGATCTAATGTTTTAGAGGTTGGAACAGAAGAATTTCACTCAAAGGAAATCCGAACATTCTAGTTGAATGAACGGATTTTTCTTTATTCTTATGAAAAGGCGCATCACTCCGGCTAAACACATCGCTTTGTCATCAGCTTTCATGGAACAACTCGGGCGACTATTCGTGAAGTCACGCTGGCCCGTTCCCGAAGGACGTTAGTTTAGGCATCCATGTGTAGCGGCGCTGAGGAACACACTCTATATAAGTGTTCCGAATTTCGCGTCCTCCGCTCCAATCTACTGTGTACTGATGATGCCTTTTGGTAAAAAACATTTTAATGCCCAACTGAATAAGGACCGGTCATGCTTTTCGCCTGGTTTTTCTTAGGATAAAATGGCTCATTCTAGATAAACTAGAATCAAAGGAAGATTTCAGGAAAAGGAATGGCGGCTTCTTAACTAGGGCTTCGTAATGACTTGAAAAGGGCTTCCAAGTTCCATAGACCGTTCTGTTGCTCTTCTAATGGCATGTAAGATGGCTTCTTGGAATTTATATTCCTCTAAAGTCGTAATGCCGGCTTGGGTAGTGCCGCCAGGACTGGTGATTTGTTTTCTTAGGGTTGTTGGAGAAGCTTTCTTCAGTTTAAGCATTTCCGCTGCACCGACAAGCGTTTGGATGATTAAATCCTCGGATAAGGATGGATCAAGTTGGGCCTCGGTAGCGGCTTGTTGCATCGCTTCTACCAAATAATAAATGTAAGCCGGTCCACTTCCAGAGAGTCCTGTAATAGCGTGGAGTTGGTCTTCATCGACAACAACTGTTGATCCTATGGTTTGAAATAAATCCTTTACTTTTCCGATATGGTCTTCTTTCGCGTAACAACCTGCGGATAAAGCTGTTGCTGAATGACCCACAGAGGCAGATGTATTCGGCATGGCTCTTACAATTGGCAGGGGAAGACCGAGTTCGTGAGCAATGTAGCTGGTAGATACGCCAGCTAACACTGAAACGACCAGCTGATCAGAAGTGATAAAGGGCTGAATGGAATGGAGGGCTCCAGGTGCATCTTTTGGTTTTACAGAAAGGATAATGATGTCAGCCCCTCTCATGATTTCGGACTTTTCATTTGAGACTTTTACGTCATAGACATTTTTTAAGTGTGAAAGACGCTGGGTATTTTTGCGATTGGTGACCCAGATTTGCGAAGGCTTCAACATGTGCTTCGATAAAATACCTGAGAGTATTGATTCAGCAATAGAGCCCGCACCAATAAAAGCAATTTTATTCATCTTAAACTATCCACTCCTTATACTATCATTAAAAAACTCCACACCATCCTTTATAAAAAGGACGGAATGGAGTTTCAGATTCCGCGGTACCACCTTGATTGACGTGTAAATACACGCCCGCTTAATGCCCATTTAACGCATGGACAAACGGTCAGCTTATTAATCACTGACAGCTCACAGGTGGGTTCAATACTGAGTCGCGATGGGATGTCTCACCACATAGCCTCCCATTCTCTTTAACGCCTTTTCAGTATTTACTAGCCTGTTCAACGCTATTTTTTCGGTATTTTTTAGTATTATGAAGGGTTCAAGGGGAGATGTCAAGACTCTTTGTGTAATGTTTCGAAAAATTAAACAATAATAATTGGAAATATTGGGTAATAATTTTTATGAAAATATATTTGACAGCGTTTTCTGTAAGTGGTATCATGAAATCAAGTTAATAAACGTGAATGAGATCATGAGTCCACAAGAATTCCTTATTACCCTTTAGATGGTAGTAGAGGTATTTTTTTGTGGGCTTTTTTGTCATTCTAAAAAAGATAAATGAATGATTCATTTTCGCAGTATAGGGGGAAACAATAATGTCGGGTTTTGTTGCAGAATTAGTTGGGACAATGATTCTTATTGTATTTGGTGGAGGAGTTTGTGCAGGGGTTACATTAAAAAAATCAGCCGCACAAAATTCTGGATGGATCGTTATTACCTTTGGTTGGGGTCTAGCCGTAATGATAGGGGCCTTTGCTGTAGGAAAATTTAGCGGTGCTCATTTGAATCCTGCACTCACACTTGGATTGGCAATGTCAGGAGATTTTCCTTGGGATAAGGTTCCAACCTATATCTTAGGTCAAATGATTGGTGCGATTCTCGGTGCGTGTGTTGTTTATTTGCAATATTTACCACACTGGAGAGTCACAGAAGATCCAGCAGCAAAATTAGGTGTCTTTTCAACAGCGCCTGCTATTCCACAAACATTTTCTAACCTTTTAAGTGAAATTATTGGTACCTTTGTCTTAGTGATGGGTATTCAAGCGATTGGGGCGAATAAATTTGCTGAAGGGCTCAATCCATTAATTGTTGGCTTTTTAATTATCGCTATTGGTCTTTCTTTAGGGGGAACGACAGGGTATGCGATCAACCCAGCACGTGATCTTGGACCAAGAATTGCACACTTCTTTTTACCGATTGCAGGAAAAGGATCTTCCAATTGGAAATATGCTTGGATTCCTGTTGTTGGACCAATTTTAGGGGGAATGTTCGGAGCCCTTTTCTATAAAGCTGTTTTCTTACAAGACGTGAAACCAGCATTTTGGGTTATAAGTGTTATACTATTAATTGTCATTGTTGCAGCATATGTTGGTGAAAAAAGATTAAAACATCCTGAAGCTGCAGCTTCAAAATAAAGCTTTATACTAAAAAAAGCAATGAAAAACATACGTCATGTTTTCAAATCTATGAAAAGCGATGCTCATCATCTTGTGGGCTTCTTATAAGCTTTTTCTAAAAAAATGGGGGTAAAGAAGATGACTGAAAAGTATATTATGGCATTAGACCAAGGGACAACAAGTTCAAGAGCAATTTTGTTCAATAGTAAAGGTGAAATTGTTCATGTGGCACAAAAGGAATTTACTCAATATTTTCCAAAGCCAGGTTGGGTAGAACATGATGCTTCTGAAATTTGGGGTTCAATTTTGTCTGTAATTGCTCAGGCGCTTTCAAATACAAATATTGAACCTAATCAAATCGCAGGTATCGGAATTACGAACCAACGTGAAACGGCTGTCGTATGGGATAAGAATACCGGTGTTCCTGTTTACAATGCTGTTGTATGGCAATCAAGACAAACCGCTGGGATTTGTGAAGAATTAAAGGAAAAAGGCTATGAAGATCTTATCCGCAGCAAAACCGGTCTGCTTATCGATCCTTATTTCTCAGGAACAAAAGTAAAATGGATTCTTGACAATGTTGAAGGGGCGCGTGAAAAGGCTGAAAATGGCGATCTTCTCTTTGGAACTATTGATACTTGGTTAGTTTGGAAATTAAGTGGTGGTGCCGCGCATATCACGGATTACTCTAATGCCTCAAGAACACTAATGTATAATATCTATGATTTAAAATGGGATGATGAATTGCTTGACATCCTTGAGGTACCAAAATCTATGCTTCCAGAAGTTCGCCAGTCTTCCGAGATTTATGGAAATACCGTTCCTCATCATTTCTTTGGAGAAGGGATTCCCATTGCAGGTATTGCAGGTGACCAACAGTCGGCGTTGTTTGGTCAAGCATGCTATGAAAAAGGGATGGCCAAAAACACCTATGGTACAGGTTGCTTCATGTTAATGAATACGGGTGAAGAAGCTGTTAAATCAGAACACGGCCTTTTAACAACCATCGCTTGGGGTGTAGACGGTAAGGTGGAATACGCTCTTGAAGGAAGTATTTTCGTTGCCGGTTCAGCTATCCAATGGTTACGTGATGGATTGGAAATGGTTAAAGATGCACCTGAGAGTGAAGAGTATGCGACTCGTGTTGATTCAACTGACGGTGTCTATGTAGTTCCTGCCTTTGTCGGACTTGGAACACCTTATTGGGAAAGTGATGCCCGTGGTGCTGTTTTTGGTCTTACTCGTGGGACCAAAAGAGAGCATTTTGTTAGAGCGACTCTTGAATCATTAGCTTACCAAACCAAGGATGTACTTGAAGCGATGGAAGCTGACTCAGGGATTGAATTGAAAAAACTACGTGTTGATGGTGGTGCTGTAGCGAATAACTTCCTCATGCAGTTCCAAAGTGATATTTTGGGTACAACAGTGGAGCGTCCAACGATCAGTGAAACAACAGCATTGGGTGCCGCTTATCTTGCAGGATTAGCGGTGGGGTATTGGAAGGACCGTTCAGAAATTGAAAACAAATGGGCAGTCGGTCGTTCTTTTGAACCAGAAATGAGTCAAGAAGAACGCGATAATCATTATGCAGGATGGAAAAAAGCGATTAAAGCCACTATTGCTTTTAAATAATTTGATCATGCTTGCTGCTTAAAGAGGCTGTCTCAGAAGTCCTGAAAATTGGACTGTTTGAGACAGCTTCATCTTGATATTCAATCAAA
>NZ_BMFV01000040.1 GCF_014639255.1 Pullulanibacillus pueri
TGCGCCGCGGGCCCATCTGTAAGTGATGGCAGAACCATCTTTTACCGTCGCACCATGCGGTGCGTCGGATTATCCGGTATTAGCCCCGGTTTCCCGGAGTTATCCCAGTCTTACAGGCAGGTTGCCCACGTGTTACTCACCCGTCCGCCGCTCGTTCCACTAACGTCACTCCGAAGAGATCTGTTAGCTTCCCGCGCTCGACTTGCATGTATTAGGCACGCCGCCAGCGTTCGTCCTGAGCCAGGATCAAACTCTCCGTAAATGTATATTACGTATGCTGACTTTTCAGCTTAAAATTTCAGGTTTTATCTTGGCGTCATTTAAAAGATTTCTCTTTTTGCGCTTGGCTTTTGTTCAGTTTTAAAGGAACAATTCTTATCTTGTTGTTTTTAACAGCAACTCTTATATCATATCACCAGAGCATTTGCTTGTCAACAACTTTTTTCATTATCACTGAACTCTTGTTTTCAGCGACTTTATTAATATAACAAGTTAACGCTATAATGTCAACAACTTTTTTCTTTAACATTTTTCGCGACAACGTTAAATATCTTATCATGTATAAAATAATGCGTCAATAGTTTTTTTGAATTTCTATATGACCTTTTTAATGATCACAAAGTCAAGTCTCTCATGATTGGATAAGAAGTACCTATAATAATTACGTTTGACCTTTGCCCACTGAGGGTCATGTTGATCTTATAGAACGAGATACCCAAACTAAAGAAATAGTAATGAATAGAGTTTTCACAATAACGCTGCTTTAAGTCCACTCATAATTTCAAGAGATTCCGACCATTAAGAGAATCCCCCTTCTAAACAATCAGAAATAATCCATCCTTTGATGGACGGAATCCCGGAAAACGAGCAATAACCGAGTGACTTCTTTCATTTCAATAAAAAAGAGAATGGCATGGGTTCACAAATCATTCCCTACGCCTTTAGAGTGTCTTATAGACATATTGGCCTTAAAGTAATCATCGATTTGATCAAACGGATGGAAAACGGGATTACCATGACAAACTTCTAAACGCTCAGGGTTAAGACGCCGGACAATGTCCACTCCACATTTTACAGCCATCTTCATATCTGCAGTAAACATAGGCATCGGCTTTCGCAATTTCCCCTTTTTTGAAGTAAAAGCATCTCCAGCTAAAAGAACATTATCCCTTTCATGATAATAAACGACATGACCTGGTGAATGCCCTGGAACATGATATGGAACGAGACCACCTACAGATAAGAGCTTTCCTTCCATATCTTCGGATAAAGGCTGAACCCATCCAACTTGAACAGTCTTTTGTGCTTTCTTTCTTCTTGGATAGGCAAGTTCTCCCTCCATAAAAGGCTGCTCAATTTTATGAGCATAGATAGGGACATTGTATTGATCTATTAGATCAGAAAGTGCCCCTACATGATCTGAATGACCGTGAGTCAGCACTATCCGACGAAGGGACCCGAGATTAGCCGTACGCAAAAATGATGAAATTCCTTTAGACATTGACCCCCACACCTGCATCTACTAAAGTGACTCCTTCTTGACCTTTAACGACCCAAACATGGATGGGGATGCCCATCCAGCTTTTTAAACTCCAAATGTGTTCAGAAATTTGCTCTACTTTCATTTTGTCATCTCTCCCTCATTTGTTCTTTAATCCCACTAAAAGAACATCAATGGCTTCACGGAAGGTCGGTGTTAGGCGCTCCATTAATTCCTCTGCGGTTCCTTCAGCATGTTGTTGTTTGAGGTTTGTCATCATATCCTCCCTTCAAGTAACCGATGGTTATATATAACCACTGGTTACTCGATAATCAACAGATTTATTCGATTTTTTTGTTTTTAGGCTTAGGACATTGGAAGCGTTACCTAATAAATATAAAATAGGGACAGGTTATGTTATACTTTATCCAGGAGGTAATCGCTATGTTTAAAAGATCAAGCAAGGTTAATAAATTCAGAAATTTCGCCCTCCTTCTTGTTTTTGCGGGCATTGTTATTATGTATCTTGCCTTACTCTTTAGAGCTCATCCTTTTATTATGACGTTATTTATGTGTATTGGCTTTATTGCCGTGCTTTTAAGTTCTGGTGTTTATCTATGGGTGGGGTTATTATCAACAAAGATTGTTCCCGTTGTCTGTCCAAATTGTTCAAAGCCAACGAAAGTGCTAGGACGGGTTGACTTGTGCATGCATTGTAACGAACCTCTAACGGTTGATCCGGATCTTGAAGGAAAGGAATTTGATAAAAAATATAATCGGGCTTCGTATAAATCTGAGGAACCGAAGGACCACTCTCAATAAGAAAATCTTACTTTCCTATCAAGTGAGTTTTACCTGTGCCCTTCATTTCTTCGTTCACGTTCTGAGTTTCAGAAAAAAGCTTACATAATCCTGTGTGTGAAATATCATGAATACAAAAAAACCTGCTTATAAAGTAAACGGAACATATACTTTATAAACAGGTTTATTTTTCTTTGATAGAAAAACGTTGGCTTTTTGCCATCGCTTGACGAAGAGCCAAGTTTTTCTTAGCATTGTCACTAAATTAGTTTTTTAAAGGCTTGCCACCACATTCAGGGCAAAGACCATAAACTTCCATCCGATGTTGATTCACCTTGAATCCGGTGACGTGTTCTGCCAAATTCTCAACTTCATCTAATCCGGGATAATAGAAGTCAACGATTTTCCCGCACCCTTCACAGATTACATGATAATGATCGGATGTTGAGAAATCAAAACGACTGGATGAATCACCATAAGTGAGTTCGTTAACAAGTCCGGCTTTTTTAAACACCCTTAAGTTATTGTATACTGTTGCAACACTCATATTTGGAAATTTCGATTCTAATGCTTTATAAATGTCGTCAGCAGTTGGATGAGACATAGTAACAATGAGATATTCTAAAATGGCATGACGCTGTGGTGTAATTCTTACCCCAGACTTCTTTAAGGTACTTATAGCCTCTTTTATGCGTCCCTCTGTCATCGCCATGCACCTCACTTTCCTAAAAGAGCAGTTATTATTAAATGATAATCTTTATAATTTATACTCTTATTGTAATAGGTTGAGCCTTCATCTGTCAATTTTAAAAGGCTGTCGCAACGGGATATTCCAGCGCATTTCACGATGCTCGCCTTTATAAACTAATCTTCATGAAGTACAGCTTCTTCTTTTTTTAGCATATGATTAATATAACGTCCTGATACGAACAAAAAATCAGAGAGCCGGTTTAAGTAAGAGAGTGCAAGTGGATTAACCTCTTCACTAATAGCAACGGCACAGCGTTCAGCTCGGCGGACAATGGTTCGAGCCACATGGAGGGCGGCTCCTGCTGGACTGCCCCCAGGGAGAATGAATTGTTTTAAAGGCTGCAATTTTTCCTCATAATAGTCAATCCGATTTTCAAGCTTTGTGATATGCTCGCTTTTCACAGCCCACAACACTTCTTTTCCCTCAGGTGTTGCGAGTTCTGATCCGGCATGGAAAAGAATCGTCTGGATTTCATGAAACAGGCTTAAAAAAGCTGGTTTATCTGCAAAATCAATAGAATCTAAATAACTAAGAGCCAGCCCAATCATTGAATTGGCTTCATCACACGTCCCATAGGCTTCGACTCTTATATCGGACTTACTCACCCTTTTCCCATAAATGAGAGAAGTCGTGCCTTTATCACCAGATCGTGTATAAATTCTCGCCACTCTAATACCCCCTGTCTAAATCGATCGGATTGATGAATTCCTCGCGCCCCTCCAAGAAGACTTCAAGATTTTTTTCAAAAATATCAATAGAACGCGGTTGATAGCCCGCAGTAGCGGAAGAAAAATGCGGGGTAAGGGTGACATTGTCCATCTCCCAGAACGGATGATTCGGATCCAAGGGTTCCTCTTCAAAGACATCAAGGACAGCCCCGGCAATCGTTTTTGACTGTAAAGCCTCGAGAAGATCTCTTTGACGGACCGTTTTCCCTCTCCCTATGTTGATAAATAACGCAGTGCTCGGCATCAGTGAAAAATATTTTCCCGTTATCAGCTGTTCAGTCTCCTTCGTTTGTGGCAACACCGAAATCACGACATCGGATAAAGGGAGGACTTTTTCTATATTCTCCATCGTAAACATCTGGTCGACATTCTCTACAGATTGACCACTACGGCTGATACCATAAACTGTCATTCTGAATGCCTTCGCTAAACGAGCGATCTCACTACCAATGGCGCCAGGTCCAATAATAGTGATCACCTTATGCGCGAGTTCTGTCATTTCCACAGAGCGATCCCAACAATGGGCCTTTTGATTCTCGTGCCACTGCTTCATATTCTTAGCAAATTGCAGCATGGTTGCCATCGTGTACTCTGCCATAGGAATGCTATGAATCCCGCGGGCATTCGTCACGAGGATGCCCTTCTTCTTAATAGCCTCAAAGGGCATTTTTTCAAGTCCCGCTGAGATCACCATAATCCACTTGAGATCTGTCGCCTGCTCAATATGTTCAGCCGTTAAATCCTCACCATAGGTCAATAGGACATCCGCTTCTGAAAGATGGGAGGTCACACGATCTATAGAGGAAAAAAAGGCAAATCTCACTTGAGGAAATTTAGCTTGCAATTGTGCTTCAAGATCACCTTGAAGTCGAGTCGTCGAAAGGACTCTCATGCCCCCACCTCTTTGATAAGTGTTCTTCTTGATTGTGACGTCTTTTTTAAGCGAGGTTGTCTTTTATAAAATTATAGATTTCCTCAACATGACCTTCCACCTTAACTTTTGGCCATACCTTAGCGATATTCCCATTTTGATCGATGACAAAGGTGGAACGTTGAATGCCCATATACTCTTTACCAAAGTTTTTCTTGAGCTGCCAAGCATCATACTTTTCAGCAACTTCATGCTCGGTATCGGCTAACAATGGAAAAGGAAGCTCATGCTTTTCTGTAAACTTTTGGTGTTTGTCAACAGGATCAGGACTGACACCTAAGACAACCGTATTGATCTCTGAGAATTTGTTATGATTGTCACGAAAATCGCAGGCCTCTGTTGTACAACCGGGTGTCATGTCCTTAGGATAAAAATAAAGTACAACATTTTTTCCACGGAAATCAGCTAACGAAAGGGTTTCACCACTTGTTGCCGGTAAAGTAAATTCTGGTGCTTTTTGTCCTACTTCTAACATTTTTGAATCCTCCTAGATTATTTGGATAGGGTTATAGCAATTTTTCCAAATTGATTATTTTTCTCTAAAGCTTTCATGGCTTCTATCGTGTTTTCGAGCGGATAGACACTATCCACAACAGGCGACCACTTCGATTCCTCCATGGCAGTAAGCATTTCATGAAACTCTTCTATACTTCCCATTGTGGAACCTAATAAATTATATTGTCCATAGAAAAAGTCACGTAAATTAAGTGGGAATTCATCACCTGCTGAAGCTCCGAAAGTGACGATGGTGCCACCACGTCTAAGGACATTTAAGGATTTTTGAAAGGTTGCAGCCCCTACACTTTCAATAACGAGATCAATCGCCTCACCTCTTAATAATTCTCCCCAATCTCCACCACTATCAATCGCGAGATCCGCGCCTAGTTCAAGAGCCTTTTTTCTTTTCTCTTCACTTCTTGATGACACAATCACCCGTGCACCTACTGCTTTGGCCATCTGCACCATGAATGTCGCCACACCGCCGCCAACGCCCGGAATAAATACTGTTTGTCCTGCTTCAAGCTGGCCTCTAGTAAACAGAGCACGATGCCCGGTAACCGCACCTAATCCTAACACACCAGCTTGCTCCCAGGTAAGATGCTGAGGTTTAGGGACGACATTTTCTGCTGGTAACACAATCGTTTCGGCAAATGTCCCATGGAAAGGCAACCCAATGATTTCAAAACCACTCGGTGGAGCAGCACTCTTCTTTTGCCAACCAAGACTAGGGATAATAACCACTTCTTCTCCTTTTTCAAAACCGACAACATCTTCTCCCACTTCTTCTATTAAACCGGCGCCGTCTGAGCCAATAATCAATGGTGAAGGTTCTGTATGGCGATTCAAAACGAATAAATCCCGATGATTCAAACCCGCTGTTTTAAGCCGAACCTTGACTTCTCCCTTTTTTACTTGTGCTTCCTCAATGTCACCAAAACTTAGACCGTCGAAACCCGGTGTCCCATTATGTAAAATGGCTTTCATTATGAGCCCTCCTCTGTTCCTTTATTTTCTCAAAACTCAGATCTATTCTCAAGAATTACAGCTTTCCCCTATGTTATTTTTATACAGAAAACGTTATGATAGAAGACAAAGGCACGTTTCAAAATGAAGGATCCATTAAGATGTGAGCGAGCGCTAAGTGCCCTAGTCATTCCATCTGACCTTGGAGCCTCTTGAACGGCCTCTAAAAGTAAAAAAAGGGTTTGATAATATTGAAAGACTTATCCCTTCTAAAAAAACGTTTAAATTTGAAAACAGGTACTGGGATCATTGGTGAGGAACTAGCGATTAAAGCAGGGGTCCTTGTGCCGCTTATACAAAAGAACGATCGTTGGGAAGTCCTTTTTGAAGTCCGATCCAAAAATCTTAAAAGACAGCCGGGAGATATCTGCTTTCCTGGGGGAAAAAAAGAGGCTAAGGATCGCTCACTACAAGAAACCGCCGTTCGTGAAACCTCTGAAGAACTCGGTATAGATCAGCACGCCATCAGTGTTCTTGGGCCACTTGATCGCTACATTCCATCAGCTAAGTTAATCATCTATCCTTTTGTAGGACTCCTCAATCACACCACTTTCAATGTGAATCACCATGAGGTTGAAGAGGTGTTTACGATTCCTTTAGACTGGCTATTAAATTCTGAGCCTGAAAAACATAGTGTTTTGTTCCACCCACAAATTCCTGAGGACTTTCCTTATGATCGCATTGCTCTTGGAAAAGAACACACTTGGCGCCCCCAGGAAACAGTTGAGCTCTTTTACCACTATAAGGATTACAGTGTTTGGGGAATGACCGCGCGTATCCTCCAACACTTTATAAAACTCGCCCGACCATAACAAATGCACGAGAGATGTAAACAGAAGTTTTTCAACTGTAGTAACGAAGCTGGGATAAAAGTATATAAGACAAAGGAGAAGCCGAACGATTTTGAAGTCGTTCGGTTTTTCCTTTGTACGTAAGGTCGCTCCGTCAAAATCCTTCGCTTTCCGCGGGCACGGCCTCCGCTAACTTCGACGCACCATCGGGGTCCCCGAAAAGTGTTCTTTACTTTTTGGGGTGGTAATCGGGGTCCCCGAAAAGTCTTCTTTACTTTTTGGGGTGGTAATCGGGGTCCCCGAAAAGTCTTCTTTACTTTTTGGGATGGTATTGATGTGCTAGCTTCGGTGTTGTCACACGGATGTGACGTTTTTAACCGAAGTTCCTTGGTGGTTATATCTGTATCCCAAAGTATTTATAAATAAAAGTCCCGTGTACCTGCATCTACGAGTATTGCTTCGGAATCCACTTTCTCGGAATAACTCGAAGTTGACTCGTGAAGGCACGCTCGTTACTGTTCCCGCCTGCGTCTCCGTAGTTGATTCCACTCTTCTCTCCGTCTATACCATTTTAATTTTTTGATCAGTATTTGTGTTCATTATTTTGTTTTCCAAGCCTCTCTTGTCTGATGTTGATTCCAATGCTTTGTCCCCCTCTTTTCAACCTTTCTAAGTTTCTGCTTTTCTTTTTTTGCACTCTAATAAAAACCATCACACATTAATTTTCTTCAACTTGGAATTTCATGTATGTTTTCCAATGAATATCGCACTCTAACTTACAGAGGGTATTCAAAGTGTCTAATTAAACACGTAAAAAATAGAGTTTCAAACAACAAAAAATCAAGAGAAGGAGCGTTGTTTGATGAGCAAGCAGAAGCATTCATCGCAATCGTTTGTACCGTACATACCGGCCTCTCAATCGTTACCGGAAATCACGATCTTTGCTGTTGTTCTTGGTATCATTTTAGCCATTATTTTCGGAGCCGCTAACGCTTACCTTGGTCTCGTGGTTGGAATGACGGTATCGGCCTCCATTCCATCTGCGGTTATTTCGATGGGGGTTTTGCGAGGGATTTTCCGGAGAAACTCCATTTTAGAAAATAATGTTGTTCAAACAATGACTACTGCGGGTGAAGCCGCCGCTGGTGGGGCTGTGTTTACAATACCCGCACTCTTCCTATGGGGAATGGACATTCACGTCATCATGATTGCTTTTATTGTGATTGTCGGTGGCCTGCTTGGCGTCTTAATGATGGTCCCTTTGAGAAGACTCTTAATTGTAAAGGAGCATGATACACTTCCTTATCCTGAAGGTACAGCCTGTGCTGAGGTTTTAAAAACAGGTGAAAAAGGAGGCACAGGAGCCATTGATGTCTTAAAAGGCTTTGCCATCGGTGGAGTCTTTAAAGCTTTAGGCGATGGCTTCATGCTTTTTAAAACAGAAATCGAAACGGGTATCTACCGTTTTCGTAATGCTGTTGTTGGATTAGATACCTTTCCAGCCCTTCTAGGTGTGGGTTATATTATTGGGCCGAGTATTTCGGGTCAAATGATTGCCGGAGGCTTGCTTGCATGGGTCGTCATGATTCCCATGATCAGTTTTTTCGGTGCTGGAAGTGCGGCTCCGATCTTTCCATCGACGGCTCCCCTTTCAACACTAGATGCTTGGGGCATTTGGGATAACTATATTCGCTACATTGGTGCGGGGGCAGTTGCCGCCGGTGGGGTTATTTCACTGATCCGAACGCTCCCTATTCTCTTTTCCTCACTGGTGGACACCGTCTCTAGTGTTTCAAAAAACCAGCTCGGTGGTCCAAATACTCTTGGACGCCTTGATAAAGATATTTCGATGAAGTGGGTCGTTGGAGGCTCTCTCCTACTGATCATTATTATTGCGATTAATCCCGTTATTCACGTCGGGATTTTAGGTGCCATTGCGATTTTGATCCTTGGCTTTCTCTTTGTCACTGTTTCTTCCAGACTAGTCGGTGTGGTCGGGACGTCATCAGATCCAATTTCAGGGATGACAATCGCGACACTGCTCCTTGTCACCCTTGCTTTTAAACTCTCTGGCATTACTGGAACTGATGGTATGCTTGCAGCACTTGGGGTTTCTGCGATTGTTTGCGTTGCCCTCGCTGTCTCTGGTGATATTTCACAAGATTTAAAAACAGGCTTTCTCGTCGGAAGCACCCCATGGAAACAACAAGTGGGCATGATTATTGGTGTCCTCGTGTCTGGTTTAGTCATTGGTTGGATATTAATTATGTTAGATGATGCCTATGGCATGGGGTCACGAGATCTCCCAGCTCCAAAGGCCGTATTAATGAAAATTCTCGTCCAGGGACTCATGGAAGGAAAATTACCTTGGGATCTTATCCTCATCGGTGTCGCTTCAGCTATCGTTATTGAATTTCTAGGACTTAATTCCCTTGTTGTAGCGGTCGGGATCTATCTTCCTATCCATACAAGCGCCCCCATTATGATAGGCGGCGCTATCCGCTGGCTTATTGATCGATCATCAAAGGATCACCAGCTGAGAAATGCTCGGATCGATCGCGGCATCCTTTACGCCTCTGGGCTTATTGCTGGTGAATCGCTCATCGGCGTGGTCATTGCCTTACTCATTTTCCTAAAGGTTCCCATTCCCGGAAGCGCAGTGATCTCGAATGGCTTTGTTCCCCTGATTTTATTTTTAATCGTCTGTTATACACTCTGGCATGTATCTATTAAAGCAAAAAGAGAGGATCGACTAGAATCATGAAAAAATGGTTAAGAAGAAATGCAACGCTGAATTTAATGACCCTTGCTCCTTGTTTAAGAACACCCTATAGCATTAATGAATTCGAGGGCACCTCTTATTTAGTAATCCCTCGGATGACGGCATTAGAGCGTCTAGTCATTCGTTGGTTTAATCAACCTAAAGCCCATTGGCTAAAACTCGATAACCTTGGACGCTTCGTTTTGACTTACTGTGATGGGACTCATACCGTCTCGGAAATTGAAGAACTTCTCATGACACACTACGGCGAAGAGGCTGAGCCGACACTCCCTCGGTTAGTTAAATTCTTGCAAATTTTAGATGCACATCATATCATTTCTATGAACGTGCAAAAAACATCACGTTCTTCTTAGGAAGCGTGAAAACGAGGTGCCGGCTCAATGCCGGCCTTTTAATTAAGGAGTGTCTTACGAGTGAAAAGCTATGCACAATCAGAAAAACTTTGGTCTGAAGCACAAAAGGTGATTGTTGGTGGGGTCAATAGCCCTTCCCGTTCTTTTAAAGCAGTAGGTGGTGGTTCCCCTGTTTTTATGAAAAAAGGACAAGGGGCTTACTTCTGGGATGTCGATGACAATCGTTACATAGACTATTTAGCGGCTTATGGGCCTATTATTACCGGGCATGCTCATCCCCATATTGCCGAAGCCATTAAGCAAGCAGCGGATAACGGCGTCTTATACGGCACACCGACCTCATTAGAAATTACCTTTGCGCAAAAACTCCAAGCAGCTATCCCGTCTTTGGAAAAGGTTCGGTTCGTGAATTCGGGGACTGAAGCGGTTATGACAACGATCCGTGTTGCCCGTGCGTATACAGGACGTACAAAAATTTTAAAATTCGCTGGTTGCTACCATGGTCATTCTGATTTAGTTCTTGTTGCTGCCGGTTCTGGACCTTCAACTTTAGGGACTCCGGACTCTGCTGGGGTAACAAAAAATATCGCTGAAGAAGTGATCACTGTGCCTTTTAATGATCCTGAAGCCTTACAAGCGGCTATGGATCGTTGGGGCAATGACATTGCTGCTGTTCTCGTGGAACCTATTGTTGGTAATTTTGGTATTGTTGAGCCTGAACCTGGTTATTTACAAGCTGTAAATGATATTACCCATAAAGCAGGCGCCCTTGTCATTTATGATGAAGTCATCACCGCCTTTCGCTTTATGTATGGTGGTGCTCAAAACTTACTTGGAGTTGAGCCAGATATGACAGCAATGGGGAAAATTATTGGCGGTGGCCTCCCTATCGGTGCTTACGGTGGCAAACAGTCGATAATGGAACAAGTGGCTCCCCTCGGACCCGCTTACCAAGCAGGAACAATGGCAGGAAATCCTGCCTCCATGGCGGCAGGGATTGCTTGTCTAGAAGTGTTAGAAAAACCAGGTATCTATGATGAATTAGATCGCCTCGGCGCCCGTTTAGAGGCTGGCATTCACGAAATAAATAAGAAGTATAACCATCCGATTGTAATCAATCGACTCAAAGGGGCAATGACGTTATATTTCTCAGACCACGAAGTCAAGAATTACGAGGATGCACAAAATACTGACGGAGAAACCTTTGGACGTTTCTTTAAAGCAATGCTTAATGAAGGCGTGAACTTAGCCCCTTCTAAATATGAAGCATGGTTTTTAACAACCGAGCATACGGATAAAGACATCGATGATACTTTAATCGCGGTGGACAGAGCCTTTGACCAAATTTAACAGGCTTGTTAATGTCAACATATTGCCATCTTTTGCCGTTGCTTCTGAACAATAAATCTATATTATAGAAAAGTAACGGAAAAGGGCTCAAACAAAATAGCTTTGTTCTTAAAGGCTTTGAACTTTTTAAACCTCTTTATCTTTTTATTAAATATGAATTTTAACGTAAGAAAGGAAATTTGCCGAAATGAAACTGGGTGCCCGTATTATAAAGACGGGTTTAGCAATTGTACTTTCCATTTATTTATCACAATGGTTGGGACTGACTCCCCCTTCAATGGCTGCTGTTGCTAGCGCTTTTGCTGTCCAGCCTTCGGTTTATCGATCATGGAAAACCATTGTGGATAATGTTCAAGGCAATGTGATTGGTGCGATTATCGCAACGCTCTTTGTGCTCTCAATAGGCAACCATCCTATTGTTATTGGTCTTGCTGCGATAACCGTCATCGCCATTCAGCTCAAGTTAAAGCTTCATCATACAATAACTCTTAGCACCGTGACAGTAATACTTATTATGAGTGGAACACCTGCGAATCAAAGTTTCATTATGTTTGCAGCTCATCGATTATTACTTGTTCTTATTGGGGTTGTGGCTGCCTTTATAGTCAATCTTATTTTCTTGCCACCAAACTACGAAAACAAACTTTATCATCTTATCGTAGGGCAAACAACGAAGCTCTTTACTTGGGTTCGCATGGTCACACAGCATGCGCCAGAACGAGCAACCTTAAAAAATGAACTCAAGCATTTTCAAGATCAAAAGTTTAAAATTGGGCAATTTTTTCTTTGGTATCAAGATGAGCGTAAATATATTCGAAGGCACCGTTATGCTAAGCACCGTAAAACTGTTCTGTTTCGGCAAATGATCCAAACCACCAATAAATTAAATGATCTTTTACGAACTCTCAATGAAAATGAACATCTTTACCAACAGCTTCCCGACCATTTAAAAAACGGGTTGCACGACCGTATGGAGTATATGATGGTCACTCATGAACGCCTTCTGATGAGATATAATGGAAAGGCCAGAGATATGGAGCAAACACCACGAAAAGCTTTCCAGTTGAAAGCCAAAGTGACCGATGCTTTTATCAAATTTTATAAAGAGCAAGGGAATGATGATTGGCTCCTTCTCTTTCCGTTAATCTCAGCGATCATCGCTTATGGTCAGCAGATTGAGCATCTCGATCGCTTGATCGATAGCTTCCAGACCTACCACAAGAAAGAAAATGTTGTCGATGTAAAAAACGAAGATATTGATTAAAATTAAAAAAGGTACCTTTGAGATAAAGGGTTAACCACCTACTGTCCCGGTCCTTAAAAAGTATCGAAAAAGTATTCAATACAAAAAGGCACATCAGAACCGGTAGATTGAAGCGGAACCCACACCGTCTTGATGGCAAGAAGTTAATACATTCAAAAAAGCAGAAGCTCTCAATAAAATAAGAGAGCTTCTGCTTTTTTATTCCCTATCAATAAGCTGTTCATTTTCCCCGAAAAAAAAGTTGAACACCTTGCCCTTTTCATTTACGCAATGGGCATGTTCTGTCCTATCCTTCTAACTGTTGAACCTGAAAAAGATCATAATAACTGCCCTTACGTTCCATTAATTTATAATGATTACCCATTTCAGTGATTTCACCATTTTCAATGACCACAATGCGGTCAGCATGAGTAATCGTCGATAATCTATGAGCCACGATAAAAGTAGTTCGATTTTTCGCGAGATCTTCTAATGACCCTTGAATCAAGTGCTCACTTTCTAAATCAAGCGCAGAGGTTGCTTCGTCAAGTATGAGCAAAGGTGGATTTTTCAAAAAAACACGAGCAATTGAAATCCTTTGCTTTTGTCCTCCAGAAAGCTTAACGCCACGTTCTCCAACCTGAGTATCATAGCCTTGGGGAAGTTTGAGTATAAAGTCATGAGCATTGGCTGCCTTTGCTGCCGCTATGACTTCTTCCTCAGTGGCCTCAGGATTTCCCATCATGATATTAGAACGGATGGATTCACTGAATAAAACCGAGTCTTGTAAAACCATTCCGATTTTATCGCGGAGCTGTCTTACTTTAATCTTGCGAATGTCTTTCCCATCAATGAGGATTGAACCCTGAGTCACATCATAAAAGCGAGGAATCAAGCTGACTAAGGTAGACTTTCCTCCCCCACTCATCCCAACTAAAGCAATGGTTTCTCCAGGCTCAACGTCTAAGTTAATATTTTTTAAGGCAGCCGTTTCATCCTCATGATAATTAAAGGACACATGATTAAAAGTAATCCTTCCTCTTACTTCATGGATATCTTGAGCGTCTTGATCATCAACAATATCATATTTTTCATCCATTAATTCAAACACTCGGTCCATTGAGGCGATCGATTGAGTCAAGGTTGTGGATGAACTCACCAACCTGCGTAATGGGCCATATAAGCGATCCATATAGCCAAAAAAGGCGACGACCGTACCAATTTCACTCAAGCCACCAACAATGAGTTCATAGGCCCCGATCATAATCACTAACAATGGTGCAACATCGGTAATGGTATTAACAACCGCAAAGGTTTTGGCGTTCCAAGTGGTATGATCAATGGCCCGGTTGAGAAAATTATGATTGCGTTTGGCAAATTCTTGTTGCTCATGGTCTTCCAAGGCAAAGCTCTTAATCACGTTCATGCCTGACACCCGTTCATGGAGATGGCCTTGAACTTCAGCAAGAGCCTGGGAACGTTTGCGCGTTAACATCCGCAACCGCGTGTAAAAGATTTTTATGGATAGGCCATAAAAAGGAAACATGCAAATCGAGATAAGCGTGAGCAATGGACTCATTGTAACCATGATTGCTAAAGCAATTACAATCGTTGACATGTCTAGCCATATATTCATGAGGCCAGTCATGACAAAGGCCTTCGTTTGCTCGACGTCATTAATTACTCGGGAAATGACTTCCCCTGCTTTATTATTTGAAAAAAAGCGGAGGCTCAGACGTTGTAAATGATCAAAAAGGCGATCGCGAATATCATACAAAATCTTATTCCCTGTCCATTGTGCATAATACTGGCGATAGTATTCCACAGGGGGTCTGATAATAACAAAAACAAACAGTGCAATACCTGTAACATAAAAAAGTTTGTGCAGTTTCTGATCGGTTGCAAGTGACGTATTGATAATGTCGTCAATCACATATTTTAAAATGAGCGGTAACGCAAGAGGAATACCAAATTTAAGAATACCAATAAAAATAGTTATAATAATTTCTTTTTTGTAAGGATAGACAAACTTCATATAGCGTTTAATACTACTCAGAGAGGATCACCTCAGTTCTCTTTAAATAAATGCTGATAGTCATGTGACCATTTTTCTAATTCGTTTTGATTAAAAAGCCCTTTTTGCTCTGTTATCCATTGGCGCAATTCACGAACACCATTGTCTATTAAGGATAGAATAGGCTTAGGATAGTTCATTTGTCGCTGATGAAGGGTAAACTCATCCTCGTCAAGCAATGTTACACTGCCGTCACTTTTAACACTAAGATCTAAATCATAATCTATGTAAGTAAGAGCTTCCCCATCCCAACCAGCTGGTGTCGCGATATTGCAATAATATTCTGTGCCTCTTTCATAAAGAAGCGCGATAACATTAAACCAGTGCTTCGTACTAAAATAGACAATTGCTGACCCTTTTGTTCGCCAAGATTTGCCGCTCGATTCAGTGACCAGCGTTTCGTGATTCCCACCAATCAAATAATCCTCCTGGCAGTGAAGCACTAATGTTTCATCCCAAATTCTATGCACGTGACCATTGTGCTTATAGCTCATAATTTTAACCTTATCTCCCTTTTTCGGAAGATTAAAAACCGACATCCTGGCTTCCTCCTTCTGAGAAAAACTTGGCTTACACCAAGTCCTTATCCATGAAGACAAATTTTTCTACGATTTCTTTATGGCTTCGATGGCTTATACTTTCTTAATTCTTTTAGAAACTTTGGCTTATTCCCAACCTTAAGGTCGAAAATCACAGTTGCGCTTAGAGTATCCTCCATAAAGTGATAATACTGCCGTTATAACACAAGACTTCGCCTCATACTTTTTCCAAAAGTGATGGCTCCTCATTTTTGGCAGAATTAACAGCATCAGAAACAGGATAATAGGTCATGAGTTCCTCCGGATACTGCGTTAAAAGCCCTTCTAAAGTTTGGAGGTCCGTACGGGGATCGAGCCATGTCTCTTGATCCTCAGGCGATAAGATGATAGGCATCCGGTGATGAAGGTTCTGCATAAGGCGATTCGCTCCTGTCGTTATGATCGTACATGTTGAAAGTTTTTCTGCATCGCTTTCCCAAGTCGACCAAAGTCCAGCAAAGGCAAAAGCTTTACGATCCTTTACTGTTATCCGAAACGGTTGCTTTTGGCCGTCCTCTCGCTTCCATTCATAGAAGCCATCGGCGATGATTAGACAACGTCTTTTATTAAAAGCTTGCTTAAAACTGGCCTTAGACCTCAGTGTTTCAGAACGAGCATTGATCATTTTATAGCCTATTTTCGGATCCTTTGCCCACTCAGGCACTAACCCCCAACGTAACTGCCCCATCTTATTTCCTTTTTCCCCTTTAATCACTACCGTAACAAGCTGTGAAGGCGCGATATTATATCTTACTTGATAATCAAAGCCGATAGGATATTTAATTTGGAACTGTTCAAGCAACACGTCAATGTCTACTGTTAATGTAAAACGTCCACACATTCTCCCCACCCTCTCGCTTAGTATTAACTTATCATAATGCCCTCATGAATTCATTTAAAGTGTTTTACCAAAAAAGCGCTTTCAACTATTCGATTAGTGAAAGTCAACGTTGCATTTATAAAGGCTTTCATAAAAGTTTTACTTTATTTAAGAAAAACTCCCCATCACGTAATGGATAGGGAGTTTAGAGTGCAAGGTGAACTTACTGTTGGTTTTTGCCCTTTTTTTGTTGGGACTTCATGTTTTGCTTACGCACTTGTTGAGCGTTCGTCTCGCTACCAAATTCTGCTTGGAATTGACCAGCCCCACCTTGTTGAGATTGGTTACTAGCAGAAGCTTGGTTTTGTTGTTTGACTTGTTGAACGTCAGTACCAACTTTTGATTTCTTTGCCATGTGTATCACCTCCACGCTCATTAATTTAACCATCACAGTTTTTTTTATGTACAAAAACTTAGAGTTTTTTATGGAGGTGAACATTTGGCCTCACAAAAGGCCATCTTCGGTTATTTATTAAGCTTTTTTCAATAATCGATGCCCACAATAGACATGACTTTTTGTTGCGGAACAGGAAAAGGATACTCCTTTAGTGCTTTTTCTGATATCCATTGACTCATCTTGCCAAGATTCAAAGTGCCTTCCCTTAAAGTTCCTACCACAATGTTTACATGCCACTTTAGATGGGAAAAAGTATGAGTAACGGTTTGCTCGGATTTTGTCCATTCGATAATCAAATCATGATTCTTTTTATTGAAGTAACTTTTTACCACTTTTAGCGGATCCTCTTGCGTATCTGACATTTCAAGCAATGGAAATTCCCAAAAATTCGCCAATAGCCCTTTTTCTGGACGTTTTTGAATGAGTAGCTTCTCTTGAGTATCCTTCAAGACAACTGCCACAAAGGCCTCATCCTTTGGTTTCATTTTTTTCTTTTTTACGGGATAATGAAGTTGGGTTCCTTCCGCTTTAGAACGACAAAGATGAGCCAACGGACATTCCTCACAAATTGGGCCTTTCGGCTTACAAATGAGAGCACCAATTTCCATTAATGCTTGATTAAAGGCAGAGGCCTCCATTTCGGGTATTAAGTCATATAGGATAGTTTCAAACGTTTGACGTGTTTTGACTTTCGTTATATCCTCATCGATTAAAAAAATTCGAGATAGAACCCGCATGACATTACCATCTACAGCTGGTTCGGGTTTCTGATAAGCAATACTTAAAATGGCTCCTGCTGTATAGGGACCCACACCTTTAACTGACAAAAGGTCTTTCTTGTTCTCAGGCACTTTAGCATTATATTTTTCCACCACTTCTTGAACACCTGATTGTAGATTACGCGCCCTTGAATAATAACCAAGACCTTCCCAACGCTTAAGTACTTCTTCTTGCGGAGCCCTAGCGAGTTCATGCATCGTTGGAAATCGTGATATAAATTCCTCATAATAGGGAATAACTGTATCTACCTGTGTTTGTTGAAGCATCACTTCTGAAACCCAAATGTAGTAGGGATTGCTCGTTCTTCTCCAAGGAAGATCACGGTGGTTTTTTCTATACCAGTGCAATAAGTGCTCTTGGAAGCCTGTTATCATTTCTGCATTTAACATGTCAATCACCGAAACCCTTCAAGATGTATAATTAACGAATCAAGTATATAATCATAAAATAAAATGTGACGGCAGTCATTAGCCAAGCCACATCATAAGATTCCAAAGGGGAGGAATCAAAACCGATGGATAGTACAACACACATTGTCATGGGAATAGGCTTATCTGGACTTGCAGCGCTAGATCCAGTCATTGCTCACGAGTCCACAACGAGTGGCGCCCTCTTTTTTGGCACCCTCATTGGTTCTGTCATCCCCGATATCGATACCGTTCTCAAAATGAAGGATAACGCGACCTATATACGTCACCATCGTGGAGCCACTCATTCGCTTCCGGCAACCCTATTATGGCCAATGTTGATTACAGCCACTTTGGGGCTCTTTTTTCCAGGAGCCAACCTTCTGCATTTATGGCTATGGACTTTTCTATCAGTATTTCTACATGTTTTTGTCGATATATTTAATGCATATGGCACCCAAGCCTTACGCCCACTCACCCCACGCTGGATCGCACTGGGTATTATCAATATTTTCGATCCCTTTATTTTCGGAATCCATATTCCAGGATTTCTTATTTGGTATTTCTTTGGGCATTCAGGCATTACGTTTTTAACAATCTATCTCATACTGATCGTTTATTATTTCATCCGGATATTCAATCACCATCAAGCTGTGGTGAGAGTTAAAGAACGCCTTCCTGACGTACAAGCTGTTTTCTTGTCACCAACATTTAAGTGGCATCAATACCATATGGCTGCTCGTACAGACACACAATTAATTGTAGGTGAAATCAAGGGGAAAAAGGTCAACATTATTGATACTTTTCAACGAGAACCACTGCCGTTAACAGATGAAGTCATGGCCGCAAAACGCGATAAAAACATTATGGCCTTTCTCTCGTTTTCCCCTATCTATCGGTGGATTATCAAAGAAACTCATGGATATACTGAAGTCCGATTTGTGGATCTTCGTTACCTGTCAAAAGGACATTATCCTTTTGTCGCCATTGCTTGGGTCGATCCTCAGCAGAACATAAAATCTTCTTATACAGGCTGGGTCTATAGTGAAGCCAAAATTAGAAAAAAACTGTTGGCCATCCACGATAGCTAATCTATATATAGGGACCGATAACAGCTTAATCCTCAGTAACTTTTTCTAACAATGAGATTGGGAAGGCGGAGAGCTCTGTAGTCTCTCCCCTATAGCCCCAAGCAAAGACACCATTCATATAGTCAATTTTGAAAGGAACGCGCTCATCATACTGAATAAAATAGACTTCACCAGGATGAAAGTCTTCGGGATCCATGAGATAGGCCTCTGCCATGGCCATTTTACGCTCATGAACAGCCACCTCATTAATCATCCCCATCTGCTCCGACTTTTGAATCTTGATTTTCAAGTCGGCAATTTGTTGCTTTAATTCTCCATCTGTCATTTCGCTAAATCTTTTTTCCATTACTAGACGCTCCCTTTTCACAAATCCTCTTCTTGCTGATCGAGCTGATCAATATAGCGTTGAATCAAGTCAGCAGTAAAACCTTTTCTATATAAAACTTGCTTAAGCTTATAAGTGCTTTCTCTTGGCTCTAATCTCTGGTACTTACGCACGGCTTTATCGGCCTGTTTGACTAGTGCCTCCCATTCTGCATCCTCCGTATTCGCCTCTGGCAACTCTTTTAGAACCGTTTGAATGACGGCTTGATCGAATCCCTTTTGCAGCAAGCCTTGTCCGATCTTGCGATGCTTCTCTCGATTGGAGAGCTTGTCGGAAGCCTTTAACCGCTGCTCGGCAAATTTCATAGCATTATCATATTGCTCACTAAAGGAATACTGATGTATAGCAGGTTCAGCATCAGCCTGCGCCACTCCTTTTTGCATAAGCTCCTGTAAAATGAGGCGAGGGCCTTTCACCGAATTTCTTTTTCGAGTCCGCACAAACATTTCCGAAAACATTTTATCATCAATGAGTTTTTCAGTCTTTAAACGATGGATCGTCTCCGTGATGACAGAGGGATCAGCCTCTTTTTTCTCGAGATAATCATAGATTTCCTTTTCAGTTCGAATGCGATACGACAAGTAATTAATGGCTAAGAGATATACAGCGTTCGCTTCTTGGACTCTTTTTAACTCTCTAAACTCTTGCTCCGTTAATTCAAGCCCCTTAAGCAATCGTTTCTTTACAAGAACATCCTCATGAACATCTAAACATTCACGCTTCCACTCACTCACAAACTCTAATGTATAGACGTCTTTTTTCTTCGGATGGGCAGTAATTTTTTCGAGTCTTATCATCGTCATCACCTAAACCTATTCTATCACAAAAGACAAGTCTTTCCTTTCCAGACCAACCATTCTAATCTTTACACTTCCTTGAAAATATTTACGGTTTTCGACATAAAATACCTATTTTCAAGTCGGTTAAAATCGGATATAATCTTCTCTAGGATACAGTATTTATGAATTATAGTGAGTAATAATGATAATTACGGAGATATTCTTACTTAATCATAATAAATCATTATAAATGCTTATATTTGAAACTAAATAGTAAAATATCCTTGTTGAAACGGGAGATTAGTCTAAATATTCAATAGCGTTTGGACTGGGCTCCCTCTGCGGGAAGGCAATTGGTGCGCCACCAAGTTTTTTGGTCCTAGTGGGTTCGATTCCCACCCCGATGTTTTCTATGACTTAGATGGCTCATACCATCCCAGGGAGGTTTTTTTATGTTAAAACAACGTGATTTAGCAGAGTGTGGCGCACTGTTCGAGTTAATTAGACATCCTGAGGTCTTCCCTTATGTTCGTCAAAAGGCCTATACCCCAGAAGAGTTTTTATTTCTTACCAAGCAAGTGATAGAACAAGAAACACAACAGCAACTGATTTCAAGGACCATTCTCGATGAATGGAGTCAGCCAATAGGTACGATTACTCTCTATGACATAGAGGATCAGACCGGTTACTTGGGAACGTGGATAGGTAAACCTTATTTTGGAAAAGGGTATAATCAAAAAGCAAAGACCGCCTTTTTCACTGAAGTGTTTACTCAAACAGATATTCACACGATTTTCATGCGTATTCGCAAAGAAAACATCCGCTCCCAAAAAGCCGCTTTAAAATCCCCTTACGTCCAACCTTTTGAAGATATCGAATCCCTTCATTATCAAAAGCATATCGATCAATTCAATCTCTATATGGTGACGAAAGAACGGTTCCTCCTTCATCAACAAACAATCGAAAGCTTTGTACAAACAAACGAACAAGAGCTTCGCGAAGCTTAATCCTATATATTTAATATACAAGACTAGGACAAAGAAAAAATAACGAATACAAGTACCGAACAATGCAAGTTCAAAGAGGGAGAGCGTAGTCAAAATGTGGAGACTCAAAAAAATCGTAAGAACCACGATTTTTTCTGCGAAGATTATTCTCCTAGTCGCTTTCCTTAGTCCAGCGGAACAACTCGAATAAACTTCGAGTTGTTCCGTGGAAGCTGACGACGAAGCGGTTCGCCTCTTGCTAAGAATAAAGAAAAATCCGTTCATTCAAATAGAATGTTCGGATTTTCCTATGAGTGAAAGACTTCTGTCTCAACCTCTTTTTAAAAATAAGAAAGCACAAGCTGACGAATGAAGAAAGAGCTTCGATAGAAAAATTTTTCTTCCTTATTGAAGTTTTGGTGGAAGCTAAGCTTTTTCTTACATTTCTTATAGGTTAAAATTGCCCGCAAAAGGAAATGAATAAAAGTAACAGTGGTGATTCCCTCTGTATTTTTCTTAAATCCTTTAAAAAGGAGGTCCTATTATGGCTAAGAAAAGAAAAGAATTACGTGATGAGGATAATTTAAACAAAACACAATCCGTACTCTATCAACGTGAGTTCAAGCGTGCGGACAGAGCCAGTGGAAAACAATAATTGAAGATAGACAAGGAGGATAATTAAGATGGCCAAAAATAGAAAGCGTCGTGAAGAAGAAATTAAAGATGAACCAATCGTCAGAGCTGCCGATATGCGTTATGGTCTCCCTTTAGATGAGGATGATTGGGAAGCTCGTGCACGCATGGAAGCCTCAGAGCATCGAGCCATGAAGAAGGATTAATGAAGAAGTAAAGTTAAGACCAGGCAATTTTTCAGCAGCCTGGTCTTAATATTTATAAGGCATGAATATCGATTACTTATCGTTATACCCATTAGGATGATGACTATGCCACGCCCAAGCATGTTCCACAATTTTTTCAAGTTCGGGGTATTGTGGTTTCCAACCGAGTTCCTTTTCCGCCTTTTCTGAAGAGGCAATAAGAACAGCAGGATCTCCTGCACGTCTTGGGGCATCGACAGCAGGGATCTCCTTGTTCGTCACACGGCGACAAGCCTCGATCACCTCTTTTACAGAGAAGCCCTTGCCATTTCCAAGATTATAAGTCCCACTTTCACCAGTTTTCTTTAACTTCTCTAATGCTCGGAAATGAGCATCCGCTAAATCCATAACATGGATATAATCTCTTATACAAGTGCCATCCTCTGTCGGATAGTCATTCCCAAAAACAGAAATATGTTCACGCTGTCCCAAAGCTACTTGCAAAATTAAAGGAATCAAATGGGACTCTGGCTGATGATCCTCACCGATGGTACCTTCAGGATCTGCTCCAGCTGCATTAAAATATCTAAGAGATACTGACTTTAAACCATAGGCAGCTTCCGACCATTTAAACATTTTTTCAATCGCTAGCTTAGTTTCCCCATATGGATTGGTAGGGACTGTAGGGTCTGACTCTTTTATCGGGATAGACTTTGGCTCTCCATAAGTAGCCGCTGTGGATGAAAAAACAATATGCTTTACATCATGTGCCACCATTTGTTTCAGTAAAGATAGCGTCCCGCCAACATTATTCTCGTAATATTTTAAGGGTTCTTGAACACTTTCCCCTACTAGGGAGCTTGCCGCAAAATGAATGACAGCCTCAATGGGGTACGCTTCAAAAACAGCTTTTAAAGCCGCTTCATCTCTTAAATCCCCTTTAATGAAAGGCACATCCTTTACAGCATCACTATGCCCGGTT
Source organism: Pullulanibacillus pueri (assembly GCF_014639255.1). Taxonomy (GTDB): domain Bacteria; phylum Bacillota; class Bacilli; order Bacillales; family Sporolactobacillaceae; genus Pullulanibacillus; species Pullulanibacillus pueri. The sequence continues at coordinate 22,892 of NZ_BMFV01000040.1, forward strand.
TGAATGTTATCGAATACGACCACATCCAACCCTTTTTGTTTTAAGTATAAAACGGTGTGGCTTCCGATGTAACCCGCTCCGCCACTCACAAGTATCGTCATGATACCACCTCTTCAGTTATTTCTCTTACACCATTGCCTGTTTCGCAAATATAAAAGGTTGCTTCTAAACCGGTCTGTTGGTTATATTTCCGGCTCACGGTTTCCTTAAAAACATCCAGTGTATTTGCATCTACAATGCTGATTGTACATCCACCAAAACCGGCGCCCGTCATCCGTGTGCCTATGCAACCAGCCATTTGCCTTTGGGTATCAAACAGGGCATCAAGCTCTTGACCCGTCACCTCATAATCATCACGGAGAGAGCGATGAGATTGCTTCATCAATTCCCCAAAAGTTTTAAGATCACTCACTTTTAATGCCTTTACAGCGTCTAAAACTCTTGCATTTTCCGTTATCACATGCCGTGCACGAGCTTTAGGAATGGACGCTAACCGACTCTGGTGACGTTCAAATGCTTCAATAGAGATGTCACTTAGGGTCTTCCAAGCGGGATTGACCTCTTGTAACACCTTTAGTGCTTCTCGACATTCTTGCAGGCGTTCATTATATTTAGAATCAGCCAGTCCACGCCGCTTATTGGTATTGGTAATCACCAATTTATAGTTTCCTAGCTTTAAAGCGACCTTTTCCTTTTCAAGCGTATCACAATTTAAAAAAAGCGCATAATCCTTTTCGCATAATCCGACAGCAAATTGATCCAATATCCCTGTATTCACACCAATAAAATGGTTTTCCATACGTTGACAAAGGAAGGCAAGCGCTTGACGATCAGTCGGATGACCAACAAGACTCGCTAATCCGAAAGCTGTCACCATCCCAATGGAAGCCGATGATGACAATCCGGCTGCGTTCGGGATCGTTCCATAGTAAAGAATATCTGCCCCCTTTAACGAAGCGCTTTCTTTCATCAGTTCTTTAATAATCCCTTTTGGATAATTGCCCCAATCATCCTCTTTCTTAAACACCAGTTGCTCCTCGTCAAAATTGACAGGGTGATCCTTGAAATTCAGACTTCTCAATTGATATTTCCCATCCTGTCGAAGTCTGACTAACATATACGTTCCCAATGATAAGGCCGTAGGCAATACATAGCCTCAAAATAAACCCGAATCTCATCACTATTTCCCGGAAAATAATGATGGAAATCGTCGAACATCTCTCGTAACCCGTTAGTCATTTTTCATAAACTCCTCTATTTTTTCTTTTAAAATCTGTGCTGTCTCCTCCACTCTCATCGGATTGGCAGCCGCCCAGCCCCCTGTTTCTGAAGAGGCATTATACTTAATCCTATCCTTTCCTCTTAATGGTGGGTAGAATTCGACATGAAACCGATAAAAATCATTATAATTCTTCCCGTCTGACGGCCTTTGGTGCATCACCATCATATAAGGAAAAAGCCGATCGTAAATTTTATCCATACCACCGACAACATTTTGAATAATGTCGCCAAGATCTCTTTTTTCTTCGGTAGTAAATTCTGTGATTGCAGTTTTATTCCTTTTTGCTACGATGTGGGCACCAAATGGATAATCTGTAAAAAAGGGAATAAAGGCAATAAAAGAGTCATTTTCTAATAATACCCGTTCACCGAAGCGTTTTTCTTCCGCAATCATCGCATCAAACATATTCTCTTGATGCTCTTCAAAATACTCTTCACAAGAGGCTAACTCAGTTTTCACTTTTAAAGGAATAAAAGGATAAGCATAAACTTGCCCATGTGGATGAGGCATCGTCACTCCCACTTCTTCGCCTCTGTTTTCAAAAATCATAACATAAGCATGTTCAGGATCTTGTTCGAGTGCTTGATATGTCTTTTCCCATACATTTACAAGCTTATGCATATGCTTCCTTGTTAAGTCCGGAATCGTCGCGTGATGATCAGGTGAATACAGGATGACCTCACAACGCCCTTTTGATTTTCTCGTCTTATATAGAGAACCACCTACTTCATCGGGCTCCGGAGGATTTTCTGATAGAACTGGAAAATCATTGTGATAAATATGAACCTCATAGTCTTCTGGAACTTTTCCTGATCCTGGACAAAACGGACAATCCGTTTTAGGCATGTTTGGCCGTTTCTGTCGCGAAGAGGCCACCATTGTCCAGTCTTTTAATAGTGGGTTATAGCGTAATTCAGCCATGTCACTCCTCCTTCTCTCTCTTAACTAGCACTCCACTTTATAAAATTAATTAATTAAGTTAATTCCATTTAAACACACCTTAGCCATCTTTTCAATCCTCTCTTTCTTATCAACAAATGAAGTTTAACCATTTTCTTCATGTCACCTTTTTCTGTATAATATAATTTAATTAATTTTATTTAAGGGCGTATATAACGGAGGTTCATTCATGTCCCATTTAATGACTGGGAGCTTTCAGCTTATGAAATCGCTGAATCGTTCCCTCATTCTAAATACAATAAGAAAATCAGGACCCATCTCTCGTGCCGAAATTGCTAAGAAAACAAAATTGACCCCTCCCACTGTTAGCAATCTTGTCTCCGAACTCATCGAATCCAAAATGGTGATTGAAAGTAGCCAAGGAGAATCTAAGGGCGGCAGAAAACCAACAATGTTGATTATCAATGCCAAGAACTTTTTTATCGTAGGATTAGATGTTGGTCCACACTCTATTAAAGGGGTCTTTGCGAATTTAGATGCAGATATTCTTGGGCGTTCATCTATCGCACTTAAGCTTCCCTTAACCAATGAGCAATTCCTTGATCGCATGACGTCAGTGATTGAAGAGCTGTTAAAAGAAAACAGCCAGTATAATCAAGAACACATTCTGGGTATTGGGGTAGCTATGCACGGGATCGTAGATGTCTCAAAAGGGATTTCTATTTTCGCCCCTTCTCTTCAATTGAGAGATATTCCGATTAAAGATCATCTTGAGGCTCATTTTAAAATGAATGTAAAAGTAGAGAATGATGCGAGGGCTCTTGCTTTAGGTGAAGCCTGGTATGGGAATGGCATGGATATCTCCTCTTTCATGTGCATCAATGTGGGGTACGGTATCGGCGCGGGCATCATTATTGACGGCAAGCTATACCATGGAGATGATTTTCTCATGGGAGAAATCGGCCATATGACCATTGACCCCGACGGCCCCACTTGTAGCTGTGGAAACCACGGATGCCTACAGGCCCTAGCTGCCGGACCTTTTATTGCCGAACGAGCCATGAGTGAAATTTCTTCAGGAAAAACGAGCATCCTAACAGATTGGACAGAGGTGCCAGAGCAAATTACTGGGGAACTTATTTATCAAGGGGCTACAGAAGGCGACCCCTTATGTATTGACATTCTAAGAGAGGCAGGCTCTTATTTAGGGATCGGCATTACTAATTTAATTCATATTGTGAACCCTAGTCTTATCCTCTTAGGAGGCGGTGTCATTAAAGCCGGTGACTTTGTCCTAGAAAATCTACGTGCTACTGTTAAACAAAGAGGGCTCACTGAACAAGCCAAGAATACAAAAATTGAAACAGTCAAGCTCGGCGATGACGGTACCGCCATCGGGGCTGTTTCCTTGCTGCTTGTTGAAGTGTTTAATTAAACACACTTTGCTAGCCTCATGTATATAGCATATTGTTGGAGGATATTTTTCAACTTAAATATAATAGCAACTCATTCAAATAAATCACCTTATGAAAAAGGTCATTTATAGTTACTCATAATATATGATTCTCATGAAAGGGTGTTATAATGGGAGCCTTAATATTCATTGGAATGCTAATCCTGTTATTGACCTTTCTTTTTTCCTTATTGATTAAAAAGGTGAGTAATAACAAAGGTAAAAAAATATATCCTCCCAACGGTAGTCATTCTTCTAAGTATGATTGGCAGTGGTAAGTTTAATAATGGGTCGCTGGACAGGGCTGGGAATGGGATTCATATCTTTTGTATCGGTCATTGCAGGGATAATAAGTTTAATTATCGTATCAATCATTGATTCAGTCAGTATCCGCCCGTAAAAGAGGGCGGTTTTATCTTTCCTATAGGGACACTTTAACACCAAGTTCTTAGAAACCTCTGATTTGACCGTCCACCATTTTCTTGGCTTACTATTTTTTAAAATGAATCTACGTATTCGCGCTTGCTCTTTTTCTTCCCTCGTCGGTTTGCACATTCTTTACTAAAAAATGAGCACCCTACGGCTCTATTCATTAAACACTTTGATCCTTTTGTTCGTCATTCACCAACTCTAAATAATGCTTGTACTGTTTTTCTGCGCCTGATATCCACATGTTAACAAGCGTAATTCCATCAATTAACTGGATATCCAAGTTTTCAGCATATCCAATAGCATTTGAAGTAAACTGGCTTGTTGTCACTACAAATCCTCCAGCAGCACCTTGCTTTACCATTTGTGAATGGATAATTGCAATAGGTTCGTAATTTACCGGATGATTAGGGGCATAACACTTCACCTGACCAAGATAAAGCCCATCTTCTCTCGAATGCTCTATATCTACCCCATAATCTCCGGATCCACGAGTAACATACGTTTCACCTGAGTAATACCTTTCCATTACCTTGGCAACAAATCTTTCGAACTGTAATGGGTTTTCTTCCTTCTCGGGGTCTTCCTCTTTCTTATAACGATGATACAAGCCTAATAAAAGTGATAGTTTCATTTCATCTTTAACTTTAAAGTGATCTATACTCCTATTTTTCAACTTCTCATTTTCTTTCTTTAACCTATTGTAATAAAACAAAAATAGCCCACTTAATAAAACAACTGTAATGAATATGGCCAACGGTCATCACCTTCCTTATTGAAAATCATGACCGAAACATTCAATCTTAATACCTATTTGATGACTAAATAATAGCTACAGAACATCGATTCAAAATAAAGTCCTCTTAAAAAATTTCTTTCTACTAAACCAAGTACGACATGAAGGATTATGACTTGCTAACATGGTTGAGAAAAACTGGGCAAAGAGCGCCCGGTCCTCATTCAGTTGGGCATTAAAATATTTTTTTACCAAAAGAATCGTCAGTACCAAGCGGATTGAAGCAGAAGACGCGAGACTCCTTCGGAAATAGCACGTGTCCGAAGATCCACTTGGGAAACAAAGTATTCAATTCCCAAGTTAGCTGAGGCCGTGCCCGAGGAAAGCGAGCGTTCTGGAGCGGAAATCCACACCATTCTGCTTATCAGAAATTTTATGCTTTCTTACCTTTTAAGAAAACTTGGCTTAACGCCAAGTCTTAATGGCGAAAACCAAAGTTATACGTTATAAAAACAAGTAGAGTATTAAAGCAAAAAGGGTAGCTATTCGCCACCCTATCTTCCTTTTATTTATATTCCCCTAGTATCTTAACAGCTTTTTCAGTAAGGGAGGTGTCCACAGCTTTCTTCAAGTCGACGTCGCCTTCAATACCGCCACGAGATTTGTACCATTCATATTGATTTTTGATATCATCAACATTCATTTTGCCATTAGGATCGAGTCCTGGGACACCGACCTTTTGCCAGACCTTTTTATCATCGAGAGAGGTGTATTTCGTCATGATATCTATGATTTGATCCTTACCGCCCTTATCTTTCACAAAAGCATCATTATAAGCTCTAACACCTTTTAAATAAGCCACCATGAAGCGTAAAGCCACATCGTCTTCTTTAGAAACAAAGTCTGGAGAGCCTAAGACCATAGCAATTTGATCATCTGGAGCAAAATCAGTGGCATCCCCTAAGCGCTCACTCACGCCTTGTGCGCTTCCTTGTGTAATTAACGGTTCAATTTGTAGGGCTGCATCTAAAGAGCCACTTTTTAAACCAGCAATCATATTGCCAAAGTCAGACATCAGGACGAACTTAACGTCGCTTCTCTTTAAGCCTGCATGATCAAGCATTTGTTGGAACATGTAATCATCCACACCATTTTTAGTGGAGACGGCAATTTTCTTTCCTTTTAAATCTTTGTAGCTCTTAATTTTGTCTTGTAAATCCTTACGAACCACAAAGGAGAAATAGGAACTCCCTTTGATGTTATGTCCTTTGTCTGCGATCATTTTAACATCAATCCCTTGTGCAATCGAGTTAAAAAATGAGGCAGATGAAATACCACCGGCAACATCAATTTGTCCTGACGCAAGTGCTGGGAGCATCTCGTCACTATTCGAGAATTTCACAAATTTAACATTAATATTATAATCCTTGAAATAGCCTTTCTCCTTGGCCACATAAAACCCTGCGCCTGACGAAGAACCATCCTCGGCAATTTTTACGGTGACTTCTTTCTTTAGTGGTGTTAGATTTCCATCGATCGGTTGAGCATCAGGATTCCCTTTCACCTCACTGCCCGACTGTTTGGCCGCATTTGGCTCACACCCTAAAAGTGTAAAGGCAAACAGAGGAATCATGAGCAGCATAATCCCCAATTTCTTAAACATGAATAACTTCCCCCTCCTATAAAATATAGTTAAAATGCCGTAAGAATTAATGGCGTTTTTCTAAAACCGCTTCTTGTAGATGCTGCCAAATATCGACGAATTCTTCCCCCATTTTTGGATTAGAGCGAACCATTTCAATATTCCTTGGCCGTGGTAAATCAATCTTTTTCTCTCGAGTAATGGTGCCAGGTTGGGCGCTCATCAGAAATATGCGATCACTAAGTAACAGCGCCTCATCAATACTATGCGTGATAAACACCACTGTCTTATGGGTTTCCTCCCAAATGCTTAATAACTCCTCTTGAAGAATAAACTTGTTCTGTTCGTCAAGCGCCGCGAACGGTTCATCCATAAGTAAAATTTCAGGATCATTAGCAAAAGCACGAGCAATACTGACTCTTTGCTTCATCCCACCAGAAATCTCGGAAGGATAGAGGTGGCGAAATTCAGTTAAGCCCACCTTATCGAGATAGTATTCTGTCCTCTCCTTTAGCTCATCTTTAGGTGCATGGCGCATGCGCAAACCAAAGGAAACATTATTTTCAACCGTCATCCAAGGGATAACCCCTTGTTCCTGAAAGATCATAGATTGCAGGGGTTTATTTTCCTTTCCAGGAGCGATCGTATACTCACCTGTACTCGGTTTTTCCAATCCCGCCAAGATTCTTAGCAGCGTTGTTTTCCCACAACCACTCGGGCCTAACAAACAGACAAACTCGCCTTCCTTTATATCCAGAGAGATGTCCTTAATCGCTGCCACGCTGGAATGCTTTTTAAAGAAAACTTTCGTGAGATGATCCACCTTAATTTTGGATTCCGTCATCTATGGTTACCTCCCTAGGCTCATGTTTTATGACTTTTGCCATGGAATCAGCTTTCTCTGCAATCCTCGTAATAGTAGCGAGAAGAAATAGCCAAAGAACGAAATGAGGACGAGGCCAACGTACATATCCTTGAGTACAAAGGTTTTATATTTCGTCCAAATGAGATAACCGATACCGGAGTTAGCTCCAATCATTTCGGCGGCAACAATCGTGAGTAGCGCAATGGCCTGCCCCATTTGAATCCCTTCCATCATCATAGGTAAGGCACCCGGAAGCGCGATTTTGAAAAAATAATCCTTGGATTTCGCACCATAATTCTTAGCAATATCGAGATAAATCCGATCGATATTCGTCACCCCTGCAACGGTATTGATAAGGACAGGGAAAAAGACAGACCCAGCGATCGTCACCATCTTAGAAATATCGTTGATCCCAAAAACGATGATGATAATAGGCATCAAAGCAAGTGTTGGAATGGGCATCAGCGCCATAACTAAGGGCTGTAATGTATAGCGTACAGGTAAATACATTCCCATCAAAAGTCCGATAATGATTGCAGGAATAACCCCTAAAAAGAACCCGCCAACAATCCTGTATAAGCTAATACCCACATGATGGAATAATTGCCCCGTCGCACCTAGATGAAAAAATTCTAAAATGATAAGGCTTGGGGGTGGAAAAAAGCGCGGATCAATCATTGCCGTTCGTGATAAAATCTCCCAAATAATAAGTAAAAGAATCGGTGACGCGATCGTTAAAGCTTTAAACGCTCGATTTCTACGGACACTTTTCTTCCAAAGCTGTTGCTCCACGCTTTCTGACTGAGTCATTTTATATGTGCTGATACTTTTCTCCATATTTTCACCACCTCTAGTACCCACATCATATGCACAAACGCCCAGAGTGTGAAAAACGTGATTCTTTATTTTTTCTGCTGATATAAGGTCTGTGAATAAAGTGGATAACCTTGTTGATAATTGCCGTAGAGGTGTTAGTTATGTGGATAACATTGTGGGTATTTTCTGAGGAAGTAATGAAAGCTGGGGAAAGACGCCTCTGGAGTAGCATTGAATTTTCCATTAAGTCCTCTTTCCACATCCTGTGGACAAATAGAGGCTGGGGGTTCTTTTTGTGAGCCACACCCTTATTTTGTACGTAAGCACATCTCTTTTGTTAGTTGCGGCCTCGTTTCGTGCACCTTTTGAAAATGGCGGGCTTCTTTTGTGCGCCATACTCCTCTTTTCGCGAATCGGTCTATCCATCCTCTCAAGAGCCCGATCATCACTTTTGAGAGTTATGCTCTTCACTCACTTCAATCTCATATGTAGGTTCTTGTAAAATAAAAAAACCACAGTTTAATTCCTGTGGTTTTCCTCTTTGAGCTTTACCAGACAAAGGATGGTGCGGCTTTATGTGCCATGAGATAATCAAGGCTGCGGAAAGTATAGCCTTGTTTTTTGAGATCATCGATGACTTTACCTAAAGCCTCGGCATTATCGCGGGATACGGAATGTAAAAGAACAATGGCTCCCGGATGAATGCGTTTCATAATACTATTGTAAGCATAATCGGCACCCTTGTGCTCATCTCTCATCCAGTCCATATAAGCAAAGGACCAAAAAACACTCGTATAGCCTTGTTCCTCCCCTAACTTTAATGAACGTTCACTAAAAGTGCCACGTGGAGGTCTAAGATATTTCATATCGGTTCTTCCTGTGATTTCGGTATAGGCTTGTTTTAATTTTTCCAGCTCGATTTTATATTTTTCATCACTTATTTTTGACAAATCTGGGTGTCCCCAAGAATGATTCCCAATGATATGGCCTTCTTTTACCATCCGTTGAATCAGCTCGGATTGATCGGTGATATAGTGGCCTGTGACAAAAAAGGCAGCAGGAACCTTTTTCTCTTTCAAGACATCTAAAATTTTCTTCGTATAGCCGTTTTCATATCCACAATCAAAGGTTAAGTAAATATCTTTTGATGTCGTGTCACCGATCCAAACCCCATGATATTTTTTTAACAACGCATCATACTCAGGTTCCGTTGTTGCCGGCTGATTATTTTTACTCGGTTTAAAATACCAATCCTTCGCAGACGCAAACTGGGGCACAAGGACCAATGTCACAACAAAAATAGTTAGTATTGAAAACCACTTGCGCATTGGTATCCCTCCATTTATAAAGCTTAATCTTAGGATGACCTAGCGCTAGCGAAATTATGTTATCAATGACTCAAACAACTTGTTTTCACATTCTGACGTTATAAGAAAAACCGGGCGAAATGCATGCCCGGTCCTCATTCAGTTGGGCATTTAAAAGCTTTTTTACCAAAATGCTTCGTCAGTATCAAGTGGATTGGAGCGGAAGACGCGAGACTCCT